>JBGAOA010000024.1:0-54657 GCA_044222065.1 Candidatus Eiseniibacteriota bacterium
TGCGTCTCGAGGGCGCGCGGCGATGGGCCGCGCGCCGCGGGGGTTCAGAAGTGCAGCGTCACGCCGGGCACGACGTACCAGCGCGGGTGCGTGCGGCGCCGCTGGTCGAGGAACGGACCGTGGTCCGAGTAGCCGTGCGCCCACTCGAGCGCGAGCACCGTCTCGGGCCCCGCCTTGCGTCCTCCGCGCGACGCGTCGCGTGCGTCCGGCGCGTGGATCGTGACGCCGACGCGTCCGTACCAGGTCGCCGCGTAGTTCCGGAACTCGCGCCCGTACAGGTTCGGCGTCCAGAGGCTCGGCGTCCACACCTCTTCGTCGCCGTTCGGATTGTCGGCGCCGGCGAAGTTGAACGGCCGCGCGAGCCGCACCTCGGCGCCCGCGTACCACGACGTCGCGAGGCGCTCGCTTCCGAGCATCCGGTTCAGCGCGCGCGAGACCGGGTCGGGCGCGACCGACTCGCGATCGCCGGCCGACCGCCACTCGACGCCCGCGAGCGCGGCGGGGGAGCGGAAGCGCCACGGCTGGCGACCCGAGATGCCGACCTTCCATTCGCCGCCGGCGACGAGGCGCAGCGTCGGCGCCCCGCCGAGCGCGAACTCGAGCGAGGCGATCTGCTCGATCGTCTCGTAGCTCAGCGCCGTGCGCTTCACCGGCGGGTGGGCCGAGAGTTCGCCTTCGAGACCCGTCTGGTTGCGCCCGAAGCGGGCCTGGCCGATCACCTCGTCGCCGACGTGCGCGCTGCGATGGGAGAGTCCCGTGCGCGTCGTGAGCACCGGCGTCCGGAACGACGTCACGCCTCGCCCGGCGTCCCCTTCGCCGCTCCACTGGACCTCGAGCGCGCCGCCGAAGCGGTAGTCGGTCACGACGACGAAGCGGGCGCGGATGCGGTCGAAGCTCGATCGCACGAGCCCGCTGGCGGTGAACTGGTAGCGCTTCCACGGCCCGCTCCGGCCGGCGACGCCCGTCCACACCGGGGCGCGGAACACGTGGCCGCCGGCGACGTCGAACGTCATGCCGTCCACGTCCTCCTCCCAGCCCCCGCGCGTCGTCGAGTCGGTGACGTCCGAGCCGAAGCGCAGGTCCTGCGTCACCGCCTGGACGCGCAGGTGCACGAGCGGTTCGTCGGGATCCTCGAGCAGCGGGCGGAACAAGAGCGGCGGTCCGTCCGCGCGCGCGATCGCCGAAGACAGCGTGAGTGCGAACGCGAGCGCGAAGAGCAGGGGACGGACGCGGGGAGTGGCGAACATGGCGCGCGAATCTAGCGATCGCCCGGCGGCCCCGCCAGCGGCCGCGGGAGGGCGACGCGTCGACGGCGGCGTCCGGCGCGCCGCCTCCGCGCTGGTCGCGGCAAACCCGCGCCCGGGGCGGCTTCGTTGACGCCGCGCTCCCGCGGGGGCAAGAGTGCGCGTCGAGCCCTTGCGTTCCTCCACTCGGAGATTCCTTCCATGTCGACGCCCCACCGCTCCGCCGCGCTCCGCCGCGCGCTGCTGCCGGCGGTCCTTTTCGTTCTCGCCGCGGGCTTCACCGCGTGCTCGCCCACGACCTCCGAGGGACCGCCGCGCGTGCGGCTCGACTTCGAGAAGTACTCGCTGCCGAACGGTCTCGAGGTGATTCTGCGGAAGGACAACCGCCTGCCGATCGTGGCCGTCAACCTCTGGTACCACGTCGGCCCGGCGAACGAGGCGAAGGGCCGCACCGGCTTCGCCCATCTGTTCGAGCACATGATGTTCCAGGCTTCGGGGCACGTGCCCGAGGACCAGTACTTCCCGATCCTCGAAGGCGCGGGCGCGTCGTTCATCAACGGCACCACCGACTTCGACCGGACGAACTACCTCGAGGACGTGCCGTCGAACGAGGTCGAGACGGCGCTGTGGCTCGAGAGCGACCGCATGGGCTTCCTGCTCGACCGTCTCGACGCCGCGAGCCTCGCGCGCCAGCAGGACGTCGTGCGCGCCGAGCGCAAGCAGGGCATCGAGAACGTGCCTTACGCGCTCGCCGAGGAGCGGCTCTACCAGCTCGTGTATCCGGAGGGCCATCCGTACCGCGCGATGGTCATCGGCTCGCACGAGGACATCCAGGCCGCGAAGCTCGAGGACGTGCGCGACTTCTTCCGGCGCTATTACGCGCCCAACAACTGCAGCATCTCGATCGTCGGCGACATCGACGTCGCGCGCACGAAGGAACTCCTCACGAAGTACTTCGGCACGCTGCCGCGCGGCGAGGACGTGCCGAAGCCGACCGGCGCCGCGCCGGCGCTGACCGCGGAGCGGCGCGACGTCGTGACGGACGAGATCGAGCTGCCGCGCGTCTACATGGGCTGG
Source organism: Candidatus Eiseniibacteriota bacterium (assembly GCA_044222065.1). GTDB lineage: Bacteria > Eisenbacteria > RBG-16-71-46 > RBG-16-71-46 > RBG-16-71-46 > JBGAOA01. Next base: position 2,322 of record JBGAOA010000024.1, read on the forward strand.
ATCACGCCGAACGCGTTCCAGCCCGGGGACGCCGAGGGCGCTCTCGCGGCCCGCATCCTCGCGAGCGGAAAGGCGAGCCGTCTCTACAAAGCGCTCGTCTACGACCGGAAGATCGCCCAGGCCGTGAACGCGACGCAGCAGTCGCTCGCGCTCGGCTCGCTGTTCGAGGTCACGCTCACCGCGAAGCCCGGGCACACGGCCGAGGAACTCGAGCAGTCCGCCGACGCCGAGCTCGCGCGGCTCGCGAGCGACGGCCCGACCGCGGAGGAGCTGCGTTCGGCGAAGACCGGCCTCTACTCGGCCGTAGTGCTCGCGCTCCAGAACCCGGGCGGATTCGACGGCGTCGCGAACCGCTTCAACCTGTACAACCACTACACGGGCGATCCCGGCTACCTGCAGAAGGACCTCGAGCGCATCGAGGCCGTGACCGCGGACGGCGTGAAGCGCTTCGCCGCCGAGCAGCTCGCGAAGGACCGCCGCGCGGTCGTGCACTGCGTGCCGGGGGAGAAGGTCATCCCGGCCGGGCCGCCGTCGCCGGCGGAGCCGCCGCCCTCGACGGCCCCCGTCGTGTCGGCCGAGCCGTGGCGCAACGAGCGTCCGAAGTCCGGCCCGACGCCGACGACGCCGCTCCCGAGCGCGAAGTCGTTCGACCTGCCGAACGGACTGCGCGTGCTGCTCGTCGAGTCGCACGAGCTGCCCGTGGTCGCCGCCGAACTCGTCGTGCGCGCGGGCAGCGCCGCCGATCCCGCGGACCGGCCCGGACTCGCGGGCTTCGCGGTCTCGATGCTCGACGAGGGCGCCGGCGACCGCGACGCGCTCGCGATCGCGCGCGAACTCGAGTCGCTCGGCGCGACGCTCGGAACGAACGCCGGGACGGACGGCAGCTACGCGTGGGTCACGGTGCTCAAGGGCCAGGCGACGCAGGCGATGTCGCTGCTGTCGGACGTCGTGACGAAGCCGACCTTCCCGGATTCGGACCTCGCTCGCGTTCGCAACGACCGGCTCACCGCGATCATCGAGACGCGCCAGAATCCGTTCGCGACTGGCATGCGCGTGATCGGCCCCGTGCTGTACGGCGACGCCCATCCGTACGGCCACGCCCAGCTCGGCACGGAGTCCGGACTCCAGCAGGCCACGAAGGGCGAACTCACGGGCTTCTACCAGCGCTACTTCTCTCCGTCGAACGCGGCGCTCGTGCTCGCCGGCGACCTCACCGAGGCCGAGGCGCGGCGGCTCGCGACGCAGGCGCTCGGCCAGTGGCGCGGAACGGGCGAGGTCGTGAAGGCGCCCGAGGGCGGCGCCTCCACGGCCGACCGCGTGACGATCGTGGACATGCCGTCCGCGTCCCAGACCGCGCTGATCGCGGCGCAGCAGAGCGTCGCGCGCTCGGATCCCGACTACGAGAAGCTGAACGTGATGAACCAGGTGCTCGGCGGGCTGTTCTCGAGCCGCGTCAACATGAACCTGCGCGAACAGCACGGCTATTCCTACGGCGCGTTCTCGTTCATCCGCGAGAACCGGGGCGTGGGACCGCTGATCGTCGGGAGCATGGTGAAGGGCGAGGCGACGGGCCCGTCCGTGCGCGAGCTGCTGAAGGAAGTGGCGGGCATGACGGCGAAGGAGATCTCGCCGGAGGAGCTGACGCTCGCGCGCGAGTCCATCGCACGCGCGCTGCCGGCGCAGTTCCAGGACGCCGAGACGACCGCCGGCACGATCGGGCAGCTGTTCCTGCTGGAGCAGTCGCCGGACTACTACCAGTCGCTGCCCGAACGGCTCAGCTCGATGACCGCGGCCGAGGTGTTTGACGCGACGAAGCGGCACCTGCGGCCCGACGACATGCGGCTGATCCTCGTCGGCTCGCGCCGGCAGATCGAGCCGCAGATTCGCGCGCTCGGGCTCGGGCCGATCGGCATCCGCGACGCGGATGGCAAGGCCGTCGCGCACTGAACGAATCCGGGCGGCGGCGCGATCGGCGCCGCCGCCCGTCGGTTTCCCGGCGCGTCAGCGGGCGCTCGCGCGCCTCAGGTGACGGAGCAGCGAGATCTGCCCGAGGTGTCCCGCCTCGTGCTCCACGAGGTGGTAGAGCACCCAGGCCGCGTCGAGCACGCGCACCGTTCCGTCCGGACGCGGGGGGCGCGTCACGATGCGCGCGAGATCGGCGTCGGTGAGCGGCGCGACCGCCGCGCGGGTGTGCGCGTGCGAGCGGTCGAGCATCGAGTGGAAGAAGGCGACCGGCTTGCCCGAGACGGCGGGCGAAGGCCGGCCGTCGGGCGGCAGCGGCAGCCCTTCGTCCTCCTCGGTGATGCCGATCACGTCCTGCGCGTGGCCCGTGGTCTCGCCGAGCACGCCGACCTGCACGAGGTGCGCTTCGGCGAACGCGACGTGCGCGAGCAGCATGCCGATCGTGTTCATGCCGGGGGCGAACTGCCAGTCGAGATCCTCGACCGTCAGCTCCCGCGTCTCCGCGATCAGCTTCTTGCGCTGTTCGGCGAGCGCCCAGAACAACAGCGCGCCGCGCTCGCTCGCGAATCCGGCGGGCGGCTCGAAGACGGTGCGCAGGGTCGTGGACATGCGGACTCCTTTCGTCGGGAGGTCAGCGTGGGCGGCGCGCGACGCGCGCCCAGTGCCGGAGCATCAGGATTTGGCCGTGATGTCCGCAGAAGTGCTCGACCACGTGGTACGCGATCCAGCGGCGGTCGAAGTGGCGCACGACGCCACGGTCGGGGCGCGGCTGCTGGAGCGGCTTCACCATCTCTCGGTCGGTGATCTTGCGCGCCTCGCGCTTCACGAACGCGCGCGACTTCTTCAGCAGGCCGAGGTAGAACGCGAGCGGCTTGCCGCGAAGTGCGACCGGGTGCCGCCCGGTCGGCAGCGCCGGGATGCCGTCGTCGTCGCCGCCGATGCCGAGGACGCCGTCGAAGTCCACGTCGGTCGTGAGACGCGACGGCCCGCCGAACCACCACACCTCCACGATCGCGAGGTGGGCGAGCAGCATTCCGATGGTGTTCATGCCCGGCTTCGGCTGCCACTCGAGCTCCTTGACGCCGATGCCGTCCAGCGCCTCCGCGAGCAGCTTCGTCTGGTCGTCGAGCTGGGCGATGAACGATGCCATCTCGCGCGAGCGGTAGCCGGACGGCAGGGCGAGGAACGTGCGGTCGGGTTTGAGGGCCATGCGTTCTCCGTGGAAGAGGGTGGGAGGCGCCGCGGTTCGTGTCACCCAATCGCGGGACGCGCGGCGCGTCAAGGAAGATCGTCCGCCGCGAACGCTCGCGCCCCCGGCGGGTCTGGCCGCCGGGGGCGCGTCGCGACGATGCGAGGGCTACTTGCTCGTCGAAATCCGCATGCCGTAGAACGAGCGGTACACGAACGCGAGCGCGATCAGCATGAACACCGCCGAGACCGGAACCGAGATCGCCGGGTTCGCGACCGCCATTTCGACCGCCAGCAGGCCGAACAGCGTCGTGAACTTGATGATCGGGTTGAGCGCGACCGACGACGTGTCCTTGTACGGGTCGCCGACCGTGTCGCCGACGACGGTCGCCGCGTGCAGGTCGGTGCCCTTCGCCTGCAGCTCGACCTCGACGACCTTCTTCGCGTTGTCCCACGCGCCGCCGGCGTTCGCCATGTAGACGGCCTGGAACAGGCCGACCACCGCGATGCTGACCAGGTAGGCGATGAAGAACACCTCGTTGAAGAACGCATAGGCGATCGTCAACGAGAAGATCACGAGGAAGATGTTGAACATGCCCGCCTGCGCGTACTGCGTGCAGATGCGCACGACCGTGCGCGAGGTCTCGATGTTCGCGGCCTCGGCGGAGTCGAGCTTGATGTTCTTCTTGATGAACTCGACCGCGCGGTAGGCGCCCGTCGTGACCGCCTGCATCGAGGCGCCGGTGAACCAGTACACGGTCCCGCCGCCCATGAGCAGTCCGAGCAGCACGTAGGGGTCGAGCAGGTCGAGGCGGAAAACCGGTGCCCCGTTCGCGTCCACGCCGAAGTGCTTCTGGAGCGTCAGGATGATCGAGAACAGCATCGTCGTCGCGCCGGCCACGGCGGTCGCGATGAGCACCGGCTTCGCGGTTGCCTTGAACGTGTTGCCCGCGCCGTCGTTGTCCTCGAGGTAGTGCTTGCCCTTTTCGAAGTCGGGCTTGAAGCCGAACTGCTTTTCGATCTCCTGCGCGGCGCCCGGCGTCGTCTCGACCTGCGACAGCTCGAAAATGGACTGGGCGTTGTCCGTGACCGGGCCGTAGGAGTCGACCGCGATCGTCACCGGTCCCATGCCGAGCAGTCCGAACGCCACGAGGCCGAACGCGAACACGGCAGGGTACTGCATGTACTGCGCGAGACCCTGCTGCGAGAAGAGGAACGCGAGGAACAGCAGCACGGCGAGCGTCAGCGCCTTCCAGAACACCGAGAAGTTGCCGGCCACCATGCCCGAGAGGATGTTGAGCGAGGCGCCGCCTTCCTTGGACGCGGCCACGACTTCGGACACGTGTCGCGAGTGCGCGCTCGTGAACACCTTCGTGAACTCGGGGATCACCGCCGCGGCGAGCGTGCCGCACGAGATGATGACGGACAGCGTGAACCACAGGTTCCCGCCGAGCGGCGCGAGCAGCCACTTCGAGACGGCGAACGTCACGACGATGGAGAGGATCGAGCACACCCACACGAGGCTCGTGAGCGGCGCCTCGAAGTCGATCTTCGTCTTGCCCGCGTTCTGCGCGCGCGCGACCGCGGCGTTGCCGAGGTACGACACGATCGACGTGAGGATCATCAGCACGCGCATCACGAAGATCCACACGAGGAAGCTCGCCTTGTGCTCGGGAACGACCGCGAGCGCGATGAACGAGATCAGCGCGACGCCCGTCACGCCGTACGTCTCGAAGCCGTCCGCCGTGGGACCGACCGAGTCGCCCGCGTTGTCGCCCGTGCAGTCGGCGATGACGCCGGGATTGCGCGGGTCGTCCTCCTTGATGCGGAACACGACCTTCATGAGGTCGGAGCCGATGTCGGCGATCTTCGTGAAGATGCCGCCCGCGATGCGGAGCGCCGAGGCGCCGAGCGACTCGCCGATCGCGAAGCCGAGGAAGCACGCGCCGGCCTGCTCGGCGGGCACGAAGAGCAGGATCGCGAGCATCATCAGCAGCTCGACGCAGATCAGCAGCACGCCGATGCTCATGCCGGCCTGCAGCGGAATCTCGTACACCTGGAGCGGCTTGCCCTTGAGCGATGCGAAAGCCGTGCGGCTGTTCGCGAAGGTGTTCATGCGGATGCCGAACCACGCGACGCCGTAGGAGCCGAGGATGCCGAGCACCGAGAACGCGAGGATCGTGACGACCCGCATCGCGTCGAGGCCCTGCAGGACGCCGAAGTAGTAGACGATGCACGCGCCGATGAAGATCTCGAGCACGGCGAGCAGCTGGCCCTGCTTGAGCAGGTAGGCCTTGCAGGTCTCGTAGATCGTGTTCGAGACGTCGAGCATGGACTTGTGCGCCGGCATGCCCTTCACCTGGTTGAACATCACCATGCCGAACGCCATGCCGACGACGCACACGCCGAGGCCGAGCACGAGCAGCTGGCGCTGCGCGGCGTCGAGCTCCGGCAACTGCAGATCGAGCTCGCTCGCGAGCGCGAGCGCGGGGACCGACAGCGCGAACAAAGCCGCGGTCGCGGTCAGGGCGAACTTTCGCAGGGCGGAGCCCGCAGCGCGGATCCTCATCATCAGCTGCTCCTCATCATCAGAGGTGTCGTGGCCCGGCGAGCGGCCGGACGACCGAACCGGAGGGCGACCGCGTTGCAATCGCGAGAGATGCGGCCTTCCGGCGGGGATGAACTCGACCCTCGCGCGTGGAGTCCCGGGCGCGAAGGACGCGGGAGACTAGCGGAGGCGGGGGAATCGAACAAGGTGGCCGTGCGCCACGCGCTGCGGGTATCATTTCGGCCCGTCGCCGATCCCCCGCGTCGCGACGAGGCACCGAACGACACCGAGACTTCCCCGAGAATGACAGCGCTCGCCGACACTCCGTCCCCGACGAGCGAGCCTCGCACGCGGGTAACGGCCGGGCGCGCGATCGCGCGCCCCTGGCCGGCCGCGTTGGGGCTCGCCCTGCTGCTGCTTGCCGGAAACGCGAACTCCGCGGTCCCGTCCCTCGGCGTGGGAAATGGCGTGCCCCCGGGCTTCGCGCCGAAGGACTTCGCCGTCATCGCCTCGCAGGGGGTCGCGCACGCCTTCTACATCATGAACGACCTCTCCCTGCGGCAGGCGGGGGACTACCACCGCAACGAGCGGCGCTTCGGACACGCGATTTCCTACGACCTCTTCACCTGGACGTTCGTGGATTCGAACTTCGTCGCGAGCGGATCGGGATGGGATCGCGATCACGTCTGGGCGCCGAGCGTCGTATTCGCGAACGGGAAGTTCTGGATGTTCTACACCGGCGTGCGCGACACGCTCATCGGCAGCGCGTGGACGCTCGCCGAGCAGCGCATCGGCGTCGCGTGGTCCACGGACCTCACGAACTGGACGCGTCAGGCTGCGCCGCTCATCGAGTGCGGCTCGCCGTCCCTGCCGTGGGCGGATTGCGCGGGCGGGGGAGCGCGCGATCCGTTCGTCATGCGCGAGGACGCGGCCGATCCCGCTTCGCTGAGTCCTCCCGGCTGGCTCCTCTACTACACGACGAAGCCCGCGACCGTTCCGAACGGCACGTACAACCCTTACGCGTTCGTCGTCGGCGTGGCGCGCGCACCGTTCTCCGATCCGACCGCGATGTCCGATCTCGGGCCGCTCTGGAGCACCTACCGCAACTACCAGGTCGAGCCCGGCACGAACAAGGTCGAGTCGCCGCACGTCGCGAAGATGCGGTCGCAGTGGCACCTGTTCTTCACCGGCGACGCCGGCGTGTTCCAGCTCACCGGACCGTCCGCGCTCGGCGACGTCGGAATGCCGCAGAGCGCGTGGGAGTTCGACGGCCTCTTCGGCGAGGTCAACCCCGACGAGTACGCGAGCGAGACCTTCTCGTTCGCGTGGGAGGACGGGACCGTCGAGCCGTACCTCGCCTCCCTCGAGAGCTTGCAGAATTTCAACCACGTCGTGAACTTCCGGTCGGTGCGGAACGCCGGGGCGTCACTGCTGTGCGATCCGCTCACGCTCGAGGCGATCCTCCCGGACCAGACCTACGCCCACCAGGGCGACACCGTGCGGATCCTGCTCAAGTCCGACCTGCCGTCGACCGGAATCCAGTTCGTGGACACGCTGACGCGCATCGCGCCGTTCCGCGTCTGGGAAGTGGACACGATCGCCGGGCATCCGATCCTCGAGAAGAAGTGGCCCATTCCGTACGGCCTGCAGTCGGTCGTGCACGTGACGACCCAGTTCATCGAGGGCGACGACTCCGAGACGATCGTCTGGCGGCCCGAGTTCGTGCCCGACGACGACGCCACGCCGAACCGTGACGAACTCGTGTTCGAGGTGCGCGGCCGCTACTCGCCGCTCGTCTACCTGTACCCGCCCGGGAGCACGGTGGATGCCGGCGCGCCGGAACCCGCGACGCCACGGCTCGCCGTGCACGGCGCTGCGGACGGACGGCGCGTCCTGCTCGACCTCACCGTGCCCGCCGACGTGCGCGTCGAGCTGTTCGACGCCGCGGGGCGCCGCGTGCGCGATCTCGGCGTGCAGCACTGCGGCGCGGGACGCACCGCAGTGGACCTCGACGGCGCGGGGCGGGAGCCACTCGGCCCGGGGCTCTACTTCGCGCGCGCGACGGCGGGCGAACTTCGGGCGCACGGCCGCGTCATCGCGCTGCGCTGACGGCGCGCCGCGCCGGCGCCGTCAGTCGGCGGCGCCCGCACGGCGGCGCGCGATCACGAGCGTGATGTCGTCGGCGGGTCCCTGAGTCCCCTCGAACGTGCGCACCTCGGCCGCGATGCGCTCGGCGAGCGTCGCGCACGGCAGGTCGCGGCCGACGCGCAGGGCGTTCAGCAGCCGCTCCTCGCCCCACAGCTCTCCCGAGGCGTTCTGGCCCTCGGTGACGCCGTCGGTGTAAAGCGCGACGAAGTCTCCCGGCTCGATCACCGCTTCACCGTGGTCGAAGTGACTGCCGGGCAGGATGCCGAGGATCAGCCCGCCCGTCGTCAGCCACTCGTGCTCGCCGTTCGTCCGCACGATCACGGGCGGATTGTGTCCCGCGTTCGCGTACACGAGCTGTCCGGTCTTCCCGTCGAGGAAGCCGATGAACGCGGTGACGAACTTGCCGGGCTGGACGCTGCGGAGCAGGAACTCGTTCAGCCGTTCCGCGACGCTCGACGGCGCGGACGCCGACAGGTCCTGGCTCACGAGCGAGGCGCGGAAGCCCGACATGAGCAGCGCCGCCGGCACGCCTTTGCCCGAGACGTCCGCGACCACCAGCAGCACGCGTTCGTCGCCGAGATCGATGTGGTCGAAGTAATCGCCGCCGACTTCGCGCGCGGACTCGCTCAGGCCCGCGATCTCGAGCCCCGCGATCGCGGGCGGGGCCGCGGGCAGGAGGCGCGCCTGGATCTGCCGCGCGAGCGACAATTCGCTCTCGAGGCGGTGCTTCTCCTTCTCGAGCCCCTGAGCGCGTTCGAGGCCCGCGACCGCCTGGTTGAACGTCGCGGCGACGTCCCACAGGTCGTCCCGGCCCGCGACCTCGATGCGATGGTCGAACGTGCCGCCCTCGAGCCGGCGGGCGCCGACCTTCAGCGCCTGGATCGCGGACGTGATGCTGCGCGCCATGTTCGTCACCATGACGACGTCGAACAGCAGCACGAACAGCGCGAGGACGAGCGTGAGGGACAGCAGCACGATCGGCAGCACGCTCAATCGGTTCTCTCGCGCCGTGTCGAGCAGGCCGCCGAGCAGTTCGCCGATCGGCACGTGCGAGTCCACGACGGCGTCGCGCGGCACCCAGCGTCCGCGCCGGAACGCGAGCCCCTCGATCGTCGCGTGGCCGTTCAGCAGGAAGTACGGATCGTCGTCGGACGACACCTGGCGCCGCTTTCCGTCGGTCGTGATCGAGATCCGAGGTCGATTGCGCCGGCCGCGCCCGCGCTCGTCCGCCGTGACGACCGAGTCCGGGATGCCGAGACGGCGCGTGATGCGCCGCGCGGCCTCGAGCTCGACCGAGTCCCGTCCGCCGGCGATCGCTGCGGCGGAATCGAGCGCCGCGTCGACGGCCGCGAGCGCCGAGTCCGCTTCGTCCTCGGCGTCCTCGTCGAATTCCGTCGCCGTCGACGTGCGCGCGGAGTCCGCGCGCAAGGTCGTGCTTCCCGCGAACGCGATGTGCGCCCGGGCGACGGGCGACACGACGCGCGCGAGGAACGTGTCGGCGGGGACGAACGCGACCGCGAACGCGCCGTCGGCCCCGCGCGCGAGCGCGCCGAGGAACCGGCGGCCGCCGAGGCCGACGAGCGCGTCGTGCGCGACGCTGTCCCGCTGCGCGATCCACTGCGCGACCTCGCCGCGGCGCCCGAGCGTGTCGGCGTGCAGCGCTTCGACGCGGCCGGCCTTCACGGTCCAGATCAGCATCCCCGGCCAGCGTTCGCGCTGCGCCTCGGCGAGCGCGCGCAGTCGCGCGTCCGAGGCGCCCTCGCTGAGCGCGGCCTCGAGCGACGCACGCAGCGCGCGGCTCTCGCTCACGACGAAGCGCGCGGCGACGAGCGCGCGTTCGTTCGACACGCCGAGGATCGTCGTGAACGCCCACAGCGCCGCCATGAGCAGCAGCGGCACCACGACGACGAGCACGTGCGAAAGCGCGAGCCGCCGGCCGACCGTGCGGATGCCGAGGCTCGGGTCGCGGACGAATCGCACGACCGCCGAGACGGTGCCGGCGATCAGCACGCCGAACGCGATCGTCGAGCACGCCGAGCCGAACGCCGCGAGCGGGTGGAGCGCCGGCAGCGGCAGTTCCTTCTCGAGGCGCACGGGGCCGACGAGCAGCTGCACGACGAAAAACACGGTGCCCGCGAGCGCGATCGCGAAGACGCGGCGCGTCTCGAACGCGGCGGTCCAGCGGTGCGCGAGCACGGCCGCGAGCGTGAATCCCGTCGCCACCGTCCACGTGTTCGTCGCCCACAGGATCAGCGCGACGAACAGCAGCGGGCCGCGCAGCCAGTAGTCGCGGCCGCGGGTGCCATACGCGGACAGCCACGCGACCGGGACCCACACCGCGAGTCCCGCGAGGAACAGGAGCGGTGCGAGCAGCGGTCCCGAGGCGGGCGCCTTCGTGACGCGCACCACGAGCGTGAGCGCGTCGAGCGCGAGCAGCGCGACGAGGAACGCGTTGAGCATGCGTCCGACGCGCTCGGGCCGCGGCACCCGGGCCTCGCGGTGCGCCCAGAGGAGCGGCAGGAGCCACGCGACCAGTCGGAGGAGGACGAGCATTGCGCGGCATCTATACCAGAAGCCCCCCGCGAACGCCGGAGCAGGCCCGCGCTTCGAGGCTGCACTTCCTGCGCGCCGCCGCCGATAACGCTCGGGACGTCCTCCGGGGCGGCCTCCGAGCGCGCGGCCCCGCGGAATCCGGCGCGAACCGTTGGCGCGCGCCGGGGGAGCGGCTACTCTGCGGCCGCCGACCGACACGCACACCACAGGCTCTCGCGGGCCGTCCGAGGGAGATCATGAGCGAACCGAACCGTTCCGCCGCGCACGTGAGCGAACACGAAGCCCGGGCCGTCGCCGAAGCCTCGCGCGAAACGCAGTGGGAGTCGCCGTCGTTCCTGCGCGAGCTCTTCCTCGGCGCGCTGCGCCTCGACCTCATCCACCCGTTTCCCGAGCCGGACGCCGAGGAGCAGAAGCGCGGCGACGAGTTCCTTGCGAAGCTCGAGCGCTTCCTGAAGGAGCACGTGGACGCCGAGCGCATCGAGCGCGACGGACGCATCCCCACGTGGACGCCGAGCGCATCGAGCGCGACGGACGCATCCCTGAGGAGACGATCCAGGGGCTGCGCGAACTCGGCGCGTTCGGGATCAAGATCCCGCGCGAGTACGGCGGACTTGGGCTGTCGCAGTTCACCTACTGCCGCGCGATGTCGCTCATCAGCACGGTCTCGAGCCCGGTCGTCGCGCTGCTGTCCGCGCACCAGTCCATCGGCGTCCCGGGCCCGGTCAAGATGTTCGGCACCGACGAGCAGAAGCACCGGCTGCTGCCGCGCCTCGCGAAGGGCGCGATCTCGGCCTTCGCCCTCACCGAGCCCGAGGTCGGATCGGATCCGGCGCGCATGACGACGACGGCGATTCCGACCGCGGACGGCTCCGCGTACGTGCTGAACGGCGCGAAGCTGTGGATCACGAACGGCACGATCTCCGAGCTGATGGTCGTGATGGCGCGCACGCCCGGCAAGGACGGCAAGCCCGGACCGATCAGCGCGTTCGTCGTCGAGTCCGCGTCGCCCGGCGTCGAGGTCACGCACCGGCTCGAGTTCATGGGCGTGCGCGGCATCGAGAACGCGGTGCTGCGGTTCACGAACGTGCGCGTGCCGAAGGAGAACCTGCTGTGGGGCGAGGGCAAGGGCCTGAAGCTCGCGCTCATCACGCTCAACACCGGCCGTCTCACGCTGCCCGCGACGATGGCCGCGCTCGGCAAGTGGTGCCTCGGCGTGTGCCGCGCGTGGGCGAACGAACGCGTGCAGTGGGGCAAGCCCGTCGGGAAGCACGAGGCGATCGCGCACATGCTCGCGAAGATGGCCGCCGACACGTACGCGCTCGAGGCCGTCTCGGATCTCGGCACGCTGCTCGCGGACGGCGGCAAGAGCGACATCCGGCTCGAAGCGGCGATCGCGAAGCTGTGGAACACGGACGTCGCGTGGCAGCTCGCGGACGACGCGATGCAGATCCGCGGCGGCCGCGGCTACGAGACCGCGCCGAGCCTCGCCTCGCGCGGCGAAGCGCCGGTCGCGCTCGAGCGCGCGATGCGCGACCTGCGCATCAACCGCATCTTCGAGGGCTCGAACCAGGTCATGCGGCTGTTCATCGCGCGCGAGGCGCTCGACGTGCACCTCAAGGTCGCGGGCGACGTCGTGATGCCGAACGTGCCGCTCGGCAAGCGGCTCTCGGGGCTCGTGCGCTCGGGGCTGTTCTACGCGGGCTGGTACCCGAGCCGCTGGCTCGGCTGGGGGTGGTGGCCGCAGTACGGCGAGTTCGGTCCGCTCGCGACGCACCTGCGGTACGTCGAGCGCACCGCGCGCCGGCTCGCGCGCCAGCAGTTCCACCTCATGATCGCGCACGGTCCGGCGCTCGAGCGGCGCCAGGGGCTGCTGTTCCGCTGCGTGGACATCGGCGCCGAGCTGTACGCGATGGCGGCCGTGTGCGTGCGCGCGCAGCGCGACGTGAAGCGCGGCATCGCGGGCGCGGGCGAGACGCCGTACGAGCTCGCTGACGCGTTCTGCCTCGCCGCGCGGCGGCGCGTGACCGCGCTGTTCGAGGCGATCCGCTCGAACGACGACCCGGCGCACACCGAGGTCGCGAAGGGGCTGCTGACGGGACGCTACGTCTGGCTCGAGCGCGGCATCGTTCCGGCGCCGGTCGCGACCGCCGCCGCTCCGGCGCCGGAGCGACAGCGAAGCGCCTGACCGCCGCGATTCACGATCCGGCGACGCCCCGGCGCGCGGACTTCCGCTCCGCGCCGGGGCGTTCGCGCTTCGAGGCCGCGTTTCGTTGAGGTGGGTTGCGAGGTGATCCCCGGAGTCGCGCCGCGGGGAGGGGGTTCGATCGGTCCCCGGGGGCGTGATCTCCGGCATTGCCCGTGCGCGGGCCCTCGTGCAATATGTCGCGCCGTGGGCCCGCCAGGAAGGCGGGTGCGGCCGTCGGCGGACCATCCTGCGCGCTCGGCGGCCGGCGCGCGAGACTCGCACGAAGCGGGGCGCTCGCGGCCCCTCGCAGGCCGTCAGGGACGACACGAACGTGGCCTCATCCCTCTCCGAAAAACGCCAGCGCCAGATCCTCGCGCTCCTGCTCGGCGCGTTCGCGGTGCTGTGTCTCGCGAGCGTCGCGACCTACCGCGCGCCGCTCCCCGGCGCGACGCTCTGGTCCGGCGACAACGCCTGCGGCCCGGTCGGCGCCGCGCTCTCGTTCGGCCTCGTGTGGGCCGTCGGCCGTCTCGCGTCGTTCACGGTGCCGGTGCTCGCCGCGATGTGGTCGTGGAACCGCCTCCGTTCGCGGCCGGCGGTCGGGCTCGCGGTGACCTCGGCGATCGGCGTGCTGCTCGTGTTCGAGGTGTGCGTGCTGCTCGGGCTCGGCGGGCTCGACCGCTGGGTGTGGGCGGGCGGCTGGGGCTTCGCGGCCTCGCTCGCGCTCGAATCCGCGCTCGGCCGCGTCGGCTCGTGGATCGTCGCCGGCGCGCTGTTCGGAGTCACGGCGCTCGCCGCGAGCGAACTCGGGTTCCACTGGATCGCGCGCCTCGTGAAGGGGGCGGTCACCGTGCCGGCGAACGGCGCGGTCGGCCTGTGGCAAACGCTGCAGGAGCGGCGCGCCCAGGCGGCGCGCCAGCGCCCGACCCCGAAGCGCGCGAAGACCGAGAAGCGCGTGACCGCCGCGCGCGCAACCGTCGCCGAAGAGGACGCCGCGGCGGCCGAGGCGCCGCCGCCGCCGCGCATCGCGACGAACGGATCGGGCGGACGGCCGCGCGACGAATCACAGCCGCCCGATGCGGTGCAGACGCGGCTCGCGCTGCCGGGGCTCGCGAAGCTCGACGCGAAGCCGAAGCCCGCGAAGCCACGATCGGCCGCGAACGGTCCCGTTCCGCCGGGAGCGCCCGCGCTCGCGCCGACGGACGAACTGCCGTCGCTCAGCATGCTGCAGCTGCCGGGGCAGCCCGAAGACCTCGTCACTGCACAGGACCTGACGAACGAGGCGAACCTGCTGGTCGCGAAGCTCGGCGACTTCGGCGTGGACGGCCGCGTCACCGAGATCCATCCCGGCCCCGTCGTCACGACGTTCGAGTTCGAGCCGGCCGCCGGCGTGAAGGTGAACTCGATCGTCTCGCGCGAAGACGACCTCGCGCTCGCGCTGCGGGCGCAGCGCATCCGCATCCTCGCGCCGATCCCGGGCAAGGGCGCCGTCGGCGTCGAGATCCCGAACCGGCGCCGCCGCATGGTCTACCTGCGCGAAGTGCTGTCGTCGGCGCCCTACGAGTCGAGCACCGGCGCGCTCAAGGTGCCGCTCGGCGTCGACGTCGTCGGCGAGCCGTTCGTCTACGACCTCACGAAGATGCCGCACGTGCTCGTCGCCGGCGCGACCGGCTCGGGCAAGAGCGTGTGCCTGAATTCGATCATCACGGGCCTGCTGTTCCAGCACGGGCCGGACACGCTGCAGATGGTGATGATCGATCCCAAGATGCTCGAGCTGTCGGCCTACAACGGCATCCCGCACCTCGTCATGCCGGTCGTGACCGAGCCGAAGCGCGCGAGCCGCGCGCTGCGTTGGGGCGTCGCCGAGATGGAGAAGCGCTACAAGCTCATGGCGACGACGGGCGCGCGGAACATCGCCGCATACAACGAGAAGGTCGCGGCGGGCCAGGTGCCCAGCCCCGAGGCCGGCTCGCCGCCGCCGACGAAGCTGTCGTTCATCGTGGTCGTGATCGACGAACTCGCGGACCTCATGCTCACGGCGCCGGCCGAGATCGAGGAGCCAATCGCGAGGCTCGCGCAGATGGCGCGCGCCGTCGGCATCCACCTCGTGCTCGCGACGCAGCGGCCGTCGGTGGACGTCATCACCGGAGTCATCAAGGCGAACTTCCCGTCGCGGATCGCGTTCCAGGTCGCGAGCAAGACGGACTCGCGCACGGTGCTCGACATGAACGGCGCCGAGAACCTGCTCGGTCACGGCGACATGCTGTTCATGCCGGCCGGCAAGCCCGAGCCCTACCGCATCCACGGGGCGTACGTGTCCGAGGAGGAGAGCGCGCGCGTCGTCGACTTCTGGCGCGCGAAGGCGCAGCCGGGCGCGGCACCCCCGCTCGCGACCGACGCGAACATCCCCGACACCGACGAGGCCGAGGAGGGCGAGGGGCTCGACGATCCCTTCGACGACGAGCTCATCAAGGAAGCCGCGCGCATCGTCGTCATGCACGCGCAGGGCTCGACCTCGCTGCTCCAGCGCCGGCTCAAGGTCGGCTACTCGCGCGCGGGGCGGCTCATGGACCAGCTCGAGCAGCTCGGCGTCGTCGGCGCGTTCCAGGGCAGCAAGGCGCGCGAGGTGCTCGTGGACCAGCACTGGCTGCAGCAGCACGGGTTCGAATAGGGAGAAAAGGGCCCCGGGCTGGGGTATGATGCCCGGCCTTTGCCGCCCTTCTAAGCGCCCCACGACGGAACTCCGATCGGCTTGAAGAACGCCTCCCATACGCCCGCGCTGGCCTTCGTCACGCTCGGTTGCCCGAAGAACACCGTGGATTCCGAGCACATGCTCGGGGCGCTCGTGCGCGATGGGTTCCGCACGGTGGGCGATCCGGGCGAGGCCGACGTCGCCGTCGTGAACACGTGCGCGTTCCTCCAGAGCGCCGTGCGCGAATCGCGTGACGCGATCTCGCGGCTCGCCGAACTCAAGCAGGAGGGACGGCTGCGCGGCCTCATCGTGACCGGCTGCCTCGCGCAGCGCGCGGGCGAGGGGCTGCTCGCCGACTTCCCCGAAGTGGACGTCGTGCTCGGCACCGGCCAGTGGCGCGAGGTCGTCGGCGCGGCGCACCGGCTCGTGAACGGCGGAATGGAGCGGCTCGCGCGCACGGAGTTCCCCGGAGGCGCGCTCGACACGCTCGCGCCCCGCGCGCTCTCGACGCCGCGGCACCTCGCGTACCTGAAGATCTCGGAGGGCTGCGATCACCGCTGCACGTTCTGCATCATCCCGCGGCTGCGCGGCGACCAGCGCAGCAAGCCGGTCGAGGCGCTCGTCGAGGAGGCGCGCGCGCTCGCGCGCTCCGGAGTCCGCGAGCTGAACCTGATCGGGCAGGACACGACCGGCTACGGCGCCGACCTGCCCGGCCGCCCGGAACTCGCCGACCTGCTCGAGGCGCTCGACGCGATCGAGGAACTGACATGGATCCGCGTCCAGTACACGTACCCGCGGCTCTGGAGCGACCGGCTGATCGCGACGTGGGCGCGCGCGAAGCGCGTCGTGCCGTACGTGGACATGCCGCTCCAGCACATCGCGGCCGACCTGCTGCGCACGATGGGGCGCGCGATGACCGAGCGCGACACGCGCGCGCTCGTGCGGCGCATCAAGGACGGCATCCCGGGCGTGGCGTTCCGGACGAACTTCATCGTCGGCTTTCCCGGCGAGACCGAGGCGCACTTCGAGACGCTGTGCCGCTATATTGAGGAGGAGCCGTTCGACAACGTCGTCGTGTTCGGGTACGAGCGGGAGCCGGAGACGCCGTCCCACGCGATGACCCCGCGCGTTCCGGTCGCCCACAGGCGGCAGCGGCGCGCGCGGCTGCTCGCGCTCCAGCAGCGGCTCTCGCGGGAACGGCTCGCGCGCCGGATCGGCGAGCGGATCCCGGTGATGATCGACGGACCGGCGTCGCGCGGGCAGTGGGCCGCCCGGCACGCGGGTTCGGCGTTCGAGGTGGATGGTGGAGTCGTCGTCGATGGGGGTCGCTTCACGCCCGGAGATCTCGTGCAGGTGCGCGTGACCGGGTCTTCCGCTTACGATCTGTTCGCGCGGGCCGACGCTCCGGACCCGCTCCACGTATTGACCCGGTGAGGACGCATCCGATGCGATTCTGGTCTCTCGCGGTCGCGCTGACGCTGGTGCTGGCGCCCGGGGCGGCGCACGCGAAGAAATTCCGCTATGCGAGCGGACCGCAGCCGACCGCCGACAGCACGTTGTCGGTCGCCGAGGTGCAGCTCGATCCGATCGTGCGTCAGCGCGGGCCGAAGGTCGCGCCGACGAACCTCCAGCTCACCGGTCTCGTCGCGAACGCCGCGATCGAGAAGGCGCTGGCCGCGGCGCCGTTCGACTCGGGCGCGCACGTGACGCTCGCCCCGGCCGAGAGCCACCCGCTCAACTTCCTCGTCGAGCACGCCGCGTTGCGCGCGCTCTCGAAGCGCGGAATCACGGCGACCGTGCGGCGCTCGATCGTGCCGGACGACTCGCTCGCGCTGCTCGCGGATGGCGGTTCGGATCCGGTGCTCGAGTACCAGCTCGCGACGGCGCGCGTGACGTACCTGCGGCTCGTCGGGGGCTACGTCCTGCCGAGCCGTTCCAAGATCGAGCGCCAGTCGCTCGTCGAGGCGGGGCTCACGTTGCGCGACCCGGCTTCGGCGCGCGTGCTGTGGGTCGGGGATGCGGCGTACAACCTCGTGGACGTCTTCCCGCGCGGCCAGCTGCCGCTCGTTGAGGACGAGCGGTACTCGGAACTGAAGGGCGCGCTCCCCGAGCGCAACCTCGGCCGATTCTTCGAGCCGCTCGTGGTGGTCGGCGTCGTCACCGGCCTCGTCGTGCTGTTCTTCCAGAACCGTCCGTGAACGCGCTCGTCCGCCTTCGGAGCGCCGCGGTCCTCGCGGCGCTCGCGCTCGCGCTCGCCGGCTGCGGCGCGACGGTCGTGCCGCTCATCGGATCGGAATCGGACCGGCTCTCGGCCGCGCGTCACCTCATGTCGCGGCGCGACTACTTCCCGGCCATCGAGCTGCTCAAGACCTACATCGACCGCAACGCCGGCAGCGAGCACGTGGACGAGGGCGTGTACCTGCTCGGCGACTGCTATCTGCACCAGAAGGAGTGGGCGAGCGCCGAGGTCGAGTTCGAGCGGCTGCTGCGCGACTACCCCGAGAGCGACTCGGCGGCGGCGGCGTCGTACCGGCTCGGCGAGGCGCTCTACGGACAGTCCCGCGGCGAGGACTTCGACCAGGAGTTCACGAACAAGGCGCTCGAGCAGTGGCAGCGGTACTCCGAGGGCTTTCCCGACCATTGGCTCCACGCCGAGGCCGAGTCGCGCATCGCCCAGCTGCGCGCGCGCCTCGCGCGCAAGCTGCTGAACAACGGCGTGCTCTACCTGAAGCTCGACGAGCCCGCGGCGGCGCGCGCGTACTTCGAGCGCGTCGAGAGCGACTATCGCGACACGCCGCTCGTCGGCGAAGCGTGGATCGGGATCGCGCGCTGCGACATCCTCGGCGGCGCGCGCGAGAAGGGCATCGCGCGGCTCCGGTCGCTCGCCGAGACGTACGCGGGCGAGCCGCTCGGCACGCGCGCGGCGGAAGAGCTGAAGCGCGCGCTGAAGTCGAAGCCGCGGAAGCCGAAGCACTCGCATCGCGCCACGGAAACGAATTGAGCGAACGCATCGGGATCTTCGGCGGGACGTTCGATCCGCCGCACGTCGGCCACCTCGCGCTCGCCGAGCGGGCGCGCGAGCGCCTGCGGCTCGACCGCGTCCTGTTCGTGCCCGCCGCCGCGTCTCCGCACAAGGTCGGCGCGCGCGCGAGCGCGGCGCGTCACCGGCTCGCGATGACGCGCCTCGCGGTCCGCGGCCAGCGCGCGTTCCGGGTGAGCGCGCTCGAACTCGGGCGGCCGGGGCCGTCCTACACGATCGACACGCTGCGAACGCTCGCCGCCCGGCACCCGGGCGCGCGCCTCTTCCTGCTGCTCGGCGCCGACAGCTGGGCGACGTTCGCGATGTGGCGCGAGTCGCGCGCGATCCGTGCGCTCGCGACGGTGGCGGTCGCCACGCGTCCCGGCGCCGCGCGGCCCGGTCGCGGTGGGGGCCGCGCGGTCGCGATCGGCAATCCGCCGCTCGCCGTGTCGTCGAGCGACCTCCGTCGCCGCGCGGCGCGCGGGGCGTCGCTGCGCTACCTCGTGCCCGATGCGGTCGTGCGCTACGTCGCGCGCCACCGCCTGTACCGGAGCCGCGCGTGAGCTACGAGCCGCGCGAGTTCTGGGAGGACCGGCTGTCGCGCCAGTTCGACCTGCGCGGCACGGGCGAGACGGGGCTGTCGCTCGCGTACAACCGCGCGTGCTACGCGCTGCGCCGCGAGGTGCTGACCGCGGCGCTCGCCGGCGTCGGCTTCGATCCGCGCGGACGTCGCGTGCTCGACGTCGGCTGCGGCACCGGCTACTTCGTGGAGTACTACCTCGAGCGCGGCGCGGACGTGACCGGGCTCGACCTCACCGAGACCTCGGTCGAGCGGCTGCGTGCGAGCTTCCCGGCCGCGCGCTTCGTGCGCGCCGACGTCGGCGACGGCGTGCCCGGCGGCGGCTTCGACCTCGTCAACGTGTTCGACGTGCTGTTCCACGTCACCGACGACGCGCGCTGGGAAGCGGCGCTGCGGAACCTCGCGAACGCGCTCGCGCCCGGCGGACTGCTCGCCGTGACCGACACGTTCGTGGACGCCGCGGACGCCGAGTCGCACAACCGGCCGCGCTCGCTCGGGCGCTACGAGCGCACGCTCGCGTCGCTCGGCCTCGAGCGCGTCGCGCTGCGGCCGACGGCGGTGCTGCTCAACCGCGAACTCGGCGCGTTGCGGTTCCTGAACCGCGCGCCGGGACTCCTGCTCGCGCTCGACCGGACGCTGATCGCGCTCGGCGCCGGGCGCGTCCCCGGCGTGAACCAGCTGCTGCTCGCGCGCCGCGCGCGCTGAGCGGCTTCCCGCGCGCGACCGTCGGCGTTAGTCTCGCGCGCCCGCCGCTTCCGCCGCGCCACCCGACCGCCGGAGGTCCCGACCGCCGTGTCCCGCCTGTTCGTCCTCGACGCCCTGGGGCTCGCGTACCGCGCGTACTACGCGTTCATCCGCCGGCCGCTCGTGAACTCGAAGGGCGAGAACACGTCCGCGATCTTCGGCTTCGCGAACATGGCGATGAAGATCCGCCGCGACGAGCGGCCCGAGTTCTGGGCGCTCGCCTGGGACGGTCCCGGGCCGACGTTCCGCCACGATCGCTTCCCCGACTACAAGGCGACGCGCAAGCCGATGCCGGACGACCTGCGCGCGCAGATCCCCGCGATCGAGTCGCTCGCGCAGGCGATCGGGCTGCCTCTGCTCGAGATCCCGGGCTGCGAGGCGGACGACGTGATGGCGACGCTGGCCGCGATCGGCGAGCGCGAGGGACTGGAGGTCGTGCTCGTGACGAGCGACAAGGACCTGCTGCAGCTCGTGAACGATCGCGTGAAGGTGCTCGCGCCGGCGGGGCGCGGCGAGGACTACACGTGGGTGGATCGTGACGCCGTGCACGGCAAGTGGGGCGTCGCGCCCGAGCAGATCCGCGACGTGCTCGCACTGATGGGCGACACGAGCGACAACGTTCCCGGCGTGCCGGGGGTGGGCGAGAAGACCGCCGTCGAGCTGATCACCGCGTTCGGATCGCTCGATGCGCTCTACGACCGGTTGCCCGAGGTGAAGCGCCCGGCGCTGCGCGAGAAACTCTCGGCGCACCGCTCGCTCGCGGACCTGTCGCGCGAACTCGTCACGGTGAAGACCGACCTCGAGCTGCCGGTCGCGCTCGCGGATCTGCGCCTCGCCCCGGTGCGCCGCGACGACCTGCGGGCGCTGGCCCGGCGCTGGGAGGTGCCGCGGCTCGAGCGGCTCGCGGAGGAGCACGGCGTCGGTGAGGACGAGGCGGGCGAGCGCGTTCACGCGCGCAGCGCCGAGCGTCGCGGCACCGCGGCCGAGACGCCGGCCGAGGGCGTGAAGCTCGAGGGACGCGACTCGACCGCTCCGCCGCCGGCGGCCGCCGGATCGCCGGCGAGCGGCGCGCTCGAACGCCGGCCGCCGCCGCGGCCCGCGCCCGCGAGCGGCGCGCTCGAGAGAGCCGTGCGTCCGCAGGCGCCCGCGAGCGGCGCGCTCGAGCGAGCCGTGCGTCCGCAGGCGCCCGCGATGCAGGCGGCGCTCGACCTGTTCGGCGCGGCGGAGGCGCCGGAGGCGAACCCCGAGGCGATCGAGGCGGCGGTCCACGAGGTGCGCGCGCGCAGCGCCCACGGCCTCGCGCTCGTTCCGGTGCTCGATGGCGAGGATCCCCGACGCGCACCGATCGCGGGGCTCGCGCTCGCCGCGCGCGACGGCACCGCGTGCTACGTGCCGCTCGCGCACGCCGCCGGCCCGAACGTCGCGCGCGAGCGGCTCACGGAGTGGTTCGGCCTCGCGCTCGAGGACCGCGGCGTGCCGCTCGTCGCGGCGGACGCGAAGGCGCTGCTGCACGTCGCGAAGCGGCTCGGGCTCAAGCTCGCCGCGCTCGACCTCGACCTGCGGCTCGCGTCGTTCCTGTGCGATCCCGGCCGCGATCACGCGCTCGCGGCGCTCGCGGCCGACGTGCTCGGCGAGCCGCTGCCGGCGCTCGAGTCGCAAGCCGGGCGGGGCAAGCGCGTGCCGCCGTCCGCGCGTCCGGTCGCCGAACTCGTCGCCGCCGGGTGCGCGCACGCCCGTGCGGCCGCGCTGCTCGCCGACGCGCTCCGCGCCCAGGTCGAGGCGCGCTCGCAATGGCCGCTCTACGAGACGCTCGAGCGGCCGCTCGTGCCGGTGCTCGCGGCGATGGAGTCGGCGGGCATCGCGCTCGACCGCGCCGTGCTCGACGCGCAGGCGGCGCAGGCGGGCGCCGAGATCGCGAGGCTCGAGGGCGAACTGCAGGCGCTCGCCGGCGAGCCCGTGAACCTGCAGAGCGGACCGCAGATCTCGAAGCTGCTGTTCGAACGCTTCGGGTTGAAGCCCGCGGGCAAGACCGCTTCGGGAGCGCTGTCGACCCGCTCGGACGTGCTCGAGGACCTCGCGCACGAGCACCCCTTCCCGAAGCTGCTGCTCGAATACCGCGCGCTCGCGAAGCTCAAATCCACGTACCTCGACGCGCTGCCGCTCGAGATCGACCCGGCCGACGGCCGCGTGCACACGACGTACGACCAGGCGGGCGCCGCGACGGGGCGGCTGTCGTCGTCGTCGCCGAACCTGCAGAACATCCCGATCCGGACGCCGCAGGGCCGGTCGATCCGCCGCGCGTTCGAGGCATCGCCCGGCGCGACGCTGGTCGGCGCCGACTACTCGCAGATCGAACTCCGGGTCATGGCGCACCTGTCGCACGACCCGCAGCTGATCGATGCGTTCCGCGGCGGGGAGGACGTCCACGCGAGCACGGCTCGTCGCGTCTTCGGCGTGACGGGCGACCTCGACCCCGCGCTGCGCGCGCGCGCGAAGATCGTGAACTTCGGCGTGATGTACGGCATGGGCGCGCGCAGCCTGTCGGCCCAGATGGAGATCCCGCTCGCCGAGGCGCAGGAGTTCATCGCGCACTACTTCCGCGTCTACGCGCGCGTGCGCGAGTACCTCGACGGCACGGTCGAGGAAGCGCGCCGCCGCGGCTACGTCGAGACGCTGCTCGGCCGCCGCCGCTACCTGCCGGGGCTGCAGAGCACGCACGGCGGCGAGCGCGCGAACGCCGAGCGCGCCGCGATCAACGCGCCGATCCAGGGGACGGCGGCCGACCTCGTCAAGCTCGCGATGATCCGCGTGCACGCGGCGCTCCGCCGCCGCCACCCGGGCGCGCGGCTGCTGCTTCAGGTGCACGACGAACTGCTGTTCGAGTGTCCCGAGTCCGATGCCGCGGCCGTGGCCCAGACGGTGCGCGCCGAGATGGAGGGCTGCCTCGCGCTCGACGTGCCGCTCGTCGTCTCGGTCGGCGTCGGGAGGACGTGGTTCGATGTCCACTGACCGCTCGGCCGCCCGCAGGCCGCGCACCGACGACGGGCTGTTCATCGTCGGACTCGTGGGCCGCGCGGGGAGCGGCAAGAGCACGGTCGCGGCCGCGCTCGAGGCGGACGGCGCGCGCGTGTTCTCGGCGGACGCGATCGGCCACGAGGTCACGGACCGCGATCCGGTCGTGCGGCAGGCGCTCGTCGCCGAATACGGTCCCGAGGCCTACCGGCCGGACGGCACGCTCGATCGCGCGCTCGTCGCCGCGCGCGTGTTCTCGGATCCCGCCGCGCGCCGCCGGCTCGACCGGCTCACGCACCCCAGGATCGTCCACGAACTCGTCGGACGCGTGGCGGCGCTGCGCGACGGCGGTTTCACCGGCGTCGTCGTCGTGGACGCCGCGCTGATGCTCGACTGGGGGCTCGAGCGCGCGTGCGACGCGCTCGTCGCGGTCACGGCGCCCGAATCGGAACAGGTCGCGCGGCTCGTGCGCTCGCGCGGCTGGAGCGAGGAGCAGGCGCGCGCGCGGCTCGCGGTGCAGCGCACGAACGAGGCGTTCGCCGCCGCCGCCGACGAAACGCTCGACAACGGCGGGACGCCCGAGACGCTCGCCGCGGCGGCACGCGCGGCCGTCGCGCGGCTGCGCGCCGCTCGCGAGGCGTGACGCGGTTGCGCTAGGGTGTGCGCCCTCGCGACGCCCTCCACCGACGGAGACCTCATGCTGACCACGGCCGAACTGCGCAAGCGACTCGATCAGACCCGGACGATGCTCGACGGTCTGCGGAGGTACCTTTGACGTCGAGCAGCGCGCGCGCGACGTCGAGTCGCTCGAGCAGCGCATGGCGGAGCCCGGCTTCTGGGACCGGCCGGACGAGGCGCAGAAGCTCGTGCAGCAGCTCAAGCAGGCGCGCCGCACCGTCGAGGAGTGGAACAACCACGACGGCGGCCTGAAGGGCATCGCGGAGCTGCTCGACCTCGCCGAGGCCGAGGGCGACGACAAGATGCTCCAGGAACTCGCGACCGAGCACGAGACGCTCGCGACGCGCGTCTCGGACCTCGAGACGCGCAGCCTGCTCTCGGGCGAGCACGACCGGCTCGGCGCGATCGTGAACATCCATCCGGGCGCGGGCGGCACCGAGTCGCAGGACTGGGCCGAGATGCTCATGCGCATGTACCAGCGTTGGGGCGAGCGCCACGGCTACTCGGTGACGCTGCTCGACTACCAGGCCGGCGAAGAGGCGGGCATCAAGGACGCGACGCTCGAGATCGAGGGCGAGTTCGCGTACGGCTACCTCAAGGCCGAGAGCGGCGTGCACCGGCTGGTGCGGATCTCGCCCTACGATGCGAACGCGCGCCGGCACACGTCGTTCTCGTCGGTCGTCGTGCTGCCGATGCTCGACGACACCGTCACGGTGGACGTCCGGCCCGAGGAGTTGAAGATCGACACGTTCCGCGCGGGCGGCGCCGGCGGACAGCACGTCAACAAGACCGAGTCGGCGGTGCGCATCACCCACCTGCCGACCGGCACGATCGCGCAGTCGCAGGGCGAGCGCAGCCAGCACCGCAACAAGGACGCGGCGATGAAGATCCTCATGAGCCGCCTGTTCGTGCTGTTCGAGGAGCAGAAGCGCCAGAAGACCGAGGCGCTCGCGGGGCCGAAGAAGGACATCGACTTCGGCAGCCAGATCCGCTCGTACGTGCTGCAGCCCTACACGATGGTCAACGACCACCGCACCGAGACGAAGATCGGCGACGTCCACGCGGTGCTGGACGGCGGACTCGATCCCTTCATCGACGCATTCCTCAAGCAGAAGGACCGGACATGATCCCGCGCCACATCTTTCGCGAGTACGACATCCGCGGCCTGCACGCGACCGAACTGTCGGACGAGGTCGCGCTCGGTGTGGGTCGCGCGTTCGGAACGCTGATCGCCGAGGAGGGCGGCACGCGCGTCGCGCTCGGGCAGGACGTGCGTCCTTCGAGCGCCCGGCTCGCGGCCGGCGTCGAGCGCGGACTCGTCGCGTGCGGGCTCGCGGTCGAGCGCGTGGGCGTCGTGCCGACTCCGGCGCTCTACTACGCGGTCGCTGCGCGCGGGCTCGACGGCGGCGTTCAGATCACGGGCAGCCACAATCCGCCCGAGTTCAACGGCTTCAAGATGACGGCGCGCAAGCGTCCGATCTTCGGCGCCGACATCCAGCGCATGCGCGAGCGCCTCGAGGCCGGCGACGTGCGCGCCGCGGCGGGAGGGAGCGCGGGCGACCGTCCGGTGCTCGACGACTACCGCGCGATGCTGGTCGACCGGCTGCGCGGGCCGCGCGGGCTCAAGGTCGTCATGGACTGCGGGAACGGCTGCGCCGGCACCGTCGTGCCGCAGGTGTTCGAGGCGCTCGGACACACGGTGACGCCGCTCTACGCCGAACTCGACGGCAACTTCCCGAACCACCTTCCCGATCCCACCGTGCCGAAGCTGATGGCGGACCTCGCCGCGGCGGTGAAGCGCGAGGGCGCCGATCTCGGCATCGGCTTCGACGGCGACGCCGATCGCATCGGCGCCGTGGACGGCGCGGGCCGGCTGATCTTCGGCGACCAAATCCTCGCGCTGCTCGCGCGCGACGTGCTCGCGCGCGTGCCCGGCGCCGAGGTGATCTTCGACGTGAAGTGCTCGCAGGGGCTCGTCGAGGACATCGCGGCGCACGGCGGACGGCCGACCATGTGGAAGACCGGGCACTCGCTCATCAAGAAGCGCCTGCTCGAGACCGGCGCGCCGATCGCGGGGGAGATGTCGGGGCACATGTTCTTCAGCGAGGGCTACTTCGGATTCGACGACGCGCTGTTCGCGGCTGGCCGGCTCCTGCGCTACGTCGCTCAGAGCGGCCGCACGCTCGGAGAACTCGTGGACTCGATCCCGCGCTACTACGCGACGCCCGAGACGCGGCTCGACTGTCCCGAGGAGCGCAAGTTCGAGATCCCCGAGGAGCTGAAGAAGGCGTTTGCCGGCAAGTACAAGGTGATCGACATCGACGGCGCGCGCGTCGAGTTCGGCGACGGCTGGGGCCTCGTGCGCGCCTCGAACACGCAGCCGGTCGTGGTCGTGCGCTTCGAGGCGCGCACGCCCGAGCGCCTCGAGGAGATCCGGCGTTCGATGATGGAGCCGCTCGAGCGGCTCGGCGTCGGTGCCCCGGCCGCGGGCCACTGAGGCGCCGGAGCCGCCGGCGTTCGATCCGCGCGTGCACCGACCGCTGCCGCGCGCGTTCTACGACCGCCCGGCGCTCGCGGTGGCGCGCGACCTGCTCGGCCGCGTGCTCGTCCGGCGCGAGCGCGGCGTGACGCTGGCGGCGCGTCTCGTCGAAGTGGAGGCGTACCGGGGCGCGGACGATCCCGCGAGCCACGCGTACCGCGGCCCGACGGCGAGGAACGCCGTGATGTTCGGCCCGCCCGGCCGCGCGTACGTCTACTTCACCTACGGCATGCATCACTGCGTGAACGTCGTGTGCCGCGAGCGCGGGCGCGCCGAGGCCGTGCTGCTGCGCGGCGCCGCGCCGCTGTTGGGGCTCGCGCGCATGCGGTCCCGACGGGGCGGCGCGGCCGACGCCGCGCTGTTGCGCGGGCCGGGCTGCCTCGCGCGGTCGTTCGGCCTCACCCGCGAGCACGACGGCGAGGACCTGACGCGCGGAGGCGTCTGGATCGCGGACGCGCCGCCCGTCCGCGAGGGGCGTCGCGTGCGGCGCGGGCCGCGCATCGGCATCCGGGTGGCGGTCGAGCGGCCGTGGCGCCTGTGGCTCGAGGGGCACCCGTGCGTGTCGGGCCCGCGTCGACTCGCCGCCGCGCCGGAACGAGCGAAACCGCGTTGACACCCGCGGGGGAGCGTCCCTAGGATGCGCGCCTCGTGCTCGGCGCACGACGTTGACCGCGCGCCATCTCGCCCTGGCGGGAGTTTTTCCTCGCCGCGGTCGGCATCCGTTCGCACTCGATCGGTTGGAAAGGAGTTTCCATGAGCCCTTCGCGCGGGGTTCGCATCGGCGCGTGTCTGACCACGCTGCTGGCGCTGATCGTGTTCGCGCCGGCCGCCCGGGCCCAAATGTCCTTCGAGGAAGCGAGCTTCGCACTCGACCCCTCGCCGGATCCGCTCGCGCGCTCGCCGCGCCTGGTCGGCATGGGCCGCCTCACGCTCGTGATCCCCGATGCGAACAACCGGCTCACGCTCTGGGACTTCGCCGGCAATCCCGTCGGCGCGCTCGACTCCGACTCGATCTCGACCTTCGAGTTCCGCCCGAACACGTCGTCCCTGTCCGAGTCGCGCGACTTCGTGAACGGCGGACTCGCGGGCGAACGTCAGGACGCTGCGGCTCGCGCGACGTCCCTCGGCTACGAGTTCTGGCGCCGGGCCGGAACTCGCGTGGCCTTCGGCGCCGTCGGCGATCTCTCGACGCTCAACTGGGACCGCGCCTACGACGACTCGCGCGAGGTGCGCAGCCGGTTCTCGGTGCCGAACGCGATGCCCGTTCTCACCGGGCAGTTCCCGTTCTTCGCCCGCGAGCGCATGCGCTACGCGCTGCGCGGCATCTTCGCGAACGAGATCCACGACGACGAGTACCGCCTCTACACCGTCAACGCCGCGGGACAGTACCTCGATCACGACGGCGGGCTGCTCGGACCTCCGAACTACTTCGATCCCGACGAGCGCGACGTGAATCGCGTCGGCATGGGGCTCGCGCTGTCCTACCGCGTGTCGCCGTCGTTCGTGCTGGCCGTGGACGTGGACGGGTTGCGCGACCGCATCAAGGGCCGCAACGAGGCCGGCCGCTACCTGTCGCAGCGCGACGAGTCGCGCCCGTACGGCATCGGTCAGGTCAGCGCCGTCGGACGCATCGGGCCGAACTTCGAGTACGGCCTCGACGCCCGCGGCTGGAAGTCCAGCTCGGACGCGCACTGGGTGTTCACGTTCTCGCAGGGCGCGGGAGCCCGGCCGGTGATCGGCCGCGGCGACCTGTACGACCGCGAGGAGGAGGGCTCGAGGACGCGCGCGCGCGTGC
Source organism: Candidatus Eiseniibacteriota bacterium (assembly GCA_044222065.1). Classification (GTDB taxonomy): domain Bacteria; phylum Eisenbacteria; class RBG-16-71-46; order RBG-16-71-46; family RBG-16-71-46; genus JBGAOA01. The sequence continues at coordinate 29,962 of JBGAOA010000024.1, forward strand.
GCTGGACGAGCGGCGCACTCGAGTTCGGCGGCAGCTACGGGACGGGCTACGGCCACTACGAGATCACGACGCCCCCGCTCAGCGATCTCGCCTCGTTCAACCACTTCCTGAACGACCTCTACAACTTCGCGACGAACGACTCGCTCGCGCTTCCGGACAGCCTGCGATCGAACACGGTCGAGCACCGTTCGGTGAACTACGCCGGCGGCGTCTCGTACCGCCTGCGTCACGGCATCGTGGGCGTCGAGTACCACTGGCTCCGCGACCTGCAGGGGGATGACTTTTACGGCGCCGGCCCGCGCCGGATCCTCTGGGACGTGCGCGCCGGCCTCGAGCACGTGCTGACGCCCGTGCTCACGGGGCGCGCGGGCTATCTCTATCGCTCGGACGATCGGGACGACGAAACGGAGCAGAACGCGTTCGTGAGCCACACGGCGACGGCGGGCCTCGGCCTCAAGCACCCCGGCTCTCGCTGGGGGCTCGAGGCGTCGTACGCCTTCGAGTGGGGGATCGCGGATTTCGGGACGCCGAGCCTGCCGCGCTCCACTCGCCAGCAGCTGGCGGCGGGGCTGCGCTGGTCGTTCTGAGCCCTCCTGCGCCGAGAAAGCGCTTGACAGCTTCGCCACGTTCTCCGAGATTTCATCGCGACTGGGCGTGGGCGCCGAACCCCGCCGTGCTTTTCTCGGCGTCCCCCTTTACCCGTGACGGACTCGAGTCCGCTCTCATCGGCACTGCCTTCGTGCGCCCGAGTTCCCCCGCGCCTTCGAGCCTGCCGAACGCCGACACTAAGCAGCGTCGAGCGAAGGGTTTGTCCGTCGGAAAGACTTTGACAGCGTGCTTACACCATTGGCATCTTGTCGCGGCTCATTGCGTTGAGGTCCGCTGTCGGATCGACTGGAGAGGTTGACACCATGTTCTTGAAAGGAATGCGCTTGCTCACGCCGCTGTGCGCACTGGCGCTGGGTGCGTTGCTGGCCGTGCCGGCCTTCGCGCAGCAGCCGGTCCGACCCGCGGCACCCGCCGCCTCCACGTTCGGAAAGGTGAGCGGCCGGGTCACGGAGCGCGGGAAGGACCCCGTCGCGTTCGCCAACGTCGTCGTCCTCGGCACCAAGCAGGGCACGATGACGGACGAGAACGGAAACTTCGTCATCCTCGGCGTTCCGGTCGGGGCGGTGCAGATCCAGGCGCAGGCGATCGGCTTCGACAAGCAGGTCCAGACCGTCCAGGTGAGCGCCGGACAGACCGCGATCGCGAACTTCAACTTCGGCGAGTCGAAGGTCGTGAAGCAGATGGAAGAGATCGAGGTGCGCGCTGAGAAGCGCATCGACACCAAATCTTCGACGACCAAGCAGAACATCACCGCCGAGAAGCTCAAGGAGATCCCGGTGGACAACCTGCGCGAAGCGGTCGGAACCAAGGCCGGCGTCGTCGCGCAGGGCGGGGAGCTGCACTTCCGCGGCGGGCGCGGCGGCGAGGTGAAGTTCCAGTTCGACGGCGTCGAAGTTTCGGACCCGCTGCTCGGTCGCGGCGCGAACATCGCGAACCTCGCGGTCGCCGGCACCGAGATCCTGTCGGGCGGATTCGATGCGGAGTTCGGGAACGCGCTCTCGGGCGTCGTGAACGTCAGCACGCGCGAAGGCACCGACCGCTTCGGCGGCGAGGTGCGCTGGGACACCGACCGATACGGTGATCCCACGAAGACGTTCGACAACTACGACCGCTTCACGTTCGGCTTCGGCGGTCCGACGCCGGTGAAGAACCTGACCTACTTCGCGACCTACGAGGGCAGCTTCCAGGACACCTACCTGCGCTCGTCGCTGACGCGGCCGAGCACGACGCTGTTCGACTTCCTGCGCTTCGGCAATCGGCAGGACAACGTCGTGAACACGAACCTCAAGTTCGCCTACCGCGTGAACCCGAAGAACAAGGTGACGTGGGAGACGATCAACAACCACACGATCCGCACCCCGTACAACCACATGTGGAGCCGGAAGGGCTTCGTGAAGGTGGAGTACGACACGACCGCCGGCGTCAACGGCGCCCCCGACACGTACACGCCGGTGTACGGCGCCTGGTCGGGCACGCAGGTGGATTCGACCTACCTGCCGATGAACTTGCCCGATCACATGCCGACGCTCGACGACCGCTACCGCCAGTACACGGCGGTGTGGACGAGCCAGCTGTCCGACAAGACGGTGTGGTCCACGCGCGCCTCGAATTTCCGCTTCCGCACGCGCTCCTCGGTCGGTCGCAAGGAACCGTGGGAGTACGACACGCAGAGCCCGTTCTACTGGTCGGGCAACACCGTCGTCGAAAGCGAGAACAACCCGTACTTCGCGACGCACGGCGACTTCCCGCGCTACACGAAGCGCGACGCCTCGACGTGGACGCTCAAGAGCGACATGTCCACGCGCCACTGGCGGGCGCACACGTTCAAGACCGGTCTCGAGGCGAAGTACAACCGCGTCGAGAACCTCGACCTCACGCTGCCGAACGTCGAGACGAACGGTCTGCCGGGCGGCTCGCGCTCGAGCTACGTGAACTTCAATCCCGAAGGCGCGGCGTACGTTCAGGACCGGTGGGAGTTCGAAGGTCTGGTGCTGAACGCCGGCGTCCGCTACGACCTCTTCACGCCGGGCGAGCAGATCACCGATTCCGACCTCAAGAGCGGGGTTCGCTACAAGCAGCAGTTCAGCCCGCGGCTCGGCATCGCGTACCCGATCTCGGACAAGGACGTGCTGAGCTTCCACTACGGCTGGACCTACCAGACGCCGTCGCGGAACTTCGTGTTCGAGAACCGCGGCGTCACGACGTCGGTGGCCGTGCGCGGCAACCCGGACCTCGAGCCCGAGACGAACATTGCGTACCAGGCGGGCGTGCAGCACTTGTTCTCGCGCGACGTCTCGGGGCAGTTCGCGGTGTTCTTCAAGGACATCTACGGGCTGATCACCGTGCGCCAGGAGAAGGACCAGTTCGGAAACCTGGTGCAGGCCTACTACAACGGCGACTACGCGAGCTCGCGCGGCTTCGAGGCGAGCATCATCAAGAGCTTCAGCCACAAGTTCTCGGCCGAAGTGAACTACACGTACTCGCTCGCGACCGGCGTGTCGTCGGATCCGAACTCCGCGCTCCAGTTCTTCAACGGCGGCCGGCTCTACCTGCCGATCTCGGAGCAGCCGCTCGACTGGGACCAGCGCAACACGGTCAGCATGCAGGCGGTCGTGCGCGACCCGGGCAAGTGGGGCTTCCGCATGCTGTGGACGTACGGCTCGGGCTTCCCGTTCACGCCGGCGTTCCGCAACGACCGTCGCCCGGACCCGGCGCTCACGAACACGCGCCGTCAGCCGTCCGTCACGCGCCTCACGATCGACGGCGACAAGTACTACAAGATCTGGGGCCAGAACGTGACGCTGTTCTTCGACGCCCGCAACGTGCTCGACGCGCTGAACCTTGCGAGCATCACCCAGGGCGCGTTCCCGAACCAGAACGTGAACCTCGCGGGTGACGACTACACGATCTACTACACCGAGACGGGTCGCGCCGGCGGCGCGTACCTGCAGGACATCAACGGCGACAATCTCCTGGATTGGGTTCCGGTCCACGATCCGCGCGTCTTCGAAGAAGGTCGGAACGTGCGGCTCGGCGTGAGCGTGACCTTCTAGGCCGAAGGCAGGCGAGGACGAATGAACTCCAGAATCGAACGGTGGGCGAGCGTCGGGGCGGTGGTCGTGGCCCTGAGCCTCGCGGCGGCGGGCCCGACGCTCGCCGAAGGCGACGAGTTCTTCCGCAAGCCGATGCCCGAGGACGGTCTCTCCGCAGACCAGGTGCGGGCCGCGTTCCCCGAGCTGTTCGGGGGCGGCAAGGGGCGCAACAGCACCATGGCGGTGCCGGACATCTTCGGCCACGGCGCGGTGCTCGACGTGGGCAAGCTGGTCATGAAGGTCACGAACTTCGGCCTGTTCGGAAACCCGTTCAACACGGTTTCGAGCGATCCGTCGTGCCAGTGGCCGGGACAGTCGAGCGTCGAGTACATGAACTTCGTCGCGCTCGCGGTCGGCGCGGTGAATCCCCAGGCGACCGACCCGAACGCGATCCGGCGCGTGAGCTACGGCGGCCTCTTCGAAATGCGGCCGGCGACGCTCAACCCCGAGGACAAGATCTACCCGGCCTACGACGGCGTCGTGAACGGCGTGCGATTCCTCAACGACGATAGCGACGTGCTCGTGACCCAGACGGGAACCGAGCAGCTCATCGACGAGGACTTCCTCGACGGTCACGACAACGACGGCGACGGTCGCATCGACGAGGACTTCGGCGCGGTCGGCCAGAAGATGTTCTCGCTCGTGATGCGCGACGACACGCCCGAGTCCATCAACTTCGCGCAGGCCGAGAAGCACGTGCCGCTCGGCCTCGAGATTCGCAACCGCTCCTGGGCGTACTCGCTGTCCCAGTTCGAGAACTTCAACGTCGTGGACTACGAGATCCTCAACGTCTCGGGCCACGAACTCGACAGCCTCGTCGTCGGCTTCCGCTTCGACATGGACTGCGGTCCGACGACCGACCCGAGCTACTTCAACGACGACTTCGACCTGCCGTTCTACCCGCAGGGCAAGTTCCAGTACCACCTGCCCGATCAGGACTCGCGTCGCCAGACGCTGCATTCGCCTTCGCTGTACTCGGTCTATCCGGCCGGCTCGCCGCTGTGCACCGATCTCAACATCCAGATCAACGGCTTCTCGCTCTCGGACGACAACGGCGACGAAGGCAAGACGACCGGCGTTCCGTCGGTGCTGCTGTTCGACATGACGACCGATCCGCTCGGCATCAACGCGCCGTCGCGCGTCGGCTGGCGCGCGTACCGCCAGTTCCCGTCGGGCACGCCGTACACGCAGGGCGGCAATCCGACGATCGACCAGCAGCGCTTCGAGTTCATGACGAGCCAGCAGGGCATCGATCTCGAGAATCCCGAGAACATCACGGACAAGACGAACAACTACGGCCTGATCAACGCCGAGCAGGGCGATCAGAAGAGCGACTATTCGGGCTGGATCTCGGTCGGTCCGTACCTCGTGGTGCCGAACGGCGGCAGCGTGAGAGTGACGATCGGCATGGCGGTCGCGACGGGCAGCTACCAGCTCGCGAACCGCTACCCCGGCGAATACCGCCGCTACCAGGCGGGCCTCATCACGCAGGAAGCGTTGTTCGAGCAGTTCCCCTCGGTCGAGAACGCGTTCACGGCGCAGGTGGCGTTCGAAGGCATCTGGGAGCGCCGCGGCGGCTTCCACGTCACGACGTTCCACGGCCGCGAATCCGAGATCTGCGTGCCGATCACCGGCCAGACGCAGTTCTTCGCGGACTGCCGCGATGGCGACAACATGCGTTCGATCCAGGCCGGTCAGTGCGCGTGGTTCGACTTCGACTGCGACTACTGCTCCGGTGTCTACGACTTCGGCAACGGCGTGGGCCTCTTCCACAAGACCTGGAACGCCTCGGCGCCGCCGCCGAACCCGAACACGAACGTCGCGACGAACTACAACTTCACGGACAATCCGAATCGCGAATTCGCTCCGGCCGGCGACGGTCAGGTGCTGATCGCATGGGACAACCTGTCCGAGACTTCGCCCGACCCGTCCGACTCTCGCGAGTTCGATTTCCGCACCTACAAGATCTGGAAGGTGTCGGGGTGGACGCGGCCGGTCGGCTCGCCCGGCCCCGCGGACGACCAGTGGGCGCTGCTCGCCGAGTTCCGCCTGTTCGACTTCCGCAACGATCGCTCGCACCTTCCGATCCCGGACAACCGCTACTGGAAGCGCATCAGCGCCACCGAGTCCACGCTCGTCTGCCCGCGCGTGTGGGTTCCCCAGAAGAACGACTCGATGGACATCTGCCTCAAGCGCGGCGACCTGTGGGATCGCCAGAGCGGGACGATCCTCCGCCCGGACACGACGATCCAGTGCACGGGCTATCCGAATTGCGAGACCGAGCACGGCAACGCTCCGGGCTATTCGCGTGCGCCGCTCGTGATCGAGGAGACGCGCACGAAGTACCCGGTCGGCCGCTACCGCTACGTGGACCGTGAGGTCAAGAACGGTTTCCTCTACTTCTACGCGGTGACCGCCGCGGATTCGTCGGTGTCGTCGAGCGGTGTCGCGACCGAGCTCGAGGGCCGGCGCGCGGCCGTGGAGGCCGAAGGCGTCGTCCCGCAGATCTCCGCGCGCGCGCTCGGCGCGGGCGGCAAGGTGAGGGTCGTGCCGAATCCGTACAAGGGTTTCCAGGATCCGACCGCGCGTCCGTCCTCGTGGGACCTCACGCCGAACGCCTCCGATCCGACGGGTACTCACGTGGACTTCATCGGATTGCCCTTGGGGCGGTGGACGATCCGCATCTACACCGTCTCGGGCGACCTCGTCACCGAACTCCACTCGGAGGATCCGGTGAACGAATCGGTGCGCGCCGAGGTGTCGCTGCCGAGCGGTCAGGTCGTGCCCGGGTACAACCGACAGCAGGACACCGCGAACGACGGCCAGGCACGCTGGAATCTCATTTCCCGCAACGGCCAGGACGTCGTCAGCGGGATCTACATCTTCACGGTCGAGGCCGAGAACGGCGACGTCGAGCGTGGCAAGTTCGTGGTGATTCGATGAGACCGGATGAGCGAAGGAGGAACCCAGTGAAGAGAGCGATCGCGGTCCTGTGCCTGTCCGGCCTGCTGGTCCCCGGACTCGCCGGTGCCGCCAACATCTTCGAAAAGGTCGGGACGTTCGACGGGCAGTTCCTGAAGATCGGCGTCGGCGCACGCGCGTCGGCGATGGGCGGTGCGTTCGTCGGCGTCGCCGACGACGCGTCGGCGATCTACTGGAACGCCGCCGGCATCACTCGCATCGATCCCGACAAGTCCGAGTTCAGCTTCAACCACGCGTTCTGGCCCGCGGACCTCAAGTTCACGCAGGCCGCGTACGTCTTCCACGTGAAGCGGTTCCCGGGGGCGTTCGGCGTCAACGTGCGCGCGCTGTACATGGACCCGATGGAAGAGACGACCGCGTTCCAGCCGAACGGCACGGGCAACACGTTCGACGCGGGCTACACGAGCGTCGGGTTCACGTACGCCCGTTCGTTCACCGACAAGTTCAGCGCCGGCGGAACGCTCAACATGATCCACCTCGGGCTCGCCGAGTTCTCGCAGCAGACGACGTCGTTCGACGTCGGCACGCTGTACGACGTCGGCACGCTCGGGATGCGCATCGGCATGTCGATCTCGAACATCGGCTCGACCGTGCAGTTCATCGAGCGCGAAGGCCGGATCCCCGGCATCTTCCGGGTCGGCACGTCGTTCAACCTGCTGCAGGGGGCGGACCAGCGCCTGATCGGCTCGTTCGAGTTCTCGCATCCGCCGGACAACTCGGAGCGCGTCAACGTGGGCGCCGAGTACTCGTTCCAGAAGTACCTGTTCGTGCGCGGCGGCTACAACGTCAACTACGACGCCGAGGGCCTCGCGGGAGGCATGGGTCTGCACGTCCCGGTGTCGATCGTCGGCCAGGCCGATGTCGACTACGCCTTCACCGACATGAAGGACCTGGGCGCGGCTCACCGCGTCTCGCTGAGGTTCCTGTTCTGATCCGCCTTCCGGTGGCGGAATGATTCGCTCCTTCGCTCATCCACGGACGCGCTCCCTCCGGGCGCGTCCGTTCTTTTTCGCGGCCGTGATCGCCCTCGCCGTCGCCGGAGCCTCGCCGGCCGTCGCGGCGCGACGCATCGAATGGCCCGGCGCCGTGCCCTGGAAGGTCGGCGGTCCCGTCGGCTTCACGGTGGACGCCGCGACGTTCCCCGACAGCGCGGGCTACCGGCTCGATGTCTACGTGCGCCTGCGGCCGGCCATGATCGCCACGCTCGCCCGGGGTGAGCGGTTCGCGAACGGGCTCCGTTTGTCGGCCTCGCTCCAGCTCGATGGCAAGGGGCGCGCGGACGTGTTCGAGCAGACGCTCTCGTTCACCGCGGACGACACCCTTCCGGGCTTCGGGCGCGTCGTCCAGTTCAGTTTTCGCACGCACCCGGGCACGCACCGGCTGCGGGTGAGTGCCGAGGGGAAGCGCCGCCTGCTCGGCGGGGGCACGGGGCGGACCTCGGTGGCCGAGGTCGAGGGCGAAGTCGTGGCGCCCGACCCGCAGGCGCGGCGCGACGTGTCGGACCTCGAATTCGTGTGGTCGAGCGGCGATTCGGCGGTCTCGCGCGCGTTCGAGCGCGGGGGGACGCGCCGCGTGCCGAACCCGGAACGTCTCTACGGATTGCTCGCTCGCGAGGTCCGCGCGTCGTTCGTCGCGCGCGCGCTCGAGGGCGACGAGCGGCCGTGGCGCTGGGTCGCGCGCCTGCTCGATTCGACCGGTGCGACGATCGCGGTGCGCGAGACCACGGCCGCTCGCGGGCGCTGGCTCCACGGCGACGTCGAGTTCGACGTCGCGTCGGAGTCGTCGGGCGGGTACGAGATCGAAGTGAAGGCGTGGCAGGAGGGCGATCCCGGAGCGCTGACGCGCCGATCGCGCTTCAGCGTCGCGTGGCACCCCGAGACGTGGAACCGCAACCCGCGCGATCTTGAAGACGAAGCCCACTTCCTGCTCTCGCGCGAGGACGAGGACGAGTTCGCGATGATGCTCGCCGGCGAGCAGGAGCGATACCTCGTGGACTTCTGGAAGCAGCGCGATCCCGATCCGTCGACCGGCGTGAACGAGGCACGGGAGAGGTTCCTCTCGCGCGTGGACTTCGCGAACCGCACCTACGGCCGCTTCGGAGTCGAGAAGGGCATGTTCTCGGACATGGGCCGCGTGTACATCCGCTACGGCGAGCCGAACGAAGTGCATCGTGCCGTGATGCCGGGCCGCGACAACGAACTCGAGCGCGTCATCGCGCAGTACATCACGCCCGAGGACCGGCCGGTCGGCGACATCGAGGACAAGCAGCTCGGCGCCGACATGCGCCCGTTCGAGCTGTGGATCTACCAGGGCGATCTCGCGCCGCCGCCCGACGCCGATCCCGGCGCGGGCGGGCTCCTGCACTTGCGCCGCCGCCTGCTGTTCCTGTTCGTGGACGAGCGCGGACTCGGCGACTACCGGCTCAAGTACTCGACGGAATGACGCGCGAGCGCCGGCCCGGCGCGCTTGACCCTGTGACGGGCACGGCGGCATAGTCCGAGCGATTCCGCGCTCCCTGCGCTCGCACGATGCGAGCGGCCGCGGGCGCGGTGAACCTCGAAGAGTCCGGTCATGCGTCTCGGAATCCTCACCGGCGGCGGCGATTGCCCCGGTCTGAACGCCGTCATCCGCGCGGTCGCCCGCCGGGTCCTGCGCGGTCACGACGGCCAGCTCGTCGGGTTCCTGGACGGCTGGAAGGGGCTCATCCAGAGCCGAACGCTCGAGCTCGACCTCGACACCGTCCGGGGCATCCTGCCTCGCGGGGGCACGATGCTCGGGACCTCGAGGACCGATCCGCTCCGCGAGTCCTCGGTCGTGAAGCTTCAGGACGCCTTCCGCCTCCACGAGATCGACGGACTGCTCGTCTGCGGCGGCGAGGGCACGCTCGCTGCGGCGCTGCGGCTCAGCGAAGCCGGGCTTCCGATCATCGGCATCCCGAAGACCATCGACAACGACGTGCCCGGGACCGAGTACTCGTTCGGATTCGACACGGCGCTCGACACCGTCGTGCGCGCGGCGGACGCGCTCCACACGACGGCCGAATCGCACGACCGTGTCATGGTGCTCGAGACGATGGGGCGGACGACCGGCTGGCTCGCGGTGTGCGCCGGCATCGCCGGCGGCGCCGACGTCGTCGTCGCGCCGGAGGCGCCGACGAGCGTGCAGGCCGTGTGCGATCACATCCGCCGACGCGTCGCGCGCGGACGCGACTTCAGCATCGTGCTCGTCGCCGAAGGCGCCGAGTTCGTTCCGGACGCGGACGGATTCGTGCTGCAGGCGCCGGACCGCCGCGATCCGTTCGGCCGCCCGCGCTTCGGCGGCATCGGGGAATTGCTCGCTGGCGAGATCGAGCGGCGGCTCGGGATCGAGACGCGCACCGTGATCCTCGGCTACACGCAGCGTGGCGGGACGCCGACGGCGTTCGACCGGCTGCTCGGCACTCGCATGGGCGTCGCGGCCGCCGACTTCGCGGCCGCGGGGAAGTACGGAACGATGGTGAGCCTGCAGGGCGGGCGCATCGTCCCCGTGGACTTGAGCGTGATTCGACAGGGCGCACGCCGGGTGGACCCCGAGCTGTACGCGTGCGCGCAGGTGTTTTTCGGCTGAACGACGCCGGACTCGGTTCCGGCTCTCGATCGAAACCCGGAGGAGGGGACGATGGCACTGCGTGTGGGCATCAACGGTTTCGGCCGCATCGGGCGGCTCGTGGTGAGGGCGGCGAAGCAGCGCAAGGAGAAGATCGATTTCGTCGCGGTGAACGACCTGACGGACGCGAACACGCTCCAGCACCTGCTCAAGTACGACAGCGTGCACGGCGTGTGGTCCGAGTGCCCGAGCAAGCCGAACGCGGAGGGCCAGCTCATGGTCGTCGGCGACGCGATGAAGGTGTACGCCGAGAAGGATCCGACGAAGCTGCCGTGGAAGGACCTCGGCGTGGACGTCGTGATCGAGGCGACGGGGAAGTTCACCGACAAGGAGAAGGCGGTCGTCCACCTCGCAGCCGGGGCGCGCAACGTGCTCGTATCGGCGCCGTCCAAGGGCGCGGACCTCACGTTCGTGTTCGGCGTCAACGACCAGCTGTTCGACAAGTCGAAGCACACGGTCGTGAGCATCGGCTCGTGCACGACGAACTGCCTCGCGCCGGTCGCGAAGGCGCTCAACGACGCGTTCGGCATCGAGCACGGCTTCATGACCACGATCCACGCCTACACGAACGATCAGAACATCCTCGACCTGCCGCACAAGGACCTGCGTCGTGCGCGCGCCGCGGGGCTCAGCATGATCCCGACCTCGACCGGCGCGGCGAAGGCGATCGGCGAGGTGCTGCCCGAGCTGAAGGGCAAGCTCGACGGACTCGCGGTGCGCGTGCCCGTGTGCGACGGCTCGCTCGTGGACCTCGTGTGCCGCGTCAAGAAGGGCGTGGACAAGGCGGCGGTGAACGCGGCGGTCAAGGCGGCGGCGCAGGGCCCGATGAAGGGCGTGCTCGAATACTGCGAGGATCCGATCGTGTCCATGGACGTCGTCGGCAATCCGGCGAGCAGCGTGTTCGACTCGCTCTCGACGCTCGTCATGGCGGAGAACACGGTCAAGGTGTTCTCGTGGTACGACAACGAGTGGGGTTTCTCGAACCGCATGGTCGACGCCCTGCTGCGGATGGCGTGAGGAGGCGGCCGTGAGTTTCGCGAAGAAGACGATCAAGGACCTCGACGTCGCCGGCAAGCGCGTCTTCGTGCGCGTGGACTTCAACGTCCCGGTCGCGAACGGCGAGGTGTCGGACGACACGCGGATCGTGGCCGCCATGCCCACGATCCGCTACCTGCTCGAGAAGAACGCCCGGCTCGTGCTCGCCTCGCACCTGGGGCGACCGAAGGGCGGGCCAGAGCCGAAGTTCTCCATGAAACCGGTGAAAGCCCGCCTCGAACGCCTGCTCCGCAAGAACGTCGCGTGGTCGGACGACTGCATCGGCGAGGCGGCCGAGGCCGCGTCGAAGGCGCTCCCGCCGGGCGGCGTGCTGCTGCTCGAGAACCTGCGGTTCCATCCGGAGGAAGAGAAGAACGATCCGGCGTTCGCGGCCGCGCTCGCGGAGCTCGGCGACGTGTACGTGAACGACGCGTTCGGCACCGCACACCGGGCGCACGCCTCCACCGAGGGCGTCGCGAAGCTGCTGCGGCCCGCGGTGGCCGGCTTCCTCATGCAGAAGGAGCTCGACTACCTCGGCCGTGCGCTCGATCAGCCCGTGCGGCCGTTCGTCGCGATCCTCGGCGGCGCGAAGATCTCGGGCAAGATCGACGTGATCACGCAGCTGCTCGGCAAGGTGGACCGCCTGCTCATCGGCGGTGCGATGATGTTCACGTTCCTCAAGGCCCAGGGCGTTCCGACCGGCAAGTCGCTCGTCGAGGACGACCGCATCGAGATGGCGAAAGACGTGCTCGCGCAGGCGAAGGCGCGCGGAGTGGAACTCGTGCTGCCGGTGGACTGCATCGCGAGCACGGCGCCGGACGGCAGCGCGGCGGGCCGCCCGTGCGCGCTCGCCTCGCTCGGCGCCGACGAGATGGGCGTGGACATCGGGCCCGAGTCGGTGAAGCTTTTCGCCGAGCGACTGCGCGACGCGAAGACGATCGTCTGGAACGGGCCGATGGGCATCTTCGAGGTCGAGGCGTTCGCGGCCGGCACGCTCGGCGTCGCGAAGGCCGCGGCCGAGGCGAAGGGGCGCGGCGCCGTGACGGTCGTCGGCGGCGGCGATTCCGTCGCGGCCGTGCAGCAGGCCGACCTCGCCGACCGCTTCACCCACCTCTCGACCGGCGGCGGCGCGTCGCTCGAGTTCCTCGAGGGCAAGACGCTTCCGGGCGTCGCCGCGCTCGATGACGCGGGGGCGTGATCGTGCGTGAGCGACGGCCGAGGCTCGTCCTCGGGAACTGGAAGATGCACAAGACGTCCGGGGAAGCGGGAACGCTCGCACGCGAGCTGCGGTCGCTCGTCGGCGTCAGTCCCGGTTGCGGCGTGGGCGTCGCTCCGACGTTCACGTCGCTCGACGCCGTGCGCGCCGCTCTCGACGGCGGCCCCGTGACACTCGGCGCCCAGAATCTCCACCCGGAGACGCACGGCGCGTTCACGGGCGAGATCTCGGGCCCGATGCTCGTCGTGGCCGGCTGCCGCTGGGTGCTCGCCGGACACTCGGAGCGACGGCACGGACTCGGCGAGGACGACGCGTTCGTGGCGAAGAAGGTCCGGGCGGCGCTTCGCGACGGGCTCGAACCGGTGTTGTGCGTCGGCGAAACGCTGGCCGAGCGGGAGGCCGATCGCACGGCCGAGGTGCTCGTCCGGCAGGTGACGGTCGTGTTCGACGGACTCGAACGCGCATCGGCGAACGCGATCGTGATCGCCTACGAACCCGTGTGGGCGATCGGCACCGGCCGCGTGGCGACGCCCGAGCAGGCCCGCGACGCGCACCGCGTCATCCGGGCCACGCTCGACCGCGTCGCCGGCGCGGGGGCGGGGAACGCGAAGACGATCCTCTACGGCGGCAGCGTGAACGCCGCCAACGCGGCTTCGCTGTTCGCGGAATCCGACGTGGACGGGGCGCTCGTCGGCGGCGCGTCGCTCGATCCGAACGCGTTTCTCGCCATCGTGAGGGCGGCTTCGAGCGCGTAGCGGGCGGTCTCCGGGCTCCGTCGCGCCGAGGTTTGACGGAGTCCGGGGCCGTTGCTACTCTCCGCGCCCGCTTCTGAGGTCGGTCGCGCTCGCGCGCGCATTCTCCAGGACTCAAGAGGTCGTCATGTACGCGTTCTTGATGGTCATTCACCTGCTCGTCTGCTTCGGCCTCATCGCCGTCGTGCTCGTGCAGTCGGGCAAGGGCGGCGGTCTCGCAGGCGGCGCGTTCGGCGGCTCCGCGCAGACGGTGTTCGGCGGGCGCGGGGCGAACGACTTCATCACGCGCGCGACGATGATCCTCGGCGGCCTGTTCTTCGTGACCTCGCTCGTGCTCGCCATGATGTCCACGCGCGGACAGTCGTCCTCGCGCAGCCTCATGCAGGAGGAGGCCCGCAAGGCCTCGACCAGCGCGCCCGCGCAGGTCCCCGGCGGCGGCCAACCTTCCGCGCCCGCGGGCGGTGCGCCCGCTCCGGCGACGGGCGGCACGGCCCCGGCTCCGGCCGGCGGGAAGTGATCCCGAATTCGAGTTCGATTCGTGCCCGGGTGTGGTGGAATTGGTAGACACGTACGTTTGAGGGCGTATGGGGAAACCCGTGCGAGTTCAAATCTCGCCCCGGGCACCACGAACGAAGAAAGCCACGCGCGGCGCGCGTGGCTTTCGCGTTTCCGGGGGGGAGCGCGGCTAGAACAGCTCGCGCACGTACGACTCCATCGTCTCGCCGTCGATGTAGCCGACGACGCGGCGCACGACCTCTCCCTTGCGGTTGATGAAGAAGGTCGTGGGGATGGAGCGGATCGGACCGTAGGCGTCGAGCACGCGTTCGTCGGCCATCGCGAGCCGGAAGCGCACGCCCAGGGTCTCGGCGAAACGCTTCACCTGCGACGCCTGGACCTCGTCCACGGACAGCCCCAGAACGACGAGGCCCTGCGAGGCGTATCGCTCCTGCAGGGCACCGAGGTGGGGCATGCTGGCGCGGCACGGTCCGCACCACGTCGCCCAGAAGTCGAGCACGACGGGGCGGCCCTTGAGTTCCGAGAGCTTGAACCAGCGGCCCTCGAAGTCCTTCACCGAGAAGGACGGGGCGATCGTCTCGGAGCCCGCACGCGCGGACCCGACGCCGCCGAGCGCGAACGACAGCGCGGCGGTGAATGCGAGAGGAAGAGCGAGGCTGCGCACGGAAGGGCTTCCTGTCGGTGAGCGGGAGAGCGAGCGGGGAGAGCGCCCGGGCGTTCGAAGTGGACGCAGTGTAGCGGTTCACTCGCGCCGCGAGCAGGGAAATCACCCGCTTTTGCACCCTTTTGACCTCGAGCGCTCTCGAGCGAGCGGTTTCGGGAACGTCGGCCGCGCATCGGAGTACAGAGTTCGAGCCGGTCTCGCGGAACCTCCGCATTCGACGGGCTCGAATGCTTGAGGCTCGATTTCGCGCTGTGCTAGCGTGCCCACGCGTCTCCCCACGCGACTCGGATGGAACGCAGTCCCACCGGATTCGGTCGCCGGGACCGCCGCCCGGGACGACTTCACACGGAGAGTGAAGCCGATGACGATTGGCAGCCTTCTGCTTCAGGCGGGCGGCGGAGTCGGGGTTTCGGTCCCGGCGCTCGTCCTGCGCGCGAGCCCGTTCTCGAAGGTCATCCTGCTCGTGCTGCTCGCGGTGTCCGTCTACTCGTGGGCCCTCATCTGGATGCGCGCCCGCGTGATCGGCGGCGCGATCCGCGCCGACCGCAGTTTCCTCGACGCGTTCCGGCGGCTCGCGGCCGGCTCGGAACTCACGGGGCTCGTGCAGCTCCACCGGGCGGGGACGCTCGCGGCGCTTGCCGAAGCGGGCGACCGCACGCTCGCCTCGCCGTCCGCGCAGGCCCTGCCGGCGCCGGAGCGGCTCGAACTCGCGCGCCGCGCGATGGAGCGCGCCGCGAGCCAGCAATCGGCCCGCCTCGAGCGCCAGATCGGATTCCTCGCGACCGCGGGCAGCGTCACGCCGTTCGTCGGCCTGCTCGGCACGGTGTGGGGTGTGATGAGCGCGTTCCTCAGCATCGGTGGCGCGGGCTCGGCCTCGCTCGCCGTCGTGGCGCCCGGCATCGCCGAAGCGCTCATCGCGACGGTCGCGGGTCTCGCGACCGCGATTCCCGCCGTCATCGGCTACAACCACTTCCTCGGACAGGTGCGCGAGACGGCGAACGGCATGATCGAGTTCGCGAGCGAATTCCTCGATCGTCGCGTGTACGGGGCGAACCGATGAAGCTCCAGACCGCGCGCGCCCCGATGGCGGAAATCAACGTCACGCCGTTCGTGGACGTCGTGCTCGTCCTGCTCATCATCTTCATGGTCACGGCGCCGTTCCTGCAGGGCGGCCTCGAGATCGACCTGCCGAAGGTCGCGGCGAAGGGACTCGACGTGCGCGAGGGGCTGATCGTGAGCGTGCGCGCCGATCGCAAGGTCGCCGTCGGCCGAGAGGTCGTCGGCGAAGAGGCGCTCGAAGACGCGCTGCGCCGCGCTGGAGCCGCGAGCCGCCCCGTCTTCCTGAAGGCCGACCGGCGCGTTCCCTACGGCGACGTCGTCGAGCTGATCGGCCGCATGCGCCGCGCTGGCGTGACGAACCTCGGCATCGTGACGGAGCCCCCGGCGGGCGAGGAGCGCAGGCGGTGAGGAACGCCGTCGTGGGCTCGACGCTCGTCCATCTCGCGCTGCTGCTCGGCGTATTCGTTTACGGGCGCTCCGCTCCGCGCTACCTCGCGGGACCCGACGCGATCCAGGTCGCCGTGCTCGACGCCGGCTCGCTGCCGGTCGTGCCACCGATGCCGAAGACCGAGCTGCCGCCCCCGGAGGAGCCTGCGAAGCTCGCGCCGACCGACGAGACGGGGATCAAGGTCGATCCGCCGAAGCCCGCGGCCGTGAAGCCGAAGCCCGACGCCGCGAAGCCGCCGCCGGCCCCGAGCACGCCTGCGCTGCGCTTCGAACGCGTGGGCGCGCCCGGGCTCGCCGCCGCGGTCGGCACGGACGACGCCGACTTCGCGTTCTCGTACTACCTCACGCTCGTACGCAACCGCGTGGCCGAGAACTGGACGCCGCCGAACGGTCTGCCGGCCGGAGGCGCTGCCGTGCGCGCCGTCGTGTTCTTCCGTATCGGACGCGACGGCTCCGTGAGTGCGATCCGACTCGAATCGGCGAGCGGCGCGGAGTTCTTCGACCGCTCCGCGCTCCGCGCGATCGTGCTCTCGAACCCCATGCCGGCGCTTCCGGACGGTTGGTCGAGCCCGACGCTCGGCGTGCACTTCGGCTTCGAGTACGAGGCGCCGTGAGGAGCGCGCTCCCGATCCGCTTCGCGCTCGCCGCCGTGCTGATGCTAGCGGCGGACGCGGCGCCGTTCGCCCAGTCCCCGGACGAAGTGCGCCTCGATCTTCGCTCCGGCGCCCGCCGCATCCGCATCCAGGTCGAGTCGCTGCGGCCCGAGGGCGACCGCACCGCGGGAACGACTTCCGTCCAGGCCGACGAAGTGCTCGCGAACGATCTCGAGCACTCGGCCGTGTTCGAGGTGCACCGCCTGTGGGGCGGCAACGGCGCGCCGTTCGCGGTCGTCGCGACCGTCGGCGGCCGCTGGCAGGCGCGCGGCTCGCAGGTCCGGCTGCGCGGGGAAGTGAAGGACGTCCCGGCGGGGCGCACGATCCTCGCGCGCGAGTACGAAGGTCCGGCCACCGAGTGGCGCTCGCTCGCGCACCGCTTCGCCGACGACATCGTGCAGCAGTTCACGGGCGAGCCCGGCGTCTCGAACACGCGCATCGCGTTCGTCGGGCAGAAGGGCCGCGACAAGGAGGTCTACGTCATGGACGCGGACGGCGCGCGCCTCCGGGCGCTCACCGCCGACCGCTCGATCGCGCTGTCGCCCGCCTGGTCGCCCGAAGGTTCGCTGCTGCTGTTCTCGTCGTACCGCTCGGGACAGGGTCCGCAGCTGTTCGTCACTCCCTCCGCGGGCGGACGGGTGTTCCTCGTCTCGGGGCGCGCCGGTCTCAACACGAGCGGCCAGTACTCGCCCGACGGGCAGAACATCGCGTGCACGCTCACGCAGGACGGCAATTCCGAGATCTACCTGCTGGACGCGCGCGGCGGCTCGCCGCGGCGCCTCACGAACCATCGCGCGATCGACACGTCGCCGAGCTGGTCGCCGACCGGCCGCGAACTCGCCTTCACGTCCGATCGCAGCGGCAGCCCGCAGGTGTACGTCATGGATCGCGATGGTGGTAACGTGCGCCGGCTGACCTACGAAGTGGACTACACGGACTCGCCGTCGTGGTCGCCGAAGGGCGACCGGATCGCGTTCGTCGCGCGAACCGGCGGCGGTTTCGACCTGTGGGTGGCGCGCGCCGACGGCTCCGACGCTCACGCCGTCGTCACGGGCCGCAGCAACGAAGACCCGCAGTGGTCGCCCGACGGGCGGCACCTGCTCTTCTCATCGAACCGGGAAGGAAGCGAAGCGCTCTACATCACCGATCTGGACGAACGAGCCCCGAGGCGTCTCGACGCGGGTGGTCTCCGCGCCACCTCGCCCGCCTGGTCGCCGCGCCCCGTTACAGGCGCGAGCACGGGGACTCCGGACGCCAGCAAGAACCTGGGAGGAACCCCATGAGACGAAACGCCACACGCTCGCTGCTCCTCGTGCTCGGCGCCGTCGCGCTGTTCGCGACCGGTTGCGCCCGCAAGCCGCCGCAGGCCGCTCCGACGCCGGCGCCGACGCCGCCCGTCTCGACGCCGACGCCGGCGCCGACGCCCACGCCGACGCCGCCTCCCGCGCCGGCCACGTCGCCGACCGAGAGCACGAAGATCGAGGACGTCTTCTTCGACTACGACTCGGCCGTCCTGGACGACGAAGCGCGCGCGATCCTCGACCGCAACGCGCGGCTGCTGCGCGATCGCGGCTCGATGTCGCTCTCGATCGAGGGACACTGCGACGAGCGCGGAACGGTCAAGTACAACCTCGACCTGGGCGAGAAGCGCGCCGCGTCCGTGAAGGAGTACCTCGTCGGCGCCGGCGTCGCCGCATCGCGGCTGAGCACGATCTCGTACGGCAAGGAGCGCCCGTTCGCCGAGGGGCACGACGACGCGTCGTGGGCCCAGAACCGCCGCGCGCACCTCGTCACGCGATGACGCGGTCGTCCCACCGACGGGCACGCGCCGCGCGCCGGACCTCGTCCGGCCGCGCGGTCGCGCTGTCGGCGGTGCTCGCTCTCGGCGTGTTCGGCGCCGCGGGCTGCGTGCCGCCGCAGCTCCTCACGCTGCGCTCGGGGCTCGACAGCCTGCGCACGGTCGTGGACACGCTCGTGGTCCGCGATTCGATCGCCTATCGCGTAATCGAAGAGACGCGCGGGGAGATCGCGCGGCAGAACGAACTGCTCCTGAGTTCGCGCGCCGCGAGCGGCACGTCGAGCCGCGAGCTGATGGACCAGATGGCACGGCTCGAATCGCGGCTCGACGAGGTGATGGGGCGGTTCCAGCAGATCTCACAGCGTGTCGGATCCGCTCCGCCGTCCGCGACGGGACCCGATCCGGCTCAGCTCTACGACCAGTCCACGCGCGACCTGACGCAGGGCCGGTACGCGTTCGCGCTCGCCGGATTCCGCGACTACGTGCGGCGCTTCCCTTCGGGCGAGCACGCCCAGGATGCGCAGTACGGCGCCGCGGAGTGCCTGTACGCGCAGGCGCGCTACGACAGCGCCCTCGTCGAGTACGGACGCGTGGAACCCATGGACTCGGGGGGCGCGCGCGTTCCGCCCGCGCTCTACAAGCGCGCGCTCTGCGAGGAACGTCTCGGTCGCGAGGCCGACGCGCGCAAGACGCTCGAGGAACTCGTGCGGCGCTTCCCGCTGTCGGGTGAAGCGCAGCTCGCGCGCGAGCGGCTGTCGCGAACGAAGCGTTGAACGCGTTCGGCCGCGCCGGATTCGCCGGGTTCGCGCTGCTGGCGGGCGCGTTCCCGGCGTTCGCGTCTCCGGCGTTCGTGGACTCCACCGTGAACGAGGGGCTGCCGATCCGGCGCGTCGTGATCCGGCCCCGCGACGTGTTCGAGCCCGTGCCCGATGGCCGGCTCGCGCCCGTCTTCCGCCTCGGAAACCGCCTGCACGTGACGACGCGTCCCGCGACGATCCGGCAGCAGCTCCTGTTCGACGAGGGGCGGCCGTTCCTGCGTGCCGATCTGCTCGAGAGCGAGCGGCTGCTGAGGCGTCTCGACTACCTGCAGCCCGTGCGGCTCGCGGCGACGCGGGCGGGGGACTCGGTGGACGTCGAAGTCGTGACGCAGGACGCGTGGACCTCGCAGTTCCAGGTCAACCTCGAGCGCGGTGGCGGCAAGCTCTACGGTTCGCTCGGCGTCACGGAGCGCAACCTGTTCGGGTTCGGAAAGGCGGTGGACGTCTCGTACGACGAGACGCCGTCCGGGATCACGCGCTCGGTCGGGTGGAGCGACGGCGCGCTGTTCGGCACCCGGGTGCGCGTGCACGCGGCCTCGGGGCGCGGCAGCGGCGGCGCGTTCGACGAGGGCCGCATCGGCCAGCCGTTCTACGCCGAGGACACGCCGATCGCGTGGAACTTCGAGTGGCGTCACGGCTCGTCGATCGCGCACCTCTACCAGTCGGGCGCGGAGGTGGCGTCGTTCGACGCGCGGCGCGCGAGCGTGGACGCGTGGACGGGTATCGGTCGGCGACTGGGCGGCGTCGTGCAGCGTGCTCAGATCGGCTTCACCTGGAACAACCGCGACCTCGGCGAGAGCCGCATCGGCGGCGTCGCGCCGCCCGAGTTCGACGGCCCGGCCGAGGCGCTGCGTACGCGTCGGGTCACGCTGGAAGGGCGCCTGTGGCGGCCGCGCTTCGTGCAGAGGGACGGCGCGGAGCGAATGGACCGCATCGAGGACTGGGACCTCGGTCCGCAGGTCGGAGTGCAGCTCGGTGCGTCGCCGAAGTTCCTCGGCTCCACGGCCGACGAGGGCTGGGTGCGGCTCGACGGTTCGGTCGGCGCGACGAACGCGCTCGGGTTCGGCGTTCTCAACGCGCGGCTCTCGTCGCGCTGGAGGCGCGAGCCTCGCGAACTCGTTCGGTCGGCGCAGGGACGCTGGTACGTGCAGTGGGCGGGACAGCACACGATCGCGATGTCGTTGCTCGCGGCCGAGGGCACGCGCGTCTCGCGCGACTACCAGCTCGTCGTCGGCGGGCTGAACGGACTGCGCGCCTATCCCGTGCAGGCGATCGCCGGCCGCGAACTCGTGCGGGCCAACGTCGAGCACCGCTGGCGTCCCGGGTGGGACGTCGGCGGCCTCGCGCGCATCGGCACGGCGGTCTTCTACGACCTCGCGCACGGCTGGGGGCCGGGGGCCGACCCGACGAACTGGTTCAACGCCGCCGGATTCGGGCTGCGGCTCGTTCCGCCGCGAGCCGCGCTCGGTCCGATCTTCCGCGTGGACGTCGCGTGGCCGGTCAGTCCGACGCGCGACGGACAGCGCGAGGCCGTGTTCTCGTTCGGATCGGCGCAGGCCTTCTGATGAACCGACCCCTTCGCGTTCGAAATTCCGCTTCGCTACACTGCGGCGCGCGCACCGTGCGCCCGCGGAGCGGGACACGGCGCGCCGCGGCCGACTGATGCTGCGCTTCGGGACCTCCGGCATACCGCGCACGAGCGCGCGACCGGGCACCGAGCACGGTATCGCGCGGGCGCGGGAACTCGGACTCGACGCGCTCGAGATGGCGTGGGTCAACGGCGTGCGGATGGGTGACGCCGCGGCCGACCGGATCGCCGAAGCGGCCCGGCGGCACGACATCGCGCTCACCGCTCACGCGCCGTACTACGTCAACCTGTGCGGAGCGGACGACGTCGCGGCACGCAGCCGCGAGCGCCTCGTCGAGACCGGGCGACTCGCGCACCGCTGCGGCGCGGAGAGTTTCTGTTTTCACGCCGGTTTCTATCAGCAGCTCCCGCCGGATCGTGCGCGCTCGCGCGTCGTGAAAGCGCTGCGCGAGGTCACGGCGAGGCTCGGCCGGATGGGGGCGCGTGTGGACGTGCGGCCCGAACTGACGGGGAAGCCCACGCAGGTCGGGTCGCTCGACGAGATCATCGATTGGAGCTCCCGGGTGAACGGCGTCGCGCCGTGCATCGACTTCTCGCACCAGTACGCGCGTTCGCAGGGGGCCTGGAACCGTTATGAGGACTTCGGCCGCATGCTCGAATCCGTGCGCGACCGCCTGGGGGCGGGTGCGCTCGAGCGTCTGCACGTGCACGTCTCGGGGATCGAATACGGGCCGCGCGGCGAGCGACGTCACCAGCCGCTCGCCGAGACGCGGTTCCGCTGGCGCGAGTTGCTGCGCGCGCTCAAGGACCTGCGCGTGTCGGGGTGGGTGGTGAGCGAGAGCCCGGCCATGGAAGACGACGCGCTGAAGCTGCAGCGCGCCTATCGGAGGATGCGATGAGTTCGCTACCCAGGACCGCGTCGGTCGCGATCGTCGGCGCGGGGTGCGTCGGCACCTCGATCGCCTACCACCTCGCGAAGCGCGGCGTGAAGGACGTCGTGGTCATCGAGCGCGAGCCGATCGCCGGGGCCGGCTCGACCTCGAAGGCCGCCGGCGGCATCCGCGCGCAGTTCTCGACGCCGCTCAACGTGCGGCTGTCCCTCATGAGCATCGAGCGCCTCGAACGCTTCGCCGACGAGATGGAGGACGCGCCGGTCTACGACCAGGTCGGGTACCTGTTCCTGCTCAGCGATCCGCAGCGCTGGGCCGCGTTCCAGGCCCAGGCCGAGATGCAGCGCTCGTTGGGCCTGCCCGTGCGCACGCTCACGCCGGCCGACGTGCTCGACCTCGTGCCGCAGCTCCACGTCGAGGACGTGCTCGGCGCCACGTTCTGCCCGCGGGACGGGCTCGCCGACCCGGGCAGCATCACGCTCGCCTACGAGCGCCAGGCGCGGAAGCTCGGCGTGCGATTCGAATTCGGATGCCACGCCGTCGGATTGCTCACCGAGGGCGCCCGGGTCACGGGCGTCCGCACCGGTGCGGGCGACGTCGCCTCGTCGTGGGTCGTGAACGCCGCCGGCGCCTACGCGGCGCAGGTCGCGGCGTGGGCCGGCGTCGCGCTGCCCGTCGCGCCGGTGCGCCGCCACTGCTTCACGACCGCGCCGCTGCCGTGGGTGCGGCCGGACCTGCCCATGATCGTCGACATGAAGTCGGGCGTGTACATGCATCGCGAAGGCGGCGGCATGCTGCTCGGCTGGGCGAATCCCGACGAGCCCGAGGGCTTCGACACGAGCGTGAACTGGGAGCTGCTCGAACGCGTCGTCGAGCCCGCGATGCACCGGCTGCCGGCGCTCGAGGAGGCCGAAGTCACGAACGCGTGGGCCGGGCTCTACGAGGTCACGCCCGACCACAATTCGATCCTCGGTCCGCCGGCGGGACTCTCGGGCTTCCTGCTCGCGAACGGATTCAGCGGGCACGGACTCATGCACGCGCCCGCGGTCGGGCAGCTCGTCGCGGAGTGGATCGTGGACGGGCGGCCGAGCCTCGACCTGTCGCCGCTCGCGCTCGAGCGTTTCGCGAACGCCACGGCGGTCGCCGAGGCGAACGTCATCTGACATGGCGCTCGCCTCGATCCGCCTCGGGCTCGGCCCGCTCGACAACAACACGTACCTGATCGTGTGCGAGGCGACGCGCGAGTGCGCGGTGGTGGACGTCGGATTCGAACCCGAAGCGGTGATCGCGGCGGTGAGGGAGCGCGGCCTCACGGTGCGCTGGCTGCTCGCGACGCACGCGCACTACGACCACGTCGCCGGCATGCGCGAGGCGCAGGAGGCGCTCGGGGGCGTGTTCCGACTGCATCCCGCAGACCGTCCTCTGCTCGCGGCGCTCGCGCAGCAGGGCGCGATGTTCGGCTTTCCGCCCGCTCGGCCGCCGGACGAGGTCCTCGACCTCGTCGCCGGCGAGTCCGTTCCGATCGGCCGCGAGTCCGTGGCGGTGCTCTTCACGCCCGGCCACGCGCCCGGACACGTGAGCTTCCACGCGGGCGGCGACGTGTGGTCGGGCGACGTGCTGTTCGCGGGCTCGATCGGACGCACCGACCTGCCGGGCGGCTCGTTCGAGCGTCTCGATCACTCCATCCGCACGCAGCTCTGGCCGCTCGGGGACGCGGTCGTCGTCCACACCGGTCACGGACCCGAAACCACGATCGGGGAGGAGCGCGTGCACAATCCGTTCGTCGGGATCGCGGCGGGACGGCGATGAGCGACGACGCGGGACGCTGGCAGGCGCGCCTGCGTCTCGATCCGACGGCGTTCGTCGCGCCCGGCGCGATCGTCGTGGGCGACGTCACGCTCGGCGCGCGTGCGAGCGTGTGGTTCAACACCGTCGTGCGCGGAGACACCGACCGCATCGAGATCGGCGACGACACGAACGTGCAGGACAATTCGACCGTGCACGTGGACCACGGCGAACCCGCACTCGTCGGCGTGCGCGTCACCGTGGGGCACCGCGCGATCGTGCACGGCTGCCGCGTCGAGGACGACGTGCTGATCGGCATGGGCGCGGTCGTGCTCTCGGGAGCCCGCATCGGGACGGGATCGCTCATCGGCGCCGCGGCGCTCGTGCGCGAGGGTCAGACGATTCCGCCCGGAAGCCTCGCGCTCGGCGCGCCGGCGCGCGTGATCGGACCCTGCACGGAGGCGCACCGCGAGGCGATCCGTCGCGGCGCCGCCCACTACGCGGAACTCGCGGCGAGCTACCGGGCCCGCGGTTTCGCGCGGGCGCACGCCGACGCGAATTCCGACGCGGGCATGACCGACCGCGTGCCCGCGCCGATGACGCACGAGGAGTGGACGCGGCTCGTCGCGGTGCTCGAAGCCTCCCCGCGCTGGGTCGCCGGGCAGCTCGAGGCCGCGGGCGAGGCGCGGTTCGCCACGCGATCCGCCGAGGGACGCTGGTCGGCGCACGAGGCGGCGTGTCACCTGCGGGACGGGGACGCGCACGTTTTCGGACCGCGGCTCGAACGGCTCGAACGCGGGGACGGCGCGTGGTTCCCGGTCGTGGACCTGCCCGCGTTCGCGCGCGACGCGGCGTACGCGGTCGAGCGGCCCGCCGTCGTGCTCGAGGCGTGGCGCGCGTATCGCGCGGCACTCGTCGCGAGGCTCGCCCGCTTCGGCCCCGCCGACTGGGCGCGGTGGGGGACGCACGAGCGGCTCGGCCCCTGGACGCTCGCCGAAATGGCGCGCCGCTGGGTCGAGCACGACCTGTCGCACCGCCGCCAGATCGCGAGCGCGCTGGAGTCGTGCGCGTGATCCACGCGTACGGCTCGCCGGGGCCGCCCGTGCCGCGGCTCCTCGCCGCGCTCGAGCGGCGCGGGCACGAGGTG
>JBGAOA010000025.1:0-53047 GCA_044222065.1 Candidatus Eiseniibacteriota bacterium
AATGGTGATGCCGGGAGACAACCTGGACGGCATGACGGTGGAACTGATCACGCCGGTGGCGATGGAAGACGGACTGCGGTTCGCGATCCGCGAGGGCGGCCGTACGGTCGGCGCGGGCGTCGTCACCCAGATCCTCCAGTAGAGAGGTAACGAATCATGCGCGATCAGGTCACGCTCGCCTGCAACGACTGCAAGAACCGCAACTACATCACGAAGAAGAACAAGCGACTGCATCCGGACCGGATGGAGACGAAGAAGTACTGCCCCACCTGCCGGAAGCACACGTCGCACAAGGAATCGAAGTAACGATCGAGGCAGGCCTGTAGCTCAGCCTGGCTAGAGCACCGGTCTCCAAAACCGGGTGTCGGGGGTTCGAATCCCTCCAGGCCTGCCAGTTCTTGGTCCGGCTCAGGGGACGACGCCGGACGCCACATTCAGAGGCAACGACCATGTCGTGGATCACGGCGGTTCAGGAGTTCGCCAAAGACGTTCGCGCGGAGTCGGAGAAGATCAGCTGGCCGACCCGGCGTGAGCTTCGGGATTCGACCGTGGTCGTGATCGTCACGATCCTGCTCGTGTCGATCTTCATCGGCATCGTCGATCGCGCGCTCACGTTCCTCGTGGGACTGCTGTTCCGGTGACGGACCTCGAGGTGCGCACCGAGTCCGGGCGCACGGCGGAAGGAACCATGGAGAAGAAG
Organism: Candidatus Eiseniibacteriota bacterium; assembly: GCA_044222065.1. GTDB lineage: Bacteria > Eisenbacteria > RBG-16-71-46 > RBG-16-71-46 > RBG-16-71-46 > JBGAOA01. Next base: position 701 of record JBGAOA010000025.1, read on the forward strand.
TGGTACGTGATCCATACGTACTCGGGTCACGAAAACAAGGTGAAGACGAACCTCGAGAAGGCGATCCACTCGGCCGCGCTGGAAGACCAGTTCGGGCAGATCCTGGTCGCCACCGAGGAGTTCGTCGAGATGAAGGACGGGAAGCGCAAGACGTCGCGAAGGAAGACCTTCCCTTCGTACGTCATGGTCGAGATGGCGCTGACGAACGAGTCGCGCTACCTCGTCCAGAACGTTCCGGGCGTGACCCGCTTCATCGGTTCCGGACAGAGCGCCGTCGCACTCAAGGAAAACGAGGTGCGTCGCATCCTCGGTCAGATGGAGCAGACGAAGAGCAAGCCGGCGCCGACCGTGACGTTCCGCGTCGGCGACCACGTGCGCGTGGTGGACGGTCCGTTCAGCGCGTTCACCGGCGTCGTGGACGAAGTGAACAACGAACGCGGGAAGATCAAGGTGATGGTGAGCATCTTCGGGCGCGCGACGCCGGTCGAGCTCGACTTCCTGCAGGTGCAGCCGGTCTGACCGGCCTTTCGATCCGAAGTCGAGGAGAAGCGTCATGGCGAAGCCGGTTCAGGCGATGGTGAAGCTGCAGTGCAACGCGGGCAACGCGACCCCGGCCCCGCCCGTGGGTCCTGCGCTCGGACAGCACGGCATCAACATCATGGAGTTCTGCAAGCAGTTCAACGCGAGAACGCAGCACCAGGCCGGGCTCGTGATCCCGGTCGTCATCACGGTCTACAACGACCGCTCGTTCACGTTCATCACGAAGACGCCGCCCGCGGCGGTGCTGCTCAAGCGCGCCGCCGGACTCGCGAAGGGTTCGGGCGTGCCGAACCGCACGAAGGTCGGAAGCGTCACGAAGGCGCAGGTGCGCGAAATCGCCGAGCTGAAGGCCCCCGATCTGAACTCCGCGTCGGTCGAAGCAGCCGAGCGGATGGTCATGGGCACCGCCCGCAGCATGGGCATCGAGATCTCGGGCTAACGCCCGGGCACGCGGCGGCGCGCGATCGGCGCGACGGCGCAGGAGGGAAGGAACCGAATGGTTCGCCTGGACAAGGAAGCCGCTGAACAGCTGCTCAAGGGGAAGAGCCCGCGCGAGATCTACGACATCGTGCGAGAGAAGGTCTCGGCTGCCCCGGGGGCCAGCATCAACGACTTCTTCGACACGCTCGACTGGGTGGTTTCCGAAGGCTACGCCACCGAGGCCGAGCTCGAAGCGGTCGAGGAAGAGAACGGCTAAGACGGCCGGTCGTTTCGGTCGTCGTCGCGCCCCGCGCCGGGCGCGACCACCGGTCACACGGTCGATGCGCGAGCATCGGACGTTCGCCGGCGAGACGGGCGCGTCGAGTCTCAATACACGTGGGAGTGGCGAAGTGGTCGTCGCCACGTTCGCACCACGGGAGGATGCATGAAGCGTGGCAAGCGCTACCGCGTGGCGTTCGATCTCGCCAGCAAGGCCGGTGAGGTGAAGGACCTCGCCGAGGCCGTTCGGCTGGTGAAGCAGACCGCCCGCGCGAAGTTCGACGAGACGATCGTGATTTCGTCGCACCTCGGCGTGGACCCGCGGCATTCCGATCAGCTCGTGCGCGGCACCATCGTGCTGCCGCACGGCACCGGAAAGAGCCTGCGGGTGCTCGTGCTCGCGAAGGGCGAGAAGGAGAAGGAAGCCCTCGCTGCGGGCGCCGATTTCGCGGGTGCCGACGAATACGTCAAGAAGATCCAGGACGGCTGGCTCGATGTCGACGCCATCGTCGCCACTCCGGACATGATGGGAGAGGTCGGAAAGCTCGGGCGCGTGCTCGGGCCGCGCGGCCTCATGCCGAATCCGAAGAGCGGCACCGTCACGTTCGACGTCGCGAAGGCGGTCAAGGAACTGAAGGCCGGCAAGATCGAGTTCCGCGTCGACAAGGGCGCGAACGTCCATGCCCCGGTCGGCAAGGCTTCGTTCTCCGAGGACAAGCTCCTCGAGAACGCGCGAGCGTTCCTCAGGGAACTCGTGCGCGCGAAGCCGGCCGCGTCCAAGGGCCACTACATCAAGAGCCTGACCATGAGCGCCACGATGGGTCCGGGGATCACCCTGGATGCGACGGCGGTCACGGCGGACCTCAGTCACTAGGAGGACGCGATGCCGACCCCGCAGAAAGCACAGATCATCCAGGACACCCAGACGCGCCTCGAGGGCGTTCGCGGCATCTTCCTCGCGGACTTCAGCGGCATGAGCGTCGAGAAGCTCTCGCTGCTGCGCAAGAAGTGCCGTGAACAGCAGGTCCAGTTCCACGTGGTCAAGAACACGTTCCTCAAGCGCGCGTTCAATGCCCACGGCATCAGCGAACTCGACCCGTTCCTCGTCGGCAACACGGGGCTCGTGTTTAGCCCGGTCAGCGAGATGGGCCCGGCGAAGATCCTCGCGGACTTCGCCAAGGAGCACGAGAAGCCGCGCATCAAGGCGGCGGTCGTGGACGGCCGTCTGTTCGACGAGAAGGCCGTTGCGGTGCTCGCCACGCTGCCGAGCCGCGAGGTCCTGCTCCAGCAGGTGCTGGGCACGATCATCGCGCCGATGACGACGTTCCTCGCCGCGATCGACGCCACGTTGCGGCTGCCGGCCACGATGGCCGACGTGCTCGAGCGCGAAAAACAGAAAGCATCCTGAGACCGACGACCGGCATTCGCCGGCTGAACCCACTTTCTTTGAAAAACCCGCCGGGCGACCCGGCAAGCAAGAAGGAGATTCACGACCATGTCGACCGCGATTGACCAGGTGCTGGACCTGATCGGAAACATGACCGTTCTCGAGCTCGCCGAGCTCAAGAAGAAGTACGAGGACAAGTTCGGCGTGACGGCGGCCGCTCCCATGATGGCGATGCCGATGGGCGGCGGCGGTGCCGCGGCCGCGGTCGAGGAGAAGACGGAGTTCACCGTCGTCCTCTCGGCGGCCGGCGACAAGAAGATCCAGGTCATCAAGGTGGTTCGTGAGCTCACCGGCCTCGGTCTGAAGGAAGCGAAGGACCTGGTGGATGGCGCTCCGAAGACCCTCAAGGATGGTGTCAGCAAGGACGACGCGGCCAAGATGAAGGCCGCGCTCGAAGAGCAGGGCGCGACGATCGAGATCAAGTAGGCCACGTTGATCGCGTTGCGCGTTCGCTGAATCCCGGCGCGGGGCCCGGTGCACACCGGGCCCCCCGCGGGCGCTTCCCTTTTTCGTCTGAAGCGTGCCGCTGTCGTCGGCTCTCTCCCCCAAGGAGAAAGGCGGGATGTCCTTGAAGACTGCACGCCGCAAAGACCGGAAGAGCTTCTCCAAGATCGACCGCGAGTGGAACCTGCAGATTCCGAATCTGCTCGAGGTCCAGTTGAAGAGCTTCCACGACTTCCTCCAGATGCCGGTCGATCCCCTGAAGCGCCGCAACGAAGGGCTTCAGGAGGTGTTCACCGGCGTCTTTCCGATTTCCGATCCTCGCGAGCTCTTCGAGCTGCGCTTCGTCTCGTACGACATCGGCGAACCGAAGTACTCGGTCGAGGAATGCATCGAGCGCGACCTCACGTTCTCCGCGCCCTTGAAGGCGCGCCTGCAGCTCGTCACCCGCGAAGAGGTGGACGGGATCAAGCGCGACAAAGACGTGATCGACCAGGAGGTCTACCTCGGCGAACTGCCGCTGATCACCGAGAGCGGCACGTTCATCATCAACGGCGCCGAGCGCGTCATCGTCTCGCAGCTGCACCGTTCGCCGGGCGTCTTCTTCGACGAACTCACGCATCCGAACGGCAAGCAGCTGTTCTCCGCGCGCATCATTCCCTACCGCGGGTCGTGGGTGGAGTTCAGCCTCGACGTCAACGACATCATGTACGTCCACATCGACCGCAAGCGGAAGCTGCCCGTCACGGTGCTGCTGCGCGCGCTCGGCTTCGTGGGCGATCGCGACATCCTCGAGCTGTTCTACGAGAAGGAAACGCTCGAGGTGAAGGGCAAGAAGTCCGAGAGCGCGCTGGGCCGCATCTGCGCGCAGGACATCGTCGACGAGGGCACGGGCGAGATCCTGCTCGAGGCGAACGACGAGATTTCGGCCGAGAAGGTCGAGATCCTCAAGAAGGCCGGCCTCGCGACGCTCGACGTGTTCATCATCCCGAAGCAGGACGAAGCGGACCTGCTGCGCAACACGCTGCGCAAGGACCCGACGCACTCGCAGGAAGAGGCGCTGCACCGCATCTACAACCTGCTGCGTCCGGGCGAGCCGCCGCGCGCCGACTCGGCCCGCGAGATCCTGAACAAGCTGTTCTTCAACCCGAAGCGCTACGACCTCGCGCGCGTCGGCCGGTACAAGCTGAACCAGAAGCTCCCGCACGAGTGGCTGCTGCCCGGCCGCGACGTGCGCAAGCGCTTCGGCCTCGGCCTGCCGGACCTGAACCACACGACGCTGTGCCGCGAGGACTTCATCGTCATCATCAAGTACCTGCTCCTCCTGCGCACGAACGGCGAAGTCGTGACGGATCGCGGCAACGAACCGGCGATCACGGACGACATCGACCATCTCGGCAACCGGCGCGTTCGTTCGGTGGGCGAGTTGCTCGCGAACCAGTTCAACATCGGTCTCGCGCGCATGGCCCGCATCATCCGCGAGCGCATGTCCATGCAGGACGCCGAGCAGATCACGCCGACCGATCTCGTGAACTCGCGCACGATCTCCGCCGTGATCCAGAGCTTCTTCGGCAGCTCGCAGCTGTCGCAGTTCATGGATCAGACGAATCCGCTCGCCGAGCTCACGAACAAGCGCCGTCTCTCGGCGCTCGGACCGGGCGGCCTCACGCGCGATCGCGCCGGCTTCGAAGTGCGCGACGTGCATTACACGCACTACGGCCGCATGTGCCCGATCGAGACGCCGGAAGGTCCGAACATCGGACTCATCTCGTCGCTCTCGACGTACGCGAAGGTGAACGAGTTCGGCTTCCTCGAGACGCCGTACTTCCGCGTGCAGGGCGGCGTGGTCGACCGCAAGCGTCCGGAGTTCCTGGCCGCCGACGTCGAGGACCGCGCCTACATCGCGCCGGCGAACACGCCGATCGACAAGAAGAACGGCGAGATCCAGGACGAAGTGCTCACCGTGCGCTCGCGCGGCGAGTACCCGTCGGTGGACAAGACGCAGGTCGACTACATGGACGTGTCGCCGATCCAGCTCGTGTCGCCGGCCGCCGCGCTCATTCCGTTCCTCGAGCACGACGACGCGAACCGCGCGCTGATGGGTTCGAACATGCAGCGACAGGCCGTGCCGCTCCTCATCACCGAGTCGCCGCTCGTTGGCACCGGTCTCGAGGGCAAGGTGGCCGAGGACTCGGGCGCGCTCGTGCTGGCGCGGCGTCCCGGCGTCGTGGAGTTCGTGTCGGGCGAGATGATCGCGATCCGGTACGAGCGCGACGACGACGATCCGGGCGTCGACTACAGCGAGCAGCCGAACCTCGACATCTACCGGCTCGTGAAGTTCCGCCGCTCGAACCAGGACACGTGCCTGAACCAGCGCCCGATCATCGCCGAGGGCGCGCGCGTCAAGAAGGGCCAGGTCATCGCGGACGGCCCGGCGACGCGTGAGGGCGAACTGGCGCTCGGCCGCAACGTGCTCGCGGCGTTCATGCCGTGGGGCGGCTACAACTTCGAGGACGCCATCCTCGTCAGCGAGAAGGTCGCGAAGGAGGACATCTTCACCTCCATCCACATCGAGGAGTTCGAACTCCAGGTGCGCGACACGAAGCGCGGCGTGGAGGAAATCACGCGCGAGATTCCGAACGTGTCCGAGGACGCGGTCAAGAACCTCGACGAAGAAGGCGTGATCCGGATCGGCGCCCGCGTGCGCCAGGGCGACATCCTCGTCGGCAAGGTGACTCCGAAGGGCGAGCAGGAGCTGAGCCCGGAAGAGCGCCTGCTCAAGGCGATCTTCGGCGACAAGGCCGGGGACGTCCGCGACGCGTCGCTCAAGGCCCCGCCGGGGATGGACGGCATCGTCATCGACATCAAGGTCTTCTCGCGCCGCGAGAAGGACGAGAACACGAAGGTCCAGGAGAAGAAGAAGATCGAGCGGCTGCGTCGCGAGTCGAAGAAGGAGCGCGAACGCATCGCCGACGTGCGGCTGTCCACGGTGTCCGAGGTGCTCAACGAGCAGCTCGTGAACGTCGTGCGCAGCGCCTCGACCGGTGAAGCGGTCGCGCGCAAGGGCCGCAAGTTCTCCTCGGACTTCCTCGCCGAACTCGACCTCGACGATCTCGCGTGGGGGACTCCGGTCACGGAGGACTCGCGCGTCAACGATCGCTTCTGGGCTGCGATGGAGGGCGCGCAGAGCGCGTTCATCCGCTGCGAGAAGAACCTCGAGAAGGAGATCGAGAAGGTCACCCGCGGTGACGAACTGCCGCCGGGCGTCGTGAAGCTCGTGAAGGTCTACATCGCGAAGAAGCGCAAGCTCTCGGTCGGCGACAAGATGGCCGGCCGCCACGGCAACAAGGGCGTGGTCGCGAAGATCCTCGCCGAGGAAGACCTGCCGTTCCTGCCGGAGGGACAGCCCGTCGAAATCGTGCTGAACCCGCTCGGCGTGCCGTCGCGAATGAACATCGGCCAGGTGATGGAAACGCACCTCGGCTGGGCGGCGCAGCAGCTCGGATACAACTGCGCGACGCCGGTCTTCGCCGGCGCGACGGTCGAGGAGATCAAGACCGAGCTGCAGCAGGCGGGCCTGCCGACGGACGGCAAGATCGACCTGCGCGACGGTCGCAACGGCGAGCCGTTCGATCAGCGCGTGACGGTCGGCTACATGTACATGCTAAAGCTCTCGCACCTCGTCGACGACAAGATCCACGCGCGTTCGACGGGTCCGTACTCGCTCGTCACCCAGCAGCCGCTGGGCGGCAAGGCGCAGTTCGGCGGCCAGCGCTTCGGCGAGATGGAAGTGTGGGCGCTCGAGGCTTACGGCGCGGCGTACACGCTGCAGGAACTGCTCACGGTGAAGAGCGACGACGTCGCCGGACGTTCGCGCGTCTACGAGGCGATCGTGAAGGGCGAGAATCCGCCGGAGCCCGGCGTGCCCGAGTCGTTCAACGTGCTCGTCAAGGAGCTGCAGAGCCTCTGTCTGGAAGTGCAGTTCGAGGAAGTCTGAGCGGGTCGCGAACCCGTGGTGAGTGACCTGCGAAGGAGACACGCATGATGGAAACCGAACTGCAGTCCTCTCTGAATCTGACGGCGGCCAAGCTCGGCTTCGGCCGTCCGGAAGAGCGTGAGCAGCGACGTCGGGTGACGTTCAACTCGATCCGCATCCGTCTCGCCTCGCCGGACGTCATCCGCAGCTGGTCGCACGGTGAAGTCACCAAGCCCGAGACCATCAACTACCGGTCGTTCAAGCCGGAGAAGGACGGTCTCTTCTGCGAGAAGATCTTCGGCCCGGTCAAGGACTGGGAGTGCAACTGCGGCAAGTACAAGCGCATCCGCTACCGCGGCGTCGTGTGCGATCGCTGCGGCGTGGAAGTGACGCAGGCGAAGGTCCGCCGTGAGCGGCTCGGCCACATCGAGCTCGCGGTCCCGGTCTCGCACATCTGGTTCTTCAAGGGCGTGCCCTCGCGCATCGGGCACCTGCTCGACATGAGCATCCGCGACCTCGAACGGATCCTGTACTACGAATCGTACGTGGTCATCGATCCGGGCAAGAGCGGATTCAAGAAGCGCGAGATCATCACCGAGGACGTCTACAACGAGACGATGGACGAGCAGCCCGACTCGGGCCTCAAGGCCAAGATGGGTGCGGAGGCGATCCGCGACCTTCTGTCGGAGCTCGACCTCGAGGACCTCTCCACCGACCTGCGCGCGCAGGCCAAGATGGAGACCTCGGTGCAGCGCAAGAAGGAGACGCTCAAGCGCCTGCGCATCGTCGAGGCGTTCCGCCACAGCGGCAACCGTCCCGAGTGGATGATCCTCGAGTGCGTGCCGGTGCTTCCGCCGGACCTGCGCCCGCTCGTGCCGCTCGAGGGCGGACGCTTCGCGACCTCCGACCTCAACGATCTCTACCGGCGCGTCATCAACCGCAACAACCGGTTGAAGAAGCTGATGGACATCAAGGCGCCCGAAGTGATCCTGCGGAACGAGAAGCGCATGCTGCAGGAGGCGGTCGACGCGCTGTTCGACAATGGCCGCCGCAGCCGCGCCGTGCGCGGCCAGGGCAACCGGCCGCTCAAGTCGCTCTCGGACATGCTCAAGGGCAAGCAGGGCCGGTTCCGCCAGAACCTGCTCGGCAAGCGCGTGGACTATTCCGGCCGCTCCGTGATCGTCGTCGGGCCCGAGCTGAAGCTGAACCAGTGCGGCCTGCCGAAGAACATGGCGCTCGAGCTGTTCAAGCCGTTCATCATCCGCAAGCTCGAGGACCGCGGCTTCGTGCAGACGGTCAAGAGCGCGAAGCGGCTCGTCGAGCGGGAGAAGCCGGAGGTGTGGGACATCCTCGGCGAGATCATCGAGAACCACCCCGTGCTGCTGAACCGCGCGCCGACGCTCCACCGGCTGGGCATCCAGGGCTTCGAGCCCGTGCTCGTCGAGGGCAAGGCGATCCGCATCCACCCGCTCGTCTGCCAGGCGTTCAACGCCGACTTCGACGGCGACCAGATGGCCGTGCACGTGCCGCTGTCGTTCGAGGCGCAGATCGAGACGAGCCTGCTCATGCTGTCGACGCACAACATCCTGTCGCCCGCGAACGGCCGTCCGCTCGCGACGCCGAACCAGGACATCGTGCTCGGCTGCCACTACCTGACCCGCGATCGCGGCGAAGTCGCGAATCCGCGGGCCGCGAGCGCGAAGCTCGAGCCGGGCGACCTGCGCCGGCTGCGCGTGTTCCACGACACGGCCGAGGTGCGGGCCGCGTACGACAACAGCGAGATCCCGCTGCACGGGAAGATCGCGGTGCGTACGGCGTCGATGAACCTCGCGAAGCCGACGACGGCGCCGTACGTCGCGACGACGGCGGGCCGCGTGATCTTCAACGAGGTCGTGCCGCGGGAACTCGGCTTCATCAACGAGACGATGGACAAGAAGAAGCTCGAGAACCTGGTGGGCGACTGCTACGGCCGGATCGGCTCCGAGGTCACCTCGGACCTGCTCGACGCCCTGAAGGATCTCGGGTTCCGCTTCGCGACGCAGGCCGGTTTCACGGTCGGCATCGACGACGTGCGCATTCCGCCGGAGAAGGACGCGATCATCCGCGAGGCCCGCAAGGACGTGGACAAGATCAACGGCGCGTATCGCAACGGCGTCATCACGGAAGGCGAGCGCTACCAGAAGGTCATCGACACCTGGACGCACGCCACGACCGAAGTGGAGCAGGTCACGTTCGAAGGTCTGTCGAAGGACCGCGAGGGCTTCAATCCCATCTTCATGATGGCCGACTCGGGTTCGCGCGGTAACCGCGAGCAGGTGCGCCAGCTCGCCGGCATGCGCGGACTCATGGCGAAGCCGCAGAAGAAGATCACGGGCGGCGTCGGCGAGATCATCGAGTCGCCGGTCATCCACAACTTCAAGGAAGGTCTGAACGTCCTCGAGTACTTCATCTCCACGCACGGCGCCCGCAAGGGTCTCGCAGACACGGCGCTCAAGACCGCCGATGCCGGCTACCTGACGCGCCGCCTCGTGGACGTCGCGCAGGACGTCATCATCAACGAGCCGGACTGCGGAACGATTCGCGGCCTGTCGGTCGGCGCGCTGAAGGACGGCGAGGACATCATCGAGCCGCTCGCGGACCGCGTGCTGGGACGCGTCGCGGCCGAGGACGTCATCCACCCGATCTCGAACGAGACGATCATCGAAGCCGGCGATCCGATCGACGAGAGCGTGAAGTCGGCGATCGAAGAGGCGGCGCGCGCGGGTCTCGAGAAGATCCGCATCCGCTCGGTGCTCACGTGCGACGCCCGTCGCGGCGCGTGCGCGAAGTGCTACGGCCGCAACCTCGCGACCGGTCGTCCGGTGGATCTCGGCGAAGCGGTTGGCGTCATCGCCGCGCAGTCGATCGGCGAGCCGGGGACGCAGCTCACGCTGCGCACGTTCCACATCGGCGGCGTCGCGGGCCGAATCGTCGAGCAGTCGCGCACGACGGCGAAGGAGTCGGGCGTCATCCACTACGTCAACCTCGAGACGGTTGACTACAAGGAAGGCGCCATGGTCGCGGTCACGCACTCGGGCGCCGAGCTCGAGCTGCAGGACGCGAGCGGCTCGCGCGTGCGGCAGCGCTACAACGTCCCCTACGGCGCGCACCTGTTCGTGAAGGACGGGCAGAAGGTCGAGGCGGACGACGCGCTGTTCGACTGGGACCTCTACAACAAGCCGATCGTCACCGAGCGCGCGGGCACCGTGCGGTTCGTGGACGTGAAGGAGAAGGTCACGGTCCGCGACGAGGTGGACGATGCGACCGGCCTGAAGCTCCTCGTCATCATGGAAGACCGTAACAAGGAGCTGCAGCCTTCGATCGACATCCTCGGGGCGGCCGGACAGAAGCTCGCCCACTACCCGCTGCCGACCGGCGCGCGACTCGAAGTGCGCGACGGGCAGGCAGTCGTTGCGGGCGACGTGCTCGTGAAGATTCGCCGCGAAGAGGCGAAGACTCGCGACATCACGGGCGGTCTGCCGCGCGTCGCCGAGCTGTTCGAAGCGCGCCGGCCGAAGGACGCCGCGATCGTGGCGGAGATCGACGGTCGCGTGGAGTTCGGCGGAGTGTCCCGCGGCATGCGCAAGCTCCTGATCCACAGCGAAGGCGCCGAGGTTCAGGAAGTGCAGGTTCCGCAGGGCAAGCACCTGTTCGTGCAGGAAGGCAGCATCGTGCGAGCGGGCGACCGGCTCACCGAAGGCCCGATCAACCCCCACGACGTCCTCAAGATCAAGGGCATCGAGGAGGTTCAGGAGTACCTGGTCAACGAGATCCAGGAGGTCTACCGACTGCAGGGCGTGCGCATCGACGACAAGCACATCGAAGTCATCGTGCGCCAGATGCTGCAGAAGGTGCGCATCGAGGATCCGGGTAATACCGCGTTCCTCGAAGGCGAGCACATCGACCGGCTCCAGGTGCTCGAGGAGAACGAGCGGATGCTGAGGGAGGGCCAGCAGCCGGCCACCTTCCAGCCGCTGCTGCTCGGCATCACGAAGGCGTCGCTGTCCACCGACAGCTTCATCTCGGCGGCGTCGTTCCAGGAGACGACCCGGGTGCTGACGGAGGCGGCGGTGCAGGGCAAGGTGGACTACCTCCGCGGTCTCAAGGAGAACGTCATCATCGGACACCTCATTCCGGCCGGCACCGGCATGTCCGTGTACCGGAAGCTGCGACTCGAGGCCGAAAAGCAGCAGGCCCCGGTCGCACTGGAAGAGGAAGAGGGCGTTCAGACCGCCTGATTCGCAACGAACGGCGCCCGGGTCGATCTCGACCCGGGCGCCTTTTCATTCCAGGTCCCGGTTTCCGATGGTTCACGCCGGACCAGTTGGATTGCCGATATCCTGCCGGGCGGCGCCGACGGGAATCGGACCCGGGACGAGGCGATCGGCCGAACCCCTACGGGAATTGCGGCTTGACAGGGTTTGGGCGAATCCCTAGATTCCCCGGCCTGCGCGGCAACGGCGCATGCTGTTCCTTCAAGGATGCCGTGGCCTGCCATCGTCCGCGCAAGCTCTGAATTCTCCCAGCGTCCATCACCTCGGCCGGAGACTCTCCGTCTCGGCGTGGCCGATGATTCGCGCTGCAATGAAAGGTTGGAGGTCTTTCCGTGCCGACGCTGAGCCAGCTCGTCCGTCATGGACGCAACCGGCAGAAGTCGAAGACGGGCGCGCCCGCGCTGAAGTCCTGCCCGCAGAAGCGGGGCGTGTGCACGCGCGTCTACACGACGACGCCCAAGAAGCCGAACTCGGCGCTGCGCAAGGTGGCGCGCGTGCGGCTGACGAACGGCGTGGAAGTCACCGCGTACATCCCGGGCGAAGGACACAATCTCCAGGAGCACTCGATCGTGCTCATTCGCGGAGGTCGTGTGAAGGACCTGCCCGGCGTGCGCTACCACATCGTCCGCGGGACGCTGGACGCGAGTGGCGTGAGCGGCCGCAAGCAGAGCCGCTCGAAGTACGGCACCAAGTCGAAGTGACGAAGTGCGGCCTCGACGAGGCCGCGTGACGGTCCGCGCGGGCGCATCGCCCGCGGCGGCGTAGCGGTTGAAAGGATCCAGGATGCCTCGCAAGGGTTTCACCCCTCGTCGGGAATCGGCGCCAGACCCGATGTACGACAGCCTGATGGTGACGCGCTTCATCAACGCGATCATGTACACGGGCAAGCGGTCGATCGCCGAGCGCGCCTTCTACAACGCGATGAAGATGATCGAGCAGAAGACCGGTCAGGAGGCGATGGCCGTGCTCAAGCAGGCGATGACGAACGTCAAGCCCGCGCTCGAAGTGAAGTCGCGACGCGTCGGCGGCGCGAACTACCAGGTCCCGGTCGAGGTGCGCCCCGAGCGGCGCAACGCGCTCGCGACCCGCTGGATCATCATCAACGCGCGTGCGCGAAACGACCAGACGTTCGCCGAGAAGTTCGCCGCCGAGATCATCGCCGCCTCGCGCAACGAGGGTGGTGCGGTGAAGAAGCGGGAAGACACGCACAAGATGGCGGAGGCCAACAAGGCCTTCGCGCACTATCGCTGGTAAGCCTCACCACTCCCGGCCGGTTCGCCGGCCAAGCCATCGACGGGTGAAGGCCTCCTTCGGGCGGCCTGGATACGATCGCCGGACTCGCTAACGGCTCGCGTCTGAACACTGCGGATGGCCCCGTCGTTCATCACTGCGCTTTCTAGACCAGAAAGGCGGGTGGTGCGTTCGGTCTGACACATCTTCACCAAGGATCCGCCAGGACATGCCTCGCTCTTATACGCTCGATAAGTACCGGAACATCGGCATCATGGCCCATATCGACGCCGGCAAGACCACCTTGACCGAGCGCGTCCTCTTCTACACGGGCCGAATCCACCGGACCGGTGAGGTGCACGAAGGCGCCGCCACCATGGACTGGATGGAGCAGGAACGCGAACGCGGCATCACGATCACCTCCGCCGCGACGACCTGCATGTGGCGCGACCACCGCATCAACATCATCGACACGCCCGGACACGTCGACTTCACCGTCGAAGTGGAGCGATCGCTGCGCGTCCTCGACGGCGCCGTCGCGGTGTTCTGCGCGGTCGGCGGCGTCGAACCCCAGTCTGAAACCGTCTGGCGGCAGGCCGACAAGTACAACGTCCCGCGCATCGCGTTCGTCAACAAGATGGACCGCGTCGGCGCCGACTTCGACAACGTCGTCCAGATGATGCGCGACCGCCTGGGCGCGCGCCCCGTGCCGATCCACATCCCGATGTTCGCGGGCGAGCAGTACGTGGGCACGATCGACCTCCTCGAGATGAAGGCGATCACCTACCACGAGGAGTCGCAGGGCACGACGTTCGAAGAGCACGACATCCCGCGCGATCTCGCCGAGACGGCGCAGAATGCCCGGCACCACCTGCTCGAGGCGATCGCGGAGTACGACGAGCAGCTGCTCGACGACTACCTGCACGAGAAGCCGTACACGTCGGCCGATCTCCGGCGCGCGCTGCGCAAGGCCGTGATCGGCGGCCACGTCAATCCCGTGCTGTGCGGCTCGGCGTTCAAGAACAAGGGCGTCCAGCGCCTGCTCGACGCCGTCGTCGAGTTCCTGCCGTCGCCGATCGACATGCCGCCGGTTCAGGGCACCGACCTGCGCACGTTCGAGCACCTGTCGCGCAAGCCCGAGGACAAGGAGCCGTTCTCGGCGCTCGCGTTCAAGATCATGACCGACCCGTACGTCGGCAAGCTGACCTTCTTCCGCGTGTACTCGGGCATGCTCAAGACCGGCGACCAGGTGCTGAACTCGGTCACCGGGAACAAGGAGCGCATCGGCCGCCTCGTGCAGATGCACGCGAACAAGCGCGAGGAGATCACCGAGGTGTACGCCGGCGACATCGCCGCGGCGATCGGCCTCAAGAAGGTGACGACCGGAAACACGCTCTGCGACCTCGAGCATCCGCTCCAGCTCGAGGCCATGCACTTCCCCGAGCCCGTCGTCGACATCGCGATCGAGGCGAAGTCGAAGGCCGACCAGGAGAAGATGGCGACGGCGCTGCAGCGCCTCGCCGAAGAGGACCCGACGTTCCGCGTCCGCACGGACGAGGAAACCAGTCAGACGGTCATCTCGGGCATGGGCGAACTGCACCTCGAGATCATCGTGGACCGCATGCTGCGCGAGTTCAGCGTGCAGGCGAACATCGGCAAGCCGCAGGTCGCCTACCGCGAGACGATTTCGCAGCCGGCCGACCAGCGCCACCGCTTCGTCCGTCAGACGGGCGGCAAGGGCATGTTCGCCGACGTGTCGCTGCGCGTGGAGCCGCAGGAACCCGGCAAGGGCTTCGAGTTCGTGAACGACATCGTCGGCGGCTCGATCCCGAAGGAGTACATCCCCGCGGTCGAGAAGGGGATCGAGGAAGCGATGAAGAGCGGCGTCGTCGCCGGCTACCCGATGGTGGACCTGAAGGTGACCGTCAACGACGGCTCGTACCACGAAGTCGACTCCTCCGAAATGGCGTTCAAGATCGCCGGCTCGATGGCGTTCAAGGAGGCCTGTCAGAAGGCGAAGCCGCGACTGCTCGAGCCCATCATGGACGTCGAGGTCGTGGTGCCCGAGGAGTACATGGGCGACATCATCGGCGACCTGTCGTCGCGGCGCGGCCGCATCGGCGGGATGTTCCAGCGCGGGAATTCGCGCGTGATCGCCGCGTCGGTGCCGCTCGCCGAGATGTTCGGTTACGCGACGCGCATGCGCTCGATCTCGCAGGGGCGCGCCGTGTACTCGATGCAGTTCTCCCGCTACGAGACCCTGCCGGCCGCGGTGGCGGAGGAGATCGTCGCGAAGGCCAAGAGCTAGGAACGAAGCGCGGCGCTTCCGCACGGCGGTGAGCGCCCCGGACGAATACAGCGGAACCCTCACACGGAGGAACCTGGGACCATGGCGAAGGCGAAGTTCGAGCGTACGAAGCCGCACGTGAACGTGGGGACGATCGGCCACGTGGATCACGGGAAGACGACTTTGACGGCGGCGATCACGATGGTGCTGGCGCAGAACAACCCGAAGATCGCGGTGCGGGATTACGGGTCGATCGACAACGCGCCGGAAGAGCGTGAGCGCGGGATCACGATCGCGACGGCGCACGTGGAGTACGAGACGGAGAAGCGGCACTACGCGCACGTGGACTGTCCCGGGCACGCGGACTACGTGAAGAACATGATCACGGGGGCGGCGCAGATGGACGGGGCGATCCTGGTGGTGTCGGCGGCGGACGGACCGATGCCGCAGACGCGCGAGCACATCCTGCTGGCGCGGCAGGTGGGGGTTCCGTACATCGTGGTGTTCATGAACAAGTGCGACATGGTGGACGACCCGGAGCTGTTGGATCTGGTGGAGCTGGAGGTTCGGGAGCTTTTGAAGAAGTACGAGTTCCCTGGGGACGAGATCCCTGTGGTTCGGGGCTCGGCGAAGCAGGCGATGGACGGCGGGGGCAAGGATCCGAAGGCGAACGAGGCGATCCTGAAGCTGATGGAGGCGGTGGACAGCTACGTGCCGACTCCGGAGCGTGCGACGGACAAGCCGTTGCTGATGGCGGTGGAAGACGTGTTCTCGATCTCTGGGCGCGGGACGGTGGCGACGGGGCGGATGGAGCGCGGGAAGGTGAAGGTCGGGGACAAGGTGGAGATGGTGGGACTGCGGGATACGCGCGAGACGGTGGTGACGGGCGTGGAGATGTTCCGCAAGTCGATGGACGAGGCGATCGCGGGCGACAACGTGGGACTGCTGCTGCGCGGGATCGAGAAGGAAGACGTGGAGCGCGGGATGTGCATCGTGGCGCCGAAGTCGGTGACGCCGCACACGAAGTTCAAGGCGCAGGTGTACGTGCTGACGAAGGAAGAAGGCGGGCGACACACGCCGTTCTTCAACGGGTACCGGCCGCAGTTCTACTTCCGGACGACGGACGTGACGGGAGTGGCGTCGCTGCCGGAAGGACGCGAAATGGTGATGCCGGGAGACAACCTGGACGGCATGACGGTGGAACTGATCACGCCGGTGGCGATGGAAGACGGACTGCGGTTCGCGATCCGCGAGGGCGGCCGTACGGTCGGCGCGGGCGTCGTCACCCAGATCCTCCAGTGAGGTCGTGATGCTTCAGAAGATTCGCATCAAGCTCAAGTCCTACGATCACGCGACGCTCGACCAGTCGGCGTCCGAGATCGTGCGGACGGCGCGCCGGACCGGCGCGGTCACGTCGGGGCCGGTGCCGCTGCCGACGAAGAAGTCGATCTACACGGTCCTGCGCAGCCCGCACGTGGACAAGAAGTCGCGCGAGCAGTTCGAGATTCGCATTCACAAGCGCCTCATCGACATCACGCGCTCGAGCGCCCAGACGATGGAAGCGCTCGAGAAGCTGGACATTCCCGCGGGCGTGGACATCGAGATCAAGACGTGAGGGAGGTCGGCGCAGCGGGCCGGAGGCGATCGGGGATCAACCCCGCGCCACGGATGGCCGCGCGTGGACGGACGACATGATCGGACTGATTGGCAAGAAAATCGGAATGACCCAGCTCTTCAGTGAGCAGGGCGAAGCGGTGCCGGTGACCGTCATCGAGGCGGGCCCCTGCACGATCACGGAGCTGCGGACGCTCGAGCGCGACGGCTACAACGCCGTTCAACTCGGCTTCGGCACGAACAAGGAGAAGCGCTTCACGAAGCCGCTCCTCGGCCAGTTCAAGAAGCGCAACCTGCCCCCGTCGCGGCACGTCAAGGAATTCCGCGTCGAGGGTGTGGACGGCTTCTCGGTCGGCCAGACGCTCACGGTGTCGCTGTTCGAAGCCGGACGGCACGTCGACGTTCAGGGCGTGACGAAGGGGCGCGGATTCCAGGGTGTCATCAAACGCCACGGCTTCCGCGGCGGCCAGGCCTCGCACGGACCGACGATGGGACGCGAGCCCGGTTCGATCGGCGCCTCCGCGTATCCGTCGCGCGTCATCAAGGGCAAACGGCTGCCCGGCCACATGGGATCCGAAAACCTCACCATCAAGAACCTCGAAGTGGTGGCGATCGATCCCGAGCAGAACACGCTGATGGTGCGCGGCGCCGTTCCCGGCCCGGCCAACGGGATCGTGTTCATCAAGAAGAGGGACGACTAGCATGAACGCTCGGATCGTCACTCAGGACGGCAACGAGAAGGGCCAGGGCGTGCTGCCGGTCGAACTGTTCGGCCAGCAGGTCAACGAGCACCTGCTGTGGCTCGCGGTGAAGCGCTACCTCGGCAATCAGCGCGAGGGCAACGCGAAGGTCAAGAACAAGGCGGCGGTGTCCGGCGGCGGCAAGAAGCCCTTCAAGCAGAAGGGCACCGGCCGCGCCCGCCAGGGTTCGAACACGTCTCCGCTCATGCCGGGCGGCGGTCGTGCGTTCGGCCCGCGTCCGCGCGACTACCGCACGGAACTGCCTAAGTCGCAGAAGCGCGCGGCGCTGACGTCGGCGCTGTCGCTCAAGGCGAACGAGAACGCGGTGACGATCCTCGAGTCGCTGGCGCTCGGCGCTCCGAAGACGAAGAGCGTCGCGACGCTGCTCGGCAAGATCGGCCTCGGCGGCAAGCGCACGCTGCTCGTGCTCGACCAGGCGGATCCCAACGTCGTGAAGTCGTGCCGCAACATCGACGGTCTCACCACGCTGCTCGCGCATCAGCTCAACGCGTATCAGCTGGTCGTGTCGGACGCGCTGGTCGTGACGTCGAAGGGTCTCGAGCGGATGAAGGAGGTCTACGCCAAATGAGAGACGCGAGGACCATCATTCGCAAGGCCCTGATCACCGAGAAGGGCACGGTGCTGCGCGAAGTGCGCAACCAGTACCTGTTCGAGGTGGCTGTCGACGCGAACCGAATCGAGATCAAGCGCGCCGTGGAAGAGATCTTCAAGGTCAAGGTCGCGGGCGTGAAGACCATGCAGATGGGCGGAAAGATGAAGCGCCAGGGCCGCTATGCCGGCCGTCGCGCCGACTGGAAGAAGGCGATCGTTCGTCTCCAGCCCGATCAGAAGATCGAGCTGTTCGAGCAGATCTAATCCGAGGACATCCCGATGGGCCTCAAGAAATACCGACCGATGACTCCGACGCTCCGGCACACGACGATGCCGGACTATTCGGAGCTGACGCGCAGCCGGCCGCGGAAGTCGCTGACGGAGCGCATCTACAAGACCGGCGGCCGGAACAACTACGGCCACGTCTCGATGCGCTGGATCAGCGGCGGCCACAAGCAGCGCTACCGGCTCGTGGACTTCCGTCGCGACAAGGACGGCATTCCGGCGCGCGTCGAGAGCATCGAGTACGACCCGAACCGCTCCGCCCGCATCGCGCTGCTCGTGTACGCGGACGGTGAGCGCCGCTACATCGTCGCGCCCGACGGCCTGACCGTCGGAGCGAAGGTGATGTCGGGCGCGGACGCGGACATCGTCGCTGGCAACTGTCTTCCGCTGCGCGCGATTCCGGTCGGCACGAACGTGCACAACGTCGAACTGCAGCCGGGCCGCCGCTCGCGCATCGCGCGCTCGGCCGGCGCCTACTGCCAGCTCATGGCGAAGGAAGGCGAGTACGCGCAGCTGCGGCTCCCCTCCGGTGAAGTGCGCAAGTTCCACGTGAACTGTCGCGCGGTCATCGGGCAGGTCGGCAACCTCGATCACGAAAACGTGCAGCTCGGGAAGGCCGGCCGTTCGCGCTGGCTCGGCCGTGCCCCGAGCGTGCGTGGCGTCGCGATGAACCCGGTGGATCACCCGATGGGCGGCGGCGAGGGCAAGACCTCGGGCGGCCGTCATCCGTGCTCGCCGTGGGGACAGAACGCCAAGGGACTCAAGACGCGGAAGCGCAAGCTGAGCGACTCGCTCATCGTGCGCCGCCGGAAGAAGTAGGGAGGACGGTAGCGACATGGCGCGTTCCATCAAGAAGGGGCCGTACGTCGTCGACTCCCTCGTCAAGAAGATTGAGGGCTTGAACCGCGCGGGTGAGAAGCGCGTGCTCAAGACCTGGGCGCGACGCTGCACGGTGCTGCCCGAGTTCGTCGGCCACACGCTGGCCGTGCACAACGGCAACAAGTTCATCCCGATCTATGTGACCGAGAACATGGTCGGCCACAAGCTCGGGGAGTTCGTTCCGACCCGTGTCTTCCGCGGTCACGGTGAAAAGGCGGCCGAGAAGACCGCGGCGCCAGGGAAGTGACGACCATGCAGGCGAAAGCGATTCAGCGTTACGTGCGGATCTCGCCGCGCAAGTGCAACCAGGTGCTCGAGCTCATCCGCGGCCGCAGTGTCGAGGATGCGCAGACCACGCTTCAGTTCATGCCGAAACTGGGCGCCCGCATCGCCCAGAAGGTGCTGAAGTCGGCGGTCGCGAACGCGCTGCAGGCGGGCAAGGTTCGACTCGAAGAGCTGTACGTGAAAGAGGCGGTGGCCGGCGACGGCCCGCGCCTCAAGCGCTGGCTCCCTCGCGCTCAGGGCCGCGCCACGCCGTTGATCAAGCGCATGAGCCACGTCTCCGTGACCGTGGCAACGAAGGACTGACGCATGGGCCAGAAAACCAATCCGACCGGCCTGCGTCTCGGGATCGTCAAGACCTGGGACTCGCGCTGGTTTGCGAAGCGCGGCTACGCCGAGATGCTCAAAGAGGACCTGCTCATCAAGCGGTACCTCAAGAAGCGTCTCTACCAGGCCGGCATCTCCCGCATCACGATCGAGCGCAAGGGCGACAAGGTCACGATCGGCATCAAGACCGCGCGTCCGGGCCTCGTGATCGGCCGCAAGGGCGAGCAGGTCGACAAGCTCTCCGAGGAGATGAAGCAGCTCACGAAGAAGGTCGTGCAGCTGAACATCGAGGAGATCAAGCGGGCCGACCTCGACGCGCAACTCGTCGCGGAGCACATCGCGAAGCAGCTCGAGCAGCGCGTGTCGTTCCGTCGCGCCATGAAGAAGGCGATCGCGTCGTCCATGCGCGCCGGCGCGAAGGGTATCCGCGTCTGCTGCACGGGCCGCCTCGGCGGCTCGGAAATGGCGCGCTTCGAGACGTATCGCGAAGGCCGCGTTCCGCTCCACACGCTTCGTGCCGACATCGATTTCGCGCGCGCGACGGCGTTCACGCCCTACGGCACGTGCGGCGTGAAGGTGTGGATGTTCCACGGTGAAGTGCTCGACAAGCCGGCGGCCGGCGTTCCGGCCACGGCGACCCGCTAGGAGGATCGAAGCATGTTGATGCCGAAGCGGGTCAAGTACCGCAAGCAGCAGCGCGGTCGCATGAACGGAAAGGCGTACCGCGGATCGGCGGTCGCGTTCGGGGAGTTCGGTCTGCAGGCGCTCGAGCCCGCGTGGGTCACGAGCCGCCAGATCGAGGCCGCGCGCGTCGCGATCACGCGCAGCATCAAGCGCGGCGGCAAGGTGTGGATCCGGGTGTTCCCGGACAAGCCGTACACGAAGAAGCCGGCCGAGACCCGAATGGGCACCGGCAAGGGCTCGCCCGAAGGGTGGGTCGCGGTGATCAAGCCGGGTCGCGTGCTGTTCGAGCTCGAGGGCATCTCGCGCGAAGCGGCGCAGGGCGCCATGAAGCTCGGCGCCTCGAAGCTCCCGATCCGCACGCGCTTCGTCGAGCGGCACGAGCTGGGAGGAGAGTGACATGCCGCACGTGAAAGCCGTGAACCTGCGCGAGATGACGGTGGACGAACTCAAGACGCGTCTCGGCGAGCTGCGGGAGGAGATGTTCAACCTGCGGTTCAAGAACGCGATGAAGCAGCTGGACAATCCGCTCCGCATCCGCGAGGGCCGACGTGAGCTGGCGCGGGTGATGACGGTGCTGACCGAGAAGCAGAGGGCCGTGAAGGCCTGATTCGACCCGGCGCCGCGATCCGCGCGGCGGTGGCGACACCGCGGCGGGGCGGCCGGAGCGATCGAGGGAGGTGGCTGTAGATGGAAACGACGACTCGCAATCGCAGGAAGCTGCGCGTGGGCAAGGTGGTGAGCGATCGCATGGACAAGACGTGCGTGGTCTCCATCGAGCGCCTCGTGAAGCATCCGACCGTGGGCCGCTATGTGCGGCAGCGCGCCAAGTTCAAGGTGCACGACGAGAAGAACGAGTGCCGCGTGGGCGACGTGATCCGCTTCATGGAGACTCGGCCGCTCTCGAAGGACAAGCGCTGGCGTTTCGTGGAATTCGTGGAGCGGGCGCGCTGAGCGCTGGACCGGCGGGCCGCCCGATGCGGCCCGGGAGATCTTCGTCATGATTCAGCTTCGAACCATGGTGACCGTCGCGGACAACTCGGGCGCGAAGCGCGCTCAGTGCATCAAGGTGCTTGGCGGGCACCACCGTCGTTACGGACGGCTGGGCGACATCGTCGTGGTGTCCATCAAGGACGCCATTCCGGGCGCCGCCGTGAAGAAGGGCGACGTCGCGAAGGCCGTCGTGGTCCGCGCCGTCAAGGAAGGCCGCCGCAAGGACGGCTCGTACATCCGCTTCGACGAGAACGCGGTCGTACTCATCAACGAGGACAAGGAGCCGCGCGGCACCCGCATCTTCGGACCGGTCGCTCGCGAGCTCCGCGAGAAGCAGTTCATGAAGATCATTTCGCTCGCGCCGGAGGTGATCTGATGGCTCTCAAGATCCGCAAGGGAGACACCGTCCAGGTGATCTCGGGCGAGGACAAGGGCAAGGTCGGCCGCGTGCTGAGCGTGGACGAGAAGAAGATGCGAGTCGTGGTGGAGAAGGTGAACTTCGTGAAGCGTCACACGAAGGCGCGCCGTCAGGGCATGCAGAGCGGCATCCTCGAGAAGGAAGCCCCGATCCACTACTCGAACGTCATGCTGTACGACTCGAAGTCGCAGGCCGGAACGCGCGTCGGCATTCGCGCGCTGGCCGACGGCTCGCGCGAGCGCGTTTCGAAGCGCAGCGGCGAGACCATTTCGAAGGACTGAGTTCCACAGGGCCGATCGTTCGGCCCGACGCGGTTCCGAACCACCAGGGTCGGGGAGCCGCGGAGCAGTGACCCTGGAGAGACGTTTCCATGGCGGAAGAGCAGAAGGACGACAAGAAGAAGGCGGCGAAGCCGGCGCCCGCGGGCGGCGGCAAGAAGTCGAAGGGCGAGGGCGCGGGTGGACCGGCGGGTCCCGTCGTCGCGGGCCGTCCGAAGAGCCTCGGCAGCAAGCCGCGCTACCAGAAGCATTACGAAGAGAAGGTGCGCGCGACGCTCGTCGAGAAGTTCAAGTACCAGAGCGTCATGCAGGCGCCTCGCTTCGTGAAGATCGTTCTGAACATGGGCGTCGGCGACGCGATCGCGGACCCGCGCCTGCTCGATGCCGCGCTCGGCGAGCTCGGACAGATCGCGGGCCAGCGGCCGTCGAAGCGTCTCTCGAAGAAGTCGATCTCGAATTTCAAGCTGCGCCAGGGGCTGCCGATCGGTTGCGCGGTGACCCTGCGCGGCGCGCGCATGTACGAGTTCTACGAGCGTCTCGTGAATGTCGCGGTGCCCCGCATTCGCGACTTCCGCGGCCTCTCGCCGCGGTCGTTCGACGGGCGCGGCAACTACACGAC
Source organism: Candidatus Eiseniibacteriota bacterium (assembly GCA_044222065.1). Lineage (GTDB taxonomy): Bacteria > Eisenbacteria > RBG-16-71-46 > RBG-16-71-46 > RBG-16-71-46 > JBGAOA01. The sequence goes on from JBGAOA010000025.1 coordinate 23,362, forward strand.
GGGACTGAAGGAGCACACGATCTTCCCGGAGATCAACATCGAGAAGGTCGGGAAGCTCCGCGGTCTCGACGTGACGATCGTCACCACCGCCAAGACGGACGAAGAGGGGCGTGAGCTCTTGAAGCTCATGGAAATGCCCTTCCGTCAGCGCTGATCGGAGGAGAAGTGGCGAAGAAGTCCATCATGGAAAAGTGGAAGCGCACGCCGAAGTTCAAGGTCCGCGCCTACACCCGCTGCCATCGCTGCGGGCGGCCGCGCGGCTTCCTGCGCGACTTCGGTCTGTGCCGCATCTGCTTCCGCGAGCTGGCGCTGACGGGACAGATCCCGGGCGTCGTCAAGTCGAGCTGGTAAGACCCATCGAAGGCCAGGCTGCAGGCGCGCACACGAGCGCCTGAACGCTGGGCTTCCGGAGGATTCATGTCGGTCAGTGATCCGATCTCGGACTTCCTGACGTGCGTGCGGAACGCGATCCGCGCGAAGCACCGCAAGGTGGACGTTCCCGCGTCCACCCTGAAGACGGAGCTCGCAAAGGTCCTGCTGCGCGAGCGTTACATCAACAACCTGAAGCTCATCGAGGATTCGCGCCAGGGCGTGCTGCGCATCTACCTCAAGTACAACGCCGACGACGTCAACGTGATCACGGGGCTGCGCCGCGCGAGCAAGCCGGGGCGCCGCGTGTACGTCAAGAAGGACGGCATTCCGCGCATCATGGGCGGGCTCGGCACGGCGATCGTCTCCACTTCTCGCGGGCTGATGACCGACCGCGAGGCCCGCGCGGCGGGCCTCGGCGGCGAGCTCGTCTGCACGGTGTGGTAGGGGGGCGGCCATGTCGAGAGTCGGCAAGCTTCCGGTGACGATCCCGAGCGGCGTGACGGTGTCCGTCGGCGAGGGACGCGTTCGCGTCAAGGGTCCGAAGGGCGACCTCAGCACGCACGTGCTCACGGGCACGACGGTGAAGGTCGAGGACGGCCACGTGCGCGTGAGCGCGGAGAAGATCACGCGCAACCCGGCGTTCGGGACGATGCGCGCGAACATCAACAACATGGTCGTCGGCGTGACGCAGGGCTTCACGAAGGTGCTCGAGATCGTGGGGACCGGCTATCGCGCGCAGATGGACGGCAAGAAGCTGGTGTTGCAGCTGGGCTTCTCGCACCCGATCGAGTTCATGCCGCCGGACGGCATCGCGATCAAGGTCGAGAGCCCCACGCGCCTGAGCATCTCGGGCGCCGACAAGTGCCTCGTCGGCCAGGTCGCCGCCGACATTCGCGAGTTCCGTCCGCCGGAGCCCTACAAGGGCAAGGGCGTCAAGTACGAAGGCGAGTACATCCGTCGCAAGGCCGGTAAGGCTGCGGGGTCTGCGTGATATGAGCGGAAAGCACGATCAGTACGAACGGCGTCGGATCCGCCGCTATCGGATCCGCAAGCGTGTGGTGGGTTCCACGGAGCGTCCGCGTCTCTCGGTGTTCCGGAGCTCGAAGCACATCTACGCGCAGATCATCAACGATTTCGACGGCAACACCCTCGTCGCCGCCTCCAGCCGCGAAACGAAGGGCACGGGCGACGCCGGCAAGACCGGAGTGTCGACGGCCGTGGGCAAGCTGCTCGCCCAGCGCGCGAAGGAGAAGGGCATCACGAAGGTCAGCTTCGACCGGGGCGGCTACCTGTACCACGGGCGCGTGAAGGCGCTCGCGGACGGTGCGCGCGCCGGCGGTCTGGAATTCTAGGAGGACACCCGTGCGAGCGAGCGAAGCTCCGAAGTCCGAATTCACCGAGCGGGTGATCCAGGTCAACCGCTGCGCGAAGGTCGTCAAAGGCGGCCGTCGCTTCTCCTTCAACGCCATCGTCGCGATCGGCGACCAGAAGGGCCGCGTCGGCGTCGGCCTCGGCAAGGCCAACGAAGTCGCGGACGCGATCCGCAAGGCGGGCGAGGCGGCGAAGAAGGGCATGTTCACCGTGCCGGTCACGAAGGCCGGCTCGATCCCGCATCTCGTCGTCGGTCACTTCGGCGCGGGCGAAGTCATGCTGAAGCCCGCCTCGGCCGGTACGGGCGTGATCGCGGGCGCCGGCGTGCGCGCCGTGCTCGAGGTCGCAGGCGTGCAGAACGTCCTGACGAAGTGCCTCGGCACGCGCAACCCGCACAATCTCGTGAAGGCGACCGTGAACGGTCTGCAGCGTCTCCGCCGTCCGTCGGACGTCGCGGCGATGCGCGGCATGAGCACGGCCGAGCTGTTCGGACGAAAGGGCGAGGGCCATGGCGCGTAAGCTCCGCATCCGGCAGTTCAAGAGCGCGAGCGGCCATCCCGCCGACCAGGCGGCCACGATCCGCGCGCTCGGCATCCGCCGTCTCCATCAGATCGTCGAACACAACGACACGCCCCAGATCCGGGGCATGGTCACCAAGGTCCGCCACCTCGTGAAGGTGGAAGAGACCGCGTAAAGGAAATCACGATGCGCATCGGATCCATTCGCCCGGCTCAGGGCGCCACGAAGAAGCCGAAGCGGCGCGGCAAGGGCACCGCGACCGGTCTCGGCGGCACCGCGGGCAAGGGCCACAAGGGACACAAGGCGCGCACGGGCGGCAAGATTCCCGCCTGGTTCGAAGGCGGCCAGATGCCGGTGCAGCGCCGGCTGCCGAAGCGCGGCTTCAAGAACTTCACGCGCGTCGAGTACCAGCCGCTCAACGTCGGCCGCCTCGCGGCCGTCGCGGCCGGCACCGTCGTCGACGCGGCGTGGCTCCAGCAGCAGCGCTTCATCCGTCGTCGCGGCCCGATCAAGCTGCTCGCGGGCGGCGAGCTGAAGGTGGCGCTCACGGTGAAGGTGGATGCGGCGAGTGCGGCGGCGAAGAAGGCCGTCGAAGCGGCCGGCGGGACGGTCGTGACTCCGGAGAAGAAGGCCTAGGAGCCCATGCTCGACAAGCTCAGAAACATCTTCCAGGTCCCCGAGCTCAAGCGCCGGATTCTGTTCACGCTGGCGCTGTTCGTGGTGTACCGGCTCGGAGAACATGTGCCGACGCCCGGGGTCAACGTGGCCGCGCTCAAGAGCGCGTTCGCGAGCCAGGCCGGCACGCTCTTCGGCCTGTACGACCTGTTCGTCGGCGGCGCGTTCTCGCGCGCGACGATTTTCGCGCTCGGCATCATGCCGTACATCTCGTCCTCGATCATCATCCAGCTGCTCGGCGCGGTCGTGCCGTACTTCGAGAAGCTGCGCAAGGAGGGCGAAGAGGGTCAGAAGCGCCTCAACCAGATCACGCGCTACGGCACGGTGCTGATCTCGATCATCCAGTCGTTCGGCTACAGCGTCTTCCTCCAGAACCTCGGCGCCTCGCAAGGGCTCACGGTCGTGCCGCACCCGGGCATCGCGTTCGCGATCTCGACGATCGTGACGCAGACCACGGGCACGATCTTCGTGATGTGGCTGGGCGAGAAGATCACCGAGCACGGCATCGGCAACGGCATCTCGCTGATCATCTTCGTGAACATCCTCGGCGGCGTTCCGAACCAGACGCTGTCGCTGTGGCAGAGCTTCCAGGCCGGCTCGGTGTCGCTGTTCCAGATCCTGATCATCGCGGCGATCATGGTGCTCGTCATCGCGGCCGTGATCCTCATGACGCAGGGCACGCGCAAGATTCCGGTGCAGTACGCGAAGCGCATCGTCGGCCGCCGCATGTACGGCGGCGCGAACACGCACATCCCGCTGCGCGTGAACAGCGCCGGCGTGATTCCGATCATCTTCGCCTCGAGCCTCATGATCCTGCCGACGACGATCGCGCAGTTCGTTCCGCACGACTCGCCGCTCGCGCAGATGGGCAACTGGTTCGGCCCGAACACGCCCGCGTACATGATCGTGTACGCGCTGATCATCGTGTTCTTCACCTACTTCTACACCGCGGTCGTGCTGAACCCGAACGACCTCGCGGAGAATATGCGCAAGCACGGCGGCTTCATCCCCGGCATCCGCCCGGGCAAGAAGACCGCCGAGTACATCGACCGGGTGCTCGGCCGGATCACGCTCCCGGGCGCGATCTTCCTCGCCGCGATCGCCGTGATTCCCGACTGGTTCATCGGCATGTCCGGGGCGCCGTTCCTGTCGTTCGGCGGCACGAGCGTCCTGATCGTGGTCGGCGTCGCGCTCGACACGCTGCAGCAGATCGAATCGCACCTGCTCATGCGTCACTACGAAGGTTTCGTTTCGCGCGGCCGGATCCGCGGCCGTCAGAGGATGTAGGAACGATGCGACTCGTGCTCCTCGGACCGCCCGGCGTGGGCAAGGGAACCCAGGGCCGCCGTCTCGCGACGGCGCGTGGCTGGGCCTTGATCTCCACGGGCGAAATGCTGCGCGAGGCGGTCGCGAACCGCACCCCGCTCGGCGTCGAGGCGAAGCGCGTGATGGATGCCGGACAGCTCGTGAACGACGACATCATGATCGGGCTCGTGCGCGAACGGACGGCGCAGCCGGACGCCGTGCGCGGCTTCCTGCTCGACGGCTTCCCGCGCACGGTGCCGCAGGCCGACGCGCTCCAGCGCGTGCTCGCCGAGCGCGGGCAGTCGCTCGACGGCGTATTGTTCCTGACCGCGGAAGCGGACGCGCTCGTGTCGCGCATGACGGCGCGCCGCGAGTGTCCGGTCTGCAAGCGGGCGTACAACCTGGTGAGTGCCCCGCCGAAGGACGGCCGTCACTGCGACGACCATCCGGACGCGGAGCTGGTGCAGCGCGCCGACGACACCGAAGAGACGGTGCGCCGCCGCCTCGTTGTCTATCGCGAGCAGACCGAGCCGCTCGTCGCCTACTACCGCGCCGCGAAGCTGCTGCGCGAGGTGCCGGGGCTCGGCGGCATGGACGAAGTGTTCGAACGACTGCACCGCGTCCTCGAGGGCGCGGGGGCGGGAGCCTGACGATGGTGTATCTGCGACAGCCCGACGAGATCGAGCGGATCCGAGACGCGGCGCGCCTCGTGGCGCGCACGCTGCGCGAGCTCGAGCGTCACGCCCGGCCGGGCGTCACGACCGGCGAGCTCGACCGGATCGCGGAGGAGTTCATCCTCGCGAACGGCGGCCGTCCGGCGTTCAAGGGCTACCGCGGATTCCCGGCGTCCATCTGCCCGGCCGTGAACGAGGAAGTCGTGCACGGCATCCCGGGCGAGCGGACGCTGCGCGACGGCGACATCGTCGGCATCGACGTCGGAGTCGAGAAGGACGGTTTCTTCGGTGACGCCGCGATCACGGTGCCGGTCGGCGAGGTCGACGGCGAAGCGCTCAACCTGCTGCGCGTCACGCGCGAGGCGCTCGAGAAAGGCATCGCGCAGGCGCGTCCCGGCAATCGCGTCGGGGACATCTCGCACGCCATCCAGGCGCACGCGGAGCGCTTCGGCTATTCGGTCGTGCGCTCGCTCGTCGGCCACGGCATCGGCCGCGAGATGCACGAGGAACCGCAGGTGCCGAACTACGGACCGCCGGAACGCGGCCCGCGCCTCATGGCGGGGCAGGTGCTGGCGATCGAGCCGATGGTGAACATCGGCGCATTCGATGTGGTGACCCAGGCCGATGGCTGGACGGTCGTGACGAAGGACGGCTCCCTGAGCGCGCACTTCGAGCACACCGTCGCGATCGGTCCGGACGGCCCCGAGATCCTCTCGGTGGCCGGTGACGTGTAGTCCGAGGACATTGGTGTGGCGAAAGAAGAAGGCATCCAGTTCGAGGGCACGGTGATCGAGCCGTTGCCGAACGCGTCGTTCCGCGTGGAGCTCGCGAACGGTCACAAGGTGCTCGCGCACATCTCGGGCAAGATGCGCATGCATTTCATCAAGATCCTGCCGGGCGACAAGGTGACGGTGGAGCTGTCGCCGTACGACCTGACCCGCGGCCGGATCGTGTACCGGTACAAGTAGAGCGACACGCTCCGGGAGTGGATCGATGAAGGTGCGTACGTCCGTGAAGAAGATCTGCGAGCACTGCAAGGTCGTGCGTCGCAAGGGCGTGATCCGCGTGATCTGCAGTCGCAATCCGCGGCACAAGCAGCGTCAGAAGTAGGGGAGGAGAGAACCCGTGGCACGAATTGCGGGCATTGATTTGCCGGCCGAGAAGCGTATCGAGGTCGCGCTGACTTACATCTACGGGATCGGTCCGGCGACGGCGAAGCGGATCCTGAAGACCGCCGGCGTGAGCCCGGACACCCGGGTGAAGGGCCTCAGCGACGAGGACGCCGGCAAGTTGCGCACGATCATCGAGCGCGACTTCAAGGTCGAGGGCGCACTGCGCAGCGAAATCGCGATGAACATCAAGCGTCTGATGGACATCGGCGCCTACCGCGGCCTGCGTCATCGCCGCGGCCTGCCGGTGCGCGGTCAGCGCACGAAGACGAACGCGCGCACGCGCAAGGGCCCCAAGAAGACCATGGGCGCGCGCAAGCCTGCGGCGGCCGCGAAGCCGGCGCCGAAGAAGTAAGCATCAACGTGCGGCTGCCTCGGGCGAGCCGCGTGGAGGATTCGAGTGGCGGAAGTCAAGAAGGCCAAGAAGCGTGATCGCCGGGTCTCGACGAACGGCGTGGCCCACGTGCAGGCGAGCTTCAACAACACGATCATCACGATCACGGACACCGACGGGAACGTCGTGAGCTGGGCGAGCGCCGGCAAGGTCGGCTACAAGGGCTCGCGCAAGAGCACGCCGTTCGCGGCGCAGGTCGCCGCTGAGGCGAGCGCCCGTGAGGCGCTCAACCTGGGCATGAAGCGCGTCGAGGTCTGGGTCAAGGGGCCGGGTTCGGGCCGCGAGGCGGCGATCCGCTCGCTGCAGGCGGCGGGCCTCGAGATTTCCGCGATCAAGGACGTGACGCCGATTCCGCACAACGGTTGCCGCGCGCCGAAGCGGCGCCGCGTCTAGGAGAACAGGGAGCTATGGCGGTTTATCACGATGCGCGGTGCCGGCTCTGCCGGCGAGAGGGGATGAAGCTGTTCCTCAAGGGACAGCGCTGCTTCACCGACAAGTGCGCGTTCGAGAAGCGCGGTTACGCGCCCGGCGAGCACGGCAAGAACCGTCGCGTGAAGGAGACGAACTACGGCCAGCAGCTGCGCGAGAAGCAGAAGGCGCGGCGCATTTACGGTCTGCTCGAGCGGCAGTTCCGCCACTACTTCGCGAAGGCGTCCGACGCGAAGGGCGTGACGGGCGAAGTGCTGCTCCAGATGCTCGAGCGCCGGCTCGACAACGTGGTCTTCCGGCTCGGCTTCGCGGCGTCGCGCAACGCGGCGCGCCAGCTCGTGCGCCACGGCCACGTGTCGGTGAACGGTCGCAAGGTGGACATCCCGTCCGTGCTCGTGCGCTCCGGCGACGAGGTCTCGGTGCGGGACAAGAGCAAGAAGCTGGCGTCGGTGCTGACGTCCCTGGAAGCCCGCAAGGGCCAGGGCGTCCCGGAATGGCTGGAGCTGAACTCCGATCGCGTGACCGGTCGCGTGCTGAACATCCCGACGCGCGCCTCCATCCCGGTGCCGATCAACGAGCAGCTCATCGTCGAACTCTATTCGAAGTAACGGACCGCCACCCTCAGGGAGGCCTGACGAATGAAGTGGAAGAACCTCACCATGCCGAAGCAGGTCGTGCCGGATTCGGCGAACACCGACGGCTACGGCAAGTTCGTCATCGAGCCGCTCGAGCGCGGCTTCGGCATCACGCTCGGCAACGCGCTGCGACGCGTTCTGCTTTCGTCGCTGCAGGGCGCCGCGATCACCGCGGTGCGCATTGACGGCGTGCTGCACGAGTTCTCGACGCTGCCCGGCGTCATCGAAGACGTCACCGAGATCGTGCTGAACCTGAAGCAGGTCCGTCTCAAGCTGCACGGTGACGGCCCGCAGAAGGGCACGTTCGAGATGAAGGGCAAGGGCGAGCTGCGCGCCGGCGACCTGCAGGTGGATCCGCAGGTCGAGATCCTCAACCCGGACCTGCACATCGCCACGCTCAATCGCGACGGCGACCTGCGCATGGAAGTCGAGATCAACACCGGCCGCGGCTACGTGTCGGCCGATCAGCACTCGACGACCGACCGACCGATCGGCGTGATTCCGATCGACTCCATGTTCTCGCCGGTCACGCGCGTGAACTTCAACGTCGAGGCGACCCGCCTCGGCCAGCGCATCGACTACGACAAGCTGACCATGGAAGTGTGGACCGACCGCAGCATCACGCCGACCGACGGCGTGGCGTGGGCGGCGAAGATCCTGCGCGACCACTTCAGCCTGTTCATCCACTTCGACATCGAGCCCGACGTCGAGCGCGAGGAAGAGGTGGACGAGGAAGTGATGCGCGTCCGCAAGCTGCTCGACAAGAGCGTCGAGGAGCTCGAGCTGTCCGTGCGTTCGAGCAATTGTCTCCGCGCCGCCGAGATCAAGACGATCGGCGACCTCGTACAGAAGGACGAGTCGGAGATGCTCAAGTTCCGCAACTTCGGCCGCAAGTCGCTCAAGGAGATCCAGGACCTCCTCGGCGAGATGGGTCTCGGCTTCGGCATGGACATCCGCAAGTACATCGAACCCAGGGCCACCGTCGACGCCTAGGCGCGGCGCCCGAAGGACCATTCCCATGCGACACCGCAACGATCACCGCCGACTCAGCCGCAACCACTCGCACCGGAGGGCGCTGCTGCGCAACCTGGTGACCGCGCTCTTCCAGTACGAGCGCATCGAGACCACGGTCGCGAAGGCCAAGGAAGCCCGCCGGCTCGCGGAGCGCCTCATCACGTTCGCGAAGCGCGGCGACGTGGCGGCGCGACGTCACGTGGACCGCTTCGTCACGCGGCCCGCGGTGACGCGCAAGCTGTTCGACACGATCGCGCCCTGGTACACGGAGCGGAACGGCGGCTACACGCGCATCCTGCGCATCGGCCACCGGCTCGGCGACGCGGGCGAGACGGCCTACCTCGAGCTGGTGAAGTCGGCCGAGCAGAAGGAGCAGGAACGTCAGGCGCGCATCGCGGCAGCCGAGGCGAAGGACCCGGCGCTCAAGGGCGACAAGGGTTCGAAGAAGGCCAAGGCGGAAGCCGAGGCCTCGGAGTCCCCGGCCGAGAAGCCGCAGCGCGGAAAGAAGAAGGAAGGCGGCGCCTCGGCGCCGGCCAAGAAGCGCACCCGCACCGGGGTCAAGACCGGCTAGCGGCGCGCGCACGACAGCACCGACGCGGGCGGGAGCCGGCTCCCGCCCGCGTTTCGTTGAAGGGCGCCGAGGGCGACGCATGACGCTCCAGCACATCCGAACCGGCCTCGCCGCCGTCGCGATCGCGGCGGCGTGTCTGGCGTGCGCCTCGCGCGCGCGCGCGGACGCGCCGTCCGACTCGCTCGACGTGCGGTGGTCCGGTCCGGCGCCCGCGGCCGGAGACACGCTCCGGCGTCCCTTCGAATACCTGTGGGTCGTACGCACCTCGCTCACGAACCGGCGCGACGTCGAGGCGCTGGTCGCGCGCGCCGAGTCGCTCGGAGTGCGCGGGCTGCTCGTGCAGGTCGTGGGACGGGGCGACGCGTGGTACCACTCCGACTTGCTGCCGCGCCCCGAGGCCGTGCGCGAGGCGGGCTTCGACCCGCTCGGCACGCTGCTCCCGCTCGCGCACGCCGCGGGGCTCGAAGTGCACGCGTGGATGAACTGCATGCTCGTGTGGTCCGCGGAGCGCCCGCCCGTGGACCCGCGCCACGTGATCCGCGCGCATCCGGAGTGGGTGTCGCGGCTCGCCGACGGACGCCCGATGACGCGCCTCACCGCCCGCCAGCGGGCGCGGCTCAAGCTCGAGGGCGTCTTCCTCGCGCCCGGTCATCCGCAGGTGCGCACGTGGCTCGCGCGCGTCGCGTCGGAACTCGTGACACGCTACCCGGTGGACGGCCTCCAGCTCGACTACATCCGGCTGCCGAGCGCCGCGACCGGCTTCGACCCGACGACGCGCGCGAAGTTCGCGTTCCAGAGCGGCGTGGACGTCGTGCGGCTCGACCTCGTTCCGCGGCGCGATCGCGCGCGCGTGGATTCGCTGTGGGCCGATTTCCAGGCGCGCCAGGTCGTCGCGGCCGTCGCCGAGATCCGCGACAGCGTCCGGCGCGTGCGGCCGGACCTGCCGCTCTCGGCCGCCGTGCTCGCCGACACCCTCACGGCGCGGCGCGTGAACGCGCAGGTGTGGTGGGAGTGGCTGCGGGACGGTCTGGTGGATCGCGCCTTCGTGATGTGCTACGCCCCCGTCGTACAAACCGTGCTCGACCAGATGCTCGGTTACGCCGAGCGCTTCTCCGCGCCGTCGCGCATCGTGCCCGGCATCGCCGTCTACAACTGCCCGCCCTCGGCGGCGGCGGCCAAGATCAAGGCCGCGCGCGCGCTCGGCTACCCGGCGGTCGCACTCTATTCCTACGATTCCCTGTTCGAGCGGCGCAGCTACTGGCCGCTCCTGTCCGACCTCCTGCGCCCCGACGCTCCGGGCGCGGAGGTCCTCGAGGAGGCTCCTTGACGGTCATGACCCCGCGCTCCGCGTCCCACTCCGATCTCGCCACGCGCGAGGACCTGCGCAACATTGCGATCATCGCCCACGTCGACCACGGCAAGACGACGCTCGTCGACGCGATGCTGTGGCAGAGCGGCGTGTTCCGCGAGAACCAGGAAGTCGCCGAGCGCGTCATGGACTCGAACGACCTCGAGCGCGAGAAGGGCATCACGATCCTCGCGAAGAACACCGCGGTGCGCTTCGGCCGCCACAAGATCAACATCGTGGACACCCCCGGCCACGCGGACTTCGGCGGCGAGGTCGAGCGCACGCTCAAGATGGTGGACGGCGTGCTGCTGCTCGTGGACGCGAGCGAAGGGCCGCTGCCGCAGACGCGCTTCGTGCTGCGCAAGGCGCTCGAGCTGCACCTGCCGCCGATCATCGTGATCAACAAGATCGACCGGAAGGACGCGCGTCCGCAGGAGGTGCTGAACGAGATCTACGACCTGTTCATCGATCTCGACGCGCAGGAGGACCAGCTCGACTTCCCGGTGCTGTACACGATCGCGCGCGAAGGCGTCTGCCGCCTCACGGCCGACGGCGAGAACCACCGGCTCGAGCCGCTGTTCGAACAGATCGTGAAGACGATCCCGGCGCCGCGCTACGACCGTCAGTCGCCGCTCCAGATGCTCGTGCTGAACCTCGACTACAGCGACTACGTCGGCCGTCTCGCGATCGGCCGCATCGTGAACGGCAGCGTGCGCGCGCGGCAGGACGTCGCGCTCGCCGCGCTCGACGGCTCGACGATCCGCACGCGCGTCACGAACCTCTACGCGTTCGAAGGCCTCGAGCGGGTCGAGGTGCCCGAGGCGGGCCCCGGGGACATCGTCGCGCTCGCGGGCTTCGAGGCCGTGAGCATCGGCGAGACGATCACCGATCCCGAGGACCCGCGCCCGCTCGCGCGCGTCCAGATCGACGAGCCGACCGTCAGCATGATCTTCCAGGTCAACAACTCCCCGTTCGCGGGGCAGGAAGGCAAGTTCGTCACGTCGCGGAACCTCAAGGACCGGCTCGATCGCGAGCTGCTCACGAACGTGAGCATCCGGGTCGAGGCGGGCGAGTCGCCCGACCAGTTCAAGGTCTCGGGCCGCGGCGAGCTGCAGATGGCGATCCTGATCGAGACGATGCGCCGCGAGGGCTTCGAGCTCGCGGTCGGCAAGCCCGAAGTCATCACGCGCGTCGTGGACGGAACGCGCCACGAGCCGATGGAGCGCCTCGTCATCGACTGCCCGGAGGAGTTCGTCGGCGTCGTCACCGAGAAGATCGGGCGCCGCCGGGGGCGCATGACGAACATGGTCAACCACGGCACGGGCCGCGTCCGGCTCGAGTTCCGCATTCCGTCGCGCGGGCTGATCGGCTTCCGCAGCCAGTTCCTCACCGACACGCGCGGCACCGGCCTGCTCAACCACCTGTTCGACGGCTACGAGCCGTGGCAGGGCGAGATCCCTCACCGCACGACCGGGGCGCTCGTCGCCGACCGGACGGGCAAGGCGACCGGTTACGCGATCGAGCACGCGCAGGCGCGCGGCGAGATGTTCATCGAGCCGGGGGAGCGGATCTACGAGGGCATGATCGTCGGCGAGAACGCGCGCGAAGAGGACATCGACGTGAACATCGTGAAGGAGAAGAAGCTCACGAACATGCGATCGTCGACGGCCGAGGAAGGCATCCAGCTGTTGCCGGCGCACCGCATGACGCTCGAGCACGCGCTCGAATGGGTGCGCGAGGACGAACTGCTCGAGGTGACGCCGAAGTCGCTCCGGCTGCGCAAGCGCGTCCTGCAGGCGAACGTCCGCCCGCGCTACTGGCAGAAGGGCGGCCAGTAGTCGGCGAGGGACGGCGCGCGGCCCGGATTGCGGGCGAAAACACGCTCAACGACGGGTTCCGGACGGCCGATAACGCTATCCGGACCCGACCGGAGAGCGCATGGACTCGTTCGATTCCCGGCCCCTGAAGGGACACGACGGCAGCGCACGACCGCGCACGGAAGCGCCGGAGGGAAGCCCCCGGGACGCCGCGCGCGTGTTCCTGACCGCGGAGCAGAACCCGAGCGCCGACTCGCGACGCATCGCGCTCGGCCTCACCGTGCTCGCGCTGCTCTCGGTCGTGCTCCTCAACTTCGGCATCTACCAGGGCGCGCGCTCGAACCTGCAGAAGCAGCGCTGGGCCGACCTCGAGGCCCAGACCGATTCCAAGCGCGAGGAAGTCCGCGGATTCCTGTGGGAGATCCAGCGCCACGCCGAGTTCGTCTCCGCGCAGAGCCACATCGTCGGGTGGGCCGTGCGCGGCGCGGCCGGCGACCTCGACGAATCGTCGCGGCTCGCGCTCGTGCAGGAGTTCCGCAAGGCCTCGTTGACGCTCCACTTCGAGAACGTCGCGCTCGTGACTCCCGACCGCGCGTGTCTCGCGGACGGCGGCGCAGACGGCGCCGGCGCCGGCCCGGCCGACTTCGACCTCGGCGCGCGCGCGGTGTCGTCGCGCCGAACGCTCGTGGACGACGGCGACATCCTGCGCGGCCGCGGCGTGCTGCGCATCGGCGTGCCCGTCGGCCCGCCCGGCGCGCCGCCGGTCGCGGCGCTCATCTTCCGCAGCCGCATCGACGAGGCGCTGGAGCCGATCCTCGCCGCGTGGCCGGGATTCGGCCCGACCGCCGGCGCCTACCTCGTGCGGCGCACGGACCGGGGCCTCGTGTGCATCACGACGCCGCCGCCCGCGATCGGCGGCGCGGTGGGCGAGGCGCTCACGGTGGGCACGCCGCTCGCGCGGCCGGCCGACATCGCCGCCGAGTCCATCGAATCCACGATCGACGCCGTCGACGCGAGCGGGCGGCCGCTCTGGGTCGTGACGCGCGGCCTGCCCGAGTTCGGGTGGGGGCTCGTCGGCCAGGTCGATCCGCGAGCGATGATGGAGGGCCTGCACGGAACCGTCGCGGGGCTGCTCGCGCTCGACAGCGCGATGCTGCTGCTCGGCCTCGCCGGCGTGTGGTTCTGGCGCCGCCAGTACCAGACCGGACTCGCGCGCCGCGAGATCGAGGTGTCGCGTCGTCACGCCTCGCGCGTCCAGGCGATCTTCGACACGGCGTTCGACGCGATCCTCACGTTCGACCGCACCGGACGCATCGTGACCGTGAATCGCGCCGCGGAACGGCTGTTCCAGCGCGCCGCCGTCGAGCTCGAGACCCAGCCGATCCACCGCGTGCTGCGCTGGGACGCGGAACAGGCGGATCCGAACACCGGCCTTCCGGCGCGCGGCGTCGTCTCGCGCGGACACGTGGTCGCGGCGCAGGGCGAGACGCCGGTCGAGTTCTCGCTCGGCACCGCGGGCGAGGGCGGCGAGCTGGTGTACACGGCGATCGTGCGCGACATCCGCGAACGCGTCGAGAACGAGGCGCGCATCCGGACGTTCGCCGAAGGGCTCGAATCCTCGAACCGCCGCCTGGAAGAGGTGAACGCGCAGCTCGAGGAAGCCTCCCGGCTCAAGAGCGAGTTCCTCGCGAATACGTCTCACGAGCTGCGCACGCCCTTGAACGGCATGATCGGCTTCCTGCAGCTCGTGCTCGACGGACTCTGCGACTCGCCCGACGAGGAGCGCGACTTCCTCCAGCAGGCGCTCGCGTGCTCGCGCCACCTGCTCGGCCTCATCAACGACGTGCTCGACATCGCGAAGATCGAGTCGGGCAAGATCTCGCTCGAAATCGCCTCGGTGGACCTGCGGGCGCTGTTCGACGAGGTGCACACGGTGACGCACGTGCAGGCGCAGCAGCGGGGGCTCGAGCTGCGTTTCGAACCGCCCGACGATCCGGACATCCGGGCGCGCGGCGACTTCGGGAAGGTGAAGCAGATCCTCATCAACCTGATCGGCAACAGCCTCAAGTTCACCCACCAGGGTTCGATCACGCTGCGCGCGACGGCGCGCCCCGACACCGGGCACGTGATGCTCGAGGTGCGCGACACGGGCATCGGCATCGACCCGTCGCGGCAGCGCGTGATCTTCGAGAAATTCACGCAGGCGGACGGCAGCACGACGCGCAAGTACGGCGGCACGGGGCTGGGCCTCGCGATCTCGAAGAGCCTCGTCGAGCTCATGGGCGGCGTGATCGGCGTCGAGAGCCGCGGCGAAGGGCAGGGCACCCGCATGTACTTCTCGCTGCCGCTCTGGCGCGAGGAGGAAGGCGCGAGTCCGGCGGGCACCGAGGCGGCGGGGCGCGTCGAGGGTCCCGAGGACTCGCCGCTCGTGCTCGTCGTCGAGGACGATCCGGTGTTCCGTCACTACCTGCGCTCGCTGCTGCACGTGAACGGCTATCGGACGGCCGAGGCGGCGCACGCGGACGGCGGCTGGGCGCTCGCGCTCGAATTGCGGCCCTCGCTCGTGCTGCTCGACTACGCGCTCGCGTGCCCCGAAGGCGCGACCGTGCGCACCGGCTGGGAGCTGGCCGAACGGCTCGCGGGCGCCGACGAGACGCGGCACGTGCCGGTCGTGTTCGTGACCGGGTTCGAGGACGAGCTGCACGCGCGGGTGCGCGACAGCCTGTTCTCGCGGCGCCCCACGCACCTCGTGAAGCCGATCGAAGGCCCGCAGCTCATCCGCCGCATGGACGAGGTCCTCGGTTCCACGCCCGGCGTCGTGCGCGTCCTGCTCGCCGACGACGATCCGTTGGTCGCGGCGTACGTGCGCCGCACGCTGCCGGCCGCGCGCTTCGACCTCGACACCGCCGCGAACGGCGAGGAGTGCCTGCGGAAGCTGCGGTCGCGCGCGGGCGCCTACGACCTGCTCGTGCTCGACCTCATGATGCCCGAGGTGAGCGGCTACGACGTGCTGCGCGAACTGACGCTGACGGGGATCGCGCGGGAGCTGCCGGTCCTCGTGCTCACGAACGTCACCGATGGCTGGAGCGAGGACGAGCGGCGACTGCTCGAACAGGGCGCCGTGCTCGACGTGCTCCCGAAGTCGGACGTGCACGAACGCCCGGCCCTGTTGCCGCACGTGATCGAACGGCACCTGCGGCGTGCGCAGGGCGCGCGCCCCGACGACGACGCACCGGAACGGGAGGCGCGCGCCGCATGAGGCACATCGTGGTGGTCGAAGACGACGCGCACAACGCGGTGCTCTTCCGCCGGCTGCTCGAGAAGCGCGGCCCGTTCCGCGTCACGGTCACCGAATCGGCCGAGGAAGTGCTCGCGCTCGCGCGCTCGGGCGACACGGCGCTCGTGATGCTCGACGTGTCGCTCGCGAACACGACCTACGAGGGCCGCGCGCTCAACGGCGTGGACCTGTGCCGGCTGCTGAAGGCCGATCCCGCGGCCGCGCGGGTGCCGGTCGTGCTCGCGACCGCGCACGCGATGCGCGGCGACGGCGAGCGCCTGCTGGCCGAGAGCGGCGCCGACGAATACGTCGCGAAGCCCATCGTGGACCACACCGCGTTCGTCGAGCGGCTCCGGACGCTGTGCGAGCGGGAGGCGGCGTGAAGAGCCCGAAGGACTGCCGCGTCCTCGTCGTGGACGACGACCGCTTCTTCCAGCGCGTCCTCGAGAAGCGGCTCGCGGCGGAGAACTACCAGGTGCAGTGCGCCGCCGACGGACGCGAGGGCATGCGGGCGATCGTCGCGTGGGAGCCGGACCTCGTGCTGTCGGACTGGATGATGCCCGAGGTGGACGGCCTCGAATTGTGCCAGTCGGTCAAGACGGGGCTCGGCGACGGGGCGCCGTACTTCATCCTGCTCACGGCGAAGGGCGAGATCAGCGACCGGCTGCTCGGACTCAGGACCGGGGCCGACGACTACCTCGTGAAGCCGTGCGACCACGGGGAGCTGCTCGCGCGCATCCGCGCGGGTCTCCGGATCGTGTCGCTCACGAAGGACCTGAAGCGCGCGACCGCCGACCTCGATCAGGCGCGCTTCGAGCTGTTCGCGCTGCGCGCGCAGGTCGCGGCGCTCGCGGGTGCCTCCGCCCTGTGCCCGCGCTGCGGGCGCGTGCGTGGCGAAGGCGGCGCGTGGATGCCGCCGGCCGTGCCGCTCGCGAGCGAAGTGCAGGCGCTGCTGCCGCTCGACGCGTGCCCCGAGTGCCTGGCCGACCGCCGCGCCGCGTGAGCGCCACGGTCGCGCGGCCGCGCGCGAGCCGGTAAGCTCCGCCGCCGCGGCGCCGCACGGCGCGACGCCGCGGCCCAACGGAGGATCGAGTGTCGGCGAACGTCCTGCTCGTCGGAGGCGCGGGCTTCCTCGGATCGCACGTCGCGCGCGCGTTCGTCGCCCGCGGGCATCGCGTGACGTCGCTGTCGCGCACGAAGCGCTCGCGCGTGGACGGCGTCGTGTCGCTCGTCGCCGACCGGCGCGACGCGAGCGCGCTCGCCGCGGCGCTCGACGGCAAGCGGTTCGACTTCACGGTGGACCTCGCGGCCTACGACGCCGCCGACGTCGAAGGGCTGCTGCTCGTGCCGTACGCCGCCACCGGACGCTACGTGCTCGTCTCGACCGGACAGGTGTACCTCGTCACCCGGGACGCGAAGCCGCCGTACCGCGAGGAGGACTCGGCCGGCACGGTGATGGACGAGCCCGCGCCCGGCTCGCCCGATCACGCCGGCTGGGCCTACGGCGTGGGGAAGCGGCGCGCGGAAGGCGCGCTGCAGGCGATCCGCCAGTCCTACGGCGTTCGCGCGCACGTGCTGCGTCTGCCGATCCTGCAGGGCGAGGGCGACGTGTCGCTGCGCCTGTGGGCGTGGGTCGAGCGCCTGCTCGACGGCGGCCCGATCGTGCTGCCCGACGGCGGCCGCACGCCGGTGCGGCACCTGCTCGCCGCCGACGCCGCACGGCTGCTCGTGCGCTGGCTCGAGGGCGCGCCGCCCCGCGAGTCCGTCTACAACTTCGCCCCGATCGAATCCACGACGCTCGCGGACGTCATCGCGCTGCTCGCGCGCACGCTCGGGGTCGAGCCGCGCATCGTGCCGGCCCCGGCGGACGAACTCGCCGCGGCGGGCCTGCCGATCTCGACTTATCCGTACGCGAGCCGCTGGGCCTCGGTGCTGGACCCCGCGCGCGCCGTCGCCGAGTTCGCGATCGTCCCGGAGCGGGTCCTCGACTACCTGCCGGCGCTCGCCCGCGCGCTCGCCCGCGAACGCCCCGACGAGCACGACATGGGCTACGTCCTGCGCGAGCGGGAGCTCGAGTTCGCCCGCGCCCGCGCGGGCGCGTGAGCGTGGGGCGTCTCACCCGCGGCCGCGGCTTGACCGCTCGAAAGCGGCCCGACTAAACTCCGCGCCCTGTTTCCTCACCAGCACGCGTGGCGGCCGCGCCTTCGCCGCGCTCGAAGCGACGTTCCTCGGTAGCTCAACGGCAGAGCATCCGGCTGTTAACCGGAGGGTTGTAGGTTCGAATCCTACCCGAGGAGCCAGTGTGCGAAGCCCCCGTGACTCGACGAGTTGCGGGGGCTCTTCGCTTGGCGCACTCTGCCCGCCATGCACGACTCGGACGCCCCCCCGAGTTTGGAAGGGTTCCTCGACGAGTACTCCGGACGCCTGGCCGAGCTGTTGCGCGGTGCCGGTCGGCATTCGTTTCTCGAGGGCCCGATCGTGCTTCCCGACGACGAGTGGTTCCCGGACCGCTGGACGCCCGACATCGAGTCGGTGCGGCGAATTGCCGTCCGACTGCTCGCCTATGCAGGGCTCGGTCACCTGCAGGCCGAGTGCACCGGTTTCGGCCTGCATCGCTCCCGGAGTTTCCCTTCGCCGCTCCATGTCGCCGAGCGGCCTTCGGAGCGCGGGGCCGCCGCCGTGTTCTTCGGGATATCCGAAGACTGCGCCTACTTCGGCGTCGAACTGAACATGCTCGATCGGCCGCAGGTCCTGGTGGGCACGATGGCGCACGAAGTGGCTCACGCCTGGCGGCTTTCGCACGAACTCGAAGTCGAGAACGCAGCGGAAGAAGAGCGGTTGACCGACCTCACGTCGGTCGTGCTCGGCTTCGGCGTCCTGAGCGCGAACGCCGCCTATCTCTACGAAACCGACCACGAAGTGCGAGGCGGGATGACGATGCACCGCTCGGCGCACTTCCAGACCGGGTACGTCGGGCCCGACCGATTGGCCTGGCTGCTCGCGATTCAATGCGTGGTTCGGGGACTCGACGGGGATCCCATCCGTAGCCGTCTCGGAACGACCCAGCGGAGCGCGTTCGATGAGGTCGTTCGCGCGATGTCTCGCGACGCGCTGCTCGCGAGGCTCGAACTCCGCGACGTGCTGCCAGTCGGGGATTGGGAGCAGGGGAAGCCACCGAGCGTCGAGATCCGGCCAGGCTGGGCGGTGCGAACGGTCGTGGCGCTGGGTGAGCGGGCGCGGGAGCAAGTGGGCGGAGAGAACGAACTGCTCGACCGCCCGCTGGTCTTCGAGCCCGAGATCGTGTTCACGCGGCATCACTGGCTCGCGACGCTCGGGCGACCGCACATCGACGGCGGCTGGCGGATCGATCTCGTTCTCGTCGAGGTTCCCGACTGCGAACGCGTCCTGCTCGTCGGCGCGCACCACGAACGCGGCGCGAGGACCGATCGCGTCTTCGGCCTGTTCGAGGATCGCTGCGTGCGCAAGAAGACGACGTTCTTCCGGGCGCTTTCGAAGCTCTTCGACCCCGGGCACGGGAAAGCCCTCGCACTCACCGAACCGCCGTCTTTCGCGCACGTCTACTCGAGGCGGCTGCTCGGAATCGACGAACTCCGAGACATCCTCGCCGGTCCTGTGATGGCATTCGGCGCCGATTGCATCTACGCGGACACTCTCGAGCTCGAGGCGGGCCGGCGCAGCCTCGCGCGCGTGCGTGGAGAGTCGGAGGGCGGACCGCGCGAGCCCGCGCCAGGAGGTTTCGACCTGCGACGAGGCTACAAACAGTGGTGGATGACCGTCTCGGACCGGTGGCGTGTGGACGACGAATCATCGACGTTCGAGGCGATCGAGAACCGTATCGCCCGGGAGCGTTGACCGCCCGATTCCGTACGGAAGGTCCGACGCGCCGGCCGCGCGTGCGGTAGGCGC
Source organism: Candidatus Eiseniibacteriota bacterium (assembly GCA_044222065.1). Taxonomy (GTDB): domain Bacteria; phylum Eisenbacteria; class RBG-16-71-46; order RBG-16-71-46; family RBG-16-71-46; genus JBGAOA01. The sequence goes on from JBGAOA010000025.1 coordinate 42,859, forward strand.
CGGCACCCCGCAATGTGCTCGCAGCCCTCGGTCAGAGGCTGTCCGTTCGTCCCGGCGTTCCTCTGGCCGGGGGTCGGAAACGCTCGCCCGCCGAATCCGTTCCCGAGGGCATCACGAACCATGCGGCGGTCGTGAAGAAGCGCTCGGATCCCTGAGGGAGCGGGGTGAGCCGCGACGCCGGGAGAGCCTCTTCGCGCGCGGGCGTGCGCGCCGCCGCGCCTCTGAGGCCCGCGCCCACCGCGACCGCCGCGAGCACCGCGAGCGCGAGCGCCGCCCACGCCGGCACCGGACGCGCGAACCACGCCGGCCTCGGGGCTGCCGCCGGCGAAGCGAGGGCCGCGCGGATGCGCTCGCGCAGCGCCGCGTCGGGCGCGACGCGCGTGCCGCGCACGGCGTCGCGCAGCGCGATCCGACGGCGCTCTTCGGCGCCGCATTCCGCGCACGCGGACCGGTGCAGCTGGAGTTCGATCTCGGCCTCGGAGTCGAGCTCGCCGAACACGAGTTCGTCGAGCGCCGCTCGCGCCTTCTCACACGTCATGACAGGGCTCCTCGCGGTCGGGTGGTGACGGTTCCTCTTCGATCGCGGCCCGCAGCCTGCGGACCGCGTGGTGCATGCGCGACTTCACCGTGCCCTCGGGAACGTTGAGCACGCGCGCGACGTCGCGCACGGACATCTCCTCGCGCACGCGCAGCAGCACGACGACGCGATGCTCGTCGTCGAGCGACGCGAGCGCGCGCGCCACGGCCGCATCGCGCGCGCGCCCGGCCGCGCGCGCTTCGGGCCCCTCGCGCGGCTCGGCCACCTCGAGCGCCTCGTCGCCGAGCGGCCGCGCGTTCGCGATGCGCCTCCTCCGCAGCTCGCTGAGCGCGAGGTTCGTCGCCGTGCGATAAAGCCACGCGCGGAACGCGCCGCGCTCTTCGTATCGCCCGATGTGCCGCCACACGCGAACGAACGTCTCCTGAAGCAGGTCCTCGGCGGCCGCGCGCTCGCGCACGAGCCCCTCGAGATAGGCGAGCAGCCGCGCGCCCCAGCGCTCGAACAACTCATCGAACGCCCGCGGCTCTCCGCGCCGGATCCGCCCGGCGATCGTGTCGTCCCACTCGGACACGCGGCCCCGACTCCTCCCGCGGCCCTAGGGCCGCGGGAAGCGCTTCCGCCAGTAGGCGAGGCGCGGGGCCCTCGGATCCACCTGCTCCCACGCCGCGAGGAACTGCGCGCCGCCGTCGCTTTCGTGCTGCCGGTCGCAGGAATCGAGCACGCGCTCCATCACCTCGCGGCCCCGCGTGTCCGCGTGGCGGCGGTACAGGGCGAGCGCGAGCTGGTAGTCGGCGGCGACGTAGTTGCGCATCAACGTGCCGAGCGCCGTCCAGCGCTTCCAGTCCACGCTCGCGCTCGTCGCGCTCTCGCGACGGTAAAGTCCTTCGAGGTTGCGCGCGAGCTTCGCCTCGTCGGCCATCGCGTCGCCCTTCGACTCGCGCACGCGGTAGACGACGCCCTCGCACGCGAGCTGGCGGTCGGTGAGCTTCGTCGCCGCGTCGAGCGTGACCGCGAAGTACACGGGGCGCCGCTCCGCCGCGGGCCGCTTCTCGAGGTTCTCGAGCAACATCTTCACGACGTCCGTTCCGTAGCGGCAGTCCTCGCGCTCGCCGAGCGGGAGCGGCAGCGATGCCGGCGCCGCCGCGAGCTGCGCGCGATACCAGGGCAGCGCCAGCAACCCGACGTTCACGACGATCACGTCCGTGCGCAGTCCGCGCGCCGTCTGGAGCGCCAGGCACGGGTACGTGTCGTTGTCGCCGTTCGTCACGAGGATCGCCCGCGGCTCGAGCCCGACGAGCAGGTTGTAGCCGAAGTCCACGAGCGGCTCCGGCATGCGGCCGTTGTCGAGCAGCGACTTGAGGTGCGCGTTCGCCTCGTCACGCCTCCCCTGCGAGAGCCGCATGGTCCAGAGGTGGTAATGCGCGTCGTCCACGAGCGGGTCGAGCGCGAGCGCGCGCTCGAGCAGCCGGATGGATTCGGACGGATCGTCATGGCCCGGGCCGCCGCAGTAGAGCGCCCAGCTGTAGCGCCCGAGTGCCGCGAGCGCTTCGGCATCGTTGGGATCGATCTCGAGCGCCTTCTTCGCGTAGGCCTTCGCGCTCTCGCAGGACTGGGCGTAGTAGGCGGCGCGTGCGAGTTGCGTCCACGCGCGCACGTCGCGCGGGTGGGCGTTCGCGTACCGGAGCCACTGGTCGCGCAGTTCGGCGTAGGTCGTGGTCGTGGGGTAGGCCATCCGAAGCGGCAGCACCTCGGGTGGCCGGCCGGTGCCCTCGGCCGGGGCCGGGCGGGCCGTGACCAGCGCCACGGCGATCAGACAGGCGGCGAGCGTGGACTTCATCGGTGGTTCTCCACGGGGTCGGACGGCGGGATTCCGACACCGAAACGCTCGAGTCGCGTCGAGGTTCACGAAGATCCGCCGACCGGGCGGAAGTTGCCCGGCGCGGCTCCCGCGGGCTGGGAGCCGCCCGGGCGAGGGGCTAAGGTACACGTCGCTCGCGGCCGTTCCGAGCGCTGATTCCCCCTCACGCACTCCCACTCGAGGAGTCCCCGATGCGCGCCTTCCTCCGTGTCGTCCTGCCGGCCTTCGCGCCGCTCGTCCTGTTCGCGGCGCTCGCGACCGCCGCGCCTCCGTCCGCGCCTCCCGTCACCACGGTGAAGGAAGTCCGCGAAACGCTGCACGGCGTCGAGATCTCGGACCCCTATCGCTGGCTCGAGGACCAGAACAGCCCCGAGACCCGAGCGTGGATCGAAGAACAGACCCGCTACACGCACGACGTGCTCGCCGAAGTCGGCGGTCGCGAGGCGATCGAGTCGCGGCTCGAGCCGCTGCTCAAGGCCGAGGGGCAGAGCACGCCGATCGAGCGCGCAGGCCGGCTGTTCTTCGCCCGCCGTCGCGCGGATCAGGAGCAGTCCGTGCTGTACGTGCGCGGCGCCGACGGCAAGGACGAGGTGCTGGTGGACCCGCATCCGCTCAGCGCCGATCGCACGACCTCGGTGTCGTACCTCGACGTGACCGAGGACGGCTCGCTCGTCGCGTACGCGACGCGCGAGGGCGGCGCGGACGAGGTCACGGTCACGCTGCTCGACGTCGCGACCCGCCGCCCGCTCGTGGACGCGCTGCCGAAGGCCCGTTATTTCGGCGTGAACCTGCGCCCGGACCGGCGCGGCCTCTACTACTCGAAGTTCGAGGCGACCGGCCCGCGCGTCTACTACCACGCGATGGGCACGGATCCGGCGAGCGACGAGCGGATCTTCGGCGACGGCTACGGTCCCGAGAACATCATTGGCGCGCGGCTGTCCGAGAACGGACGCTGGCTGCTGCTCGGGATCCAGCGCGGCTCCGCGAGCGACGAGACGAAGCTCGTCGTCCGCAACGTCGAGACGAACGGTCCGTGGACGTGGATCGTGAAGGACCAGAAGGGCAGCTTCACCGGCGACTTCGCCGGCGACCGCCTGTACGTCACGACCACGTGGGAGGCGCCGCGCGGCCGCGTGCTCCGCATGGACCTGAACGACGCCGCGGCCGGCCAGTGGACGACGGTCGTGCCCGAGGGCGAGGACGTCATCGAGGGCACGTCGCTCGTCGGCGGGCGGCTGTTCGTGAACTACCTGCACGACGTGGCCTCGCGCGTCCAGGTGTTCGACGCCGACGGCAAGCGCACCGGCGCGATCGCGTTCCCGACGCTCGGCTCGGTGTCGGGGCTCGCGGGCTCGTGGACGTCGCCGAACGCGTACTTCACGTTCGCCTCGTTCCACGTGCCGACCACGATCTACCGCTACGACGCGAAGCGCGGCACGAAGTCCGAGTGGTGGCGCTCGCCCGTGCCGGTGAAGAGCGACGCGTACGCGCTCGAGCAGGTGTGGTTCACGTCGAAGGACGGCACGCGCGTGCCGATGTTCGTCGGGCACCGGAAAGGCCTGAAGCTCGACGGGACGAATCCCACGATGCTCACGGGCTACGGCGGCTTCCAGCAGAACATGCGTCCGACGTTCTCGGCGCGCGCGGTCGCGTGGATGGACGCGGGCGGCGTGTTCGCGCTGCCGAACCTGCGCGGCGGGAGCGAATTCGGTGAGGCGTGGCATCGCGCCGGGATGCTCGAACACAAGCAGAACACGTTCGACGACTTCATCGCGGCGGCCGAGGCGCTGATCGCGATGCGCTACACGTCGTCGCAGAAGCTCGCGATCCTGGGCGGCAGCAACGGCGGACTGCTCGTCGGCGCGTGCATGACGCAGCGCCCCGAGCTGTATCGCGCCGTCGTGTGCTCGGTGCCGCTGCTCGACATGCTGCGCTACCACCAGTTCCTGGTCGCGCGGTTCTGGGTGCCCGAGTACGGCTCGTCGGAGGATCCGAAGCAGTTCGAGTGGCTGCGCGCGTATTCGCCCTACCAGCACGTGAGGGCGGGCGAGAAGTACCCCGCGGTGCTGTTCGTCTCGGGCGACTCCGACACGCGCGTCGCCCCGCTCCACGCGCGCAAGATGACGGCGCTCGTCCAGGCGTCGAGCGCCTCGGGACTCCCGGTGCTGCTCCAGTACGACACGAAGTCGGGGCACGCGGGCGGCAAGCCCGTCCGCAAGCAGATCGAGGACCTCGCGGACGAACTGCAGTTCCTGGAGTGGCAGCTCGGCATGATCGGCGTTCCGGGCGCCCCGAGCGCGCTCGAAGGCTCGCATTGAGCGTGCGGCCGGACGCGCGGGAGACGCACGCCGCCTCCCGCGCGCCGTTCGCGAGCGGCGCGCCGCTCGCGGCGGGGCGCGGTGCTCGGCCTGCTCGCCGTGGCGGCGGGCGCCTTCGGGGCGCACGCCCTTCGCGAGCGGCTCGCGCCCGACCTGCTCGCGGTGTTCGAGACCGGCGCGCGCTACCAGCTCGTCCACGCGCTGCTCGTCGTCGTCGTGGGGCTCTTCGAGGACCGTGGCGGGCGCCCGCTCGCTCCGGCCGGGCTCCTGCTCGTGATCGGCACCGTCGTGTTCTCGGGCAGCCTCTACGCGCTCGCGCTCAGCGGCGCGCGCCTCTGGGGCGCCGTGACGCCGGTCGGAGGGCTGCTCCAGATCGCGGGCTGGCTCGTGCTGGCGATCCGGCTGGCGCGACGCTGAAGCCGCTCGGAAGCGGATTCCGCCTCAGGTTGCCTGAGTTCGAAACCGCTGAACGAGAAGTCGTTGCGAGGCTCGCCTGCGAGAAAAAAGCTCTTTCCCACAACCCGGTCCTCTGACATTTTCCTGACGCTTCGCGACCGGGTTACCCCTGCGGGCACTCCCGCGCCCGGCACGACGAAGCGTGACCCCAGCTGGAGGAGTTCGCATGAAGGCGAAGCATCTCCTGCCGTCGGCCGTGTTGGGTTGTGCCCTGTTCGCCGCCTCAGTCCAGGCCCAGACCGTCACTCCCGAGCGCATGCCGGACGAGATCGGCAACGGGGGCGTGAGCGAGCGCTGCTCGACGCCGGTCCCGACCGAGAGCGAGATGGCCTCGGTCGCCGCCTACCTCAAGGCGCACCAGAACGAGCTGAGCACGATGGCCGTCGGCGGCCAGATCAAGGTCGCGTGGCACGTCATCTACAACGGCTCGACGGGGAACATCCCGCAGTCGCAGATCGACGCGCAGATCGCCGAGCTGAACCTCGCCTACAACGGTTCGCACGGCGGATTCAACACGGGCTACACCTTCGTGCTCGCGTCGGTGGACCGCACGAACAACCGCCAGTGGTTCGGCTGCACGCCGGGCAGCTCGCGCGAAGTGAACATGAAGAACGCGCTCGCGATCGATCCGATCCATCGCCTGAACGTGTACTCGTGCAGCCCGGGCCAGAGCCTGCTCGGCTGGGCGTACTTCCCGTGGTCGTACGCCGAGAACAGCAAGATGCACGGCGTCGTGTTCCACTACGCCTCGGTGCCGGGCGGTGCGCTTTCGCCGTACAACCTCGGCGGCACGCTCGACCACGAAGTCGGCCACTACCTCGGCCTCTACCACACGTTCCAGGGCGGCTGCACCGCTCCCGGCGACCAGGTGGACGACACCCCGTACGAGGCGACCGCGACGACGGGCTGCCCGGCCGGCAAGAACACCTGCGCCGCGGCCGGCGACGATCCGATCCACAACTACATGGATTACTCGTACGACGCCTGCTACACGCAGTTCACGGCCGGTCAGGACGTGCGCATGGACGCGGCGGTGCCCGCGTACCGCCCGAACCTGCTGAACGCCGCGGTCGCGCAGGGCATCGTGAAGTCGCCGGCGACGGAGCTCGGCTCGCGCGCGCTCACGGCGGTGCAGTTCCGCGGCGCGACGCCGAATCCGTTCCGCGTCGAGACGCAGCTGCGCTTCGCGCTCCCGCAGGCGGGCCACGTGTCGCTGCGCGTCTACAACGTCGCCGGCCAGCTCGTCGAGACCGTCGTGGACGGCACGCTGTCCGCGGGCGAGCACTCGGCGCGCTTCGCGGCGAAGTCGCTGCCGTCGGGCATGTACTTCGCGCAGCTCAAGCTCGGCAACGGCGAGACGGTCGGCCGTACGGTCGTGCTCATCGACTGAGGACCGCACGCGGGCATCGAACCGCCCGTTCGGGGCCGGCCCCACCGCCGGCCCCGTCGTTTTTCCGGCCCGCCGCTGACACCCGCGCGCGCGCTGTGGCACAGTGCGGACCGTGACGTTCTCACCTCCACTCCGCGACGTGCGCGACGCGCTCCAGCGGCTGGCGCTCGCGCGACTCGCGCCCGGAGCGCCCGCCGCCGGCGCGCGCACGCTGCTCGTGGACGCGCGCGCCCAGCGGCTGTGGCTGTTCGAGGGCGACGAGCCCCGCGAGTCGTGGTTCTGCTCGACCTCGGCGCGCGGCCTCGGCGGGCGCGAAGGCTCGAACCGCACGCCGCTCGGCTGGCACCGCATCGCCCGGGCGATCGGCGCGGGAGCGCCGTACGGCGCGGTCTTCGAATCCCGCGAGCCGACGGGAGAGGTGTGGCGCGCCGGCAGCGAGGATCGCGACCTCATCCTGACCCGCATCCTCACGCTCGAAGGCCTCGAGCCCGACGTGAACCGCGGCCCCGGCTGCGACTCGCTCGAGCGCTACATCTACGTGCACGGCACGAATCACGAGGACTGGCTCGGAGTGCCCGCCTCGCACGGCTGCGTGCGGCTCGCGAACGACGCGATGCTCGAGCTGTTCGACCTCGTCCGCCCCGGCGACGCGCTCGTCGTCGTGGACGCGCCCGCGACCGTGCCCGCCGTCGCGGGCCCGGGACGCTTCCACTACGCCGGACTCGGCGGCAGCGGCATGAGCGCGCTCGCTCAGTTCCAGGCGATGCGTGGCGGACGCGCGAGCGGGAGCGACCGCTCCTTCGATCGCGGCGAGCGCCCCGAATCGCGCCGTCAGCTCGAAACGCTCGGCATCGCGGTGACGCCCCAGGACGGCTCGGGCGTCGGCCGCGACTTCGACCGCGGTCGAGAACACGGTGCCGGATGTCGAGCGCGCGAAGGCGCGCGGCGTGCGCATCCTCCACCGCTCGGACCTGCTCGCGCACTTCGTCGCGCGCCACCGCACGATCGCGGTGAGCGGCACGAGCGGAAAGTCCACCGTCACGGCGATGGCGTTCGAGATCCTGTGGGGCGCGGGCCGCGATCCGTCCGTGATCACGGGCGGCGACCTCGTGCTGCTCGAGGAGCGCGGCCTGTGGGGGAACGCCTGGGCCGGCGGCTCGGACCTGCTCGTCGTCGAGGCCGACGAGAGCGACGGCTCGCTCGTGCGCTACGAGCCCGCGGTCGGCGTGATCCTGAACCTGCAGCGCGACCACAAGGGCGAGTCCGAAGTCGCCGCGATGTTCGAGACCTTCGCGGCCCGCACGCGCGAGGCGGTCGTGAAGGGCGAGGACGCCAACCTTGCGGGAATCGCGCCGGGTGCGCGCGTGTTCGGCTTCGGCGACGGCGCGGACGTCCGGGGCGAGGACGCCGGCACGACGCCCGAGGGCGCCGCGTTCGAAGTGCGCGGCGTGCGCTTCACGCTGCCCGTGCCCGGACGGCACAACGTCGCGAACGCGCTCGCCGCGATCGCCGCGTGCGAGGCGGTCGGCGTGCCGCTCGACGCGATGGTCGCGCCGCTCGCGCGTTTCCGCGGCGTCGGCCGCCGCTTCCAGCGCGTCGGCGTCGCGCGCGGGATCGAGGTCGTGGACGACTTCGCCCACAATCCGGCCAAGGTCGAGGCGGCGATCGCGACGGCGCGCGCGCGCGCCGGCCGCGTGCTCGCGATCTACCAGCCGCACGGCTACGGACCGACGCGCTTCCTGCGCGCCGACTTCGTCGCGAGCTTCGCGAAGGCGCTCGGGCCCGAGGACCGGCTGTGGTGGCTCGAGGTGTTCTACGCGGGCGGCACGGCGACGCGCGACTTCTCGAGCGCCGACATCGTCGCCGAGATCGCCGAACGCGGAGCGAACGCGCAGTTCGCGCCGTCGCGCGAGTGGCTCGTCGAGCGCGTCGCCGCCGAGGCGCGGCCCGGCGACCTCGTGCTCGTGATGGGCGCCCGCGATCCGTCGCTCAGCGCGCTCGCTCGCGCGATCTTCGACGCGATCGAGCGGGGCTGACGCCGCTCAGCGCGCGGCGGCGCCCGCGCCGAAGCGGCGCTCGACGTACTCGTCGAGCAGCTTCGCGAAGTCCTCGGCGATCGTCTCGCCCTTGAGCGTCACCGCGAGCTTCCCGTCCACGTAGACGGGGGCGCGCGGATCCTCGCCGGTGCCGGGCAGCGAGATGCCGATGTCGGCGTGCTTGCTCTCGCCGGGGCCGTTCACGACGCAGCCCATCACCGCGACTTTCAGACCCTCGACGCCGGGGTGCGTCGCCCGCCATGCGCCGATGCGGGCCTGGATGTGCGCCGTCACGCGCGCGGCGAGTTCCTGGAAGAACGTGCTCGTCGTGCGCCCGCAGCCGGGGCAGGAGGTGACCTGCGGCGTGAAGTGCCGGATGCCGAGCGACTGGAGGATCTGCTGGCACGCGCGCACTTCGTCCGCGCGGTCGCCGCCGGGCTCGGGCGTGAGGCTCACGCGGATCGTGTCGCCGACGCCTTCGAACAGCAGCACCGACAGCGCCGCGGCCGAGGCGATGACGCCCTTCGTGCCGAGCCCGGCCTCGGTCAGGCCGAGGTGGAGCGGGTAGTCGCACGCCGCGCCGAGCGCGCGGTACACCGAGACGAGGTCGCGCACGTCGCTCACCTTGGCCGACAGGACGATGCGGTCGTGCGGCTGTCCGAACGACTCGGCGAGTGCGGCCGAACGCAGCGCGCTCTCGCGCATCGCCTCGAGCACGACTTCGCGGTCCTCGAGCGGCTTCGGGCGCCGCGCGTTCTCGTCCATGAGCGACGTGAGCAGCGTGCGGTCGAGCGAGCCCCAGTTCACGCCGATGCGGACCGGCTTCGCGTGCTCGACCGCGACCTCGATCATGCGGCGGAAGTTGTCGTCGTGCTGCTTGCCCGCGCCGACGTTCCCGGGGTTGATGCGGTACTTGTCGAGCGCGGCGGCGCACGCCGGGTATTCCGTGAGCAGCGTGTGGCCGTTGTAGTGGAAGTCCCCGACGATCGGCGTCGCGAGGCCCTCGCCGCGCACGCGCTTCACGAGCTCGGGCACGGCGGCGGCGGCTTCGCGCGTGTTCACGGTCACGCGCACGAGTTCGCTGCCCGCTCGGGCGAGTGCCGCCACCTGCGCCGCGGTCGAGGCGGGATCGGCGGTGTCGGTGTTCGTCATGGACTGGACGACCACCGGATGGGCGGCGCCGACGGGCACGCCGCCGACGCGACAGGTGACGGACGGCCGGCGGGCGCGCGCGCGCGTGTCTTCGATCTGGATCAGAGGCACGCGGCGAAGATAGGGGCCGCGTTTGGAGAGGGTCAAACGCGCGCACGACGCGGAGCGCGTCCACGTGGGTTCGCCGCGCCACGACCGGAGCGGCGCATCCGTCGAGGCGTCCCGGGCGCTCGCCCGAACGCGCCGGCGGCGAACCCGGGACGCGCCGCTCGCGGGCCGCACCGCGCATCCGCTACCGTAGCGCCCCATGCGCCGCGCCCCCGTCCTCGCCGCGCTCGCGCTCGGCGCGGCACTCGTCGCCGAGTGCGCGCTGCGCCCGCGGCTCCTCGCCCCGGACGCGTTCCTCTACGCCGACGTCGCGGCGAACCTCGCGGCCGGGCG
>JBGAOA010000117.1:0-7066 GCA_044222065.1 Candidatus Eiseniibacteriota bacterium
GCCACCTTCGCGGCGCTGCGTTCGATCGCGCCCGGCCCGGGCGGGCGCGTCGGCGCCCGCCGCCTCGTCCTGCTCGGCGCCGCGCTCGGCCTCGCGCTCCTCGCCCGACTCGATGCCGCGATCGCGGCGCTCGTCGTCGCGGGCGCGCTCTCGTGGCGCCTCGCGCGCGCCGGGGCGGGCGCGGGCCGCGTCGTCCGCGCCGTCGGGCTCGTCGCCGCGACCGCACTCGCCGTGTTCGCGCCGTGGCTCGTCGAGTCGTGGCGCACGACGGGCACGCTACTGCCCGTGAGCGGCTTCGCGATGCACGACCTCGCGCTCTCGGACTACGACGGCGCGCCCCCGCTCGCCCACTATCTCGTGCAGGTGCGGGGCGCCGCGCAGGCGCTCTTCCGCAAGCACGCGGTCCTGCTCGGCCTGACGCTCGCGCTCGCCGTGCTCGCGCGCGCGCGCTCCGGACGCGCGTCGGGTTCCGCGCCGCGGTTCGCCGCACTGCTCCCCGAAGCCGCGCTCGCCGCCGCGCTCGTCGCGAGCTACACGTTCGTCGTGTTCGGCTCGTGGTACTTCGAGCGCTACTTCTTCCCGACGCTGCTCGCGGTGCTGATCGCCTTCGCGGTCGCGCTCGCCCGCGCCGTGGCGACGTTCCGCACGCCGCGCGGGCGCGCGGCGTGCGTCGCGCTCACGGGCGCGGTCGCGGTCGCGGCGTCGATCGCCCAGCCCGGATTCCGCAAGTGCTTCGCCTCGACGCCGGCCGAGAGCGCTACGCTCGGCTACCTTCGCCCCGGCCTCTGGGCGCGCGCGCACTTCGCCCCCGGCACGCGCATCGGCGCGCAGCAGTCGGGCGGCGTCGGGTTCTTCGCCGATTCGCTCGTGGTCGTGAACCTCGACGGCGTCGTGAGCGCCGAGGCGCTCGGGCAGCTTCGCGCGCGCCGCGAGCTCGACGGGCTGCGCGAGCGCGGCGTCGAGTGGATCTACGGCTGGGAGGTGGACAGCGCGTTCGTCCGCCAGCATTCGGCCGGATTCCGCGCCGGAGACCTCACGGTGACCGAGCGGCCCGCGGGCTTCGCGAGCTGGAACCAGAAGTGGGTCGTGTTCCGGATCGCGCCGCGCGACTCAGCGCAGTCCGAGCAGCAGCTGGGCGAGCAGGATCTTCGTCACGGTCGCGACCGGTGACACGCTCGCGTAGCCCAGGTTCGGCGACTCGTCGCGCGCGGCGTCGTTCGCGAACGCGAGCGCCGCGGGCTGCGTGTGCACGCCCGAGGCGAGCCCCATCGCGAGGCCGACCGGCGCCCGGAGCCATCGCCGCGCGGTGACGAGCGCGAGCGCCGCCGTCACGAGCGTAACGGCCGCCCCGGCGCCGAGCAGCGTGAAGCCGCCTCCGCTCGCGAGCGTGCGGACGAACGGCGTGCCCGCACCGACGCCGACGGCCGCGAGGAACACCGCGAGTCCGAGCTGCCGCAGCGTGAGCCCGGCGCTGTACGGAAGCTGCCACACGAGCGGGCCCGTGCGGCCGAGCGCCCCGAGCACGAGCCCCGCGACGAGCGGTCCGCCCGCGGGGCCGAGCCGGAAGAACGCGCCGCCCGGGAGCGGAATCGAGAGCCCGCCGAGCACGAGGCCGCAGCCGATGCCGAGGCCGAACGACACAGCGTCCACCTCGCCGAGCGCGCGATACGAGTCCCCGAAGAAGCGCGTCACTTCGGGAATGCGCTCGCGCGGCGCCACGACGCGGACGCGATCGCCGAGCTCGAGCACCGTCCGCCCCTCGGGCACGAGGTCCACGTCGCCGCGGCGGATGCGCGTGACGAGCGCCCCGAAGCGCGAGAGCGTCTTGAGCTCCTGGAGCGGGCGCCCGGCGACGGCGGGATCGGAGACGAAGATGCGGCGGAAGTCGAGGTCACCGTGCCCGAGCTCCTCGCGCGCTTCGGACTCTTCCCCCATTTCGCGCACGACGCGGTCGAGCGCCGCGGGCAGCCCGACCACCGTGACGACATCGTCGCGCGCGAGCGCCTCGTAAGGGCTCACGAGCCGCCATTCGCCCGCGCGACGCACCCGGACGAAGCGCGCCCGCACGTTCCATCGCGCGAGCAGTTCGACGATCGTGCGGCCGACGGCTTCGGGAGACGTCACGCGCACGAAGCGCACCGCGAGTTCTCCGCCGCGCGCGAGCGCGTCGAGATCTCGCCGCCATGCCCGGCGCGCGACCGCGAGCGCGAGCACGATCCCGAGCGCTCCCGCCGGATAGGCGACGGAGTAGCCCACGACGGGCGCGGTGGACGCGGCAGGCAGGCGCTCGAGCACGGCGGCGAGCGCGGGCGTGTTCGTGAGCGCGCCGCAGAAGAGCCCCGCGACGACCGGCGACGGCACGCCGAACGTGGCGTGCGCGCCCGCGGCCAGGGCGGCGGCGCCGGCGAGCAGCGCGACCGTCCACGCGCTGTCGCGCAGGCCGCGGCGGCGGAGCGATGCGAAGAAGCCCGGGCCGCTCGCGACGCCGATCGCGTAGACGAACAGCACGAGCCCGAAGCTGCGGACGATTTCGGGCAGCTGCAGCGACGGATCGAGCGCGCCCGCCGCGAGCCCCGCGAACAGCACCGCGGCCACGCCGAGTTGGACGCCGCCGAGCGATACGCGTCCGACCGCATAGCCGACCGCGAGCACGAGGAACAGGAGCAGCAGCGGCTGGGCGGCGAGCAGCGCGATCATGCGCGCAGCATAGGACAAGCGCTCGCACGACGCCGGAAACGCGAAGCCGGCGCCCGCGGACGGGCGCCGGCTCGGGAAGATCGAGGCGTCAGTTCGTGGAGCCGCCGTCGAACGAGTCGGTCGCGAGCGTTTCGCTCGCGAGCTCCATCCAGTCCCCCGACGCGGGCGTCCCCGTCCCCGCGCCGCGAATGCGGCAGGCGCGGTCCACGACGAACCACGAGGGCACGGAGCCTTCGGGGCCCGCTTCGATCGTGGCGTACTGGCTCGCGATCACGCCGTTCGGATCGGACAGCAGGCTGAACGAGAGGTCGTAGCGCCGGAGCAGTTTCCACGCGTCCGCGTCGCGGTGCGGCACGACGGCGACCGGCTGGATCCCGGCGCGCTCGAAGCGCTCCGCTTCGCGTTCGATCGAGACGAGCTGCTCGTCGGAGGCGCCGAAGACGAGCAGCACCGGGCCGTCTTCGAGCATGTTGTGCAGGTTCTGCCAGACGTACGTGCGCGACTTGTAGGCGAAGTCCGGCGCGGGTTCGCCGACGCGCGGGCCGCGCGGCGCCGCCTCGGCGACCGTCGCTGCCGGGGCGCTCGCCGAGATTTCGTGGGTGACGAGGTTGGACGGGCTCTCCGTGCCCGGGGTGGAGGTCGTGGCCGCGGCCAGGACGGCGGACGCCAGAACGAAACCGAGATTCAAAGGGTTCTCCGAGGTTGAGGTGGTGGTGGACGCGATACGGAACCGTCGTGATCGGCCGGATCCGGACGGGGCTTGAGCGCGAAAACGCGGCGCCCCCGCCGCCGGGGCGGGGGCGCCGTGGGCGAAACGCCCCTCAGCGGCCGAAGTGGTGCTGCAGTCCGACCGTGAGCCGCGGCGCCCAGGCCGGCTGGTCGATCGCCTGATCGGCGTCGGCCCACGTGTAGTCGTCCACGGGGCTCACCGCGCTGCCGTCGGGGCTGTAGGCGCTGTCGTGTCCCTTGAGCGTGGACTTGGCGAACCAGTCGAGGCCGCCGCCGACCACGAGTTCGGTCTCGGGGCCGGTGGACCAGCGCCCTTCGAGCGAGCCGCCGACGCCCCACTGGCTCGACGTGATGTAGAACGTCTCGTTCCCGCCGACGAAGTCGTAGTCGCCGCGGAAGCGCGAGTAGCGGGGTCCGACGCCGAGCCACCAGTGCCGGAGCGCACCGCGCTCGACGTGATGGAGCACGTCCATGCGCAGGTCCCAGCGGTGCCCGGACTTGGTCGGATCGCCGTTCGTGTTCGCATTGATGAACACGCGGCGCGCGTCGTACGCGTCGCCGGGATCGAGACCCCAGTAGCCGACGGCGAGCCGCGCCGAGACCGGGAGATCGGCGGCGAGATCCGAGAGCGTGACGTCGGCCTGACCACCGAGACCGGCGTTGACGCCGAGCGACAGACCACCGGCCGTGCGAAGCGCGGCGCCGGCGGACGATGCGGACAACATGGCGGCGATTACGACGCCGGCCAGGAAGAGACGGGATGACATGGCGGGCCTCCGAGCGTGAGGGGCGGCGGGACCGCGTGGTCCGCATCAACCTCCGTGCCGTGAACGGCGCGTGCGCGAACGCGCGCGATGAAACGGGATGGAACGTCGCCGGATCGCGCGCGGCGCACGATTCGCGGCCGTCGCTGCCCCCACCGGGGCGTCAGTCCGTCTGCCAGCGTGCATCGCGCGAAGCGCTGAGCGGCCGCGCCCCGGGGAATCCGCACGTCGGAACTTGCGCGGCGCGAGCGTGCGCGATCCGCCCCGGGGCGGACTCCGCGCGAGCGCCAGCACGCGATCGAGCCCGCGACGCGGCCACGGGGAGCGCCGCGGCACGACGGCACGGCCTGCGGACTCCGGCGGGAGCCGAACTCGCGGCAGCCATCGCGGTGCCGCATCCTGGCCCAAGCGCGCGGACGCGCGCGCGATCCGATGCTCGCCGAATCTCGTTTCCGCCGGGCGAATCGGAAGGCCGTACCCCAACCGCGGAGGACCGATGTCGATTCGCCCCGTCAAACGCATCGTCGAAGCGCAGCCGACGCTGGAGGGCGCGGGCGTCCACCTGCGCCGCGCGTTCGGCTTCGGTGACACGAAGGACACCGATCCGTTCCTGCTCTTCGACGACTTCCGCAACGAGCGCCCCGAGGACTACCTCGCGGGCTTCCCGTGGCATCCGCACCGCGGCATCGAGACGATCACGTACGTGCTCTCGGGCGAGGTCGCGCACGGCGACAGCCTCGGCAATCGCGGAACGCTCGGCGCGGGCGACGTCCAGTGGATGACGGCGGGCCGCGGCATCCTGCACCAGGAGATGCCGAAGGGCGACGCGCAGGGACGCATGCACGGCTTCCAGCTGTGGGCGAATCTGCCGTCGAACCTCAAGATGACGGCGCCGCGCTACCAGGACGTCGCGGCCCGCGACGTCGTCGAGATCGTGGACGACGACGGCACGCGCGTGCGCGTCGTGTGCGGCACGTTCTGGGGGCGCACGGGCCCCGTCGCGGGCATCGCGGCGGAGCCGTCGTATCTCGACGTCTCGGTTCCGGCCGTTTAAGCGTCGTGAAGCGGCTGCCGGTGGACACGCGGCGCAGCGCGTTCGCGTACGTGTTCGAAGGCAGCGGATCGTTCCGCGACGCGTCCGAACCGCTCGGCGTGCTCACCGAGCAGCCGGGACCCGTCGAAGTCGTCCGGCGCGAGAGCACGGGCAACCGCTCGCTCGTGCTGTTCGACTCGGGCGACGAAGTGGTCGTGCGCGCGGGCGAGCAGGGCATCCGGTTCCTGCTCGTGTCGGGCCGAGCTCGATCGAGGAGCCGGTCGCGTGGTACGGGCCGATCGTCATGAACACGCGCGCCGAGCTGCAGCAGGCGATCGCCGAGCTGCGGGACGGCACGTTCATCCGCTGACGGTCTCGCGCACGCGGGCGGAGGCACCGGCCTCCGCCCGCTTCGTGTTTCGGGACGCGTCCGGGGCGCGCCGCGCCGCGTTCGTCGGTGCGTCGCGCGCAGCGTCCCGCGTTTCGGCTAGAAGTGCGTCGGCCCGCCGCCCTGCACCGGAGGTCCCATGTCCGATCCGACGCCGCAGTCGCGATCCCGGCGGCTGCCGTGGTACGCCGCCCTCCTGCTCGTCTCCGGCGCCGCGGGCGCCGCGCACGCCGCCCCCGACTCGCCGAGCGCCCGGACGCTCGGCGTCCATCCGCTGCTCGTGGACGCGGCGTCCCAGGTCTGGAGCGTCGTCGCCCGCGACGACAATCCCGTGTGGCCGGGCTGGAACGCCACGGACACTCCGCTGCTGCTCTACCTGCCGGGCGAGCAGGAGATCCTGATCCACCACCCGCATCCGCCCGAGGGCTTCGTGCACGCGGAGGTGCCGGGATTCCCCGGCGATGACGTCTGGAAGCGGGACGGCGCGACGCTGATCGCGACCGACGGTCAGAACACCGCGATGGACGTCGCCGGGGTCCGCACGCTGGTCGTCGCCGATCCGCTGTCCAACCTGCGCCAGCGCGTCGCCGGCTGGCTCGAGGACCCGCGCCCCGCGGCCGAGAAGGCGCGCGGCCTGCGTTTCGACGAGTTGACCGCGGATCCCTACGAACAGCTCGCGCTGATCGTCCACGAGTCGTTCCACGTCCACCAGCAGCGCACGGCGCCCGATCGCGAGCCGAACGAGATGCTGCTGCTCCACTACCCGACGCTGTCCGCAGAGAACAACGCGCTCGTCGCGCTCGAATCCGACGCGCTCGCATCGGCGATCGCGGCGACGGACCCGGGCGCGAGGCGCGAGGGGGCGCTGCGGTGGCTCGCGATCCGCGACGAGCGGCGCGCGCACCTGCCCGAGCGCGCCGTCCGGTACGAAGACGGCGTCGAGTTCCTCGAGGGACTCGCGAAGTACACGGAGTACCGCCTCTTCGAAGTGCTCGAGGAGCGCACGCCCGTCGCGGGCCTCGCGCGGGCGCAGGGCTTTCGCGGCTTCTCGGACCTCGCGCCGCAACGGCGCGACCTGCTCGCCCAGATGGGACGATTCCTGCGCGGCGAAGCGGTCGTGAACAACGATCCGTTCGGCACGGCGCCGGTGCGCTTCCGTCTCTACTACTCCGGCATGGGCGCCGCGATCCTGCTCGACCGGCTCGCTCCGGACTGGAAGAGCGACTTCCTCCCGGGCTCGGCGTCGCTCACGGACCGCGTGCGCGCGGCGCTCGGCGCCGTTGACGACGATCTGCGCCCGCGCCGCGCCGCGCTCGCGAGCGACACGGCCTGCGTGCGGCTCCTCGCCGAGAAGTCGCGCCTCGCCGGGCGCGGCCGCGCCGAGTTCGCGGCGCGGGCCGCCGCGATCGAACGCGGGGCCGGCACGGGGCTGCTCGTGGACTACTCGCGGCTCGC
>JBGAOA010000026.1:0-53216 GCA_044222065.1 Candidatus Eiseniibacteriota bacterium
GCGCGCCCGCCTCGCGGCGATCGCCGCGGCCGAGCCGGGCTCGGCGTTCGCGCACTACTGGACGGCGGTCGCCGACTGGCGCGCGTGCCCGCTCGGCGCGGGCACGGACGCCACGAAGGCCCGCCGTCTCGCAGACGACGGCGTCGCGCACTGCGACGCGGCGCTCGCCGCCGATCCCGGCTTCGGCGAGGCGCTCGCGCTCAAGGGCTCGCTCGTCGGCGTGCAGATCCAGTTCGGCGGCGGCGACGTCACTTCGCTCGGGCCGCAGGCGATCGCGAGCCTCGCGCGCGCCCGGCGCCTCGCGCCCGGGAACCCGCGCGTGCTGCTGCTCGACGGCCTCAACACGCTCTACCGGCCGAAGGCGTTCGGAGGCGGCGCCGACCGCGCGCTCGCGATCCTCGAGCAGGCGCGCGACGCGTTCGCGAAGGAGTCGGTCGCCGACTCGACCGCCCCGGACTGGGGCCGCGACGACGCGCACGCGTGGCTCGGACAGGCGTACGCCGAACTCGGGCGCACCGACGACGCGCGCGCGGCGTACGCGCGCGCGCTCGAGATCAACCCCGACCACGGCTACGTGCGCCACGTGCTGCTGCCGCGGCTCGACGCGCCGAAGCCGGACGGAGCGAAGCCGTGAACGACCCGATGCGTCTCGCCGCGGCCGCCGTCGCCGCGCTCGCGATCGCGCTGGGCGCCGCCGACGCGCTCGCCGTCGCGGTCGCGGGGCGCGTCGTGGACCGCGCGGGCCGTCCGATCGAGGTCGCGCCCGTGAGCGCGCCCGCGCTCAAGCTCGGCGCCTCCACGGACGCCGACGGACGATTCACGCTGACGCTGCCCGCGGGTCCGGTGACGCTCGAAGTCCAGCAGCTCGGTTACGAGCGCCGCCGCCTCCAGGTCACGGCGCAGGACGGCGCGCCCGCGCTCGTCGTGACGCTCGCCGACGAGCCGGTCGCGCTCGCCGAGGTGAGCGTGACCGCGTCGTCGTTCGGCAAGGTCGGCAAGGGCGAGGGCGCGACGCTGCGCCGCATGCAGGTGCTCACGACCCCGGGCGGCGCCGCCGACGTGTTCCAGTCGCTGCGCGCGCTCCCCGGCATCAACGCGCCCTCGGAGGGCGCGGCGGTGTACGTGCGCGGCGGCCCGCCGGACGAGACGCTGCTGCGCCTCGACGGCGGCGAGATGGGCCACCCCTACCACTACGAAGGCGCCTCGGGCGGGCTCTTCAGCGCGCTCGACAGCTACATGCTGAAGAGCGCGTTCTTCTCGAGCGGCGCGTTCTCGGCGAAGTACGGCGGCGTGCTCTCGGGCGTGCTCGACGTCGAGACCCAGGACCCGATGAACCTGCGGACGGTGTCGCTCGGTGCGAACTTCGCGGGCGGCGGCGGCTCGACGAGCTGGGCGCTCGTTCCCGACAAACTGTCGCTCGTGACGAGCGTGCGGGCTTCGAATCCGCGGCTGCTCTACGACCTCTACGGATCGGCGCGGAGCTACGAGGTCACGCCGCGGTCCCACGACGCCGCGACGCGGCTGCTGTGGCGCCACTCGCCCGCCGGGCGGCTCGCGCTCTTCCACCTCGACTCGGGCGACCGCAGCACGTTCGAGTACGAGGCGCTCGGCTACCGGAACCGCCTCGCGCAGCGCGGAGCGACGCAGCTCGGCGCGCTGCAGTTCCAGGAAGCCGTCGGCCGCACGCTCGCGATCCGCGGGCAGCTCGGCGGGCAGTTCTGGCACCGCGCGTACGCCTACGGTCCGTTCCACGCGAACGAGGCCGAGCGCAACCTGCAGGGCAACGTGGACGCCGTGTGGGACGCCTCGCCGCGCCACCAGGTCGCCTTCGGCGCGAACCTGCGGCGGCGCGACGCCGAACGCACCGGCGCGCTCGCGGCCGACAGCACCGACCTGTCCTCCGGCGCGCCGACGCGCGACTACGCGACGCGCGCGCTCGTCGGCTACCCGGGCGTGTACGTCGAGGACAAGCTGCGCGTCGCCGGCCCCGTGTACGCGACGCTCGGCGCGCGCTTCGACCGCGCCTCGGTGCCGGGCGTCTGGACCGCCGATCCGCGCGCATCGCTCGCGTGGCGCGTGGACGAGCGGCAGACGCTGCGGCTCGCGACCGGCCGCTACCACCAGCTCGCGCTCCCGCGCTACCTCGACCCCGTGTACGGGAACCCGCAACTCGGCCCGCTCGAGGCCGATCACGTCGTCGCGGGCTACGAATGGAAGTCCGAACACACGAACGTGCGCGTCGAAGCGTTCCGCAAGGACTACCGCGACCTCGTCACGAACGACGCCGCGACGTTCTACGCGAACGGCGGCCGCGGCTTCGCCCGCGGCGTGGACCTGTTCGTGCAGGGCGAGCGGAAGTGGCTCTCGGGCTGGCTCTCGTACGGCTACCTCGACACGAAGCGCCGCGAGTTCTCGAATCCGCGCGAACTGCCCGCGTCCTACGGCGTGCGTCACACGCTGTCGCTCGTCGCGACCTACCAGCTCACTCCGTCGCTCCATCTCGGCGGCCGCCTCGGCGCCTCGTCCGGCCGCCCGTACACGCCGGTCGCGAGCGCCGCGTACGACTCGGCCGCGGGGCTGTGGCGGCCGTCGCTCGCCGAGGACAACTCGGGACGCCTGCCGGACTACGAACGGCTCGACCTGCGAGTCATGCAGCTGTTCTCGCTGCCGAAGGCGCTCGGACTGCCCGAGAGCAGCATCTGCGTCGCGTACGCCGAGGCGCTCAACGTGCTCGACAGGCGCAACGTGCTCGACTACACCTACTCGCCCGACTACTCGCGGCGCTTCGCCCAGGAGTCCTACTTCGGGCGGCGGATGGTCGTGTGCGGATTCGCGCTCACGTGGTAAGAGTGCGCGCATGAACGCCGCCCCGCTGCGCGTGCTCATCGTGGACGACGAACCGCTCGCACGGGCGCGCGCGCGCCGGCTCGTCGAGGAGGCGGGGGGCGCCGTCGTCGTCGGCGAGGCGGGCTCGGCCGGCGAGGCCCGCGCGCGCATCGCGGCCGAGCGCCCGGACGTGCTGCTGCTCGACATCCAGATGCCCGGCGAGGACGGA
This sequence comes from Candidatus Eiseniibacteriota bacterium, assembly GCA_044222065.1. Classification (GTDB taxonomy): domain Bacteria; phylum Eisenbacteria; class RBG-16-71-46; order RBG-16-71-46; family RBG-16-71-46; genus JBGAOA01. The sequence goes on from JBGAOA010000026.1 coordinate 3,056, forward strand.
TTCGCGCTGCTCGCGAGCCTCGAGCCGCGGCCCGCGGTCGTGTTCGTGACCGCGTTCGACCACTACGCCGTGCGCGCGTTCGAAGAGAACGCCGTGGATTACCTGCTGAAGCCGTTCCGGATCGAACGGCTCCGCGAGGCGTTCGAGCGCGCGCGCCGCGACCTCGCCCGTCCGGCCGACCTGTCGGAGCGGCTCGAGGCGCTGCTCGGATCGCTGCGCGGCCCGGACGCCTCGCCGCACCTCTCGCGCTTCACGGTGCGGATCGGGAACCGGCAGCTGATCCTCAAGTCCGAAGAGGTGTTCTGGTTCGGCGCCGAGGACAAGCTCGTGTTCGCGGCGACCGACGGGGACCGGCACTACGTCAACTTCACGCTCGACCAGCTCGAGCGCCGGCTCGACCCGAGGACGTTCGCGCGCGTGCATCGCGCCGCGATCGTGAACCTGGACCACGCCGTCGCGCTGCGCCCGGCGTTCGCCGGCACGTGGCGGCTCCAGCTCGACGACGCCGCGCGCACCGAGGTGCCGGTGAGCCGCGCGCGGGCGCGCACGCTGCGCGAGCGGCTCGGCGCCTGAACGCGCCGCGGCGCGTCAGCCGCGGTGGAACAGCGTCAGCAGCCCCGTCGTGAGCCAGGGCAGGTACGTGATCAGCAGCACGCCGAGCCCGAGGATGCCGAGGATCGGGAGCGACGCGCGCGTCACTTCGAGCACCGGACGCTTGAACCGGTAGGACGACAGGAACAGGTTCAGGCCCACGGGCGGGGTCAGGTACCCGAGTTCGAGGTTCGCGACGAAGATGATCCCGAGGTGCACGGGATGGATGCCGAAGAACTGCGCGATCGGCACGATCAGCGGCACCACGACGACGGTCGCCGAGAAAATGTCCATGAGCGCGCCGACGACGAGCAGGAACAGGTTCAAGCCCAGCAGGAACATGCCTGGCGAATGCACGTGCGTCTTCGTCCACTCGACGAGCCGCGCCGGCACCTCGGCGTCCACCATGTAGCTCGAGAGCCCCATCGCCGCGCCGAGGATCACGAGCACGCCGCCGACGAGCACGACGCTCTCGTTGAGCACGCGCGGCAGGTCGCGCCGCACCGACAGGTCGCGCAGCACGAAGCTCTGCGTGACGAACGCGTAGAGCGCCGTGAGCGCCGCGGCCTCCACGAGCGTCGCGAAGCCGCCGAAGATCGCGACCATCACGATCACGGGCATCGCGAGCTCCCACTTCGCGCCCCACGCCGCCGCGAGCAGCTCGCGCGGATCGAACGGCGGGCGCTCGACCTTGCGCGCGAGCCCCTCGCGCACGCCCCACGCCACGACGAGCGCGAGCAGCAGGAAACCCGGCAGCACGCCGCCGATGAACAGGCTCTCGATCGAGATCTGCGCGACGATCCCGTACAGGATGATCGGCAGCGCCGGCGGGAACAGCAGCCCGAGCGAGCCGCAGCCCGTGAGCAGCCCGAGCGAGAACTGCTCCCGGTAGCGTTCCTCGGTGAGCGCTTTGTAGAGCAGCGCGCCGAGCGCGAGGATCGTGACGCCCGAGCCGCCCGTGAACGCGGTGAAGAACGCGCACACGACCGCGACGACGATCGCCGTGCCGCCCGGCATCCAGCCGAGCAGCGCGCGGAACACGCGCAGGAGCCGGCTGCTCGCGCGCCCTTCGGCGAGCAGGAAGCCCGTGACCGTGAACAGCGGAATCGCGGCGAGCGTCGGCGAGACCGCGAGGCGGTACGTCTCGGCCGGCACGGCGGCGATCGGCACACCGTCGTGCAGGAAGAACACGAGCGCGATGCCGCCGAGCAGCGCGAACAGCGGCCCGCCGAGCAGCGAGGCAGCGATGACGACGCCCGCGCCGATCCACGGCGACACCGTCGCGAGCGACTCGGGCGCGCGCGCGATCGCGAGCCCCGCGGCGACGCCGAGCGCCGCCATGACGCGGCCCCACACGGATGCGTCCGCGCGCCAGGCGAGCCGCAGCGCGATGAGCGCGAAGGCGACGGGCAGCACGATCTGACCGACCCAGACGCGCACGCCGAGCGCGATCACGCCGCCCGTCTCGCGCTCGATCATCGTCATGTCCCACGAGGCGCGCGCGAGCAGCGTCGCGACGGCGACCGCGACGAGGCTCGACAGCACCGAGGCGATGCGGCGCGGCGCGCCCTCGGGCAGGAACGTCCCGGTCGCGAGCGCGAGCAGGCGGCCGTCGCTCGCGGCGAGCGCCGCGCCGAGGAATCCGACCCACAGCGTAAGGTGCTGGACGAAGGGCCCCGAACCCGGGATGCCGATGTGGAACACCGCGCGCCAGGCGATCTCGGCGATCGGCAGGATCACCATGAGCGCGAGCGCGGCGTTCGTCAGCCCGCGCTCGATGCGGCCGAACACCGTGCTCAGCGTGCGCCTCCGTGCGACTTGCGGTAGTCGTCGCGGGCCTTACGCGCCGCGGCGAGGACCTCGGGCGGGACGCGCGAACCCGGGATGCCGGCGGCGAACTGCTCGGCGGCCGCGCGGAACTGCGCGGTGTTCGCGGGGCTCACCTTCACGACCTTGAGCCCGCGCTTCTCCATCTCGCGCACGGCGGTCGTGTCCTGGCGCGGCACCTCGACCTGCAGGCGGTGTTCCATGCGCTGGCCCGCGGCGAGCAGCTTCGCGCGGTCGGCGTCCGAGATCTTCGCCCACGCCGACTTGCTCACGACGAGCCCCCCGACGAGCGGCGCCATGCCGAGGCCGACCATGTTCGGCGTCATCTTGTACCACTGCAGCGACAGCCCGAGCAGCGGCGTCGTCGGGTACGCGTCGATCATGCCGGTCTGGAGCCCGGTCATGATGTCGGTCGCGGCGAGCGCGACGGGCTGGAAGCCGAGCGACTTCCACTGCTGCACCATCTGGTCGTCGCCCGCCCACACGAACAGCTTCGCTTTCTTGAGGCCGTCCACGGATTCGGCCGGGTTCTTCGTGAAGAAGTACACCCACCCGCCGTGCCCCCAGTTGAGCAGCACGAAGCCCTTCGCCTCGAGGCGTTGCTTGAGCGCCGGCTCGAGCGCCTGGAGCGTCGCGTACAGCTCGGGGTACGAGTCGAAGAACATCGGGATGTTGAACAGGTGGAACGCGGGATCGATCGAGGCGAGTCCGGCGGTCGTCACGGCGGCGGCCTGCAGCTGGCCGATGCGGATCTTGCGCACGACGTCCGGCTCGTCCCCCGCCACACCGCCCGGGTAGACGCGCAGCGTCACGCGGTTCTGCGTGCTCGTCGCCCACTCGGCGCCCATCTCGCGCAGCGCCTTGTCCCACACCGAGCCGTCGGGCACGAGCGTCGCGAGCTTCACGACCTGCGGCGCCTGCGCCGCGGCCGGCGGAGCGGCCGCCTGCGGCAGGACGAGCGCCGCGACGGCGAGCAGCGCGGACGGGACGAAGCGGAAGGACGATCCTGGGTTCATCGGGGTTCCTCGGAAGAAGTGGTGTCGGGAGCGGAAGCGTCGTCGAGGAAGAACTCGTCCTCGCGATCCAGCAGCGCGCGCGCCTTGCGCTGCAAGACGACGGTCGCGAGGCGCTGCGCCGGCGCGGCGTCGGGATCGAACGTCAGCGCCTTCTCGAGCAGCGTGCGGAACTCGCCGCGATCCTGCCGTAGCACGGCCTCGGTCGTCGCGAGCGTGACGTAGGGCCCCGGGCGGCCGTCGCGCGACAGCTCGACCGCGCGGTCGAAGTGGCGCTTCGCGCGCTCGAGCGATCCGCCCATCGCCGCGGGCAGCGCGTCGAGCACGATCAGCGCCTCGTGGAACGCGCCGCCCTCGTAGCCCTCGTCGAGCGCGAGCCCGCGTTCCATGAGTGCGCGGATCGCCGGAAGGTCCGCGAGCATCTCGGGCCGGTCCTTGCCGAGCGCGATCGCCGAGCCCCACGAGGCGGCCGTCCAGTAGAGCATCGCGACGTCGCGCTTCTGAATGCGCGCCGACGCGGCCGCGGGATCGGTCCTCAGCGCCGCGCCGATGCCCTTGTAGCGCGTCTCGAGCCCGCGCAGGCCGAAGTCGCGCGCCCGAAGGAACATGCGGAACGCGCGCGCGTGCAGGTCCTGCGAGCGCGCGTAGTCGCTGTTCACCAGCAGGTCGCCTTCCGACTGGATGAACGCATAGGCGTACTGCGTGTAGCCCTTGCAGGCGGTGAGCAGCAGTCCTTCGTGGTCGGGGATCACCGCGAGCAGCGACTCCATCGTCTTGAGCCCGAACGGCAGCGCGTCGCGGATCAACTCGGGATCGTCGTCCGTGCCGTAGACGTCCGGACCGCGCGTCAGCGAGTTGGCGACGCTCTTCACCGCCATGCGCTGGAGCGAGCAGGCGGCGAGCGGCAGCCCGAGCGCCGCGACGGCGAAGAGCACGAGGCCGGAGCGGGTGGCGGAACGGAGCGGCGCGGGGGTCAGAGGCAGGATTCGAGGGCTCAAGCGGATTCCATCCGTGGGACTTGCGCGCCGCAAACGTCCGCACGGCGCGATGGGAGCGGGCGCGACGCTAACGTGCGACGCACGGGCGTGCAAGGCTGCGGCCGCCGCGGGCGATCGGCCTTGACCCGGCCCGGCCGCCGGGATACAAGCCTCGGGCCTTCGCTCGCCCGATCGCACCCGCACGCGCGGCGTCGCCGTCGCGCCTTAGTCCCTGAGGACCGCCGCATGGCCACGCCCCCGGTTCACTCCGCCCGGTTCTTGTCGCGCCGCACGCAGAACTGGCTCGCGCTCGGCTTCACGTACGCCGCGATGTACATGGCGCGCTACAACTTTCCGCTCGCGAACAAGGCGCTGTCCGACGCGTACGGGTTCTCGAAGACGCAGGTCGGCACGATCATCACGATCTCGACGCTGATCTACGGCATCTCGGCGATGTTCAACGGCCCGATCGCGGACCGGCTCGGCGGCCGCAAGGCGATGCTCATCGGCGCGGGCGGCGCGTTCGTCTTCAACCTCGTCTTCGGGCTCGGCGCCTACCTGGGCGCGTTCGGCGGCACGGCCGTGCTGCTCGCGTTCTTCTCGACGGTGTGGTCGCTGAACATGTACTTCCAGAGCTACAGCGCGCTCGCGCTCATCAAGGTGAACTCGGGCTGGTTCCACGTCACCGAGCGCGGCGTGTTCTCCGCGATCTTCGGCTCGATGATCCAGAGCGGACGGTTCCTCGTCTTCCTGCTGCTCGGCGCACCCCTCGTCGCGCTGCTGCCCTGGCAGTGGAAGTTCTTCCTGCCCGCGGTCGTCGTGCTCGGCATGTGGATCGTGACGTTCCGGGTCGTGCAGGACACCCCGCAGCACGCGGGTCTCGACGACTTCGACCCCGAGGACGCGACGAGCGGCGACACCGAGGCGATCACGTTCGGCTACGTCGCGCGCAAGGTGTTCACGAATCCCGTCGCGCTCACGATCGCGGTCGCGGAGTTCTGCACCGGACTCGTGCGCAAGGGCTTCGAAGAGTGGTTCCCGCGCTACATGCAGGAGGTCCAGCACCTCGACCTGTCGAACCCCGTGTTCCAGCGCAACGCGCTGATCATCGTCGGCGCCGGCATCGCGGGGGCGTTCGTCGCGGGCTACGCGTCGGACAAGCTGTTCGCCCACCGTCGTCCGCCGGTCGCGTTCTTCGGCTACGTGCTCCAGGTCGCGTGCCTGTTCGTCGTGTGGAAGGCGCCGAGCATGGGCGCCGTGATCGCGGCGTTCGTCGTGAACTCGCTCGCGATCTCGATGGTGCACTCGATGCTCTCGGGCACGGCCTCGATGGACTTCGGCGGCAAGCGCGCCGCCGCGACCGCCGCCGGCCTGTTCGACGGCATGCAGTACGTCGGCGGCTCGGTGATGGGCGCCGGCATGGGCGCGATCCTCGACCGCTTCGGCTGGGGCGCGTGGGGCCCGAGCATGATCGGCTTCGCCGCGATCGGCGCGGTGCTCATGCTCGTGATCTGGAACGCGCGCCCGCGCCGCGGGGGTGCTGCGCACTGACGCGCCGCGGGGCGCCGAGCGTGCCTCGCTCCGCGCCCCGCCGTGGCGATTTCGCTCAGCGAACGTGCGCGAAGCGCGCGCTCGCGGGCTCGGCGCCGTCCGCCTCGAGGCGCGCGAAGTACACGCCTGCGGCAAGCGGACGTCCGCCGTCGTCGCGACCGTCCCAGTCGAGCGTGCGCTCGCCGGCGTCGAACGCGCCGTCCGCGAGCGTGCGACGGCGCGCGCCCGTGACGTCGTAGATCGCGAGGCGCGCGCGGCCGGCGGTCGCGAGCGCGAACGTCAGCCGGCCGCCTCCCCCGCTCGCCCGCAGCGTGGCCTTGCCGCGCGGCGCGGAACCGATCGCGAAGCCGCCGCCGTAGAGCGGTCCCTCCCAGCGCGCGACGTTCGACGCGGGACGTCCGGCGATGGCCGAGAAGCGTCCGCCGACCCACAGTCCGCCGCCGCTCGGCAGCAGCGAGAGGATCGTCGTCATCAGCCGGCTGCTCGGAGGGGCCGGCTCGCCGAACTGCGTCCAGCCGCGTGCGTCGAGGCGCAGGACGCCGCTCGTCGAGCCGCCGTTCAGCCGCAGGCCGCCCCCGGCGGCGAACACGGCGTCGCGCGTCGCCGCGAGCGCGGAGACGCCCGAGAGCGGACGGACTTCGAGCACGCTCCAGTTCGCGCCATCGAAGAGCGCCAGGAACGCGTTCCGAGGAACGCCGCCCACCGAGACCCGAAGCTGCCCCGACACGACGAAGCCGGCGCCGAGCGGCGCGAGGGCCTCGACCGTCCCCTCGAGGCGGTCGTTCAATTCCTGCCACGAGGATCCGTTCCAGAGACGCGCGCCGTAGACCGGAGGCACGCTGAACGGACCGAGCGCGACGAGTCCGGCGCGCGTCGGAACGAGCGAACGCACGTAGGCGGGCGCCGGCGTGCGCGGCGTCGGACTCGGGAGTTCCTCCCACGTGCCCGCGCGATACCGGCGAACGTGACTCGCCAGCGGCGAACCGGAAGCGCGGTCGTAGCTCGACAGGTACAGAGAACCGTTCCACACCGCGATCGCGAGAGCGTTCTCGAGCGGCGCTCCCGGCAGCGGTTCCCACGTGTCTCCTCGCCTGCGGTACACGGACGGCGGCCCCGACGATCCGTAACCGCCCCCGAGCGACACGACGAGGTCGCCCTCGAACGAGACGATGTCGCCGACGAGCGGCACCGTCGAGCCGAGCCCCAGGTCGCTCCAACCGGATCCGGTCCATTCCACGGCCGGTCCGAGCGACTTCCAGGCGCCACCCTCGCGCGTGAGGTCGAAGTAGCCGGCCGCGTAGAGGCGACCGTCGATCTCGCGCAGGGTCGTCACCTGACTCGTGTAGCGGCTGGAGAGCCCCACGCCTTCGCCGCGCCGCCCATCGAGCGATCGCCAGTGGCTGCCGTCCCATTCCCCGACGAACGGCGCGAACACGAGGTAGCCGCCGGGAGTCGCGTGGTAGCGATCGCCGAGCGACACGAGCGCATTGCCGCGGCTCGCGAGCTGCCTCGCGTTCCCGACCGACTCGTCGGACCTCCACCGCAGCGAGCCATTGCCCAGCTCGACCACGTCGCCCATCGCCGTGTAGCCGAGCGTGTAGACGTAGCCGCACACGGCGAGCCCGGTCGCGGTCGGCTCAAGGTCGTCGGCCACGCCGTACACGGCGGGGTCGGTCGCGGACCAGGAGCTTCCGTCCCAGCGGATCACGGCCGGTCCGTACCCCGTACCGTCGTAGCTCGCGATCCCGGCGTACAGCACGCCATCCTTCACCGCGAGATCCGTCACGGCGTCGTAGGCGTAGGACGACGCGAGCACGACGCTCCAAACGCCGCCGGACTCGCGAAAGACCATCGGCGTCCCCGGCTGATCGCTGCCCGCGAGCCCGCCGACGAACACGGTGCCATCGAGGACCGCGACCGAGGTCGGAGTGAAGATCGACGACACGACCGGCGGGGACTCGAGCGTCCAGTTCACGCCGTTCCAGCGCGTGAGGATCGTCGTGTCGCTGGATGAGAACCGGCTCGCGAGCAGCAGGTCGGCGCCGTCGCGCGCGAGCGCGCACGGGCTGTAGAACGGCTCGATGTTGCCGACGGGCTGCCACGCGGTTCCGTCCCAGCGCGCGACTCCGAACGGCAGGGCGAGTCCGGCGGGCTCGAGGCCGAGGTATCCGGCCGCGTAGAGCGAGCCTCCATCGGCGAGCAGGGCGCGCACGTCGCCGTAGAGATTCGAACCGACGGAACTCCAGTCGCTCCCGTCCCAGCGAGCGACCCCGGTCGCGCGCACGCCGCCCGCGATTTCGAAATAGCCGCCGACGTACGCGACCGTGCCGTCGCCCTCGATCACGCGCGGCGCGCTGTCGAAGCCCGGCAGCGTGAAGCGGGGAGACCAGAACGAAGACGATTCGGTGCGAATCGGATTCGGCATCGTCGGCGGCGGGACGGGCAGCGTGACCTTGCCCTTCCCCGGGAACGTCCCCACCTCTTCGAAGATCCGGCTGAAGCGCTCGGCGGCGCGTGCGGCCGCCTCGGGCGAGGACGAGGGCGCGTGCGGCAGTTCGGCGGTGCGAGTCGCGGCGAGCGCGGGCGAGGCGGGTGCGGCGGAGAGCAGCAGCACGCCGAGCGCGAACGTCGCGCGGCGCGCCGGGAACGAACCGGATGGGGTCATGGTGAACTCCGGGAATCCCGGTGGGTGCTGGGAGCGCCGGAAGCGTACGCCCCGCCCGCGCGCCGCCTCAAGGCCCGATTGCCGCCGATCCGCCGGAGACGCGCTCCGGCCGGGTGTAGACGTTGAGCCGCTCGCCGCGCGCGAAGCCGACGAGCGTGAGGCCCGCGGCTTCGGCGAGTTCGACCGCGAGCGTCGAAGGCGCGCCGACCGCCGCGACGACGGGGATGCGCGCGCGGGCCGCCTTGAGCACGAGTTCGGCGCCCGCCCGCCCGCTCAGCCACAGGACGCCCTCGCCCGCGGGATAGCGCTCGCGATCGAGCAGCGCTCCCGCGACCTTGTCCACCGCGTTGTGGCGGCCGACGTCCTCGAACAGCTCGAAGCGCTCGAGCGCGGCATCGCACCACGCCGCGGCGTGGAGTCCGCCGCTCGCGGCGAAGCCCGTCTGGCGCTCGCGCATCCGCTCGCCGAGCGCGCCGAGCGCGGCCGCTGCGACTCGGAACTCGCCGGCGAGCGGCGTGAGCCCCGTTCGCAGCGCATCGAGGTGCGCGCGGCCGCACAGCCCGCACGCCGCGGTCGCGACGAAGTGGCGCTCGAGCTTCGACCAGTCGAGGCGCACGGACGGATCGAGCATCACGTCCGCGCGATCCGCGGCGTCCGCGCTTCCCCCCGCCGCGAACTCGACGGCCTTCACGTCGGCGCGCGCCGCGATCAGGCCTTCGCCCGCGAGGAAGCCGAGCGCGAGTTCGCGGTCGTGGCCCGGCGTGCGCAGCGTCACGGCGAGCGAGCGGCCGCCGATCGCGATCTCGAGCGGGCGCTCGACCGCGAGCGCGTCCTCGATCGTTTCGCGCGAACGGCCGGTCACGCGCGTGACCGGCCGCCGCTCGAGCCTCGGGTCGCCGATGCCTCCCGGCGCGCTCACACCTTCGGATGATCCGTCGCGGTCGCGAACGAGCCGTCGGCGAGCGGGACGAGGCGGTAGTCGGCGAACAGGTTCGGCGCCTCGGCGCGCAGGATCTCGAGCACCTGAACCGCGACCTTCCGGATCTCGACGTCCGCGTGCTCGCTGCCGCGCAGCTCGATGAAGTGGCGCATCGCGCGCGCGTTCCCGGTCACGAAGATCTTCGTCTCGGTCGCGTTCGGCAGCACCGAGCGGGCGGCCTGGCGCGCGAGCTTGCGGCGCAGCGTCTTGTCGGCGACGTCGGTGAAGCGCTCGGTGAGGCCGGCGACGAGGCGGTCGTACGCGGCGCGCGAGGCGTTCACGGCCTCGGACCACGCGGCGTGCAGCTCGGGGTCGTTCGCGATGACGTCCGGCTCGACGAAGTCGGATTCGGACTCGTCCACGTAGCGCTGCGAGAGCTGCGAGTACGAGAAGTGCCGGTGGCGGATCAGCTCGTGCGTGAAAGAGCGCGAGACGCCGGTGACGAGGAAGCTCCACACCGCGTGCTCGAGCACCGAACCGTGGCCGACCTCGACGATGTGGCCGAGGAACTCGGCGTTCGTCTTGCGGCCCTTGCCGTAGCTCATGTAGCACACGCGGCCCGCCATCTCGGCGAGCGCCTCGGCGCCGATCTCGGTGTCGGTCTGCCACGTGAGTTCGTGGTCGCCGAGGAACTTCGCGATGCCGTCCTCGTCGAGCGTCTGACGGCCGACGAGGTACACGCGCGGCTCGCGCACGATCGAGAGCGGCTTCTTCTCGGTGACGTCCAGCGTGCTCATGGGCTCCCTCCCTTGCCCTCTCCGGGGCGTGCGTGACGGGTGGCGCCGGGTGCGGCCCGCGAGGTCGGCGCGGGCGGCGGCGCGGAGTCGAGATTCGGCGCGCACTGTAGCACGGCCCTCAGGCCGCCGGCCGCTGCCTCGCTTCGACGATGCGCACGATCACGAACGCGAGCAGCGCGATCACGAAGAACACGAGCAGCGCCCACGCCATGCCCTGCAGCACCTGGATCACGGTGCGGTACGTCTCGAGCGCGAGCGCCGGACCGTCGAGCGTGAGCACGCGCGACTTGCCGTCGGGGCCGGTCTGCGGCTGCAGGTACTGCTCGAGCTTCCACACCTGCACGCCGGCGGACACGCCGACGACGAACAGCGCGAACGTGAGGAAGCGCTGCCAGGCGTGCGCGATGTCGGGGCCGAGGATGCGCTCGAGGATCTCGCGCACGGGCTTGCGGAAGCCGAGCACGACGGCGCCGGCGGTGAGGAGCGACACCCCGAGCGTGAGCACCACGAGCCACAGGAACACGTCAGCCTCCGTGCTTGCGCACCGCGTCGCGCACGCGGCGCAGGACCTCGTCCACTTCGTCGTCGCGCGTGTAGAAGTGCGGCGCGAGCCGCAGGCCAACGCCCGGGCGCACGTCGAGCAGCACGTCGGCCGCGAGCAGGTCCGCGCACACGGCCTCGGCGTGCGGCACGCCGAGCACGACGGTGCCGCCGCGCCGCGACGGTTCCCGCGGCGACACGACGCCGAAGCCGTATTCGTCGGCGAGCGCGAGCAGGCGCGCCGTCTGACGCAGGGACTTCGCGCGGATCGCCTCGACGCCGATCGTCCGCACGATCTCGTAGCCCGCGCGCGCCGCGAGGTACACGGGCACGGCCGGCGTGCCGGTCCAGAAGCGGCGCGGACCGTCGTGCCGGCGCATCGGGCCGGGATCGAACGCGAACGGATTCGCGTGCGCCATCCAGCCGGTCGTCGCCGGCTCGAGCCGTGCGGCGGCCGAAGGCGATGCGTACAGGTAGCCCGCGCCGGGGCCGCCGCACAACCACTTCACCGAACCGCCCGCGACGAGGTCCACGCCGAGCGCCGCGACGTCGAACGGCACCGTGCCGACGGCCTGGTAGGAGTCGAGCAGCGTGAGCGCGCCGGCCGCTTTCGCGCGCGCGACGATCGGCGCGACGTCGAGCACCTGCGCGGTGCGGAAAAGCACGTGCGAGATCGCGACGACGGCCGTGCGCTCGTCGATCGCGGCGAGCACGTCTTCTTCGGCGATGCGGTGGCCCTCGCGCGCCTTCACGCGCACGATCTCGGCGCCGCGCCGCGCGAGGCCTTCGTAGAGGTAGAGCACGGACGGGAAGTCCTCGTCGGTGCAGACGAGCCGGTTGCGCGGCGCGCGGAAGTCCACGGCCGAGAGCGCGACCGCCTCGGCGCTCGTCGTGTTCTCGAACATCGTGACCGTGCCCGGAGCGCCGCCGAGGATCGCGGCGATCTCGTCGCCGGTCGCGGTCGGGCTCGCGAACCAGCCGTCCTCCCACGCGCGGATGCCGCGCGTGCGCCACGCCTCGGCGAAGCGCTCGTAGGCGGCGAGCGTCGCGCGCGGCATCGCTCCGAGCGTGTGCGAGGCGAAGTGCAGCGTCGTCTCGACGGTCGGGAATTCCTTCCGCCACTCGAGCAGCGGATCGTGCGCGAGCCGCGTCGTCACTTGACGAGCCCCGCGCGCACGGTCACGGGCGAAAGCACGCGGCGCGCCGCGTCGGCCGGCGTCGCCGCCGTCGAGACGAACTCGAACAGGTGGTGCGGCACGAGCGCGGGGTGCCGGTGCGCGGCGAGGTACTCGTCCCAGTGGTCGCCGAGCAGCACGAGCGGCGCATCCGCCTTGGAGCGGACGCTCACGAGCGTCCACGTCAGGAACAGCTCCGTGAGCGTGCCGACGCTGCCGGGCGCCACGACGAAGCCGTCGGCGTGTTCGACCAGGTGCCGGAGCCGCGCGAACAGGTCGGGCGTGTGCACGCGCTCGGTGACCCACGGGTTCACGGGGCCGCGCGCCTCGAACAGCTCGACCGTCACGCCGACGACGCGGCCGCCCGCCTCGTGCGCGCCCTTCGAGCACGCGGCCATGACGCCGCCGTAGCCGCCGGTCATGACGTCCGCGCCCGCGTCCACGAGCTCGCGACCGAGCGCGTACGCGAGGCGCCAGGCGTCGTCTCCCTCCTGCGCGATGCTGCTTCCGTAGACGGCGATGAGCGGACGTTTCACGAGTCTCTCCGGAGGAGGGTGCGGGGCGGCGACGGCGCCATAGTGCCAGCCCTTCGCCTCGCGGACCAGCGCCTCCGCTATACTGCCGCGCTCGATCGCGCCATGAACGACCCCGCCTTCGAATCCGTCCGCGTCCATCCGGACCCGCGCCGTCTCGGCGAGGGGCAGGGCGTGCGCTTCGACGTCGCGCTCCACGGCGTGCCGCGGCCGGCGTTCGCCGTGCGCTGGCGCGGCGGCCTGTACGCCTACGTGAACCAGTGCCGCCACCAGAGCCTGCCGCTCGACTTCGGCGACGCACGCTTCTTCGACGACGACTTCGACGCGCTCGTGTGCTGCCGGCACGGCGCGCGCTACGCGCCCGACACGGGCCGGTGCATCGCCGGCCCCTGCGAGGGCGGCGCGCTCACGCCGCTCGCGCTCAAGGTGCGGAACGGCGAACTGTGGTGCACGGGCGCGACGTCGCCCGCGGGGCCGGTGACGCGGTAGCATGCGGCGCTTCGACCGGGTGAAAGGACGGTTCATGCAGGACTTCGGTTCCGCGGCGCGCGCGAGGCGCGCCGTCCCGGGGCTCGCGGTGCTGCTCGGCCTCGCGAGCGCGATCGCGCCGCGACCGGCGGCGAACGCCGAGCCTCTGCCTTCCTCGGTCGACAAGCGCTACCAGCTCGTGGACACGCTCGCGGCTCCCGCGCCCGACTCGTCGCGCGCCGTGCTGTGGCTCCTGCGCGAGCAGTTCGCGCGCAAGAACGCGCTGCCGCCCGAGCGCCTCTACCTGGACGGCAAGCCGCTCACGCTGCTCCCCCAGCGCAGCTACTTCGTGACGACGCTCGCCCCCGGCACGCACGCGCTCACGGGGCTCGTCGGCGCGCCGACGATGCGCTTCGAGTTCCTCGCCGGCCACGCCTACCTGCTGCGGCTGCGCGAACTCGTGGACGAGTTCGACGTGCTGCGCTCGCGCTGGCTCTTCGACCAGCCGTCGAGCGCCGCCTCGCTGATCGCCGCTTCGGAACTGCCCGCGGTGCGGCTCACGCCGAAGGGCGAGGCCGATCTCGCGAAGAAGGCCACGAACCCGTGGGCGCTCGGAACCGCGCTCGCGGCCCGCGCCGTCGCCGACAGCGGCTTCACGCAGATCCTGTTCGAGCATCCGCTCGATCCGCTGAACCTCAAGCGCGAGTTCTCCGTCTACTCGGGCGAACTCGAACTGCTGCAGGACGGGCTGCGCTACTACCTGCAGAAGCGGCGCTCCGACGTCACGGTCGAGATCCCGTACGCGCGCATCACCGACCTGCGCTACGGCGGCACGCGCTTCGCGGGCACGTCGCCGTGGATCGACGTCGTGTACGACTCCGACGAAGGCCCGCTGCGCGCGTCGTTCGCGCCGGCGACGACCGACGAGCCCGAGGCGGTCTACAACCGCCTGTTCACGCAGCTCACCGAACGCTGGCGCGCGGCGCGCCCGTCGGCGGAACCGGGCGCGGCCGCACGCTAGGTCAGTCGTTCGGCGTGTTGACGTTGCGGCCGATGCCCGCGTCCGCGACGTCCACGTAGCCGACGAGCCGCGCGTTGCGGCGCACGCCGTCGCTCAGGTCGCGCGCCTCGCGGTCCGCGAGCACGGCCCACGCGAGCGCGGGCGACATCGCGATCGGGTGTCCGCGTCGGCGTCCGTGCCGCGGCACGAGCGCGTAGGCGAACGCCGCCCGCTCCTTCCGCGTGCGCGACGAGGCGAGCGCGCCGCGCAACAGCACGGCGAGCGAAGCGATCGTCGCGGGCTTCACGTCGGGATGGTCCACGGGCAGGACGAACACGCCCTCGGGGTCGAGGTCGCGCGCGGCCTTGAGGCCCTCGCGCACCGACGACAGCATGCCCTTCGACCACTCGCGGTTCTGGACGAACTGCGCCTCGAGCCCGTGTGCGCGGGTGCGGCCGGAGCGCACGAGGTCCTGGTGCAGCTTGCCGGCGGCGACGAGCCGCTCGAACTCGAGCTCCGCCCGGCGGCGGATCACGGGCCCGCGCGAGCCGAGCACGACGACGACCGAGTCGCACGCGGTCCAGAGCCGGCGCACGCCGCGCACGAGATAGCTCTCGCGTCCCGCCGCGCGCAGCGCCTTCGGGCTTCCCATGCGGGTCGAAGCGCCCGCGGCGAGCAGAATGCCGACCATCATGTCGTGGAATCCTCCGCGGGCTCGGACGCCGGAGCATCCGTCCCGATGGCGTTCGAATCGTGTCGCGAAGCCTCGCCCATCCGCCGCGCCGCGCTCCCGCGCGGTGCGAGCGGCGCGCCGCGGCGCACCGCGACGAGTTCGGCGACGATGCTGACCGCGATCTCCTCGGGCGTCTCGGCGCCGATGTCGAGGCCGAGCGGCGTCCGCAGCCGCGCGATGCGGTCGGCGGAGAACCCCCGGGCCGTGAGGCGCTGAACGAACTTCCGGTGCTTCGCGACGCTGCCGACCATGCCGTGGAAGCGGAACGGCCGGTCGAGCAGGTGCTGAACGATGCGCTGGTCGAGCGCGTGATCGTGCGTCACGACCACGACGCTCGCGCTCGGGGTGGGCGCGAGCGCGCGCGCGAACGCTTCGGGATCGGTGACGGCGAGACGTGCGCCGGGGAATCGCTCCTCGTTCGCCCATTCGGGCCGCGCGTCCACGACCGTGACGTCGAAGCCGCATCCGGCCGCCATCGCGGCGAGCGGTTTCGCGATGTAGCCGGCGCCGAACACGATCAGCGCGGGCGCGGCTTCGATCACCTCGAGGTGCACGCTCATCTCTCCTCCGCAGCACATGCCGAGATCGCGCGTGAGGTGGCGCTTCACGACGCCGGCGCCGCCCTCGGCGAGCCGCGCGCGCGCGGCCGCGAGCACTTCGGCCTCGATCGCGCCGCCGCCGATCGTGCCGAACGTCTCGCCGTTCTCGGCCACGAGCATGTGCGCGCCGCCCTTGCGCGGCGTGAATCCGCGGGTCTCGACGACGGTCGCGAGCACGAAGCGGCGCCCCGCGGCGCGCCAGCGCGCGAGCGCGTCCCACACCTCGCCGCCGGCCCGCGCCGAGCAGCTCGAAGTCCAGGCGCTCGCGATCGAACGGATCGCCGCCGCGGCTCACGCGCCGCCTCCCGCCGCATCGAGCACCGTGCGGCGCACGATCACGGGCACCATCGCGCGGCGCCACTCGGCGTCGTACGGCACGTTGATGAGCGGCTGGCATTGCCGGTGCGCGAGATCGCCGATCGCGCGCGCGAGCGTGTCGTCGAGCGCGCGGTCGCGCGCGAGGTCGGCGACGCCGTTCACGGTGCGCGGCTTCGCCGCGATCGCGCTCACGACGAGCTTCGCATCGTCGCACGCGCCGTTCGCGAGCCGCGCCGCGAACGCGACCGAGAGCATCGGGAAGTCGATGGACTTGCGCGGCCGCAGCTTCCGGTACGCGCTCGCGAGGCCGCGCGCGCGCGCGGGCACGAACACGCGCGTCACCACTTCGGCGGGCCCGAGGACGTTGTTGTGGATGCCGTCGCCGACGAAGAAGTCCTCGACGCGGATCGTGCGGCGGGCGCGCGCGGACGCGATCTCGACCTCGGCGTCGAGGGCGATCAGCACGGGCGCGACGTCCGACGAGTGCGCCGCGACGCAGCGCCGGCCCTGCGGCACCACGTGGCAGCGCGTGCCGTCCTTCTTGAGGCAGAAGCCGAGTGATTCGCGCCAGAAGTGGGTCTGGTTGTAGTACGTGCAGCGCGTGTCGAGGCACAGGTTGCCCCCGAGCGTGCCCATGTTGCGGATCTGGGGCGAGGCCACCTGTCCGGCCGCCGAGGCGAGCGCCGGGAATTCCGCGCGCACGCGCGGTTCTGCGGCGAGCGCCGCGAGCGTCACGAGCGGGCCCAGGTGCAGGCCGTCGGCCTCGTGGCGCACGAACGACCACTCGCGAAGGTGCGCGATGGACACGAGATAGCGCGGCTCGTGCAGCCGGTGCTTGAGGTTCGGCACCGCGTCCGTGCCGCCCGCGACGACGAGGCTCTCGGCCGCGTGCGCGCCCAGGTGTTCGAGCAGCGCCCGCTCGTCCGCGGGCCGCACCCATTCGAAGACCGGCAGCGTGAGCACGGTCAGCGCTCCGCGCGCGCGGCCACGCCGCGCGCCTGCTCGCGCGCCCGCGTCCAGGCCGCGCGCGCATCCGTCGCCCGCAGCGTCGCGAGCACGCGCGGCGGGTGGAACGGCAGCCGGTCGAGCCGCACGCCGATCGCGTCGTAGATCGCGTTCGCGATCGCCGGCACGCTCGGGTGGAGCGGCCCCTCGCCCGCTTCCTTCGCGCCGTACGGGCCCTCGGGATCCACGGACTCGACGATCAGCGACGACAGCTCGGGCGTGTCGAGCGACGTCGGGATGCGGTAGTCGAGCAGCGACGGACCGTGATGGAGCCCGGGGCCGTGTCCGGGCGCCGCGGGCTTGTACGCCTGCTCCTCCATGAGCGCCTCGGCGAATCCCATGTAGGCGCTGCCCTCCATCTGGCCCTCGACCGTGACGGGATTGAGCGCGCGCCCGCAGTCGTGGGCGATCCAAATGCGCTTCACGTCCACGAAGCCGGTCTCGACGTCGCACTCGACCTCGACCGCGTGCGCGGTGAACGAGTACGCGGGCGAAGCGCCGATCGTGCCGCCGCGGTAGTCGCCGCCGAGCTTCGGGCTCTGGTACCAGCCGACGGCGCCGAGCGTGCCGTGGCGCGCCTCGGCGAGTTGGAACGCCTCCTTCACGCTCATCGCATCGCGCGCGGGCTCGGCGACGTTGCACGCGACGCCGCCCGCGAGGCTCACCTGGCCCGCCGCGCAGCCCCAGCGCTCGGCGAGCGCGCCCGCGATGCGCGCGCGCAGCGTGCGTGCGGCGTCGAGGCACGCGTTCCCGCACATGAACGTCTCGCGGCTCGAGTAGCTGCCGAGGTCCACGGGCGTGAGATCGGTGTCGGCCGCGACGACGCGCACGTCGCCGAGTTCGAGCCCCAGTTCCTCGCACACGACGTACGCGAGCACCGAATCCGCACCCTGTCCGATGTCGGACACGCCGCAGAACACGGTCGCGCGCCCCGAGCGGTCGAGCTGCAGCTGCACCGCCGACTGCGGCATTTCGTTCGGATAGATGCAGTAGTTCGTGCCGCTGATGTACATGCTGCCGGCGACGCCGACGCCGCGGCCGTACGGGAGCTTCCGGAACTTGTCCTTCCACCCGCTCGCGGCCTCGATCCGGTCGAGGCACTCGAGGAAGCCGTTCGACGTGACGCGCATGCCGTTCACGGTGCGCGTGTTCGCGCCGATGAAGTTCTTCCGCCGCACCTCGATCGGGTCGAGGCCCACCTTCTCGGCCAGCTTGTCGAGCTGGCACTCGAACGCGAAGCGCGGCTGCACGGAGCCGTGACCGCGCTTCGGTCCGCAGCACGGCTTGTTCGTGAACACGCGCGTGGAATCGAAGCGGTAGGCCGGGAAGCGGTACGGGGCCGTGAGCAGCTGGCCCGAGTAGTACGTCGTCACGAGCCCGAAGCTCGAGTACGCGCCGCCGTCGAGGTGGATCTTCGCCGCGACGCCCGTGAGCGTGCCGTCGCGCCGGATGCCGGTGCGGTAGCGCAGCCGCATCGGGTGCCGGCCGCGGTGCGCGTAGAACACCTCCTCGCGCGTGTAGAGCACCTTCACCGGGCGTCCCGTCGCCATGCTGAGCTTCGCCGCGCAGAACT
This sequence comes from Candidatus Eiseniibacteriota bacterium, assembly GCA_044222065.1. Taxonomy (GTDB): domain Bacteria; phylum Eisenbacteria; class RBG-16-71-46; order RBG-16-71-46; family RBG-16-71-46; genus JBGAOA01. Next base: position 21,340 of record JBGAOA010000026.1, read on the forward strand.
CGAGCGAGAACGGCTCGCTCTTGCCCCCGAACGCGCCGCCCACGACGGGCTGGATCACGCGCACGCGCTGGGTCGGGAGCCCGAGCACCTTCGCGAGGTCGCGGTGCAGGTAATGCGCGACCTGCGTGCTCGACCACACGGTGAGGAAGCCCGTCGGGTCGAAGTCGGCGAGCGCGCAGTGGGGCTCGATCGGCGCGTGCGTCGAGCCCTCGTACCAGTACTCGCACTCGACGCTCTCGTCGCTCGCCGCGAGTTCGCTTTCGACGTCGCCGAACTCGAGCAGCACGTGCTTCGAGACGTTGCCGTCGCCCGAGTCCTCGTGGATCCTCCATTCGGGGTGCTCGAGCGCCTCCTCGATGCCGGTGACGGCGGGCAGCACTTCGTACTCGACCCGGATCGCGCGCAGCGCCTCCTCGGCGAGCCGCTCGCTGTCGGCCGCGACGGCGGCGACCGCGTCGCCGACGTAGCGCACCTTCGTCTCGCACAGCGCCTGCTCGTCCTCGGTCCACGGGATGATTCCGAAGCGCGCTGGCAGGTCCTTGCCCGTGATGACCGCGTGCACGCCGGGCGTCGCGAGCGCGGCACTCGCGTCGATCGAGACGATGCGCGCGTGCGCGTGCGGGCTGCGCTTGAGCTTCGCGTGCAGCATGCGCGGCAGGCTCAGGTCGTCGGTGTAGAGCGCCCGGCCCGTGACCTTCGCGACGCCTTCGACCTTGCGGTTGCGCTTGCCGATGACCGAGAACGCGCCGCCGTTCGGCGGTCCCGCGCGCCCCCCCTCCCACGCGGGCGGCGTGAGCCGGTCGGCGCGCGGCATCTGGCGGCCGCCCGGGACTTCCATCGCGCGCTTCGCGTCGCGCGCGCCGTCGCGCTCGTCCGTCATCGCCCGCCCTCGCGCAGCCTTCGCGCCGCGAGTTCGACGGCCTCGAAGATCTTCGTGTACCCGGTGCAGCGGCACAGGTTGCCCGCGAGCGCGGCGGCGATCTCGTCGCGCGTCGGATCCGGGTTGCGTTCGAGCAGCGCGAGCGCGCTCATCAGGACGCCGGGCGTGCAGAAGCCGCACTGCGCTCCGCCCGTCACGTCGAACGCGTCCTGCAGCGGGTGCAGGCGGCCGCCGGCCGCAACGCCCTCGAGCGTGCGGATCTCGCGGCCTTCGGCCGCGAGCGCGAGCGACAGGCAGGCGAGCACCGGCGCGCCGTCCACGAGCACCGTGCAGGCGCCGCAGTCGCCCTTGTCGCAGCCCTGCTTGCTGCCCGTCAGGCCGAGCCCGTAGCGCAGCGCCTCGAGCAGCGTCGTGTGCGGCGTCACGGCGCACTCGCGGGCCTCGCCGTTCACGCGCAGCCGGCAGACGATGGTCGTGGATTCCACGCGAGGGCCCTCGGGAGCGAGCGGGGATGAGCGAGCGGCGATTGAAACGGCTCCCCCCAAGCGCTGTCAAAGCGCGGGCGCATCGCGACGCGAGGTCGCGTCGGACGATTCGCCTTGCCGGCCCGCGAGTCCGCGGCGACAATCCCGCGCCCATGACACACACCCCGCCTCGCAACGAACCCGTGTGGCGCGAAGCCGCCTCGCTCGTCGTGCCGACGTTCAACGGCACGCTCGACGCGGACGTGCTCGTGATCGGCGGCGGCATCACCGGACTCACGCTCGCCTGGACGCTCGTCGAGTCCGGCGCGGTCGTCGGCCTGTTCGAGGCCGAGGACCTCGCGGGCGCCGCGAGCGGCCGCAACGCCGGCTTCCTCATGGCCGCGGCCGCCGAACCCTACGAGGAGCAGATCGCGTTCTGGGGCCGCGCGGGCGCGCGCGCCGTGACCGAGATCGGCCGCCGGACGCACCGCCGCGTGAAGCAGCTCGTGGATCAGCTCGGCATCGAATGCGAGTACGCGCCGAGCGGCAGCCTGCGCCTCACGCGCACCGAGGAAGAGAGCGAGGAGCATCGCGCCTCGATCCCCCTGCTCAAGGCCGACGGCTTCACGATGCGCGAGGTCCCGCTCGCCGACGCGGTGCCGCCCGAAGTCGCGGGCGGGTTCCACGCGGCGTTCCTCTCGCCCGAGGACGGCGAGATCCACCCGGTGCGCTTCCTCGAAGGGCTCGCGCGCGCGTCGCTGCAGCGCGGCGCGAAGCTCTTCAGCCACTCCCCCGTCACGACGGCGCGGTGGTCCGGCGGCCTGTGGGAGCTGCGGATCGGCTCCGGCGTCGCGCGCGCGCGCACGCTCGTGCTCGCGAGCAACGCCTGGGCGCCTCGTCTCTGTCCCGAACTGGAGCCGATCATCGTGCCGCGGCGCGGGCAGATGCTCTCGACGGCGCCGATCGGACGGAAGGTCGCGATCGCGCCGACGTACGCGCACTACGGCTACCAGTACTGGCGGCAGCTCCCCGACGGACGGCTCGTGATCGGCGGCTGGCGCGACCTCGACCCGGACGGCGAAGTGGGCTACTCGGTCGAGACGAACGAGCGCATCCAGGGAGCGATCGAGTCGGGCCTCCGCGAGCTCGTTCCCGAGGGCGTGGCGGTCGAACGCCGCTGGGCCGGCACGATGGCGTTCGCGCGCGACGGCCGGCCGCTCGTCGGCTGGCTCGACGCGGCGCACCACCTCGCGGTGTGCGCGGGCTACACGGGGCACGGCATGGGCATGGCGGCCGCGTGCACGCAGGATCTCGCGCTGCTGCTCGACTGGAAGCCCGCGCCCGGCATCGCGAGCTTCGATCCCGCGCGCTTCGGCGACCTGCGCGTCACGACGACCGGGCTGACGACGCTCGGAGCGCGCTGAAGGACCCGGCGGCGTCCGGGCGCGCACCGATCCGGGAACGCGGCCGGCGAGCGCGCGGCGCGCCTCGCGCGGGCGTGGCCTCCCGCGCCCGAGACGACGCGGTCGCCCGATGCGATCGGACCCGTCCGAGCGTTTTCGGGGCCCGCGATCGCCCGCTATACTGCCGCCGCGAATCTCGTCCCACTCGCTCGCCCGTCCCCAAGGCCCGCGCCGCACACGGCCGAGAAGGAGCCACGAAGGCCCCATGGAACTCAAGAACCTCGACGAAGTCCGTCACGCCACCGCCGCCCTCGCCTCGGGCAACCCCGACGCCCTCGACCGTCTCGTGTGGACGGGCGTCTTCGGGAGCGCCGAACTCAAGTCCGCCGCCCGCGCCGCCGTCTACGCCCAGGCCCAGTCGAGCGGCGTCTACCCGGCCAGCATCCACGGGCTCTACATCGCGCGCGGCAAGGGCGAGGCTCCGGCCACGTTCACCGTCCCCGCGATCAACATCCGCGGCATCGCCTACGACACCGCCCGCGCGCTGTTCCGCGCGCGCAAGACGCTCGACGCCGGCGCCGTGATCTGCGAGATCGCGCGCTCCGAGATCAGCTACACGGACCAGCGCCCGGCGGAATACACGTTCGTGCTGATCGCCGCCGCGCTGCGCGAGGGCTGGAAGGGCCCGGTGTTCCTGCAGGGCGACCACTTCCAGATCAACGCGAAGAAGTACGCCGCGGACCCCGCGGCCGAACTCAAGACCGTGAAGGACATCACGGCCGAGGCGCTGCAGGCGGGCTTCTACAACATCGACGTGGACACCTCGACGCTCGTGGACCTGTCGAAGAGCGGCCACGAGGCGCAGCAGCAGTTGAACGGCGAGCTGTGCGCCGACATCACCGCGTTCATCCGCGCCCACGAGCCGAAGGGCATCACGGTGTCCGTGGGCGGCGAGATCGGCGAGGTCGGCGGCAAGAACTCGACGGCCGAGGAGCTGACCGCGTTCATGGACGTCTACAACCGCGCGCTGCAGAAGGCCGCGCCGGGGAAGCCGGGCCTGTCGAAGATCTCGATCCAGACCGGCACCTCGCACGGCGGAGTGCCGCTTCCGGACGGCACGATCGCGACCGTGAAGCTCGACTTCGACACGCTCGCGGCGCTCTCGAAGCTGTCGCGCGAGAAGTACGGCCTCGCGGGCGCGGTCCAGCACGGCGCCTCGACGCTGCCGGCCGACCTGTTCGACCAGTTCCCGAAGCGCGGCGCGTGCGAGATCCATCTCGCGACCGAGTTCCAGAACATGATCTTCGACCACCCGGCGTTCCCCGCCGACTTGAAGCAGGCGATCTACGCGAAGCTGCGCGAGACCGACGCGGGCGAGCGCAAGCCGACCGACACCGACGAGCAGTTCTTCTACAAGACGCGCAAGAAGGCGCTCGGCGGCTGGAAGCGCGAGCTGTGGTCAATGCCCGCGAGCGTCCGCGCCGCGATCGGCAAGTCGCTCGAGGACAAGTTCGTCTTCCTGCTCACGAAGCTCGCCGCGGGCGGCACGCGCGCGGTGGCCGAAAGGCACGCGCCGTTCGTTCCCGGCACCTTCCCGATCGAGAGTTCGGCCGTCCACGCCGGCAAGGGCGCCGAGGACGTGACCGGACTCTCCGACTGAGGTCCGCATGCCGCAGCGCGCCGTCACGCTTTCGCAGTTCGTCATCCAGCAGGAGCAGCACTACCCGGACGCCACGGGTGAGTTCACGAGCGTGCTGCTCGACATCGCGCTCGCGGCCAAAATGATCAACAAGGCGGTGATCCGCGCCGGTCTCGTCGAAGTGCTGGGCGAGACCGGCGAGATCAACGTGCAGGGCGAACGCGTCCAGAAGCTCGACGTGTTCGCGCACGAGACCCTGATGCGCGTGCTCGGCTCGACCGGCCAGCTCGCGGTGCTCGCGTCCGAGGAAGACGAGGACGTGATCCCGGTGCCGAGCGGTCGCAAGCAGGGCAAGTACGTCGTGAACTTCGATCCGCTCGACGGCTCGTCGAACATCGACGCGAACGTCAACATCGGGACGATCTTCTCGGTGCTGCCGCGGCTCACCGTGCGCGGCGGCGGCACGGTCGAGGACGTGCTGCAGCCGGGACGCCGGCAGCTGTGCGCGGGCTACGTGCTCTATGGCTCGAGCACGATGCTCGTCTACACGACCGGCCAGGGCGTTCACGGCTTCACGTACGAGCCGAGCATCGGCGAGTTCCTGCTCTCGCACCCGAGCATCACAACGCCGAAGCGCGGCCGGATCTATAGCGTGAACGAGGGCAACTACGCGCGCTGGTCCGAAGGCATGAAGCGCTACATCGACTGGCTCAAGATGGACGACTCGCCGACGAACCGGCCGTACAGCGCGCGTTATGTCGGCTCGCTCGTGGCGGACTTCCACCGCAACCTGCTCTACGGCGGGATCTACCTGTACCCCGGCGACCGCAAGAACCCGAACGGCAAGCTGCGGCTCCTGTACGAGGCCGCGCCGCTCGCGTTCGTCGCGGAGGAGGCGGGCGGGGCCGCGAGCAACGGGAACTCGCCGATCATGGACCTCCACCCGAAGGCGCTGCACGAGCGCACGCAGCTCTTCATCGGCAGCCCCGAAGACGTCGCCGAGTGCGAGCAGTTCATCCAGGAGAAGCACGCCGGCGTCGGCATGAACCGCCGGGCGTAGCGAGGGTCTGCGGTGGCGGCGTGGCGACCCCGACGCCCGGTCGTCCGGGTGGCGCCTAGTCGCCGGCCGGCCACAGCGACGAGACGCGCCAGCGGATCTCGTCGCGCACGTCGCGGAACGCTTGCAGCGAATCGTCCTCCGCGGCCGCGGCCGGGTCCGGAAGCGGCCAGTGGACGCGGCGCACGATCGGCGAGATCGCGGGACACACGTCCTTGCCCTCGCCGCACAGCGTCACGATCGTGTCGGCGTCGCGCCACGGCACCTCGTCGAGCAGCTTCGAGCGCTGGCCCGCGATGTCGAGGCCGACCTCGGCCATGACCTCGATCGCGCGCGGATGGAGCCCGCGCGGCTCCGTGCCCGCGCTCCACACCTCGACGTCGGGCGGCGCCATCGAGCGCGCGAGCCCTTCGGCCATCTGGCTGCGGGCCGAATTGTGGACACACACGAACACGACGCGGCGCGGCGGGTTCGTGACGAAGGCGGGCGGCAGGACGATCTCGTTCATGGCGGCTCCCGGGGGGAATCGGCGTGGGGCGCGCACGCTAGCCGCGCCGGAGGCCGCCGGCAAGGCGAGCGTCCCCCGCGGCCCGGGCCCCGAACCCGGCCGGGAGCGCCGGCCTTGAGGGATTCCGAACACGCGGCCGCGTTTCCGTCGTCAGAATCGCCGCCCATCGGACCAACCCTTCCCCTCGTTCCGGCCACCAAGGGGTGCACATGAAGCCGCCGCGAGACCGCGAGGACCGCGAGTTGTGTGACGCGATCGTCCGTTCGGGAGACGAACGGGCGTTTCGAGAGCTGTACCGGCGTCACTCTCCCGCGATCTACCAGCTCGTGTTGCGCGTCGTCGGAGGCGTGACGACGGACGCGGAGGACGTCGTGCAGGAAGCGTGGATCCGGGCCGTGAGACAGCTCGCGAACTTCCGCTGGGAGTCGAGCCTTCGCACCTGGCTGTCGGCGATCGCGCTCAACCTGTCGCGCGAAGTGCTCCGCAAGCGGGCGCGCGCCGCCACCGAAGAACTCCCCGAGAACATTCCGGTCGCCGCGGCCACGGTTCGCGACGGCGACCGCGTGGACCTGGAGCGCGCGATCGCGCGGCTGCCCGAGGGCTACCGCACGGTGCTCGTGCTCCACGATCTCGAAGGCTACACGCACGAAGAAATCAGCCGTCACCTGCAGATCGCGGTCGGCACGTCGAAGAGCCAGCTGTTCGACGCGCGGCGCGCGATCCGGGCGATGCTCCAATGGAAACCGGAGGCTCGACATGCCTGACCACGACGACCTGACGCACGAGGAGCGCGAGCACTTCTCGCGGCTTCCGCGCGAATCCTCTCCCCCGCGCGCGCTCGAAGAGCGCGTCGTGATGGCGCTGCGCCGCGAAGGTCTGCTGCACGCCGCCGAACCGCTGCGAATCGTGTTCCGACCGGCGTGGATCGCGGCGGCCGCGGCGGCCTGCGTCGCGATCTTCGCCGGCGGGTTCGCGCTCGGCGGCTGGGTCGAATCGCGCCACACGACCGACCTGCTCGCGACGCTGCACGAGAAGGATTCGGCGAACGCGGCCGCGGCCGCCGCCGCGGTGCAGCGCACGGGCTCCGCATACGTCGCCGCGCTCGCCGCGCTCGCCGCCGTGTCGGACACGTCGCACAGCTCGAACCTCTCTCAGGGCCGCGAGGTCGCGGTCAACGCGCTGCACGCCGCCGCCAACGAACTCGTGCGTCTCGCCCCGGACGATCCCGTCGCCGTGCGCATCCTGCAGGGCATGGCGGGCGACGAGGCGCGCACCCCCGGAAACGCGACCGCCGGCGCGACCCCGCGCCGCACGGTCTGGTACTAGGAGGAACGGTGACGATGTCGTGGTTCGCTTCCTGCCGGCGGCCGGGAACGGCCGCCGCGCGCGCGCTCGCGCTGCTCGGGCCGGGAACCGCACTCGCCGCGGGTGAGCAGTGCGGTGACGGTTTCCCGCGCATCGGCTACCTCGGCGTGAGCCTGGGCGAGTGCAACTGCACCTATTCGTTCGATTCGAACTCGGGGCGTGTCTCGTGGCGCTTCCGCGAGGAGCGCATCGAGGGCGTGCGCGACGACGGCCCGGCCGCAAACAAGCTCAAGCCCGGCGACGTCATCGAGGCGATCGACGGCGTGCTCATCACCACGGCCGAGGGCGGCCGGCGGTTCGCCGCGCTCGAGCCCGGCCGCGCCGTGTCGCTCAAGGTGCGCCGCGAGGGCGCGGGCGTCCATCGTCATCGCGCCGGGGAGCACGTGCATGAGCGAGGTGTTCGGCGACCTCTCGATGCTCGTCGCGCCGCGGGGCACTGCGCATCGACGCGCACCTCACGCCGGCGCCCGAGGCGCCGGCCGCGCCGCCCGCGGCCGCGGTCCCGCCGACTCCGGCCGCGCCGCGCACGCCGCGGCCGCGGTTCCCCGACGTCCTCGCGCCGCCGGCGCCCGGCGCCGAGCGCTCGAATCGCGGCTGGATCGGCATCGGCCTCGACTTCCAGCGCTGCGACGACGCGAGCGACGACGGCACGTGGTGCTTCGGCACGCTGCCGCAGGTCTCGTTCGTCGAACCGCAGAGCCCCGCGGATCGCGCGGGCCTCGAGCGCGGCGACGTCCTCACCCACATCGACGGCGTGGCGCTCAACTCGCCGGACGGCGGCCGGCGCTTCACGCGCATCGCCCCGCAGCAGACGGTCCGCTTCACGCTGCGGCGCGGCAACGTCTCGAAGCAGATCGCCGTGACGCCCGCCGCGCGCACGACGCTGCGCGCGGTCGAGCTGCGTCCGCTGCTCGACAAGGTGCGGGAGCTGCGGCAGAACCGCAGCGAACTCGGCGAACAGCTCGCGGATCTCGAGGCGCGCCTCGTCAAGTTGTCCGTGACGCCGCGGGCTCCGCTGCCCGACCAGGACAAGCGGCTCCGGTACGCGGGCTCCGTCGGCGGCTCGGACGTCGAGGTGCGCGGCCTCGGCAACGTGGTCGTGGACGACAGCGGCGACGAGATCGTGATCGTGACGCCCGACGCCACGATCCGCGTGAAGCCGGGCGCGAAAGCGACGCGCACCGAGCGCACGCGACGCGCGGGAGAACGCCGCTAGACGGCGGCGACGGCTTCGCCCCTCGAGGCGGCGCCACGACACGGCTTCGCACGATCGCCGGCAGGCGGTCGCGCGGGGCCGTCGGCGCTTCAGGCCGGCAGCTCCTGCTGGCGCAGCAGCTCCTGCATGAGCTTTGCGCTGCGCGCGGCCTGACCGGCGTGGCAATTGTTGAAGAACAGGTAGGTGCGCCGCGCTCGCGCGGCGAGGTCGGCGATCTTGCCCACCCATTCGCGCAGTTCGGTCTCGGAGTACTCCCAGTCGTAGCGGTCGGAGGAGCCCGCGCTGCGGCCGCCCGAGGGCGCGACGACCGGCGCTCCGGGCGATGCGCCGCGCTCGCCGCGGCCCCACCAGTTCGCGGCGTTGCGCCCGTGGAAGCGGACGTACGCGTCGCGTGAGGTGAGCGGCGCGACCGGCGGCATGAGCTTCGGCAGCCGCGGCTCGTCCACGGCGCAGTAGCCAACGTCGAGCGCGGCGAGCCACGGCTCGAGGTCGGGCGTGACCCACGAGGCGTGTCGGAACTCGGCGAACAGCGGCTCCTCGGGGAACGCGCGGCGCAGCGACTCGAGGTGGCGGCGGTTCGCGTCGGAGCGCTGGAAGCCCCACGGGAACTGCGCGAGCAGTCCGTCGTACTTCCCGGCGCTCTTCAGGGGTTCGAGCACGGCGAGGAAGTCGCGCACGACGTCGGCCGCGAGCGAGCCCTCGTGCGTCAGCACCTGGTTGAGCTTCACGACGAAGCGGAACCCCGGTGGCGTCTTCGCCTCCATCTGGGCGAGCACGCGCGGGTGCGGGATGCGGTAGTAGGTCGAGTTCACTTCGACGACCGGGAAGTGGCGGGCGTAGTGGCCGAGGAAATCGCCCGAGCGCGTGCCCGGCGGATAGAACGGTCCGACCCAGTCGGGGAACGAGTAGCCCGACGTGCCGATCAGGATGCGTGAGGCTTCGACCATGGCGTCAGCGCTTCGAGCGCACGTGCGCCGAGATCGCTCCGAACGGCACGTGACCGAGGTCGCGGCGGTGCCGGAGCGCGCCCGCCGGCACGACGCTCGCCTCGCCGAGCTTGTCGCGCACGCGGTCCACGGCTTCGAGCAGACGGCGCGCGCGATCGTCGGCTTCGAAGAGCCGCGTCTGCTCGACGCCGGGATGGCGCGCGAGCGCGGCGGCGCTCACCCCCACGAGCCGCACCGAGCCGCCCTTCCAGTTCGCGAAGAACAGCCGGCGTGCCACGTCGAAGAGGTGCTGCGGTTCGTCCGTGGGCTCGGCGAGCGCGCGCTGCCGCGTGATCGTCCGGAACGCGTGATCGCGGATCTTCACGACCACGGTCCCCGCGACGAAGCCCTCGCCGCGAAGGCGGCGCGCGACCTGATCGGCGAGCCGCAGCAGCGTGCCCTCGAGGAACGCGGCGTCGGCCGAATCCTCGGTGAGCGTGACCTCGTGCCCCATGGACTTCGAGTCCACGCCGTGGTGGTACGGCACGAGCGGCGTGTCGTCGTGCCCGTGCGACGCCTCGCGCAGCTGCTCGCCGACGACGCCGAACGCCGCCTTCAGCGTACGAACCGGGGCGCGGGCGAGATCGCCCACGGTCTCTATCCCGAGCGACCGCATGCGAGCGGCGATCTTCGGCCCCACGCCCCACAACGATTCCACGTCCTTCGGCCAGAACACGCGCTGGAACCCGGCTTCGTCGAGCGCGGTGAGGCCGCGCGGCTTCTCGAGGCCGGCCGCCATCTTCGCCACGAGCTTGTTGGGACCGACGCCGATCGAGGCGCCGAGGGCGAAGCGCTCGGCGATGCGGGCCTGCAGGCCGCGCGCGACCTCGAGCGCCGCGGCGAGCGATTCGACCTTCGGACCGAGGCCGACGAACGCCTCGTCCACGCTGAACGGCTCCACATCGGGCGTGACCGTGAGGTACAGCTCGAGCAGCTGGAGCGAGATCCCGACGTACTTCTGGGGGTCGCCCTCGACGAACTCGGCGTGCGGACAGAGCCGCCGCGCTTCCTGGAGCGGCATGCCCGCGCGCACGCCGAAGGGCCGCGCCTCGTACGACGCCGCGGTCACGACACCGCGTCGCGACGGATCGCCGCACACGATCACCGGGCGACCTCGCAGGTGCGCGTGGTGCGACTGCTCGACGGACGCGAAGAACGCGTCCATGTCCACGAGCAGGATCACGGCGAGTCCGCTCCCGAGCGCGCGCGGCTCATCGCGGGGAACTCCAGGCGCGGCTCAGGTTCCACTTCGGACCGCGCGGGTCGTAGCACAGCTCGTAGGACTCGTTCGCATCCGACTCGACGGCGTAGTAGCGGAGCAGCGACTGTCCCTCGCGCCGGCTCCACTCGCCGGTCACCGACCGCACGCGAATGACGCGGCCCTGCCAGCGGAACCGCAGCGGTCGGAGCTTTCCTTCGGTGTAAGCGGTCAAGACGTCCACCGGATCGTTCAAGGACTCGAACATGGGTCGGGGTTGGAAACGGCACCGGCGGCACCTTACTGCACATACGTGCAGCCGTCCAGCGGAACCTGCGGAGCGGCCCCGCGGGCTCAGCCGAACAGTTCGGCGCGTGCGTTCGCGTGGATCGCGAGCACCGCGGGGTGCGTCAGCCGGCGCTGCACCGTGAGCGCGTAGAAGCGCTCGCGCAGGTCGGCCGCGCGCCCGATCACCCGCGCGCCGTACTCGCGCCGCACCTCGGCCTCGATGACGTCGGGCACCGCGAACACGCCGGCGCCCCGGGCTCCGAACGCCTTGAGCAGCGCGCTGTCGTCGAACTCGCCGACGATCCGCGGGCTCAGGCGGCGCGTTTCGAACCACTGGTCGAGCGAGCGCCGCAGCGTCGTCGCCTCCCCGGGCAGCAACACGGGGGCGCCGTCCAGGCTCTTCGGGAATCCCCGCCGGAGCCGGGCGGCGAGCGACGGCGCCGCGCAGAACACGATCCCGCACTCGCCGAGCAGGTGCTGGAACGCCTTCACGCGCGAGCCCGCGCCGGGCGGAGCGTCGCACAGCACGAGGTCGAGCGCGTGCGAGGCGAGATCGCCGAGCAGCCGATCCACGCGGCCCTCGCGGCAGACCACGTGCACGGGCTCGGGCAGCGCGAGCGCGGGCTCGAGCAGCCGGATCGCGACGCGCTTCGGCACGACGTCGGCGATGCCGACGACGAGCCGCAGCGGACGACCGGTCGGCCGCCCCCGCACCGACTCCTCGAGCTCGCGGCCGAGCGTGAAGATCTCCTCGGCGTAGCGCTGCACGAGCCGGCCGACGTCCGTGAGCTGGAGGCCGCGGCCCTCGCGCACGAACAGCGGTTCGCCGAGCTCGCCCTCGAGCGCGCGGATCTGCCCGCTCAGGGTCGGCGCCGACAGGTGGAGCGCGCGGCTCGCGCGCGAGATCGAGCCCTCGCGCGCGACGGTCCAGAAGTAGAAAAGGTGATGGAAGTTGAGCCGGCGCACGCGCGCATCATAGTTCGAATTATTCGAACGATCACGCAGAAACTTCCTTCTTTTCTAATTTGCCTCCGTCGCATCCAATGCGGGCGACGCCACTCGACCTCCACCCGGGAGCCGACCATCGAATCCGCCGCCTCGCCCCTGCTCTGGACCGCGTTCCTCGTCCTCGTCACCGTACTGCTCGCGCTCGACCTCGGGGTGTTCCACCGCAAGGCGCACGTCGTGCGGCCCCGCGAGGCGCTCGTCTGGAGCGTCGTGTGGGTCGTCGTCGCCCTGCTCTTCAACGCGTTCGTCGCGCGGCAGCTCGGCGCGGAACGCGGCCTCGAGTTCCTGACGGGGTACCTGATCGAGAAGGCGCTGTCGGTGGACAACCTGTTCGTCTTCCTCGTGCTGTTCTCGACCTTTCGCGTGCCCGCCGAACTCCAGCACAAGGTGCTGTTCTGGGGCATCGTCGGCGCGCTCCTGATGCGCGGCGCGTTCGTGGCGGCCGGGGCCGCGGCGCTCGAGGCGTTCCACTCGCTGATCTACGTGTTCGGCGGGCTGCTCGTGCTGACCGGGATCAAGCTGCTGCGCCAGAAGGACCACGGCGTCGAGCCGGCGCGCAATCCCGTGTACCGGCTGTTCCAGCGCGTCGTGCCGGCGGTCGCGGACTACCGCGGCGCGAGCTTCTTCGTGCGCGAGGGCGGACGGCGGCTCGCGACGCCGCTGTTCTTCGTGCTCGTCGCGGTCGAGGCGACGGATCTCGTGTTCGCGGTGGACTCGATCCCGGCGATCTTCGCCGTCACGCGCGACCCGTTCATCGTGTTCACGTCGAACATCTTCGCGCTGCTCGGGCTGCGGGCGCTGTACTTCCTGCTCGCCGACGGGCTCGCGCGGCTGCGCTACCTGAAGGTGGGGCTCGCGCTCGTGCTCGTGTTCGTCGGGCTCAAGATGTCCGTGTCGGAGTTCGTGAAGGTGCCGATCCCGCTGTCGCTCGGGGTCGTCACGGCGCTGCTCGCGGGCGCCGTCGCCGCCTCGTGGTGGGCGACGCGACGCGAGGCGGCGCAGCGCGCAGCGGGCGCCGGCGAGGCGACGCGCGAATCGGCGTGAGCGCTCCGAGAGCGCTCGCGGGCCCTAGGCGCCCGCCTCCGCCTTGCGCTGATCGAGCGCACGCCGCCACATGGCGAGGAACGTCGACCCGAGCATCACGATCGAACCGAGCCACACGAGGTTGATGAGCGGCTTCGTGCTGACCTCGACGGCGAGCACGTCGCCCGTCCGGCCCGGCTGCTGGAGCCCGGGCACTTCGAGCGCGACGCGGCCCGTCGTCGGGTCCACGTTCGCGATCGAGATCGAGCCGCCGCCCGGCAGGTAGTCCGGAACTCGGTTCATCGTGCCCGCGGCCATGTTCATTTCGAGCACGGGGCGCGCCGGCACCGTGCGCCCGCCGATCTCGACCCGCAGCTTCGCGGCAACGCGCACGACGTCACCCATCTGCCGGTCGAAGTCGACGAACGTGTACTTCACCTCGCCGACCTGCTTCGTCTCGCCCTTCGCGAGCCACAGCGCGTTGTCCTGCGGGTTCTCGCCCACGAGGTCGAGCGGCGAGATGTACACGTCGTGCGTCAGGAAGCGCTCGATGTGGGGCTTCTTCATGTAGCCCTGGTTGAACTCGCTCCAGTAGAGCGACGGGAGCGCGGCGAAGCGGCGCTCGTTCGAGGCGACCTCGATCATGACCCGGTCCTTCCCCTTCGGGTCGTGGTGCACGCCCTCGAACTTCATGCGGAAGCCGAGCGCATCGCGCTCCTGGCCCTGCGGCAGCTGCACCTGGACCGCGCGCCCGTAGCCCGAGGACGCGATGACGCCGATCAGGAGGATCGCGACGCCCGTGTGCGCGAGAAACCCGATGCCGTGCTTCCAGCTCGCGCGGAAGCCGCGGATCGTCACGATGACGTTCGCGCCGAGCGCCCACAGCGAGGCGAAGATGATGCCGACGGCGCGCACGTCGCGCACGCCCCACAGCACGGCGGCGACCGCGCCGATCGCGGCGACGAGCAGCGAGGGCCAGGCGGCCTTGAGGAGCGCGTCCGGCTCCTGCTGGCGCCAGCGCATGAGCGGCGCGAGCCCGATCAGCAAGCCGAGCGCCACGGCGAGCGGCGCGTTCACGAGGTTGTAGTACGAGGTCTGCACGTTCGACGGCGGGCCGAACAGCTTCGTGATCAGCGGCGCGCTCATCCCGATCGCGATGAGCGCCGCCATGAGCATGAGCACGATCTGCCCGAGCCACATCATGGAGTCGCGCGAGAACGCGCCGACCGGCCAGCGCGGGCCCGGCATGTCGCGCAGGCGCCAGAGCCACGTGCCGTAGCCGACGCCCATCACGACGAACAGGAACGACAGCAGGAAGCCGTTGAGCCCGAGGTTCACGAACGAGTGCACCGAGAAGTCGGCGAGGACGCCGCTGCGCGTCAGGAACGACGCGTAGAGCACGAGCACGTAAGACGTGACGGCGAGGAAGAAGTTCGTCTTCCGCAGGCTGCCGCTCGCGCGCTGTACGAGCAGCCCGTGGAGCAGCGCGACGTTCGAGAGCCAGGGAATGAACGAGCCGTTCTCGACCGGGTCCCAGCCCCAGTAACCGCCCCAGCCGAGCACCTTGTAGGCCCACACGCCGCCCATGATGAACCCGGTCGCGAGGATGCCGGTCGAGAACGCGACCCACGGCAGAGCGACCTTGAGCCAGCCGTCCCAGTCCTTGCGCACGAGCCCGGCCATCGCCCACGCGAACGGCACGACGAGCGACGAGAAGCCCGTGAACAGCACGGGCGGGTGGATCGTCATCCACGGGTCCTGAAGCAGCGGATTGAGGCCCTGTCCGTCCACGGGCACGCGCCCGCCCGGGAACAGCAGGAAGGGCCCGCGCATCACGGTCACGAGGCCGAGCATCACGAGCGCGAGGTTCAGGAAGAACATCGCGGCGCTCGTCAGTTCGCTGCGCTGGCGCATCACGACGAGGCCGAGCGAGGCCGTGATCATCGCCCACAGCATGAACGTGCCTTCCTGCCCGCCCCAGAACGCCGCGAAGATGTAGTACCACTCCATCGTCCGCGACGAGTACTGCGCGACGTACTGGTACTGGAACTGGTGCTGGAACAGGAGGCCGAACAGCACGACGGTGGCGGCGACGTAGCCCGCCCACTGAACGAAGAACGCGACCCGCGCGCCCTTCACGGCGCTCTCGCGGCCGCCCATCGCCGCGAGCCACGCGAGGCCCGAGACGAGCGCCGCGAGGAACGAAACCCAGTTGAGGATCTGTCCGAGGTTCAAGGCGTCTGGCCCTGCGCGGCCTGGTTGCCGGGATGATTCGCCGGATCCACGCCTTGCTCGGCCATCGTCTGGTACTTCGACGGGCACTTGACCAGCAGCTGCTCGGCGGCGAAGTGATCGCCCTTGTAGCGGCCGATCGCGACGATGTTCGTCGCCTGATCGAAGTTGCCCGGAATGACGCCCTTGTAGGTGACTCGCAGCACCTCGCCCTTCTCGTCCTTCAAGTTGAATTCGAGGTACTGCTCGTCCTGCTTCGCGACGTAGTTCTTGTCCGCGAGCACGCCGTTGACCTGCACCATCCCCTGCGAGGTTCGCGCCTCGGCAAACGAGATGTAGGGCGTGACGGACTTCTTGAAGCTCGTGACCCCGACGGCGGCGCCGATGACGAGCAGCAGGAGGGCCAGGCCGACTTTGAGGTTCATCGCTTCTCCAGATCCTTGATGCGGCGCTCGACGCGCAGAATGTAGAGGAAAACGAGCACCCAAACCAGGAGTGCGACGCCGCCGACGACGACGTTGCCGTTCATATCGACCCCTTTCGGTCGCGACTCAAGCGTTGTCGCCGCGCGCACGCGCGATGCGGAGCACCCGCACCTTGAGCGACTGCAGCCAGAAGAACAGCACGGTGAACCCGAGCAGCATTCCGAAGAACACGTAGCGAATGCGCGGATCCATTTCCACCTTGCCGCGATTGTTCAGGATCGGATCCGGATGGAGCGTGAAGTAGATGCGAGGCACGACGAAGATCAAGAACGGTACCGCGACGAATGCCACGGCCGAGTAAATTGCCGAAAGCCGTGCGCGCCGGGGCCCTTCCTCGGTTGCACCGCGCAGCGCGAGGTACGCGGTGTAGATCAGAAGCAGGAAGAAGATCGAGGTTTCGCGCGGGTCCCAGTTCCAGTAGGCGCCCCACATCGCCTTCGCCCACAGTGCACCGCTCACGGTGGCCGCAATGCAGAACAGCAGGCCCAGTTCGGCCGCGGTGGCCGCCTCGTCGTCGTGCTTCATGTTGCGATTCGCAAGGTAGAGCACACTGTGCACCATCGACCACCCGAGCGCGAGCACCGTCAGCCACGCAGCCGGGATGTGGAAGTACAGGACGCGCGTCGTCTCGCCGAGCAGCGGCACGACCGGCGCCCACATCAACCCCAGCACCGTCATGGCGGCGATCCACAGGAACAGCAGGACGCGCAGGATCACGTCACTCCTCCCACAGGTGGTCGTACAGCAACAGGCTCACGCCGAACAGCCCCGCCGCGTACGCGCCGAGCAGCTTGAGTTCCGCGGCCGGGAACGTGCCCTGCCACTGGAGCCGCGTGCCGCCGACGGTCGCCGCGAGCACCGGCAGCAGCAGCGGCAGCGAGACGCCGGCGAACAGCGCACCGCGGCCGCGCGTCTGCGAGATGAGCGCGCCGATCAGCGTGGCACAGGCTGCCAGCGCGAGGCTGCCGAGCGCAAGGACCGCGAAGAACGGTCCCCAGTCCGGCGTCGGCGCTCCGAGCAGGATCAGCACGAGCGGAATCGTGAACGCCTCGAGCACCGCGAGGAACACGAGGTTGAAGCCGAGCTTCCCGAGCGCGATCTCGGTCGGAGACGCCACGAGCCGCAGCGTCGTCATCGTGTGGCCCTCGACCTCGCGCACGAATGCGTGCGCGAGCGAGGCGAGCGAGGCGAACAGCAGCACGATCCACATGAGAGCCGCCGCCAGGTCCACGCGGTCGCCGAGCCGCCCCGCCGCGAAGCTCACCGCCGTGAGCGTCGTGAGCGAGAACAGCAGTGCCGAATTGATGCCGTAGCGCGTGCGCCACTCGCTCCGGCACTCCTTACGCAGGACCGCCCAGACCGCGGCCGCGGACATCGATCCGCCGCTCACTCAGCGCCCTTTCCGCATCGTCGTTGGTGGCGAGCATCACGAGTCCGTCGCGCGCGTGCGCCGCGACGATGTCGCGCACCACGCGCCGTCCCGCATCGTCGAGATGCGAGCCGGGCTCGTCGAGCAGCAGCACGGGCGGCCGGTGCAGGATCGCGAACGCGAGCCGCAGCCGCTGCTTCATTCCGGAGGAGAGTTCGGTGACGCGCTGGTCCGCGCGCGACTCGAGGCCGACGGCCTCGAGCGCCGTGCGAACCGCCGCCGGGTCGTGTCCGCGCGCCTCGCAGGCGAAGCGCAGGTTCTCGTCCACGCTCATCTCGTCGTAGAACTGCAGCTCGGGCGAGGCGTAGCCGACGTGGTGACGGCGCTCAGGCGGTTCGACCGCGCGGCCGCCCACGGCGAATTCGAGCGAGCCGTTCGCGGGCCGCAGGAGGCCGGCGACGATGCGCAGCAGCGTGCTCTTCCCCGCGCCGTTCGGGCCCTGGACGATCACGGCGCCCGGCCCTCGACGTCGAACGCCATCGGCTCGAACACGGGCGCGCGACCGTAGCGGTGCGCGAGCGCCGTCGCCTTGATGCGCACGCTCCGCGTCGCGACCGCGGCGGCCGGAGCGCTCACGCGCGCCTCGCCGGCAGCGGATCGAGCGCCGCGACGCGGCGCGCGAGTTCCGGCAGCACGCGCCGCTTCGCGTCTTCGCGCGAGCCGCGCAGCAGCACGCCCGCGGCGTGCTTGTGGCCGCCGCCGCCGAGCGCGGTGCACACGGCGTCGATCTCGGCGCGCCCGGTCGAGCGCAGCGACACCTTCACCTTGCCGGGCTCGACTTCGCTGAACAGCGCGACGACCTCGACGCCGACGATCGTGCGCGGCAGGTCCACGAGCCCCTCGGTGTCGGCGCCGACGAGTCCGTGGCGCTGGAATTGGTCCGGAGCGGCCTCTAGCACGACGATCCGGCCGTCCTCGACGACCTGCATCGAGCCGAGCACCTCGCCGAAGAAGCGCAGCCGGCCCGGCGTCGCGTGCGAGTGCACGCGCGCGTGGATGCGTTGCGGATCGATCCCGCGGTCCAGCAGGTCGGCCGCCATGCGGTGCGCGTCGCCGTCGGCGTTCGAGTAACGAAACGAGCCCGTGTCCGTCATGAGCGCGACGTACAGCGCCTCGGCGATCTCGACCGTGATCGTGCCGCCGCCGTCGCGGATCAGCTCCCAGACGATCTCGCCCGTGGACGACGCCTCGGGCTCGACGACGTTCACCTGTCCGAAGCCGTTCACGTGCGACGCGTGGTGGTCCACGATCGCGACCGCGATGACGTGCCGGTCGATCACCGGCGCGAGCCGCCCGATGCGCTGGCGGTTGCTCGTGTCGAGCACGACGAGCGCGTCGGCCTCGCCGAAGCGGCGCTCGGCGAGCTCCAGTTCGTACTCCTCGACGCCGCGGCCGTCGGTCAGGAAGTGGAACGCCGCCGGCACCGGTGAGTCGTTGAGGATCGCGACCGTCTTGCCGCGAGCGCGCAGCCACAGCGCGAGCGCGATCTCGCTCCCGAGCCCGTCGCCGTCGGGATTGATGTGCGTCGTGAGCAGGAAGCGCGAGTGCCGTTCGAGGAACGCGAGCAGTGCCGCGCGCTCGGCCGCGTGAGAGGCGTCGCTCACGCGGCCTCCCCGGCCCGCGCGCCGGCCGTGCTCGCGCCCGCGAGCGCGAGCCCCGCGACCTCCGCGAGGAACCAGCGGTGGGTCGCGAGGTCGCTCGTCAGCTCGGGATGGTACGCGAGCCCGACGACGCGCCCCGAGCGCACGCCGACGATTTCGTCCGCGCCATCCGCGGTCCGGCGCCGCGCGATCGTCTCGACGCCCGGCCCGATGCGCACGAGGCGCGGCGCGCGGATGAACACGCCCCACGCGCGCCGCTCGCCGAACGCGGTCTCGACTTCGGCGCTGAAGGAGTCGATCTGCCGGCCGTAGCCGTTCCGCTCGACGGTCACGTCGAGCGCGCCGAGCGTCGGGTGCGGCAGGCGGTCCGCCTCGCGGGCGAGCAGGATCAGGCCCGCGCACGTGCCGAGCACGGGACGCTCGCGCACGAACGCCTCGAGCGGCGCGCGCAGCCCCGTCGCCTCGAGCAGGCGCAGCATGGTCGTGGACTCGCCGCCCGGCAGCACGAGCGCCTCACAGCCGTCGAGGTCGCGCGGCAGCGTCACGCGCGCGGCCTCGCAGCCCAGCGCCTCGAGCGCCGCGCGATGGCACGCGAAGTCGCCCTGCACGCTCAGCACGCCGACGCGCGGAACGCCCACCGTCACCAGCCCCGCTTCGCGAGCTGCTGGTCGGCCGGGATCGTCTCCATGGAAACGCCGCGCATCGCCTTCGGCAGGTTCTCGCTGATCTCGACGAGCACCTCGGGACGGTTCCAGTTCGCGACCGCCTTCACGATCGCCTGCGCCATGCGGAGCTGTTCCTTGCGAGCGTCCTCGGGCTTCAGGTCCTGGCCGACCTCGAAGATGCCGGAGCCGACGAACACGGCCTCGGCGCCGAGCTGCATCATGAGCGACGCGTCGGCCGGCGTCGCGACGCCGCCCGCGGCGAAGTTCGGGACCGGCAGCTTGCCCGTGCGCGCGACCTGCTGCACGAGTTCGAACGGCGCGCCGAGCGTCTTCGCCTCGGCCATCAGCTCGTCGCCGCGCAGCATCGTGAGGCGCTTCATCCCCTTCTGCACGGCGCGCATGTGCCGCACGGCCTCGACGACGTTGCCCGTTCCGGCCTCGCCCTTCGTGCGGATCATCGCGGCGCCCTCGCCGATGCGGCGCAGCGCCTCGCCCAGTTCGCGGCAGCCGCACACGAACGGCACCTTGAAGTCGTGCTTCCAGACGTGGTGCTCCTCGTCGGCGGGCGTGAGCACTTCGCTCTCGTCGATGAAGTCGATGCCGAGCTGCTCGAGGATCTGCGCCTCGGCGATGTGGCCGATGCGGCACTTCGCCATGACCGGGATCGACACCTTCTCCTGGATCGCGCGGATCATCTTCGGATCCGACATGCGCGCGACGCCGCCGTCGCGGCGGATCTGCGACGGAATGCGCTCGAGCGCCATCACCGCGGCCGCGCCGGACTCCTCGGCGATCGCCGCCTGGTCGGCGTTCATCACGTCCATGATGACGCCGCCCTTCAGCATCTCGGCGAGCCCGACCTTGAGTCGGAACTGTTCGTTCAGGTTCACGAGGCTGCCCCCCTTCCGCGCCGTCAGGCGCCGGCCTTGAGAATCGGACGGCCGAGCGCGCCGAGGCGCGCCACGACCGACGGCGTGATGTCGAGTATCGCATCCACTTCGGGCTCTCCGATCCCGCGTCCGAGCGAGAACCGCACGCTCGCGTGCGCCTCGTCGGCGCCGAGCCCCATCGCGAGCAGCACGGGCGAGGGTCCGGCCGCGGCCGAGCTGCACGCCGAACCGGTCGACACCGCGATGCCCTCGCGGTCCAGCTCGTGCAGCACGGCCTCGCCTTCGACGCCCGGGAACGACACGTTGACGATCGATCCGACCGAACGCGCGGGATCGCCGTGGAAGCGCGTGTCCGGGATGCGGCGCGCGAGCCCTTCGCGCAGTCGTGCGCCGAGTGCCGCGAGGCGTCCGGGCTCGCCTGCGGCGAGCGCTTCGCGCGCGTGTTCGGCGGCGACGCCGAAGCCCGCGATCGCGGGGACGTTCTCGGTGCCGGCGCGGCGCGAGCGCTCCTGGTGCCCGCCCGTGACGAGCGGCGCGATCCGCACGCGGCGACGCACCCACAGCGCCGCGGCCCCGGGCGGTCCGCCGAACTTGTGACCCGCGATCGAGACGAGGTCGAGCCCGGCGGCGGCCGGCGCGAGCGCGAGCTTGCCCGCGGCCTGCACGGCGTCCGCGTGCACGCGCGCGCCGCACGCGCGCGCGAGCGCGGCGACCGCTGCGACCGGCTGGATCGTGCCGACCTCGTTGTTGACCCACTGCACCGACACGAGCGCCACGTCGTCGCCGAGCGCCGCGCCGACGCGCTCCGCGTCCACGACGCCCGAGGGCTCCACCGGGACGATCGTGAGTTCGTAGCCCGCGGCTTCGAGCGCGCGCGCGGTCTCCATCACCGACGGATGCTCGATCGCCGAGACGACGAGCCGTCGCCGGCCCTCGGGTGCGAGCGCGAGCGCGCCGCGCATCGCGAGGTTGTTCGCCTCGGAGCCGCTCGCCGTGAACACGATCTCGTCGGGCTCGGCCGCGAGCAGCGACGCGACGCGGGCGCGCGCGACTTCGACCGCCTCGCGCGCCGCCTCGCCGCGCGCGTGCACCGACGACGCGTTCCCGAACCGCTCGTTCAGGAACGGCAGCATCGCCTCGACGGCTTCGGCGAGCGGCGGCGACGTGGCCGCGTGATCGGCGTAGATCCGCGTCATGGCTGGAAGGATGCCACCCCGTGCGTCTGGATGCTCACGCGCCGCGCGAGTTCGCCCGAGGCGTGCAGGAGCGCCTTCGCGGCCTCGCTCTCGGGACTCGTGAGCACGATCGGGCGGCCCGTGTCGCCCCCGAGCCGCGCGGCCGGGTCGATCGGCACCGCGCCGAGGAACGGGATGCCGAGCGCGAGCGCGCGCTCCTCGGCCGTGCCGGTGTTGAAGATGTCGTGGCGGACCGAGCAGTTCGGGCACACGAAGCCGCTCATGTTCTCGATCAGGCCGAGCACCGGCACCGAGAGCTTCTCGAACATCGAGACCGCCTTGACCGCGTCCTCGATCGCCACCGTGGACGGCGTGCTCACGATCACGGCGCCGGCGACGAACGTCTGTTGGATGAGCGACAACTGCACGTCGCCGGTGCCGGGCGGCAGGTCCACGAGCAGGTAGTCGAGCTCGCCCCAATCGACGTCGTGCAGGAACGACTTCACCGCGCCGTGCAGCATCGGTCCGCGCCACACGACCGCCTCGCCCTGTTCGACGAGCAGCCCCATGGACATGAACGACACGCCGTGCGCCTCGACGGGCACGATCTTGTTCGCGCGCTGGGAGGGCTGCTTGAAGACGCCGAGCATGCGCGGAAGGTTCGGACCATAGATGTCGCCGTCGAGGAGCCCCACGCGCGCGCCGGTCGCGGCGAGCGCCACGGCGAGGTTCGCCGACACGGTGGACTTGCCGACGCCGCCCTTGCCGCTGCCGATCGCGATCACGTGCGCGACGCCCGGGAGCGCCTTGCGATCGGCGGTCGGGTCCTTCGGCTTGCGCATGCGCGCCGTCGTGCGCACCTCGACCGACTTCACACCCGGAACCCGCAGCACGGCCGTGCGCGCGTCGTTCTCGATCTGGTCCTTGAGCGGGCAAGCGGCCGTCGTGAGCACGAGCGTGAACGAGACCCGGTCGCCGTCCACGGCCAGGTCCTCGATCATGCCGAGCGTCACGAGGTCCCGGTGCAGGTCCGGGTCCATCACGGTGCCGAGCGCGGCCAGCGCGTCCTCGGAGCGGATCGTCATCGCCTGAGTCGGGTCCTTTCTGCTCGTGGTTCGGGGGACCGCGGACGGCCCCTCCCTCCGCCTTCGATTCGGCGGAAGCCCCGGCGACGCGGTGACATCCGCCGCCCGTTGGCGCATGATGCCGGCGCCTCGAAAGCGGGCTGTGGACCGCAGCGGCCCGGAAGAACGCGCAACATTAAGAGCGGCGCCGAAGTCCCGTCAACGCGCGCACATCCCGGAGTTCGATGCCCCATCCGTCGGGTTCGAGTCCCGTTGTCCCGGGTCCCGCCGGCCCACAGGCCGCAGCGGCCGACCGCCGTTCCGACGACTTCCCCGCCCAGCCGTTCGAGCACCTGGACGAGCTGTGGATCCAGGTCGCGGGCACCGTCTGCAACCTGTCCTGCTCGCACTGCTTCGTCTCGTGCGGTCCCGCCGACGAGCACCACCGGATGCTGTCGCGCGAACGCGTGCGCGAACTCGTCGCCGAAGGCGCGGCGCTCGGCGTGCGCGAGGTGTACTTCACGGGCGGCGAACCGTTCCTGCATCCCGAGCTGCTCGCGATCCTCGAGGACACGCTCGCCGTCTCACCCGCGACCGTGCTCACGAACGGCACGCTGTTCACGCGCGCGCGGCTCGAAGCGCTGCGCCGGCTCTCGGACGCCTCGCGCTACGCGCTCGAGATCCGCGTGAGCCTCGATGGCGTGACGCCCGCGGCGCACGACGCGTTCCGCGGCGCGGGCGCGTTCGAGCGCACGCTCCAGGGCCTGCGCGCGCTCGAAGCGCACGGCCTGCTGCCGATCGTCACCGTGACGCGGACGACCGACGAGGATCCGCTCGCTTTCCGCGAGCGCGTCGACGCGGCGCTGCGCGACGCGGGGCTCGGGCGCCCGCGCCTGAAATTGCTGCCGATGTTCCGCCTCGGGCGCGAGGTCGCGCGCGAGCGCGGCTACGCGCCGGACGAGTCGCTCGCGGGCGTCCCGGACGAGGCAGTGGCCGAAGCGCGGCTCCAGTGCCGCGCCTGCCGCGCCGTGACGAGCGAGGGCGTGTTCGTGTGCCCGCTGCTCGTGGACGAGCCCGGCGGCCGCATGGGCGGAACACTCGCGGCGTCGCTCCGGCCGTTCGCGCTGCGCCACGGCGCGTGCCTCACCTGCTTCGCGACCGGCATGACGTGCGGCAACGGGTGATGCGATGAGCGAGACGCGGCTCGCGCTCTTCGGCGGCGTCTACAGCAACCACCTCGCGCTGCGCGCGGTGCTCGACGACCTCGCGCGCCGCGGCGACGACCTCGCGTGGTGCCTCGGCGACCTCGGCGGCTTCGGGCCGCACCCCGATCGCGCGTGCGAGATGCTGCGCGCCTCGGGTCTCCCCGTGCTGCGCGGCAACTACGACGACTCGATCGGGCACGCGCGCGCCGACTGCGCGTGCGGCTACTCCGATCCGCGCGACGAGCGCTTCGCGCAGATCTCCTACGACTACACGCTCGCCCGCACCGCGTCGGACCACCGCGCGTGGCTGCGCGCGCTGCCCGAGCAGCAGCGCCTCGAGATCGGCGAGCGGCGCGTGCTCCTGTGCCACGGCTCGCCGCGACGCGTGAACGAGTTCCTGTGGGACTCGACCGCGTCGGACGCGTTCCTCGAGTGGCTGTGCGAGGCGCACGACGCCGACGTGGTCGCGTGCACGCACACGGGCCTCCACTGGCAGCGCGCGCTGTCCGGCGGACGGCACGTCGTGAACGTCGGCGCGATCGGGCGGCCCGCGAACGACGGGCGCACGAACACGTGGTTCGCCCGGCTCGTGCTCGCGGACGACGTGCGCGTCGAGTTCGTGCCGGTCGCGTACGACCACGAGACGCTCGCCGCCGAGATGGAAGCCGAGGACCTGCCCGCCGAGTTCGTCGAGACGATCCGCACGGGCTGGTGGACGACGTGCCTCGAGAACCTGCCCGCGAAGGAACGGCGGCGCGGGCGGTACTGACGCGCGCGATCGCCTATAGTCCCGCCCCCATGAGCCGCCCCGCCCCCTACTACTCGGTCGCCTTCGCCGACGATCCCGACGCGCCGCTCCAGCGCGAACTCGACCGGCTGTACGACTACGCCGGCGACCACGAGACGCGCATCCTGCACCGCTCGCGGCTCAACCTGTTCGCGGGACTGCTCGAGTCGCTCGCGCGCGAGGGCGTGCCCGCGCGGCGCGACCGCGCCCTCGACGTCGGCTGCAACGCCGGCGTGTACTCGCGCATGCTCTCGGACGCGGGCTTCGCCGACGTGCTCGGGATCGACATCGACGAGGAACAGGTGCGGCGCGCGGTCGCGGCGTTCGCGAGCGACGAGCCCGGCTGCCGCATCGCGTTCCGGGTCGAGAACGCCGAGCGGCTCGAAGCCGACGCCGCGTACGACTTCATCCTCTGCACCGAGGTCATCGAGCACACGACGCATCCCGGCCTCGTCGTGGCGAACCTCAAGCGCGCGCTGCGCCCGGGCGGCATCGCGGTCGTCACGCTGCCGAACGCGTGTTCGCTGCCGTTCGCGAAGGCGGCGCTCAAGTACCGCTTCGTCTCGAAGCACCGCGACCCGGTGTTCGAGGACCACCTGCGCTACCCGTTCTGGCGCGCGCTCTCGCTGTTCTCGGACGGCGCGCTCGCCGTGCGCCGCGTCACGGGCACGAACCTCGTGTGGGACGCGACGACGCTGCGCTGGCTCCGGCGCTCGAGCGTCTTCCCCGCGCTCCACCGGGCGCAATTCGAACTCGGCCGCGCGTGGCCGTTCTGCCACTTCGCGCAGTTCTTCTTCATGGTGCTCGAGCGGCGCGCCTGACGCGCGCCCCTCCGAGCACGACGACTCAGCGCACGAGGCAGAGACGCGCGTGCGCCTCGAAGTCGTCGCCGCGCACGCGTGCGAAATAGAGCCCGGCCGGCAGCGTCCCGGTGTCGTCGAGTCGCACGACGTGCTCGCCCGGGCCGAGCCCTGAGAGATCGTGACTCGTCACGCGCCGTCCCGCGAGGTCGAGCACCTCGAGTCTCGCCGCGGCGTGTTCGGGCACCGTCAGGCGAAGCACGAGGCGGCCGACGACCGGGTTCGTCTCGGCCCGCACGCTCGCGCGCGCCGGCCTCATGGGATGCGACGCCACGTCGACCAGCGACGGGAACGCCAGCGCCCAGGCCCGCGCGTACAGGGGAGTGCAGAACGAACACGCCGTGCTTCCGACCTGGACCATTCGATCGCCGTAGCGATCGTAGGTCGCGAATCCGACCACATAACCGTTGTCCATGGGCGAAGGAGGAACGATCACGGGGGCCCAGATCGGCGAACCGAGCAGGTCGGCCTCCAGAACGCCGCAGCCGCCGCTGTGCGGGACGCCGACGTAGCCGTAGCGGATCACGCGATGACGCGCCGGGTCGTAGATCGCCGAGATGCTCCTCGACTGAAGGAGCCCGCTCGTCTGGGTGACCGCGCGCAGGGATTGCCAGCCCGTTCCGGGGCTCCCGAGCGACAACGCCCACAGGCTGTCCGACTGCCCGGCGTTGGGGTCGAGGGCGTCGAGAAGGACGAAGCGGTCGTTCGCGGCGTCGTAGACCCCCGGCCGCGTCGCGGCCGGCATGGGCGGCGTCGGCCCCGGCGTCGAGATCTGTGTCCAGACGGGCGGCCCGTCGAACGGCAGCGCCCACGTGTCCGTGAGCACGCTACCGAGAGCGCCGATTCCGCCGTGCACGATCATGCGCCGGCGAATCGGATCGGTGATCGTCGACGCGTATCCGCGACCGGGAAGCTGCAGTCCCGCGAGGTCGAGCGGCGTGTAGTGCGGATCGCCGGTGAACGACAGCTCCCAGAGCTCGTTGCTGCCTCCGGATCCTCCGAACAGCAGCATGCGATCGGCGAGCGAGTCGTACGCGACGGAGCGACCGATCTGATACGGCACGGCGCCCGCGGTGTAAATCCGCTCCCACGCGCCCTCGGGGTCGAGATCGAGCGCCCACGGATTCGCGGGATCCATGACGACGATGCGGTGCCGTCGCGTGTCGAGGACCCCGGCGACCGAACCGATCCACGGCGGGCCCGCCCCCGCGATCGGGAGTCCGATCCAGCGCTCCGCCCCCGCAACGGTCGACAGCCCCACGGCATCGTCCAGGTACCCGTTCGCGGCGTTCTTTCCGCCGTAGGCGACGAACCGCTGCCGCGAAGGATCGTACGCGGCGCCGGCGAACGTGCGTCCGGGCGGCGAAACCGTCGGCGGCGCAATCGAACTCCACGCGGGCGACGCGCCGAGCGACAGAGCGGCGACGTCGGTCGGGAACCCGGGCGTGCCGCCGTAGAGGAGCAGGCGATCGTTCACCGAGTCGTACGCACCGGCGATCTGCCGGCGGGCGGTCGGAAGCGTCCCGCCCGGAGCAAGCGCGGACCACTGCGGCGTTCCGGACAGCGCGAGTACGTGGGCGTCGTTCTTCGGCGTGGATCCGACCTGGCCGCCGTAGATCACGAGGCGGTCGCCCGAAGGATCGTAGATGCCGAGCGAAAGCTGCCGCACGGTCGGCGGGGTGCCGAGCGTCGTGAGCATCGTCCACGTCGGCGTGCCCGAGAGCGTGTGTTCCCACACCTCGTTGTGCAGCGTCGTGCCATCGCTGCCGCCGAACACGAGGACCCGATCGCGAATCGGATCGTACGCGACGGTCGCGTTCACGAGGGCCGGGCCCGCCCCGAAGGAGGGCACGAGCGACCACGCGGGATTCGACCCGAGTGACAGCGCCCACACCTCGCTCACCGGCAGAAAATTATCGTCGTAGCGGAAGAAGAACAGAATCCGGTGACGCACGGGATCGAGGATGGCCGACTGGGGTATCACGACGGGTGCGCTGCCCGCGGGTGTGTACGAGTGCCAGCGCATGGGCTTCGTCGCATCGAGCGTGTAGAGCTTCGAATCGTCGGCGATCGTTCCGCCGCCGAACACCACGTACTGGTCGCCGGAGGCGTCGTAGGCGAAGAACTCGCCGAAGCGCGCCGGCGGTATCACTCCGGGGGCGATCTCGGACCACGAGGCCTCGGAAGCGGGTGACGGGCGAACGCACAACGAGGACACCACGAGAACGGCGAGCGCGAGGCGCAGTCGCATGCGGCCACCTTTCCGGTCCGCGTGGGGGGCGTCGGACCGCACCGAGGGAGTTGGAATCGGGGCGAGCCTCGCGCGAGATTCTACTCTGCTGCCGGGAGCCACGGACAAGCACCGTCTCCGCCGTCGGCGGCCGGTCCGCTCCCGGTAGAGGGCGCGTGGCGCCGCCGTCGCGGAAGACACCGGCGTGATGAGATGCTGCGTGCGAACGAACGTCCGCGCGGCGGGCGTGGACACCCCGCGGCGGCCGATCCGGAAGACGCGCGAGACGGAGCACGACCGAGCGGAGGAACGGAGTCGCATGCCATCGAGTTTGCGGTTGGAGGCGGTCTCGGAAGCGGCGGACGTCGCCGCCCGCGTGGCGCTCGGCCATTTCCGCGGCGCGCTCGCGGTCGACACGAAGGCGGACGGGAGCCCCGTGACGATCGCGGACCGCGCGGCGGAAACCGCGGCCCGCGAATGGCTCGAACGCCGCTTCCCCGGCGACGGCGTGCTCGGGGAGGAACACGGCGCGTCCCGACCCGGCGGACGGCGGACGTGGATCGTGGATCCGATCGACGGCACGCTGTCGTTCGTGCGTGGCGTGCCGCTCTGGGCCACGCTCGTCGCACTCGTGGAAGACGGCGAGGCGGTCGCGGGCGCGCTCGCCTTCCCGGCGCTCGGCGAGTCGCTCGTCGCGGCGCGCGGCGAGGGCTGCTTCTGGAACGGCGCGCGCACGCGTGTCTCGGACGTCGCGCGCCTTGCGGACGCGGCCGTGACGATCACGGATCCGCGCACGTTCGAACGCGCGCCGGACGGCGCCGCGCGCGCACGCGCGTGGGAGGCGCTCGCGCGCGAGGCGCGCCTCGCGCGCACGTGGGGCGATGCGTACGGCTACCTGCTCGTCGCCACGGGCCGCGCGGAAGCGATGGCGGATGCGCTCGCGCGCGAGTGGGACCTCGCGGCCCCGTCGGTCGCGATCGCTGAATCCGGCGGCGTGTTCAGCGACTGGGAGGGCCGCCCCGGATTCGCGGGCGGCAGCGGACTCGCGACGAACGCAGCGCTCGCGCGCGAGGTGCGCGCGCGCCTCGGCGTGCCGTCCACGGGCGGCGCCGGCGCCTGAGTGCGCCGCGACGCACGCACCGCCTCAGCCGCCGCGGCGCTTCCCGGCGATCAGCCGCTCCCACTCGCGCATGCGCTTCGCGACCTCGGCCTCCTCGCCGGACTCGGTCGGTTCGTAGAAGCGCTTGCCCGCGAGTTCGTCCGGCAGGTGCGCCTGGTCGGCGATGCCGCCGGCTTCGTCGTGCGCGTAGCGGTAGCCCGACCCGTAGCCGAGGTCCTTCATGAGCTGCGTCGGGGCGTTCCGGATCACGAGCGGCGGCGGCAGCGAACCGCTCTCCTCGACCTCCGCGCGCGCTTTCCCGAAGCCGACGTACACGGCGTTGCTCTTCGGCGCCGTCGCGAGGTACACGCAGGCCTGCGCGATCGCGAGTTCGCCCTCGGGACTGCCGAGCTGGTGGTAGGCCTGGAACGCGGCGACCGCGAGCGGCAGCGCGCGCGGGTCGGCGTTGCCGACGTCCTCGCTCGCGAAGCGCACGAGCCGGCGCGCGACGTAGAGCGGGTCCTCGCCCGCCGCGAGCATGCGCGCGAGCCAGTAAAGCCCGGCATGCGGGTCGGAGTCGCGCAGCGACTTGTGCAGCGCCGAGATCAGGTTGAAGTGCTCTTCGCCCGCGCGGTCGTAGCGCAGGTGCCGCTGCGCGAGCGCGTGGCGCACGTCGTCCGCGCCGATCGCCGCGGCCGCGCCGCCGCGCGCGCGGGACTCGGCGGCGGCCGCGGCGATCTCGAGCGCGTTGAGCGCCCGGCGCGCGTCACCGTCCGCCGCGACCGACAGCAGCTCGAGCGCATCGGCGCTCGCCGCGATGCGGCCGCCGTAGCCGCGTTCGGCGTCGGCGAGCGCGCGCTCGAGCAGCGCCCTCACGTCGGCCGGCGCGAGTTCCTTCAGTACGAGCACGCGCGCGCGCGACAGCAGCGCCGAGTTCACCTCGAACGACGGGTTCTCGGTCGTCGCGCCGATCAGCACGATGTCCCCGCTCTCGACGTGCGCGAGGAACGCGTCCTGCTGCGCCTTGTTGAAGCGGTGGATCTCGTCCACGAACAGGATCGTCGGGCGGCCCGTGCGGCGGCGCTCGAGCCGCGCGCGCTCCATCGTCTCCTTCACTTCCTTGATGCCCGAGAGCACGGCGCTGAACGCGACGAACGTGCACTTCGCGGTGCGCGCGACGAGCCGCGCGATCGTCGTCTTGCCCGTGCCGGGCGGCCCCCACAGCACGACCGACGACAGGTGCGCGCCGTCCTTGAGCAGCGCGAGCGGCGAGCCGGGCTCGAACAGGTGCCGCTGCCCGACGAGTTCGTCGAACGTGCGCGGCCGCAGGCGGTCGGCGAGCGGCGCGTTCGCGGCCGGCTCCGGGAACGGAGCGGGCGAGTCGCCGAACAGATCGCCGCTCACGTCCCGCTCCGGCCGGCGGCCGCCGCGGCCGCCTCGCGCGCGCGCCGCGCCTCGCCCCACTCGACGATCGCGCGCGCCGCCTCTTCGACCGTGAGCGGATGGCCGAGCGGCACGCCCGCGGCCTCGAGCGTCGCGATCAGCTCGCTCAGCACGGGCGGCTCGATGTTGCTCCGCCGCAGCAGTTCCACGTTCGCGAAGATGTCGCGCGGGCTGCCGTGCCCGACGATCTCGCCGCCGCGCAGCAGCACGTACACGACGTCCGCCATCATCGGCACGAGGTTCACGTCGTGCGTCGCCATGACGAGCGTGACGCCGTGCTCGCGGTGGAGACGGTTCAGCAGCTCGACCAGGTCGCTGCGCGAGGCGGGATCGAGCCCTTCGAACGGCTCGTCGAGCACGAGCAGCTCGGGGTTCAGCACGAGCGCGCCCGCGAGCGCGACCTTGCGCTTCTCGCCACCCGACAGGTGGTGGCAGACCTTGTGGCGCAGGTGGCCGATGCCGACCTTGTCGAGCGCCGCGTTCACGCGCGCTTCGACCTCGGCCTCGGCGTAGCCGTAGCTGCGCGGCGAGAACGACACGTCGTCCCACACGGTCGGCGCGATGATCTGCTCGTCCACGTTCTGCAACAGCACGCCGACGCGCTCGCGGATGCGGTCGAACGCCCGCGCGGGATTGACGCCGAACACCGAGACCTCGCCCTCCTGCGGCTCGAGCAGCCCGAGGATGTGGAACAGCAGCGTGCTCTTGCCGCAGCCGTTGGGCCCGAGGATCACGACGCGCTGCGCGCGCTGCACGACGAAGTCGAGGCCGCACAGGTGGACGATCGTGCGGTCCGGGTACGTGTGCCGCACGCACGACACGCGGACGACGGGCTCGGCGGCCGCGGCGGCGGGGCGCGGCGCGCTCATCGCGGGCTCCAGAGCGCGGCCGCGAGCGCGGCGAGTGCGGCGGCCGCGAGCGCGGCCCACGCGTCGGCGGCCGTCCACTCGGCCCAGTGGCGGCAGCCGCACACGCGGCCCGAATGGCCGCGCAGCAGCATGACCGCGTGCAGCCGCTGGCCGCGCTCGAATCCGTACAGCACGAGCGTGCCGAGCCCCTCGCCCGCCGCGGCGAGCCGTCGCGCCGGCGGCACGCGTTCGGCGCCGCGCAGGCGCAACGATCGGAACAGGCGTTCGGCGCGCGCGAGCAGTTCGAACAGCGCGCGGTACGTCACGAACAGGCCGTCCGCGACCGCGCGCGGCAGCAGGCGCGAGATCGGCGCGAACAGGTCCGGGTAGGGCGTCGTCGCGACGAGCCACACCGCCGTGAGCGCCGCCGTGAGCGGGCGCAGGACGAGCTGCGCCGGCGTGACCCACGTGCCGTCCCAGCGGGCGATCACGAACAGCAGCGCGAACAGGATCGGCGTGCTCGCGGCCGCGACGAGCAGTCGCAGCGGCACGCGGGCGGTCAGCGCGAGCGCCCACGCGAACAGGTAGAGCGCGACCTGCAGCCGCACGCCCGGGGCCGCAATCGCGAGTGCGACGAGTGCCGCGGCGAGCAGCAGCTTCGCGAGCGCGCTCGCGGCGTGCCACGGACTGCGGTCGCCGTTCGCGTGCAGGTCGATCTGCGCGAGCGCGTTGATCATCGCGGCGCCCCGTCCGCGCCGGGCAGCAGGTCGGGCCGCACGCGCGCGAGGAAACGGCCGAGTCCGTAGCCGACGAGCGACTCGGCGAACAC
>JBGAOA010000027.1:0-52551 GCA_044222065.1 Candidatus Eiseniibacteriota bacterium
GGCTCGCCGACGGCGCCGCCCGCGAGCAGCGCTCCGCCGGCCGCGAACGACACGACGGTGAAGCTGCTCGAGGACTTCACCGCGCGGCAGATCTTCCCCGCGGACAACTGGTGGAACCTCGACGTGTCGGCCGCGCCCGTGGACGCGAACTCGCAGGCCTTCATCGACTGGATCAGCGGCCGCACGCCGGCGAACCCGACGGCGACGCGCAACGCGCATCCCGACTTCGGCCCTCCGCCCTACGGCATTCCGTACGTCGGCGTGAGCGGCGCGCAAGCGCTCTCCGCCGTGACGTTCTCGCCGTACGGCAGCCAGAGCGATGGCGGCGCGAGCGGGCGGCCCGCGGGCTACCCGATTCCCACGATCGCGCGCACGACCGCGAACTACGTCGAGGGCGGCATCGCCGGCGGCGGGACGAGCGGCGACCGCCACCTGCTGATCATCGACCGCGATCACGACCTGCTGTTCGAAACGTGGGCGACGCGCTGGAACGGATCGCAGTCGCGTTGGGAGGCGGGCTCGGGCGCCGTGTTCGATCTCGCGAGCAACGCGCGGCGCCCCGACGGCTGGACGAGCGCCGACGCGGCGGGGCTCGCGATCTTCCCGGGCCTCGTGCGCTACGACGAGGTCGCGGCCCCCGGCGCGATCACGCACGCGTTCCGCGTCACGGTGCGCGCGACGAACGGCTACGTGTGGCCCGCCTCGCACGAGGCGGGGAGCACGAGCGGCGCGCCGCCGATGGGCCTGCGGCTCCGCATGAAGGCGTCGAAGGTCCTGACGGGCTACCCGGCCGGCGTCCAGAAGATCTTCCAGGCGATGAAGACCTACGGCCTCATCGTCGCGGACAACGGCACCGACCTGTACGTGTCGGGCACGATGGACGGGCGCTGGGACAACGACGTCCTGAACCCCGCCTTCCACGGGCTCACCGCGGACGACTTCGAGGTCGTCCAGCTCGGCTGGGGCGCGCCGCCCGCGGCGCAGCGCTGAGCGAGCGGCCGGCGTGTGATCCGCGCCGGCGATCGGGGTTCACTCCGGCGACGTCCCGCAACCGCGACGCGGCCGCCCGCGTAGGCTCGGCACTCCGCCGCCCTTGCGCTCGATCCGCAGAGGTCCGAATCTCCGCGCGCCGAACCCGACCCGCGACCGCATTCCATCCGAGGAGCCGACCATGACCCGCACGCGTTCCGTCGTTCTTTCGCTCGCGCTCGCCGCCGCGTTCGCCGCGGGCGCCGCACTCCCCGCGCACGCGGGCTGGGGCGACGCCATCAAGGCCGCGAAGGACAAGGCCACGAAAGCCGTCACGAAGAAGGCGGGCGGCGAGGCCGCGACCGCCGCCGGTGGCGGAGGCAAGGTCGAGTTCGACGACGTGCTGCTCGAACTGACGGACGCGCGACTCGAGCAGGTGATCACCGGGTTCAAGGCCGGCGCGGTCGAGGGCAAGAGCCGCGCGGCGCTCGTCGCGAAGCACCAGAAGACGGTCGAAGCGTCGGACGCCCTCAGCGCGAAGTACAGCAGCGCGATCCAGGACGCCGACTCGAAGCGCAGCGAGGCCGAGTCCTGCTGGCACGAGGTCATCCACAAGCGCACGAAGGCGCGCGAGGACGAGATGTCGCAGAAGATGCAGTCCGACCCGGCCATGCGCGCGAAGATGATGGATCTCGCGATGCAGATGGGGAAGGCGCAGGCCGCCGGCGACAACGCGACCGTCGCGAAGCTGCAGCAGCAGATGATGGACATGTCCGGCCCGACGAAGGCGGACACGGCGGCCGCGCAGGCGAAGTGCGGCGCGCTCCCGCCGCGTCACCCGAAGGCGGCGGAACTCGAAGCGCTGCAGGAGCAGTCGCACGACGAGGAAACCGACCTGCGCGGCCTCGACAACAAGATGCTCATGAACCAGTCGAAGAGCAGCGGACTCACCATGGCGCAGTTCGCGATGGCGCGCGAGCGCATCGAGATGTACCTCGCGGGCGGCAAGAACCCGAGCGGCTTCACGCCGAACGAGCTCTCTTCGCTCGGTTCGCACCGCGACGCGCTGCAGGCGGCTCTCGCGGGCTCGTGAGCCCCGGCGTCCGCATCGCGCTCGCCTGCGCACTGGCGCCGCTCGTCCTCGCGACGGGCGGCGCCGGTCGCGTCTTCGGCGCCGACGCGCCGCCGGTCACGACGCTCGCCGTCGAAGTGCGCGGCGGGTGGCGCGAGTGGTGGCGCTCCGATCGGCCGCCCGCACAGTGGCTCGGCGAGAACCCCGAAGTCTCCGCGGCGCTCCGCTGGAAGCGCGCGGCGCCCGGCGTGTGGTGGGCGACGATGCGGATCGCGGCCGCGGGCCCCGCGTGGCGCACGAAGGTCGTCGTCGTGGACGTCGAACCGGAGTTCGTGCGTTTCGACCTCGACTTCGACCTGACGCCCGAAGACGCGAAGCCGCGCTGGACGATCGAGCGCGCGCCGAAGGACGCGCTCGTCGCGTTCAACGCCGGACAGTTCCTCCACACGATGCCGTGGGGCTGGGTCGTCACCGACGGACGCACGCGGCTCGCGCCCGGCACGGGCCCGCTGTCGTGCGCGGTCGCCTTCGACGCCTCGGGGGCGATGCGCTGGATCGGAGGCGACTCGCTCGCGGCTCCGCCGTCGGGGATCGTCACCGCGTTCCAGTCGTACCCGACTTTGCTCGAGCGAGACGGCATCGTGCCCGAGGCCTTGCGCGCTCCGGGCGGCGGCGTGAACCTGCGGCACCGCGACGCGCGCCTCGCGCTCGGGCAGATGCGCGACGGCCGGCTGCGCATCGTGCTGACGCGCTTCGACGCTGTCGGGGATGCGGGCGGCGCGGTGCCGATCGGGCCGACGACCCCCGAGATGGCCGCCCTCATGGGGGCGCTGGGCGCGGCGCGCGCCGTGATGCTCGACGGCGGGATCTCGTCGCAGCTCCTGCTGCGCGAGTCCGGCGGCCGCACGCGCCGCTGGGCCGGCCACCGGAAGGTGCCGCTCGCGCTGGTCGTCCGGCCGCGCTGACCGCGCATCCCGCGCCGCGGCCGCGCGCCGGGCAATGCTAGAGTGATCGCGCCCGCGGACCGCTCGCGGGCCCGTTCAATCCGCCCGCACCCGCACCTCGCTCCCGGAGTCTCCGCCGATGCGCCGTCACCCGTTCGCGCCACTCAGCCTCGCCCTGCTCGCCGTCGCCTTCGCCGCGGCGGGCGCCGTCGCCGAACCTTTCCAGTTCCCGATGCCGAACGGCGAGACCGAATCGCGCGACGCGCGCGACGTCGCGCCGTACCTCGCGGCCTGGAAGGCGCGCGTCGCCGGGCGCGCCGCGGCCGCGCACCAGCCGATGACGGCGAACCAGCAGCAGTACGACGTGCGGTGGCACGACCTGAACCTCACGTTCACGACCGGCACGAATCAGGTCTCGGGCACGGTGCGCACGAAGGGCACGGTCGTCGCGGGGCCGATCTCGGTCGTCGAACTGGACCTGTACGCGAACATGGTCGTGGACGGCGCGACGTCGGCGGGCGGCGCGACGACGACCTCGCGCGCCGGCAACCTGCTCACGGTGAACCTCGAGCGCGCGTACAACACGGGCGAGACGTTCGACATCACCGTGACGTACCACGGCGCGCCGTCGGGCAGCGGCTACTTCGGGTTCTCGTCGGTGCAGGCGCGCACGCTCATCTGGAGCCTCTCCGAGGCCTACGGCGCGCGCACCTGGTGGCCGTGCAAGGACGCGCCCGAGGACAAGGCCGATTCGGTGGACGTGCACTTCACGGTGCCGAGCTCGATGACGGCGGTCTCGAACGGCACGCTCACGGGCACGACGAACAACGGCGCGACGATCACGTACCACTGGAAGGAGCGCTACCCGATCGCGACCTACCTCGTCTCGATCGCCGCGTACGCCTATTCGATCGTGGACGACTGGTACAAGCCGACGCCGACCGACTCGATGCTCATCCGCTTCCACATCGTGCCCGAATCGGTCGGGAACGCCGCGACGGTGGACGCGAAGGTGAAGGACATGATCGCGGCCTACGCCTCGCGCATGGGCGAGTACCCGTTCCTCGCCGAGAAGTACGGGCACGCCGAGTTCCCGTTCTCGGGCGGCATGGAGCACCAGACGTGCACGAGCCTCGGCGTCTACAACGAGTCGGTCATCGCGCACGAGCTGATGCACCAGTGGTGGGGCGACCTCGTGACGTGCCGCGACTTCGCGCACATCTGGCTCAACGAGGGCTTCGCGACCTACGGCGAGGCGCTGTGGCAGGAGGCGATCGGCGGCATGAGCGCCTACCACGCCGACATGAACTTCAACCGCTACCTCGGCGCCGGCACGGTCTGGGTGCCCGACCCGTTGAACGAGTCGCGCGTGTTCGACTCGAACCTGTCGTACAACAAGGGCTCGTGGGTGCTGCACATGCTGCGGCACGTGCTCGGCGACGACACGTTCTTCGAGGCGCTGCGCCACTACCGCGACGTGTGGGGCTACAAGAGCGCGACGACCGAGGACTTCCGCGACGCCGTCGAGGCGGTCGCCGGGCGCGATCTCGACGCGTTCTTCCAGCAGTGGGTCTACGGCGAGTACTACCCGACCTACCAGTACAGCTGGACGAGCGCGCCGTCGGGCGGCGGCTACGACGTGACGCTCACGCTCCAGCAGATCCAGGCCTGGCAGCTCTTCAACATGCCCGTGGACGTCACGATCACGACCGCGTCGTCCGAGACAACGTTCGTCGTGCCGGACTCGCTCGCCTCGCAGACGTTCGTGCTGCACGTCGCGGCGTCGCCGACCGGCGTTCAGATCGACAAGGACGGCTGGATCTTGAAGAGCGTGAAGACCGTCGTGTCGAACCCGTCGTTCGAGCGCTCGGTACTGCTCGTGAACGGCGTGGACTGGTCGAACTACGGCACCGAGATCACGAGCGCGTACACGGACAAGGCGTTCTGGGGCAACTACGCGGTCGACTTCTGGGACAACTTCGACACGCCGGCCGGCGGCTACCCCGCGACGCTGCCGGCGCCGCTCGGCCACGGCGCCGTGCCCGGCGACGTGCTCGGGCACTACCGCAACGTCATCTGGATCGGGAACAACTTCAACGGCGACCTCGCGTCGTGGCAGGACACGCCGGCGCTCTCGTACCTGCAGGCGGGCGGGAACCTGTTCCTGCTCACGCGCCAGGGCGAGAGCTTCCTCGACACGCCCCTGCGCCAGTACCTCGGCATCAACTGGGCGAGCACCGGCGTGACGCTCAACGACTGCATCACGACGCGGCCCGGACTGACGAACATCGGCCGCATCAGCACGCAGAGCCTGTGCGCCGTGTTCGACACGAACCGCACGACGCCCGAGAGCCAGCTGCTGTGGCGCGTGAGCCTCGGCTTCACGCCGTCGCGCGGCATCGGCGCGATCCGCATTCCGCCGAACGGCGCGGGGTTCCGCCCGCACGGCGGGCGCTTCGCGTTCCTGTCGGGCCGGCCGTATCG
The DNA here is from genome assembly GCA_044222065.1 of Candidatus Eiseniibacteriota bacterium. Taxonomy (GTDB): domain Bacteria; phylum Eisenbacteria; class RBG-16-71-46; order RBG-16-71-46; family RBG-16-71-46; genus JBGAOA01. The sequence continues at coordinate 5,470 of JBGAOA010000027.1, forward strand.
CTGGGACCACACGCTGCTCAAGAACAACATCCAGACGATCCTCGGCTCGTGGTTCCTCGAGCCCGTAAACCTGCTCGCGGCGGACTCCGGCGAACTCGCGGCGCGGCTGTCGTTCGAAGCGGTCGCGCCGAATCCGTCGAGCCGTGGCGCCGCGCTGCGGTTCTCGCTGCCGCGCGCGGGACGCGCCCGGCTCGTCGTGCTCGATGTCGCCGGACGCGCCGTCCGCACGCTCGTGGACGGCTCGATGTCCGCGGGTCCGCACGAGGCGGACTGGGACGGCCGCGACGGCGCGGGCGCGCTCGCCGCGCCGGGCCTCTACTTCGCGCGCCTCGACGCCGACGGCGAGCACGCCGTGAGGCGCATCGTGCGCGTGCGGTGATTCGGAGCACGACCCCTCGCGCTGCGAAAGGACGACGGGCCGGCGCTCGGAAGCGCCGGCCCGTCGCGTTGGAGGGGCGGTTCGGCCTAACCCGCGCCGGGGGCGTGTCCCTCGATCGTTCCCGAGATCGTCAGCCAGTCGGCCCAACTCTCCAGGGCGCGCATCTCGCCGGCGGGAACGTCGGCGGTCAGCGCTTCGAACGGCCGGCGCATCGTTTCGAGGATCAGGGCCCACGTCAGGCGGAGCAGCTCGTGGAGGCCGGACAGGACCGAGCGGGCATCCATGAGACCGCCCGCCGGGCCGCCGTCCTGAACGAGGGAGCCACCGCCGATCACGCCCGGCGGCAACGCCCGCAATGCCTCGATGCTCGGTCGAGTGATCATTGTTTCTAGTCCTTCGTCGTCTCGTGCGAGTGGACCGCCGCACGCCGGGGTTCGAGGTGGCCGTGATCGAAAGCATCGTGGGCGAGCGCCACGTCGTGATCCGCCGCGGGTTCACGCGTCTCGCCGTTCGTGTGCGCCCGGTGGTCGAGGGTCTCGTGGAACTCGGTCGCGGTCTCGTGCCGGTGCGAGTCGTGGTGATCCGGATGGTGATCCGCATCTTCGCCGCGCGCGTCGGCCCCGGAGCCCGAGGCGACGAGCCAGTCCGCCCAGGCCTCCACGAAGTTCAGGGCCGCGCGCTCGCGCCGGCCGGCCGGGGACTCGTTGATTCCAGATTCAGAGAGACGTCCGTCCTGGGCGTCCGCCGGGTTCTTTCGTTCGAAGGTCATTGTCATCCTCCCGCGTCTGCGGAGTGTGGGTTCGGGGGGGCGGCCTCGCTCCCCTTGGTCGCGCTGCACCGAGCCGCTTCCAGGCGGCCTCAATGCATCCCGCGCGAACCGCGCACAGCGCGAAGGAACGTCATGAGCGAGGTGAGTCGGATCGTGGGCGGAGTCACTCGTGCGCCTCGTCGTTCGGCGAGGCCTCGAAGAAGAACTTCCACACGCCGACCGCGTGGATCGCGCGCAGCGCCTCGTGGCGGCGACGGTCGTCGCGGTAGCGGTGCGTGCAGTCGAACGCGATGCCCTCGAGGACCGACTTCGATACCTCCTGGGCCGCGCGGTTCAGGTGGTGCTTGTAGGCGCGCTCGTTGCTCACGAGCACGAAGGTCGTGTCGTCGGGAATGCCGAAGCCCTGCCAGTCGATCCGCTGCCCGACGTGCTCCTCGAGGTGGTGCTGGAGCGCCGCACGGCGCGGAAGCGTGAGCGCGCGGAACGCGGAGCACATGTAGGGATGCAGCACCGGCATGTGGCGCGAGCGCAGCTCGTGGAGCGACGGAACCGCGCGATTCGCGGCCGCCGCCGACTCGATCGCGGGGAGGGCCCCGGCCTCGTGAGGGACCGGGCCGGCGTGCTGACCGAGGGCGTGCAGCGATTCCTCGACGTGCTGCGGCGTCACCGCGCTCGAATCGGCGTGGTGCGCCTCGCCGTGCGCCGCCGTCTCGTGCGCGTGCGGCTCGGCGGTGTGGCCGCCCTCGCCGTGCGCGCCGGCCGGCGCGTGGAGCGCGTCGTGGGGGTTCGTGACCCCGGACTCGGCGGTGGTCGGCGGGCGCAGGGGAGCGCCGGGATCCTGGCCGTGGTGTCGGTGCGTCGTTCCGGTCGAAGCGCCTCGGTTCTTCATGAAGAACCTCCCTGAATCGCCGCGGCAAGCGGCGGGTGAACGGGTGCCGGGGTCTGGGGCCCCGGCGGGATGCGCGCATTCTCCGCGATCCGATGCGCGATTCCGTGTGGCGCACTTGAAAAGTCCGCGCGCCGCCCCCACGCGGTCGCGTGCTACCGTGTCCGCCGCTCGCGCCGTCGCACTCCGGAGGCCGCCGCCCGTGTCGTCCACGCCCAACCTGATTCCCCGCACGCTCGCCATCGCGCACGCGCTGGTCGGGCTCGCGATCGCGGCGCTCACGCTGCTCGCGTTCGTGTGGCCGATGGCGCGCGCGTCGTACTCGTTCTCGGCGCTGCTGTTCATGGGGCCGCCAACGGCGCTCGGGCTCGCGCTCGCCGTCTGGTTCGTCGTCGTCGCCGGACGCGTGTGGTTCGAGCGGCCGGGCGCCGCGAAGCAGCTTCGTCTCACCGATGCCGGGCTGCTTCTGATCGCCGTGCTGCTCGTGCTGCTCGGCCGCTTCTGGATCGGCGCCGCGACGGAGAGCGCGGCCCACGGGGGCGGACTGCTCGGCGGACTCGGTTATCTTCCGCTCGCCGCCGGGGTCGCGCTCGGCGGATTCGCGCTCGTCGCGCTGCTCCTGTCCTTCGGTCTCTCGCGCCCGCCGGGGCGGTGAGCGGCCGGCCGGTGCGGGGCGCCGCGCGAGCGGGGGAGAGCGAATGAAGCACCGCTTCGCAGGCCGCTACCAGTTCCTGCGCCGACTCGGCAGCGGCGGAATGGGCGTGGTCTACCTCGCCTACGACGTCACGACGCGCAGCCAGTGCGCGGTGAAGCGCCTGCCGGCGCGCGCCGTCGAAGGCGGCGCCGCCGCGCTGCGCCGCGAATTCGAAGCGCTCGCGCGCCTGAGGCATCCGGCGATCGTCGGCGTGCGCGAATTCGCCGTCACGCCCGAGGGCGAGCCCTATCTCGTGCTCGAATTCGTGCCCGGGCTCTCGGCCGACGCCGTCGTCGCGCGCGGGGACTGGCGCCGCGTCGCCGAAGTCGGCATCGAGATGGCGCACGGTCTCGAGGCGCTGCACGCCGCGGGCGTCGTGCACGGCGACCTGAAGCCGACGAACGTCATCGTTGTCGCCGACACCGACCCCGCGGCGCGCTTCGCGAGCGTGCGACTGCTCGACTTCGGGCTCGCCGCGCTGCTCGGGGGCGCGGGCGAGACGCATCGCGGCACGGCGGGATACGCGGCGCCCGAGATGGTCCTCGGCGAACCGCCGACGCCGGCCTCGGATCTCTACGGGCTCGGCGCGACGATGTGCGCGCTGCTGCTCGGCGAGCCGCCCTTCCCGGGAGCGGACGCGGCCGCGCGGCTGCGCGCGCAGCGGGAGGGGCCGCCGGAACGCCACCGGCTCGAGGGCTTCGGAGCGCCCGAGCCGTTCCTCGACCTGGTGCTCGCGCTGCTCGCTCCTTCGGCGTCCGACCGGCCCGAGAGCGCGCGGGCCGCGCGGCTCGAGATCGAACGCGTCGTCCCCGGATCGCGCCGCGATCTCGGCGAGCGGTTCGGCGCCGCGGTCGTGGTCGGGCGCGACCGCGACCTCGTCCGCCTCGAGGCGCGGCTCGCGCTCGCGCCGCGGGCGCCTCGCCTCGCGCTCGTCCGCGGTGAGGCCGGCGTCGGCAAGACCGCGTTCCTCGGCGCGCTCGTCGCCCGCGCGATCCTCGCCGGACGCGCGACGCTGTCGCTCTCGTGCCAGGCCTCCTCCGAGCGCGGCGCCGTCGCACGCGCCGTCGCGCGTCTGTTGTACGACCGCGTTCCGGCCGAGAAGCGCGCATCGGCCGACGCCGGAGTCGCGCTGCTCGATCCGGCGGCGCCGCTCGACGACGCGGCGCTCGAGCCCGCCGTGCACGCAACGATGCGGTGGGCGGGCGCGGCGCTCGACGTCCGCGGCCTGCTCGTCACGCTCGACGATGCCGAGGCGCTCGACCCGTGGAGCGGCGCGTGGCTCCGGCGGCTGTTGCTGCAGGCGAAGCCGCCGGCGATCCGGTGGGTGCTGGCCGCACGCGGCGAAGCGGCCACCGAAGCCGACGTGCTGCTCGACGCCGGCCGCGGCATCGGGGTGACGCTCGACGTGCTCGCGCCCGCCGAGGTCGAAGCGCTCGTCGGCGCCCGGCTCCACGCGCCGCCGCCGCGCGAGTTGCTCGAGTTCCTCGCGCGCCACGCTGCGGGACATCCCGGGTTCACGGTCGAACTGCTGCGCGCCGCGGCGCGCGCCGGCGCGATCGTCGAGACCGAGGCCGGGATCACCGTGCACGCGGCGCGGCTCTCGGAAGTCGGCGGCGCGGGCGACTTCGAGCAACGGCTCCTCGAGCGACTCGATGCGCTCGACCCGTCCGGCCGCGCGACCGTCGACGCGCTCGCGCTCGCGGGCGAAGCGCTCGCTCCGGAGGCGCTGCGCGCGCTCGAGCCGCGCGCCGACGACGCGCTGCCCTCGCTCGTCGCGAACGGTCTCGTGACGCGGGCGGCGAGCGGCGTGCTGCTGCTCCGCGGGGCGACCGTGGCCGAGTGGCTGCGCGAGCGAATCGCGCCCGACCGCGCGGCGGCGCTCCACCGCGTGCGGCTCGAGGCGCCGGGGATCGCGGCGACTCATCGCGTCCGCCACGCGCTCGCGCTCGGCGAGACCGCGCTGGCGCTCGAGGCGGCCGAAGCCGCCTTCGCGCTCGATCCGGACGGCCCTCTGGCGCTCACGGCCGCTGCCGCGGCCCGGTCCGCCGACGCGTCGCTCGCCGCGCGCTGGTACGTCCGCGCCGCCCAGTCGTTCCGCGCTCGCGGGCGCTACGACAAGGTGCGCGATCCGATCGAGCACGCACTGGCGCTCGACCCCGCGGCTCCGTCGCGCGCGAGCCTCTGGGTGCTGCTGTCGACGTCCGCGCTTCGCGTCGGCGACCTCGAGGGCGTGCTCGACGTCGTGCGTCGCGCCGAATCCGAGGCGCTCCCCGCCTCGGCGCACGCGCAGCTGCTCGTCAATCGCGCGTCCGCGCTTCAGAGTCTCGGCCGTGGTGATGCCGGGTCGGTGGACTCGAACCGTGCGATGGGCCTCGCCGAGGAGTCGAAGGACCCGGTGGCGATCGGGCTCGCGAGCGAGCGGCTGAGCTACGAGCATCTCGAGCGCGGTGCGCTCGATGCGGCCGAGCGCCTGCAGCGGCGCATGGCCGAGGCCTACCTCTCGATTCGCGATCCGTTCGGCATGGCCGCCGCCCTGTCGCTCGAGTCACGCATCGCCCAGTCGCGCGGGCGCACGGACGAAGCCGAGCGCCTGCTCGTCGAGGCGATTGGGCTCGTGCGGACGACGCCGAACCGCCTCGCGCTCGGCACGCGGCTTCGACAGCTCGGGGAGCTGCGCGTGAACACCGGCCGCTGGGGGGCGGCGGACGAACCGGAGCTCGAGGCGCTGCGCATCGCGCTCGAAGACCGCTTCGACACCGAGGCGGCGATCCTGAGCGGACACCTCGCGGTGAGCGACGGGCTGCGCGGCCGCGGCCGCCGCGCACGCCGTCGCGCGCGCGCGGCCCTGCGGCTTTCGGCGCGCGCCGCTCCGGGCAACCTCGGCTACGCGCGCCGCGCGCTCGCGCAGGCCGAGCGCGTGCTCGGCCGCCGGGCCGCGGCGCTGCGCGCGGCGTCGCGCGCGCTCGCCGATCCCACGCCGGCGTGGCCCGAGGAGCGCCAGTGGGAGTGGCTCGAGCTGGGCCGGGCGCAATTCGCGCGCGAGGCGTGGGGCGACGCGCGCGAGGCGTTCGAGCGCGCGCGGCCGGAAGGCGCAGTGCTCGGCCCGACGATCGTCGCGATCGCTCGCGTGTTCTCCTCGCGCGTGCGCCTGCGGCAGCGCGACGCACTCGGCGCGCGCGCGGAACTCGATGCGGCGCGCGCCGTGCTCGAGCACGTGCGCTCGCCGTATGCCGAGGCCTTCGCGCTCCTCGCGGAAGCCGAGATCGCGTTCGCGGACAACCGCCCGGCGGCCGCGTTCGAGAACGGCCGCCTCGCGATGGCGGCGTTCGAGTCCCTGCCCGCTCCGTGGGAGCGCGCGCGCGCGGCGCTCGACCTCGCGAAGCTCGCGCCGAACGTGCCGGGGCTCTCCGAGGCCGTGGTCGAGTGGCTCGAGTCGGCCGCGCGCGGCTTCGAGCGGGTCGGCGACCGGCGCAGCCGCGTCGAGGCGCTCGCTCGCTCGCTCGAATGGCTGCGCCGCTCGGGGCAGCCGTCGGCCTCGGCGCGCGACACGGGGCTGCTCGAGCGCGTGAGCTGGCTGCTGCACTCGCTCACGGACCTCGGGGAACTCCTGCGCCGCTCGATGCGCGCCGTCGTCGAACAGCTCGACGCCGAGCGCGGCGTGCTGCTGCTCGTGGATCGAGACACCGGCCAGCTCGAGCCCATGGCGGAGTTCGGCGCCGTCGAGGCCGCCATGCGCAGCGAGGCGACGACGTACAGCCGCCAGATCGTGCGCGACGTGGCGCACACCGGGGGCAGCCTGCTCATCACCGACGCGCCGTCCGATCCGCGCGCCGCGTCCGAGAGCATCGCGAGCCTGCGGCTCCGCTCGATCCTCGCGGTGCCGATGTTCCTCGGCGGCCGCACGGTCGGCGCGGTGTACCTGGACGACTCGCGCCGCGCGCACGCGTTCGGCGAATCCGATCGCGGTCTGCTCGAGGGTTTCGCCCAGCTCATGGCCGTCGCGATCGAAAAGAGCCGCGGCCACGAGGAGGTGCGGCGCGAGAACGAGATGCTCGAGGGCGAAAACCGCTCGCTACGCGCCGAGATCAACGCGCGAGTGCGCGTGAAGGGCGTGATCGGCACGAGCGACGCGATGCAGAAGGTGCTGTCGCTCGTCGAACACGCGGCGCGCACGAACGCGACCGTGCTCATCACCGGGGAAATGGGAACGGGGAAGGACCTGATCGCGCGCACTCTGCACCACCAGGGCAAGCGCCGCCGCGGGCCCTTCGTGTACGTGAACTGCGGCGCGATCCCCGAGGCGCTGCTCGAGAGCGAGCTGTTCGGCATCCTGTCGAACGTCGCGACCGGCGTCACGGCGCGTGTCGGCAAGTTCGTCCAGGCGGACGGCGGAACGCTGTTCCTGGACGAGATCGGCACGATGCCGCCGAAGCAGCAGGTCGCGCTGCTCGCGGCGATCTCGAACCGCGAGATCACGCCGGTGGGCGGCCAGCGCCCGATCGCCGTGGACGTTCGCATCATCGCGGCGACGAACAGCGACCTGCGCCAGCTCGTGGACCGGGGACTGTTCCGCCAGGATCTGTTCTACCGCCTCAACGTGATCGAGATCGCGCTGCCGCCGCTGCGCGAGCGCAAGGGCGACGTTCCGGCGCTCGTCGAGCACTTCGTTCGGCACTTCGAGAAGCAGCAGGATCGCGAGAATCTCGTCCTCTCTCCGGACTTCCTCGCCGTGATGATGCACAGCGACTGGCCCGGGAACGTGCGCGAGCTGCAGAACTACATCGAGCGCACGATCGCGATGTCGCCGGGCGAGGTGCTGCGTCCCGAGCCGCCGCCGCGCGATCTCGAGCAACGGAGCAGCAGCCTGCGGTTCGACGCGAAGCGCCGGCTGCTCGAGGCGCTCTCCGAAGTCGAGCGCCGGATGATCCAGCGGGCGCTCGATCACGCCGACGGGAATCAGAGCCGCGCGGCCCGCGAGCTCGGCATCGCCGAGCAGACGCTGCGATACCGAATGAAGAAGCTCGGGATCGGAACGTCGCGCGAAAAACGGCGAATTCGCAACAAACTGCGAATCTAGGCTTTTCTAGAGCCCCTGCCCGAATTAGGCTGTGCGCGTGACTTCCGCGCGCAGATTTTTGCGAATTCTCGGGTCAGAGCCCCCGCCGAACTGCCGGCCTGTTCGCGCCGCAATGGACTGCGCCGCAGACCGTTACGCGCCAGTGCCTGCCTCCGTCTCCCAGCGGCACATTCCTCGCCCTGCAAGGTGCACAGCCCTTGATGTTCACCCTTCGCAGAGTGGAGTGCGCCATGAACCGTCGCCGCAGCGGAATCACCCTCGCCCTCGCCGTCCTCGCCCTCGCGGCCCTGGGATTGGCCTCGAATTCTCAGGCTCAAGGGGGTCAGCCGAACTCGACCGGCGGCACCCGCGCCATTCAGGCCCCCGTCCTGACTCCCGCGCCGATTTCCACCGGCTGGAGCCTGCCGAGCTGGGCGAGCGTCCAGAACTTCAGGGTGTGGAATGGCGCCACGCTGGCCAAGTCTCCGGCGTTCGCTGCGAAGTCGCGATCGCAGGATCGCCGCTTCACGCGCTGAGTGACTCGACGAATGCCCCCCTCGTTCGTCGATTCGGCGTCACCCGCACCGTTCGGACCGAAAGAACGCCCCGCGCTCGCCGCGCTCCAGCGGCGCGGGCTCGTCAACGCGCTCGTCGTCGGTGGAGACGAATCGGCTCGACTGGACATCGTCGAACGTTTCCACCGCGCGAGCGCGGTGTCGTCCGGGCCGATCGTGCGACTCGACTGTTCGCACGAGGAAGACCGGCTCATCGCCGCGATGCACTCCTGGCTCGGTCTCTCGAGCGCAGGGCCCGGCGGCAATTCCCTGTGGCCCGCGGTGCACGGAACGCTGTTCCTCGACGACGTGCTCGCGCTCTCGCTCGAATCCCAGCGCCTGCTCGAAACCTGTCTCGAACGGCGCCAGGACGGCTCGATCACAACCGGGATGTTCGGCCGGCTGATCGCTGGCTGCCCGGTCGATCCGGCGCACGCCGTCCAGTACGGACACTTCTCGGCGGCGCTGCTCGACAGTCTCGACAAGGCGCGGGTGACGCTCGGAGCCGTATCCGGGCGGCGCACCGCGCACCTCCCATGAAGCGTTCTCCCCCATCACGACCTTCGCGGCCCGAGTGCCTGCGACCCCACGCCCCGAGGCGGGCGTGGACCGGAGGAACATGTCCACCCTGATCTGCATCGACGGCGACTCCGAGCGACTCGCTTCGCTGGAGGACGCGCTGCGCTCCTTCGGCCACGAGACGACCGCCGTGCGCGAGTTGCGCGAGGCGTACTACCTGCTCGAACGACACCGCGCGGACATGGTCCTCGCCGATCTCGATGCGCTCGCGCCCGAGGCCGATGTGGCGATCGAGCGAATGCAGGCGCTCGATCCGGACCTTCCGGTCGTCCTGATCGTCGAGCCGGGACGCGGCCGCGAGTTCCTGACCCGAGAAGGCGTGGATCGGATCGAGCGGCCCGCTTCGGCGGACGCCCTGCGGTTCGTGATCGAACACGCCTTGCGCACCGCGCGGTTGAGGCGCGAGAACCGCGACTACCGCGAGCGGCTCGCGCGACTCGAGTCCGCGCCGGCCGTCGTCGGGCGCAGCCCCGCGCTGCTCGAGGCGCTCGCAACGCTCGACGCCGTGGCGCCGACGCCCGTTCCCGTCCTCATCGAGGGCGAGTGGGGCACGGGGAAGACCCTGTTCGCGCGCGCCCTGCACGCGCGCAGCGCCCGTGCCGGAGGTCCGTTCGTCGAGTTGTCGTGCGCCGCGCACTCGAGCACCCAGCTCGAGCGCGAGCTGTTCGGCTACGAACGCGGCGCGTTTGCCGGCGCCGCGGAGCGCCGTATCGGCGCGCTCGAACGCGCCCACGGCGGGACGCTGCTGATCTCCGAAATCCCCGAATTGCGCCTCGATCAGCAGGCGCGGCTGCTGCGCGCGCTGCGCGACCAGGAGTTCGAGCGCCTCGGCGGCGACTACACGATTCGCGCCGACGTGCGCGTCGTCGCGACGACGAGCCTCAGTCTGCCGGTCGAGGTGTCGGCCGGCGGCTTCCGCGGCGACCTGTACGAGCACTTCCAGTCCGCGACGATCCACCTGCCGCCGCTGCGCGAGCGCCCCGAAGACGTGGAGCGGCTGGCGCGTCACTTCGCTGCGAAGACCGCGGGGCAGGTCGGCGTGCGCGAGCCCGAGCTGCTGCCCGAGACGCTCGCCGCGCTGGCACGGCACGACTGGCCCGGAAACGTGCGCGAACTCGAGAGCGCGATCGCGCGCGCGGTCTCGCTATCGCGCGCGGCGACGCTCGCGCCGGGGGACGTGCTGCCGTTTCGCTCCGACGCGGCGGTGATGGCGCACGTGCGCCCGCCGCTCTCGACCGTGTCGGCCGGACCGTCCGCCGCGGATGCATTCAACCTCGAGAGCATCCGCTGGGCGACGATCCAGCGCGCGCTGCGCGCGACGCAGGGGAACCGCGTGAAGGCGGCGAAACTGCTCGGCATCACCGACCGCACGCTGCGCAACCTGCTCAACCGCCCGAGGAACCGCGCGCGGCACTCGGGGTGAGGGGGGGCGGAGCATCGTCCCACGGAGGCGAGGGAAGCCTCGGGGGCATAGAGGAGTCGGCTCGGACGGTGGGACCAGAAACAGGAGGTGCGCAACGTGCATGCTCGCTCGAAGCAGTCGTCACGCTGGCTGTGGGTGGCGGTCCGATCGCTCGCCGCGCTCTTCGCGAGTTTCGTCGTCACCGGCGTCATGGCCGACGGCTCGTTCGCGTACCGAACTCCCTGCAATTGCACGCAGTCCGATTGCGAATGCTGCTGGCAGCGCGGTGGCGCCTGCTGGGGCATCTGTGTGCCGTGGGGTCATTGCCACTGCACGGTGCCGGCAGATGCCAACGCCGTCATGGCCGCAGTCCCCGCGCCGCCCGGGGCGCTCATGGACACGACGTTCAGGGTCCTGCGGGTCGGCCCGGTCAATTCGGATTTCGGTGTCACCACTCGACTCGAGGGCGGCGCTTCGAGCTGTCCGAGCCCGGGCGATTCGACTCAGTTCGGCTTCATCCTCTCGAATCCGGATTCCGGGGGTGCGCTCGGGCTGGGCGCGCGTATCACGGCGACGGCCTTCGCGGCGATCGGAGGAGTCGACAGCACCCTGTTCGTGACGACGACGACCTCCAAGGTCGGCGCCGGGCGCTACGAAGTACTCACGCAGAGCCCACCGAGCGGCGCTTCTGCGCTCGTCGTCCAGGTCTACTGGGGCGGGGGATCTTCGGGATCGACCCTGATCGCGAATGGCGGGCTCCTGTCCTGCACGGATTGGCCGTCCGTCGTCCACACTCGCCGCGGAGTCGAACTCGAATTCTCGAGCGACACGACGACGCTTCGAACCGCTTCCGGGGCGACGTTCGTGGGTGACCGCGTGCTCATCAGCGTTCCGGACTTCGCGACGGCGCGACGGCTCGTTCGCGCGGATCTCGAGGGGCGAAACTTGGACTCGTTCCTGATCGTCGACGCGCGCTTCGACTCCGCAACGGCGCCGTCAACGACGAGAGCGAGTCGATGGGCGCTGGTGGCCGGCCTTCTCGCCGTGGGCGTCGTCTACACGCTGGGCCGCACCGTGCGGCCGCGAACGCGACCGTCGGTCTAGGCTTCAAGTCCGCCGCAGTCGCTCCAAGGCGCCGCCCGGTGCGGGCCCGCTATCGGCCGTCGTCTACTGCGAGCTTGCCGACACGCTGGATCTAGCGATCTCCGCGAACGACATCCATCTCTCGACGGACTCCCCGCAGCCCGGCGACTCCCCTGACGGTCTACGCCACGGTGCACAACAACAGCTCGAAGGCGGCGGTGGGCGTCGCGGTGGAGATTCGCGATCTCCGGACCGGTGCGCTTCTGGGCGTTAGAACGGTCGATCTGGCGGCCGCAAGCACCGCCACCGTTCAGGTCCCGTGGGTCACGGTGGCGCCGGATTCGCACGAAGTGCAGGTTCACGTGAGTCCGCACGCCTTGGATGAGAGCAACTTCGCGAACAACACGGCCTCACGTGTGATCGTACTCGGCTCGCTCGTGGGCGTGGATCGAGAAGGGGCGCCCTCTCGGCTTCGTTTCGATCCGCCGTTCCCCAACCCAACGTCGCGGGGCGTGGCCTTCTCCTTCGCCGTGCCGCAGGAATGCGCAGGGGCACTGGATGTCTACGACATCCTCGGTCGTCACGTGCGAGGCTGGCGCTGGGAGAACCTCACACCGGGGAGCCACTCCGTGGAATGGAACGGACGCGACTTGTCGGGTCATCGGCTCAGCCCGGGCGTCTACCTTTGCCGGCTCAAGGTCGGCGAGGAGCCACTCCGGCGGAGGGTCATCCTGCAGCAGTAGATTCGCCGTGCGGCGAGGTGCCAATGACGTTCTTCCGAAGGACATGCGTCGCAGCACTCCTGTTCGGACTTGTGTCAACATCGGTCTGGTGGCCGCTTTTCGACTGGACGATTGCCCGCAGGCAGTTGTTGCTCACGATCTTGCTGACTCCGGTCGTGTGGTGGCTGGTGGTTGGACGGGTGCCCAGGCCACGCCTTTGGCGGGGCGCGCTTGGCGGCGCATTGGCAGGCCTCGTGTCTCAGACCGCCGACCTCGTCCGCGACGTCTTTGGAGTCGTGTCTCGACGCGGGACGATTCACGGAGTGGAGGGCTTCGCGGCGATGGCGGTGCTCGCCACTCTTCTACTTACCGGCTTCTTGGCGACGGCCGGGGGGGCCCTGGTGGGCCTCATCGCCCTCGGCGTTCAGCGAGCCATCGACGGCGACGTCACCATTTCCTGGTGAAGCTGGCGTTCGCCCGCTCTCGGTCTTCTGCTCATCGGATTCTGGCGCGGCGGAAGCGTTGCGGCGTTGCAGCAGACTCTCGGACATGCGAGCGCTATCACGATGCAGCCGTACGTTCGGCCAGGCGATGACGCGATGAGACCGGAAGCGCGCCGCCTTCGCGAGAGGTGGCACGGCATGCCGACGAAGGTGAAGGCTGTTGGCCTGGCGCTGGTCGTCGCCGCGGCGCACTGGGTGCTTGCGGTCATGGCCTTCTTCTCAGTACTCGCGGGGGAAGTCGGCGGACACCCACCTTGGTGGGCGGACGTGCTCGGACGAGTGTGGTTTCAACTGGGGTTCCCGGCCACCTTCATCATCGGAAGATGGACGCCAAGCCTGATGGAGTTGGCGAACGGAGCGACGATGGCAATCACTGCGGGATCGAGTCTGCTCTGGGGCGTGACGATCACCGCGCTCTGGCTCTGGTAGCGTTCACGCCGTCGGTCGTCCAAAGCGGAGCGTTCCGCGCGAAAGGGTGGATTCCGATGAAGGCGACAATCCTGTGCGCCGTGGTCGCAGGAGTGACCTTCGCGCTTGCCGGGACATCGCCTGCGTCCGAGGAGTGAGTTTCTGAAGCGGAGCACCCAATCGGGACCCCGAACAGCATCACGATCGTCGTCGCACTTGTTTCGGACCGCGAGTCGTCTCGTGGAGAGGGTGGGCTCGTTACGCTGGCCGTGCTCGCCCTCATCGTGCTGATCGGCTTCTGGTCAACGGTCTTCGGAGCACTCGTTGGCCTCATCGCGCTCTCCGTTCAGCGCATCATTGACGGCGATGTCACGATCTCCTGGTGAGCTTCCCCGACTATGCGGCCGCGCTCCTCGATTGAGCTCGAAGCACGCGCGTTCGCAACGGCGTCGGCGCAATGCACTCGACCTCCGCTGATTCGTCACGCGTGAATCACATCCGTCCTCGCGACGCGAGCGCGCCGCCCGAGGCGCGCGTCGTCGCGTTGATCGTGCCTCTCGTCCTCGCCCTGCTGTTCCTCGGCGCGCTGTCGTACGGCCCGCACTTCCGGCTGCCGTTCCTGGCCGACGACTACGTCTTCCTCGATCGCGTCATCCACTCGAACTTCGCCGGCCTGTGGTCGCGGACGAACACGGACTTCGGCTGGTACCGACCGTGGTCGCGCGAGCTCCATTTCTGGTGCATCGAGCGGATCGCGGGTCTCGAGCCGGCGGCCTTCCGCGTCGTCGGGCTGCTGCTCTGGACGGCGAGCCTCTTGCTGTACGCCGCACTCCTCGCGCGCGTGGTGCCGCGCCGCGCGGCGATCTTCGCGACGCTCGGCGCGAGCGCGCAGGCCTTGTGGGGCACGCCGATCGTCTGGATTTCGGGCAGTCAGGACCTGTGGATGCTGCTGTTCTCCATGCTCGCGCTGCTCGCCGTCGTGTCGGGGCGGAACCGGCTCGCGCTTCTGCCGGCGGCGCTCGCGCTGCTCAGCAAGGAGACGGCAGGCGTGCTCCCGATCCTGGCATTCGGGGCCGAGGTGTTCGTGCGCCGCACGCCCGCGCGCGAGGCGCTTCGGCGGACGGCACCTCTCATCCTGCTCGTCGTCGCGTGGGTGGTTCTTCACCCAACGCTGCTCGACCGCCTGTTCGGGCCGGAGTATTCAGGACGCGTCGAGGTGGCGACTCGCCCACGATGGCCCGTCGTGCTGACGAAGTCGATCCTCTCGCTCGCAAGCCTCGAGCGCCTCCCCGCGCCGGAGGGGCTCGACCTCGCCCGCGCGCTGGCGATCGGGGCCTCCGCGCTCGTGATCGCGCTGGTCGCAGCGCTCGCCGCTCGCGATCGAACGCCCGCGCCCGGAGAAGCTCGCGCGGCGTCGTTCGGAATCCTCTGGACCTTCGCCGGCGAGCTGCCGTCGTTCCTGCCCTCGATCGGCTGGCACGCGTACTACGCCTGCCTCGGAACACTCGGCGCGTGGTTGCTTCTCGGCCTCGGGCTTGCACGACTCCCGCGCGCGGCGCCGATTGCGCTCGCGCTCGCCGTGTTCCTGCGTGGCGCCAATGCCGCGACTCCGGCGTCGGACTGGGGAAGCGTGTGGTACCACGAGCGTGCCGGCCGGATCCTCGCGGACATCCGGAAGGAGTTGCTCTACCGACATCCGGTCCTGCCGCCGTACTCGCGAGTCTATTTCGGTCACGTGCCGAACAACATCGGGCTCGTGGCCGGTCAGAGCCCGGCGCTTCGCGTGTGGTATCGCGACTCGACGCTTCGCGCGGGGTTCTACTCGTATTATCGCGCTCGCGATCCGCGGGCGCCGATGGGCCGCGACTACTTCTTCGTGTTCGATTCCGTGCGCGTACTCACCGAGGTCGTCGCGGGCCCCGAGGACATCCCGGAAGCGCGAGCACTGAACCCGAACTGGGGCCGCGACCACGAGAACCTCGCGGCATTGCTCATCGGAGCGGGCGAGGCGCGGCCGGCCGCGGTCGAGTACGAGAAGCTCTCCGAGGCGTATCCGACACGCCCCGACTTCGCACTTTATGCGGCGGCCGCGTTTGTGGCGTGCGGGGACTCCGCGCGCGCTCGTCCGCTCCGCTCTGCGGCCGCGCACGCCTACGGCGATTCAGCGGCGGCCGCACTCATCGGCGATCTGCTCGCCTCGTTGCCGCGCGCGGCCCCGTAGCGAGGCGCCGTAGCCGCAGCGCTCGTCCCGCCCCGGCTCGCACTCAGCGCACCCGCTTCTCCGCCTTGCCGCTCGCGATCGCCTCGCGCGCGAGTCGTTCCAGCGCGACACGCGCCTTCGCGCTCTCCCTCTGCTGCATCTCACCGAGCCGCGACTGCTCGCGGCCGAGCGCTTCCTGCTCGGCGGAGAGCGGTTCCATCTGCCGCGCGAGCGACCCGATCTCGTTCGACAGCGCGTCGAGTTCGTCCTCGATGCGCCGCCTCTCGGCGCGAAGCGCGCTCTCGTCGCCGTCGCCTTCGGCGCGACGGCGCTCGAGCAGAGCGAGTCTGCGGCTCAATCGCCCCTGCTTCGCGCCGAGCTGTCCCTGCTTCGCCCCGAACGCGCCCTGCTTCGCTCCGAGCGCGCCCTGGCGCGCGCCGAGCTGGCCCTGCTTCTCGCCGAGCCGCGAGACGGGATCGAGCGCGACGTGCGCGCGCTCGATCAGCGCCGCGTCGCGCACGACGTACTGCGCGCCGCGGTAGCGGAACCACAGCAGGTCGCCGTCCTCGTCGTCGCGCAGGCGTCCGAGCGCCTTCCAGTCCGAGGCGTCCGCGGAGCCGCTGAACGTCTGGTGGTCCTCGCCGAGCAACGCGTACGCGAATTCGTTCGAGTCGCCGTAGCCGAACGAATGCCCGGCGCGCGCGAGCGCGGGCGTGACGAACAGCAGCAGCGCCGCGAGCGACGCGAAGGCGGGGGCGTAACGCGGACGGGCCGAAGCAATCACGGAAACCTCCTCCAGGAGCGCCGGGCAGGCGTCGTTGCCCCTCTGACACGAACACGCCGCCCGAAGGTTGGAAGCGGCC
Organism: Candidatus Eiseniibacteriota bacterium; assembly: GCA_044222065.1. Classification (GTDB taxonomy): domain Bacteria; phylum Eisenbacteria; class RBG-16-71-46; order RBG-16-71-46; family RBG-16-71-46; genus JBGAOA01. The sequence continues at coordinate 21,568 of JBGAOA010000027.1, forward strand.
GCCCGTGCGTGGAATTACCGCGCCGGTCTCGCGTCTCGCGCGCGCCGGTAGCGGCCTTCGTTAGCTTTCCCGGACCGCCAACCCCGCGGCGCGCGCCGCGCCACGCTTCCCGTGGCCCGGACCGGGCGCCCCGTCTCAGAAGGAGTGAGGACTCATGCCGCTTCGTCACACGCTCAAGATCTCGGCGCTCTCGTTCGCGATGCTCGCGGTGTTCGCCGCGGCCGCGATCGCCGCGCCCGCCCCGCCGAAGGGCGGCAAGGGCGCCCCGCCCGCCGACGCCGCCGGCGACAAGGACAAGCCCTACGGCGAATGGAAGAAGCTCACGAAGGACACCGACGTCGCGAAGGGCTTCTTCACGACCTACCGCAAGCGCGAGAACCTGTACCTCGAGATCCGTGCGGACCAGTTCGAGAAGCCGTTCCTCGGCATCTTCAGTTTCGCGAGCGGCATCGGCTCGAACTTCGTGCTCGGCGGCCTGCCGCTGAACGACCGGCTGCTCGAGTTCCAGCGCGCCGGCGACCGCGTGCTCGTGATCGAGAAGAACATCCGCTTCCGCGCGCCCCAGGGCTCCGCGATCGAGAAGGCGGTCGAGCTGTCGTACGGAAACTCCGTGATCGCCTCGCTCAAGGTCGAGAGCGTGAACGACTCGACCAAGGCGGTGCTCGTGGACTTCGCGAAGTTCCTCGTCAGCGACGTGAGCGACCTCGCCGAGGGCCTGAAGGGCGCGCTCGACAAGTCCGTGCGCTTCGACCCCGAGCGCTCGACCGTCACGACCACGAAGATGTTCCCCGAGAACTTCGAGGCCGAGGCGCTGCTCACCTACTCGCCGAACGACCGCACGAACTTCGGGCTCGAAGGCGTGTCCGACGACCGGTTCATCCCGATCAAGGTGCACTACTCGTTCTCGAAACTGCCCGACGTGCCGATGCAGCCGCGCCTCGCCGACGAGCGCGTCGGCTACTTCCTCACCGTGCACAAGGACTTCAGCCGCGACACCGACGAGAACTTCTGGGTGCGCTTCGTGGACCGCTGGCGGCTCGAGAAGAAGGACCCGACGGCGGCGCTGTCCGAACCCGTGAAGCCGATCGTCTACTACATCGACCGCACGGTGCCGGCCGAGTACCGGCCGTGGGTGAAGGAAGCCGTCGAGAAGTGGCAGAAGGCGTTCGAGGCCGCGGGCTTCAAGAACGCGATCCTCGCGAAGGACGCGCCCGACGACTCGACGTGGGACGCCGAGGACGTGCGCTACAGCACGCTGCGCTGGATCACGTCCACGCAGCCGTCGTTCGGCGCCATCGGACCCTCGCGCGTGGACCCGCGCACGGGCGAGATCCTCGACGCCGACATCCTGTTCGAAGCGTCCATGTTCCAGAACGGCCGCAACGCCTACCGTCGCTACTCGGGGCCGGACCAGATCGCGGAGCAGGCGCTGCCCGAGACGCGGCTCCGCTCGCTGCCGTCGTGGCTCGCGCTCGAGGACGCGTGCGAGGTCGGCGCCGTCGGCGCCGACGGGCTCGCGCTGCAGCAGATGGCGATGCTCGTGGACGGCTCGATGCCGCCGGGAAGCCCGGTGCCGACCGAGTACCTGCACGACTTCGTCGTGTGGGTCGTCATGCACGAGGTCGGGCACACGCTCGGCCTGCGTCACAACTTCCGCAGCAGCACGTCCACGCCCTACGACAAGCTGAACGACAAGGCCTGGATCGCCGAGCACGGGATGTACTCCTCCGTGATGGAGTACCCGACGCCGAACATCTCGCTCGACCGCACGAAGCAGGGCTACTACTGGACTCAAGGCGCCGGCACCGAGGACCTGTTCCGGATCCGCTACGCGTACACGCCGTCGGGCGAGAAGGACCCGTGGAAGGACTACGGGGTCGTTCAGAGAATCGCGCAGGAGAACCTCGCGCCCGGCAACGAGTACTCGAGCGACGACGACACCTACCTGCCGACCTCGCCGGACCCGCGCAGCAACATCTACGACCTCGGCGACGATCCGCTGCGCTTCGCGAAGGACCGCACCGCGTACCTCTCGAGCCTGTGGCGCAATCCGAACTTCGAGGACCGCATCCTCGGCGCCGACGGCAGCTACCCGGTGCTGCGTCGCGCGCTCGACACCGCGTTCGGCCAGTACGGCATCGCGCTCGGGTTCGGCGTGAAGTACCTCGGCGGCTCCGAGATCACGCGCGTTCGCAAGGGCCAGCCGGGCGAGCGCACGCCGGTCGCGCCGATTCCGGCGTCGAAGCAGCGCGAGGCGCTCGACTTCCTCGCGCAGCGCGCGTTCGCGGCCGACGCGTTCGCCGTGAATCCCGTGCTGCTCACGAAGCTCGCGTCCGACCGCTGGGCGCACTGGGGGATGAACTTCGCCTCGCGCGCCGACTACGACCTCGCGGGCACGGCGTTCGCGATCCAGAACGCGCTGCTCAACGGCCTCACGTCGCCGTTCCTGCTCGCGCGCATGCGCGAGACCGAGTCGCGCAACGCCGGCGCGCTGACGCTCGCCGAGTATTTCGACGGCCTCACGAAGGCGCTGTGGGGCGAGGTCGGCGGCGGCGTCGCGAGCGCGGCGGCGTTCCGCGCGCTCAACGGTCCGAACACGCGCCGCGAAGCGCAGCGCGCGTTCGTGGACAAACTCGCGAACATGGTCGTGTCGCCGTCGCCGATCGCGCCGGACGACGCACGTGCCCTCGCGCGTCTCGCGCTCACGCGCATCGACGCGCGCTGCGCGCGCGTGCTCGCGGGCGAGGCGCCGATGGGCGACAACGTTCGCGCGCACCTCATGGAGACGCGGGCGCGCGTGAAGCGCGCGCTCGAAGCGGGACGCGAGGCCGACGCGGCGCCGGCGCGCGGACCGGGAGGGCCGTTCGCGACGCCGTCGAACTGATCGCGCGGCCGCGGCAGGCCGCGGCTCGAACGACGTCGGATCGTGTCGTACGTCCGGGGCGGGCTCGAATCGAGAGCCCGCCCCGGAACGTTTTTCCGCAAACACGGGCGTCGTGAGGTAGCGACGGCCGCGCGCGAGCGAGGCGCCGGGGGAAAGTGAGCGCGCGCGACGATTCCGTGCTCGATCGAGATCGCGTCCCGCCTATGCTCGCCGCTCGCCGTTCCGGCGCCGCGCTCCGCCCGCGACTCCCGCGGGCGCGATTCCGTGGCGCATCCCCGCGCCTCGGAGGCCGCCGATGATCCGCCGCATTCCGCTCCTCGCGCTCTGCGCTCCGCTGTTCGCCTCGCTCCTCGCGCCCGCCGCCTCGCTCGCGATGCCCGACGGATTCGACGTCTCGGTGTTCGCCGCGCATTCGAACGACCGCATCAACGCGCAGATTCGCGGCGTGGACCGCGAAGAGACCGCGAGCGGGCTCGCGCTCGGCCTGCGCCTCGAGATGGCGCCCGTCTCGCTCGAGAACGAGGGGTGGCAGGTGCGCTTGTACGGCGCGGCGCTGCTCTCGAAGCGCACGTTCCTCGTGGACAGCCTCACCGGGAAGATCGCCGAGGACGAGGACGTCACGAAGCGGCTCACCGACGCCGATGCGGGCGAGTTCTACTTCGGCGGCCGTCTCATGCGGTTCTTCGGCCCGGTCGAGAGCGCCGGCAAGGGCGGGGAGTGGACGGCGGCGCGCTACGCCGCGTACGTGCGTCTCGAAACGGGCGGCATCAGCGTGTCGGACTCGATCGGCGACTTGATCGACAACCGCTTCTTCGGCGCCGGCCTCGAGTTCAACCGTCACCCGTTCACGGGCACGTTCATCGAGGCGGGCTTCGGGAAGACGGACCTGTTCCCGCGCGGCCAGCGCACGGGCCGCTACAAGATCCGGATGGGGATCGAGTACACGCTCACGAAGAACGAGGACATGAAGAAGGAGCACACGTACCCGGTCTCGGGCGTGTTCGTGCACGTGCGCGTGGACGGCAGCGCCAAGAACGACGCCGCCGACGGCGTGCGCGTGACGACCGGCGTGCGCCTCAACGCCTGGGAGACGCTCGGCAAGGTCGGCGGGCTGCTCGGCTTCGACGACAACAGCGCGAAGTAGAAGCGTGTGTCCGCGCCTCGGGCGGCGCGCCCCCCGCGCGGCGCGCGCCCGCGGCGTGCGTGCTCGGCGGGGCGCAGCGGGGGCGCGGCGTTTGCGCCGCCCCCCGCGCCTCGGGCAAAATCCCCGCCCGCAACGAGCAGTGGGAGTGGCCTCGAGAGGCGCGCTTCCCCCTCCCGATCCACCCGCATCACTGAGGAGCACTCCCGATGATCTCCGCGACCCAGATGAAGGTCGGCAATCTGATCATGCACAACGGCAAGCCGCACCGCGTGACGGTCGTGGTGCACCGCACGCCCGGCAACCTGCGAGGCTTCGTGCAGGCGACGCTCGTCAACATCGAGAACGGCTCCAAGAACGAGCACCGGTTCTCGTCGGAAGACAAGGTCGAACGCGCCGTGCTCGACGAGCACAAGCTGCAGTTCACCTACCGCGCCGGCGACGAGTTCAACTTCATGAACACCGAGAACTACGAGATGGTCGCGCTCGGCAAGGACGTGCTCGGCGAGGCCGTCGGCTACCTGCTCGAGAGCATGGTCATCACCGCGATGTACTTCGACGGCAAGGTCGTCGGCATCGAGGTCCCGATGTTCGTCGAGATGACCGTCAAGGAGACGACGCCGAACATCCGCGGCGCCGCGGTGCAGAACACGTCGAAGCCCGCGATCCTCGAGACCGGCATCGAAGTGAAGGTGCCGCCGTACATCGAAGAGGGCAATCGCGTGAAGATCGACACGCGCACCGGCGAGTTCGTCGAGCGGCTGTAGCCGCGGCGCGCGAACGACGGAGCTTTGCACGGGGCGCTGCTCGACGCGGCGCCCCGACGCGTTTCCGGAGGATCCGAATCCTGACCGCGCCCGACCCGCAGCCCGTTCGCGACGCCATCGCCGCCGACCCCGCGCTCGCGACGCTTCTCGCCGAGGCGCGCGCGCGCGCGGACGCGGCCGATCGCGCGCACGACGCGGCGCACCTGCTGCGCGTCGCGGAGTGGACGCTGCGGCTCGATCCGGCTCTCGAGCCACGGCTCGCGATCGCGGCCGCGCTGCTGCACGACGCCGTGCACGTTCCGAAGGACCACCCGGACCGCGCGCGGGCGAGCGAGCGCTCGGCGGAGTTCGCGCGCACGCGCCTCGCCGCGCTCGGCTTCGGGCCCGCGGCCGTGGAAGACGCCGTCGAGGCGATCCGCGACCACGCGTTCAGCCGCGGCGCGACGCCGGCAACCGCGCTCGGCCGCGCCCTCCAGGACGCCGACCGGCTCGACGCGCTCGGCGCGTTCGGGCTCTACCGCGTGATCGCGACCGGCGTCGCGATGGGCGGTGCGCTCTACGACGCGGACGATCCGTGGGCGGAGCGGCGCCCGCTCGACGACCGCGCGTACTCGGTGGACCACTTCTTCACGAAGCTCCTCCGCCTGCCGGCGACGATGCGGACGGAGCGTGGCCGCGCCGAGGCGCTGCGCCGCGCCGACACGTTGCGCGACTTCCTGCGCGCTCTCGGCCGCGAGATCGGCCGGCCCGTGCCCGAGGAGAAGCTGCGGGGCTGACTTCGGTTCCTCGGCACGTTTCAGAAACGCGGCGACGTCGATCTTCGTGACGAATCGGGCGCGCACCCGTTCACACCATTGGACGGCCGCGCGGAGTTCGACCCGAAGCCTCTCTGTGAGGCGCGTGCGGAGGACGCATGAACACCTCGCCCGACACCCTTCTTGCTTCGCTCCTCGGTGGCGTGACGCACGGAATCGGCGAAACGGTGCCGCGAGTCCTGCGTCATTGGAGGGGCCGGCTCGTTCACGGCCGATCGAAGGCGCCGCTTCCCGAAGCGAAGAGCCCGCACTACTCCGAGCCGGACTTCGACTCCATCGAGGGCGCGCCGGACTGGTATCCGGTCCTTCGGTCCTACTCGAACGACGGCCAGCACAAGGTCGTGCTCGACCTGGGTCCGCACTTCCTTCCCCTCGCGCCGCCGGGAGTCGTTCGCCTCGTTCTCTACAACATGCTCTCCGCCTCCGCGTGGCGTTGCGGAGACTACGAGCAGGCCTACCGCTTCGCGTCCGCCGGACTCCGCGGATGCAAGCACCCGATTCTCCGGCTCCGGCTGCTCTCGAATCTCGCGATCGCCCACAACCGGCGCGGCAACCGGGACCAGGCCGAGGCCGCGCTGCTGACGATCCTGAAGGCGGATGATCGGCACATGCTTGCGCTCTACAACCTGCTCTGCATCGCCGCGAAGTACGAAGACACGGCGGCGTATTCGACGTGGGGTGGGCGCCTCGCGCGCGCCTACGAGTCGGCGTGCGCGGATCCGAAGTCCTTCCTCGGGAACTCGATCCTGTCGGACCCGGCGCTGGAGGCCTTTCGCAACCACGCCAGCTTCGCCGAATCGTTCCCCGCGCTCGCCGCGGAACGTGTGCGGGAGATGACGGGGCACGAGCGCTCCGGATTCACGAAGCACAAGCCGTTCATCGTGGCGATCGCGCTCGCGGCGCTGCTCGTTCTCGCGGGCGCTGCGGGCGCCGACATGTCGAACAGCTGACGCGAATCGACCGCGAACGCGCGACGGGCGTTCCGAACGGGCGCCCGCCCGCTCAGAACATCGACGCTTCGAGCTTCACGTCGGCGCGCGCCCACGCGCGCTTGAAGCGCTCGGCGACCGCCGCGGCTTCCTTCGTGCGGCCCTGCATCTCGAGCGCGCGCTGCAGTCCGAACAACGACCAGCCGTTCTCGGGGTGGCGCAGCAGATCCTCGCGGTAGACGGTCTCGGCCTCGTGCGAGCGGCCGGCGACGAGCAGCTCCGCTCCGAGACGCTGGCGCACGGGCGAGTACCACGTCGGCGGCTCGTCGTAGTGCAGGCTGTCCTCGGCGGCGACGGCCGCCTTGAACGCCGCGATCGCCTCCTGCCGCCGCGTGCGCCGCCCCGCGATCTCGCCTTCGAGCGCGTGCACCGCGACGCGCAGCAGCGGCGCCGCGTAGTTGATGCTGATCATCATGTCGGCGGGAATGCCCGTGGCCGCCCGCCGCAGCGCCGCGAGGTGCGAGGCCGCGCCCGCCTCGTCCTGTCCGACGGCGGCGGCGAGACCCTGCGCGTAGTGCCACATCGCGCGCGAATACACCTGCTCCTCGGGCGGCGCCTTCGTCGCCAGCAGCGCCTTCCACTTTCCGAAACGCAGCAGCGTCAGGAACTCGTACGTCGAGACGAACTGGATCATCGGCATCTGCGCGAGCACCGAGTCCGGGACGTTGCCGGCCATCTTGCGCGCCGCCGCGAGCGACTCGGCGCTGCGGCCCTCCATCATCGCGCAGAACCACACGAACTGGATGTTGTGGTTGTAGTACATGAGCGGGTAGAGGCCCTGCGGCTTCTGCTCGGCGATGTACTTCTCGTCCACCGCCATCGCGATCTGGTTGCGGCGCACCGCGTCGTCGTAGCGCCCGGTGCGCGCGTAGATGTGCGACGGCATGTGCACGAGGTGCCCCGCGCCCGGCACGAGGGCCTCGAGCCGCTTCGCCGCCGCGTTCGCGCGCTCCGGGTGCGGCGAGGCCTCGACGGCGTGGATGTAGAAGTGGTTCGCGCCCGGATGATCCGGCGCGAGCTTCATCGCGGTCTCGAGCGCCGCGAGCGCCTCGAGCGTTCCGGGATTCGGCTTGCCGTCGTCGCGCCACTGGTTCCACGGGTTCAAGTCGAGCAGCGATTCGCCGAAGAGCGCCCACGCGTCCGCGTCCTTCGGGTGCTTCTTCGCGAGCGCGCGCATCGCGTTCGCGTAGGCCGAGTCGAGTTCGGCGCGCGTCGAGCCCTTCGCGGCGTAGCGCGTCGCGAGTGCCGCGATCCACTCGCGCTCGAGCGCGCCCGCGTCGGCGGCGAGCGCCTGCGCCTTGCCGATCGCATCGAGCGCTTCGGCGCCCATCGCGTCGTCCATCGGCAGGTTGATGTTCGGCCCGTTCGCGTAGGCGACGCCCCACCACGCCATCGCGCAGCGCGGATCGAGCCGGGCCGCCTCGCGGAACGCGCGGATCGCCTCGGCGTGATTGAAGCCGTAGCAGAGCACGAGGCCCTGGTCGAAGTAGCGCTGCGCTTCGGGCGACGCGGTCGTGATCGCACGATGCCACGAGCCGAGGTCGCCGTAGAGCGGCGGCGCGTCGGCGGGCGCGTCCGCGGCGGGCGGCATGGAGTGGTCGGCGAACGCCGGCGCTGCGGCGAGCGCGACGAGGCACGCGAGGGCGAGTCGGCGCATGACACCTCCGAGGCGGGCGAGCGAGCGGAACGCGGAGATCAGCGCGGCAGTCTCACACGGAAGGCGGCGAGCCGGAAGCCGGATTCGTCGGCCGAGTCGGCCTCGCACGTCGCGTCGGCGGCGAGGAGCAGGCGCGCGAGCGTCTCGCGATCCGCCCACGTCTCGTCGGAATACGAGCGATTCCACGCGGGCGAGCGCCGTCCGGCGAGCGCGACGAGCACGAGCCGCCCGGGGGTCGCCGCGGCGCGCAGCCGCGCGTCCACGAGCGAGTCCGCGGCGCCCTTCTCGAGCCACGGCGCGCGCTTCGGCAGCGACTCGAGCGGCAGCGACGGCCGCGTCTGCGCCGCGCGCCACGACAACAGTCCGGGGTTGAGCGGGTTCGAGTAGCCGAAGAACACGGGCGGCATGGTTTCGGCGGCCGCGCGCTCGATCGCGAAGTCCGCGGCGCGGAGCACCGTGGCGTCGGTGCGATAGAGCGCGCGACGCGCCGCCACGTCGCGCGGATCGGGGCGCACGCCGAGCGCGAGCGCGAACCCTGCCACCAACAGCGCCGTCCACGCGAGGGGCGCGAGGCCGCGCGGCGCTCGTTCGCACGCCGCCTCGCACAGCTCGACCGCAGCGCGCGCCGCGTTCACCCACGCGAGCCACGCGGTCGTGAAGAAGAAGCGCGGATCGTGGTAGCGATGGAGCCACGTGAGCACGAACGCCGCGACGAACGCGAGCCACAGGAGCCGCCGCGCCCGGCCGAGCGGACCGTTCACGAACGGCGGCAGGAACGCGAGCGCGAGCGCGAGCGCGCCGAGCCAGCCCCACGGCGCGTGGTGCTCCATGAACGCGCGCGGGTAGTAGAAGAGGCCGTCGAGCGTGAACGGCGACGGGCCGCTCGCGCGGTTGCCCGCGAACTCGACGAGCGCGCGCACGCGGTTCGGGTAGGGCAGGAGCAGCCACGCGACCACCGGCACGCCGCCCCAGAGGAGCGCCGTCCGCGTCGGGGCCGCGAGCGTGCGCCAGCGCGCGCGCCACGCCGCCGGGTTCCGCCGCCACGCGACCGCGAGCCACGCGAGCACGACGACGAGCAGCGCGTAGGCGCCGTTGCCCGGCGAGCGCATCGAGACGCGGCGGCCGGCGATCTCGACGACGCCTCCGCCCGTGAGCGCGATCGCGGCGAGCGCGATCGCCCACACCAGCACGAGGAACGGCATTGGCTTGAGCCAGCCGCCGGCGCGCACCCATGCGAGTGCCGCGTCCCACGCGCGCCGGCGCGCCGCGGGCGCGGCGCGGAGGACGGCGTCGAGCGCGAGCGCCGCGAACCACATCAGCGCGTAGTTGTACTTGAACAGGAACAGCGCCGCGGCCGCGAGCCCGCACGCGATCGCCGGCCCGCGCGCGCCGCCGTCGCCGGACTCGCGCGCGTTCGAGAGCCGCGCGGCCGTGAACGCCGCGAGCGCGACGAGCGCCATGCCGGGCGCTTCCAGCATGCCGAGCCGCGCGAACGCGCGCAGGTCGGACGACGCGAGCGCGAGCGATGCCGCGAGGAGCCCGATCCAGGCGCCGCGCGTGCGCGAGAGCGCGAAGCCGGTCGCGAGCGCGAGGCCGACGATCGCGACGAACGCCGCGAGCGAGAGCCGCGCGGGCGTCTCGAAGCCGTCGCCGAGCGCGAGGAAGAAGGGTGCCGCGAGCAGCGAGTGGAGCGGCGGCCAGACGACCTGCGCGTTCACGGCGCGCAGCAGCCCTAAGACGTCGAAACCGCGGAGCGCGCGCGCGACTTCGAGTCCCGCGAACCCCTGCGCGGCCTCGTCCCACAGCGGCACGCCGCCCGCCGGGCGCAGCGTCGAGCCCGCGAACGCGGCCACGACGCCGAGCGCCGCGCCGAGCGCGACCGCGGCGCGCACGAGCCGCAGCGGCGCGCGCCCGTCCTGCACGGCGTTACTCGCCGACGCGGACGAGCTGGAAGAACTCCTCGTTCGTCTTCGTGCGCCCCAGGCGGTCCACGAGCTTCACCATGGCCTCCTGCGGCGGCATCTGGACGAGCACGCGGCGCAGCATCTGGTAGGTGCCGAGCTGCGCCGCCGGGATGAGCTTCTCTTCCTTGCGCGTGCCGCTCTTCGCGATGTCGATCGCCGGGTAGATGCGGCGTTCGGCGAGTTCGCGCGACAGGAAGATCTCGCTGTTCCCGGTGCCCTTGAACTCCTCGAAGATCACCTGGTCCATGCGCGAGCCCGTGTCCACGAGCGCGGTGCCGATGATCGTGAGCGAGCCGCCGTTCTCGATCTTGCGCGCCGAGCCGAAGATCTGCCGCGGCGACTGCATCGCGTTCGTGTCGAGGCCGCCCGACATCGTGCGGCCGCTGCCGTCGGCGTTGTTGTTGTAGGCGCGCGCGAGGCGCGTGATCGAATCGAGCAGCAGCAGCACGTCCTTGCCTTCGATCACCTTGGTCGCCACGACCTGCATGGCGTGCTCCGTCGTCTCGATGTGCTCTGCGATGCTCATGTCGCTCGAGGCGGCGATCACGTTCGCGGGCGTGTTGCGCTTGAAGTCGGTCACTTCCTCGGGCCGCTCGTCCACGAGCAGCGCGTAGATCTCGACGTCCGGGTGGTTCGCCGCGACCGAGGCCGCGATCGCCTGCAGGATGCGCGTCTTGCCCGCCTTGGGCGGCGACACGATCAGGCAGCGCTGGCCGCGTCCGATCGGAGCGATCAGGTCGAGCGCGCGGCCGGTGATGCGGTCGCCGTACGGCGGCTCGCCCTGGCCGGGCCCGAGCTCGAGCACGAGACGCTCGGTGGGATCGAGCGCCGCGCCGACCTGCTGGAGATGCTTCAGGATCTCGAGTCCGCCGCTGCGGCCTTCGCCGCCGCGACCCGGGCGCCCGCGTCCGCGGCGCCTCATCTGGTTGCGCCCGCCGCCGCCCTGATCGGGGCGCGGGCCGCCCTGGCCGTTGTAAGGCTGCGGGGCGGTGTTGTTGATCGGCCGCGGGCCGCGGCCGCGACGACGGCGCCGGCGTCGGTTGCCCATTCCTGCGGGGCCGCCCATTCCGGGCTGGCCGCCCGAGCCCTGGGAGCCGCCGTTCGACGGTTCCGAGGACGAGTCCATCGGGGCGTCCGAGTAGGACTCGGGTTGCGGAGCGAAGCCGGGATCGGCGGGCGTGTAGTCGGACGGTGCGGCGCTCGCCCCGGGCTCTCCGGGACGCATACCGCGCGGACGGCGACGGCGAGGTCTCATGAAGGGTTCCTGTACGAGCGCGATCGTGCGGGCGTCCGGATGGACGCGAGCGCGATGGCGCGCATGACTTCGTCGAATGCGTGCGCCGCATTCGCGGCAATCACGCGGCACGGCCCGCCGCGCGATGGGTTCGACTCGAAGCACTCCTCGAAGTTCGCCGCGACCGCGCCGTTCGGGGCGCAGGGCGACGACATCGATCGCTGGTTGCTCACCGGCGCGCCGACGTCACGCGCTGCAGTGGGACGCACCGTCTCGTGGTCGGACGCGACGTCCGTCCGGGATCCCCGTCGCGGCCGTATCGGCTCGTTCGACGCTCCCATCCGCACGGCCGGACGCACGAAGGTCCGACAGCGAGGCGAGAGGGGAACACGCGGGAGGATTTGTTCCTCGGAGTCCGCGGGCGCGCCTACGCGCGACTTCCGCTCACGACTCCGTCACTCACGGTGTGCGGCAGCATTATCGGCGGGCACCCGGCGAAAGTCCAGTGTCGAATCGCGGCCGGCGCGCCACGGGGTGAAATGCCTCAGCGCGCCGCGGCCGGCCGGCGGGCGAAGAGCGAGTCCGGGACCACGTACGGATAGCGCCCGACGAAGCCGCGCACGAGTCGCGCCTGGGCGCTGCGCGGCGGGTAGGAGCGCAGCATCGCGATCGCGCGCTCGAAGTCGTCGCGGATGCGGAGCCGCGCCGACTGCCCCGCGAGCCCGAGCCAGCCGATGGGCTGATCCGGCGCCCGCTCGGTCAGCAGCCCGAAGGCGCGGTGCGACGACTCGACGTCGCCCACGCGCAGCGCCGCGAGCCCCCACAAGATGAGGAGCCGCGGGTGCGGCGCGAGCGCGGCCGCGCGCGCCGCCGCGTCCGCCGCGCGCGGCCAGTCGCCGATGCGGAACGAGTGCGTGGCGAGGAAGTCCCACGTCATCGCCTGCGTGGCCGCGGGCCGCGCGGGCGGTCCGTTCACGTAGGCGCGCACTCGCGCGAGCCCGGCGGCGGTCGAGTGGTTGAGTGCGAGCCACTGGAGCGCCGGCACGAGCGCCGCGGCGATCAGCGCGGGAGCGAGCCGGCGCGGCACGGCGCCGCGCTCGATCGCGCGCGCGAGCGCGTACGCCGAGAGCAGCGCGAGCGCGACACCCGCGAACGCGAACACGTCCCAGTCGCGGAACACGCCCTGCTGCGGCATCACGAACACGAAGATCGGCGCGCACGCCGCGGCGAGCGTGCCGAACACGGCCCGCGCGCCGTCGTCGTCCGCCGCTCCGCCGGACGCGTCGCGCGGCGCGAAGGCGAGCGCGGCCGCGACGATCGCCCACGGCGCGAGCGCGAACACGATGTTCGCGACGTCGGCGGCGTGGACGAGCCGCTCGAACGCGGGCGAAGGCGCCCCGGCCGTGGACCACGCGGGCCCGAGGTGGTGCGCGACGTCGAACGTCGCGACGAGCCTCGCGATGCGCGCGCCCGCGAGCGCAAGCGCGGCCGAAGCGAGCGCCGGCCCCGCGAGCCAGCGCCGGTTCGCGCGCTCACCCGCGTGCGCGCGCCACCCGCGCACCCACGCGACCGCGGCGAGCGGCAGGAGCACGACGCCGGAGCGATGGACGAACAACGCGAGCGCGACCGCGAGTCCCAGCGTGACGTGTCCGCGCCACTCACGGGCGACGCGCAGCGCCGCGTAGGCCGCGATCGCGACGAGCACGCACATCTCGCCCGAGGCCTTGCCGAGGCCGGTGAAGATCGTCGCGTAGCCGCCGCCGATCGCGCCCGTCACGAAGCACCACGCCGCGGCGCCCCGCAGCGCGAGTGCGCGCGCCGTCCGCGCGGCGATCCACGCGAGCGCGGCCGCGTTCAGCGCGCCGAGCGCGCGCGAGTACGGCCCCGCGCGGTCCGGCGAATCGAGCGCGAGCCACTCGGGCAGCGCGCGGTGCAGGAACACGTCGAGCGGCATCGCCTGGAAGAAGCTGCCCGCCGAGATCACGTCGCTGCCGGGCGAGCCCTGGCGCATCACGAAGTCGCCGACGAACCACAGCCGGTCGTCGAGCAGGAGGACCGCGGCCCCGCAGGCGAGCGCCGCGAGCCACGGCGGCGGCGGCGCGAGCCGCTCGGGCGGCCGCGCGAGCGCCTCTCCGAGCGCGGGCACGAGCAGCAGCGCGAGCGCGAGCGTCGGCAGCAGGCCGAGCGCCGCGGGCAGGAACGCGTGCGGCGTGAAACCCCACGCCCACATCGAGGGCCCGAGCCCGAACGCGATCCGCGCCGCGACCGAGACGAGCAGCGCGGCGAGCACGAGCGCACCGGCCGCTGGCGGAGTCGAGCCGTCGTGCGCGCCCGCGATCGCCCTGCGCGGAGACGCGCTGCGTTCGGCGCTCATGCCGGCGGTCGCGGCGCCGCGGCGTCGCGCGTCAGCCGCCCCACTCGCGATCGCGCACGCCCGCCTTCGCGTTCGCCGCGCGCGCCATGACGAACAGCAGGTCGGCGAGGCGATTCAGGTAGGCGACGAGCCGCGGCTCGACCGCTTCGCCGTGACGCAGCGCCACGACGCGGCGCTCGGCGCGCCGGCACACGGTGCGCGCGCGGTGGAGTTCGGCCGCGAGCGGCGAGCCGCCCGGCACGATGAAGCGCGTCAGCTCGGGCAGCTCGCGGTCGAGCCGGTCGATCGCGTGCTCGATCGCGGCGACGTCGGCGTCCGAAACACGGCGCAGCTTCTCGAGCGCCTTCGGATTCTCGGCCGCGAGTTCCGCCCCGATCGAGAACAGCTGCGACTGGATCGCGTCGAGGTCGCCGGCGAACCAGCGCTCCGCGTCGTGCGTGAGCGCGACCCCGAGCGTGGCGTTCAGCTCGTCCACGGCCCCGTAGGCCTCGACGCGCGGATCGCTCTTCGCGACCCGCCGGGCGCCGATCAGGCCCGTCGTGCCGTCGTCCCCGGTGCGCGTGTAGATCTTCATGGGGCGGGAATGTAGCGGAACGGCGCGGCCGCCGCCGGGCCCGCGCCCGGCCGGCCGCGAGCGGCGCCCGCGAGTTTCGCGCCCCCGACGCTTGCCTCCGCCGCGTCCGCGCGCCAGAATGCCCGGCCCTTGCGCACCCTGCGGTGCGCACGCCACCCGCACCCCGAAAGCCCGATGCCCGTTCGAGACCAGCTCCCGGCAGTGCTCCGCGGCGAAGCCGCGACGGATCTGACGCCCGCCTCCCGCGCCCACCTCGAAGCGATCGCTCACGAAGCGATGCTCGAGAAGTCGCTCCCCGCACTTCGCGACGAATGCGCGAACCGGCTCAAGCAGCCGCACGCGTCGCGCTCGATCGAATACCTGCTCTCGGCCGCCTGTGCGCTCAACGGCGAAGTCGAGCGCGCTTACCAGACGCTGCTGTCGCTCGGCGATCACCTCGGCGCCGAGAAGCAGTGGGAGGCGCTCGCGGCGATCGCCGAGCGCGCGCTCGCGCTCGAAGAGACCGGCGCCGCGGCGCGCCTGCTCGTGCGCGCGCACGAAGGCCTCGCGAAGGATCCCGACCGCATCGAGGCGCTGCACCGCGCGTGGATGATCCTGCCCGACGACCTCGACCTCGGGCTGCTGCTGTCGGTGCGTTACGGCGAGGCGGGCGAGGGCGAACAGCGCCGCGCGCTGCTCGCCGAGCTGCTGCCGCGCTTCGCGCACGAGGCGCGCTGGCCGGGCATGGAGGAGTGCGCGCTCGAGTTCGTCGAGCACGACGACCTCGAAGGGCTGAAGCGCCTGCTGCAGCTCCTGCCGCAGGTCGCGGCGAAGGGCGCCGTGGCGGAGGCGAAGACGCTGCTCGACATCGCCGCGCCGCCGCTCGCCAAGGCGGGCCAGCTCGGCGTCGCGCACGACGCGATCCGCGCCGCGATCGGCGCGGTGCTCGAGAAGAGCGGCGCGAAGGCCGTCGAGGGCTGGCGCAAGGCCGCGACCGAGGCCGTGCGCCAGGGGCCGGGCCGCGAAGTGCCGAACGTCGAGGACGTCATCACGCAGTCGGGGCTCGGCGACAAGGAGAAGCCGCTCGCCGAGGGCCTCGCCCAGTTCGACGTGATCGCCGCGCTCGCGCCGGGCCGCGCCGTGTACCACAGCTCGTTCGGCGCCGGCCGCGTGCTGTCGAACGACGGCGAGAACGTGTTCATCGACTTCGCGAAGTCGCGCAACCACCGCATGCCGTACGCGGCCGCGGTGCGCTCGCTGTCGGGGCTGCGCGAGGACGACCTGCGGCTGCTGCGCGTCACGGACCCCGCGCTGCTCGCGAAGATGGTCGCGGGCGAGCACGCCACCGTGATCGTGCGCGCGCTCGTCGCGCTCGGCGGCGGCGCCGACGCGATCCGGCTCAAGCAGTTCCTCGTCGGCTTCGAGCTCGTGCCGCCGAAGGACTGGACGGCGTTCTGGCGCAAGGCGAAGGGCGCGATCGAGAAGGATGCGCGCGTGGATTCGTCGCGCGCGTTCGAGCAGCACTACCGCATCGCGCCCGAGGACGCCTCGGGCGTCGCCGGCGACGCGCCGCTGCCGGCACTGCAGGCGCGCAAGCCGGTGAAGACGAATCTCATGGCCGTGCGGAAGTTCCTCGACCAGCACCCGACGCTCGAGAAGGCGGTCGCTCAGCGGTTCGGCCGCTACTTCCAGCGCGCGATGCTCGAGGAAGAAGGCGATCCGGTGGATCGCGCGCGCGCGGGCCTCACGGTCGCGCGTTGGTATCCCGAGCGCGCCGACGAGTGGCTCGAGACGCTTCAGCAGCTGTGGGAGCAGGGGCTGTCGGTGACGGATCTCGCGACCGAGGACGAGCAGATCGCTCTGCTCGAAGCGGCGCACCGCACCGGCGCCGAGAGCGACGCGATCCTGTCGGCGCTCGACTCGCGCTTCCCGGCGGTGCGCGACGAGGCGAACCGCTTCCGCGCGCAGCTCGACGCGAGCGGCAGCGCCGACCTGCGCCGCACGCTGCTCCGCCACGCGCCGCGCTACCCGCAGGCGGCGCTGCGGCTCATCGAAGAGGAGCTGGGCGACCACGTGAAGCGCGCGCGCGGCGGCGAGCCCGCGCCGCCCACGGCGTGGGAGCTGTTCATCGCCTCGCTGTCGCTCGTCGAGGAGAAACCCAAGGCGTCGCTGGCCGAGAAGGTGATGCGCTGGCTCGAATCCGGCGGCGAGTTCGACGCCGCGTTCGAAGGCTCCGAGATCTCGGACGACACGCGCCTCAAGGTGCGCGTGATGCTGCGCCAGTGGCGCTCGAGCGACCGCTACTTCTTTCCGGCCATCGAGGCGGCGGAGCGGCTCGGGTTCGCCGAGGACGTCGAGATCGTGCGCGAACAGCGCGCCGCCAAGTCCGAAAAGCTGTTCGCGGGCGTCGGCGAGGCGGTCGAGGACGTCGAGCTGCCCGTGATGACGCGCGCGACGTGGGAGCACCTCCAGCAGGAGCTGGAGCGGCTCCAGTACGAGCTCAAGAACGTCATCCCGAAGACGATCCAGAAGGCGCGCGAGCTCGGCGACCTGCGCGAGAACGCCGAGTACCACTCGGCGAAGCAGAAGCAGGCGAACGTCGCGCGCCTCGTGGCGCGGCTCCAGAACAAGCTCGTGCGCGCCAAGTTCGTCGAAGAGATGGAGTGGCAGGACGGCGTCGCGGGTGTGGGCACCGAGGTGACGCTCGAGAGCGACGCCGAAGTGACGAGCTATTGGATCCTCGGCGAGGGCGAGCATCATCACGGCGAGCACGTGATCTCGTTCCAGACGCCGGTGGGCCGCGCGCTCGCGGGCAAGGGAATCGGCGACGAGGTCGAACTCGGCGAAGGCGCGAACCGGCGCCGCTATCGCGTCGTGTCGATCGAGCGCAAGCTGCCGGTGCCCGCGTCGCAGAAGAGCGGCGCGTAGCACGACTGCGCGCGCGCGCCGCGCGCATTCGCACGAGCGCGCCGAAACGACGCGCGCACGCGCGCGCACGCGGGACGAATTGCGCCGCGCATTCGCACGCGAGATTCGTCACGCTGAATGATCGTTGCGCGTGATTTCTCGCGACGCGAAGTTTCTCGCGTGGCACGAAAAGTTCGTTTGTCGCGCGCCGCGTTTTCGCCTATCGTGCCGCTCACGATTTTGAGTACAGCGCGCGCGCCGAACTTCACGCCTGGTTCGCTCCTCGACGCCGCGTCGTCATACCGCCGGGACTACGGGACCCGTCACCGGCGGCGCTGCCGAGGTGGGCGGCGAAGACACGAAGTTTGGCCGCAACAGACAGAGGCTGGTCGTAAGGCCGTCTTTGCGTTGGGGTGGAAAGGGAATTCCCGCCGCCCACCGGTCGTGCTGCGCGTCCGCGACACCAAAACTCGCGGACCTTCCGAGGGAACGGAACGACAGAAATGTCTCTGGGTGCACGCGCGCAGAGTTCGAGCCTCGTCGTGGACGAGGCGCTGCGCGAGGTTCTCGCGCTCGGAATGCTCGAAGCCGAAGGCCTGAGCGGCCAGCCGCTCGGGCCTGATTTCTTGGCCGAGCGCGACGCCGTCACGGCGCGCCTCGCGAGCGCCTTCGGCGGCCGCGCCCCCGCAGACATTCCGGGCGTGGCCGAGACGCGACGGCTCTTCCACGCGCTCGGCATGGACCCCACGAAGACGCGGCCGAGCAGCGAGGCGCTGCTGCGCCGCGTGCTGCAGGCCAAGGGGCTGCCCTCGGTGTCGCCCGCGGTGGACGTGTGCAACCTGTGCTCGCTCGAGCAGCAGTTGCCGCTCGGGCTCTACGACCGCGATCGCGTGCGCGGCGACCTGCGCGCGCGCAAAGGGGCCGCGGGCGAAGGCTACGCGGGCATCCGCAAGGGCGTCGTGAACCTCGACGGGCGGCTGCTCCTCGCCGACGACTCGGGGCCGTTCGGCGCGCCGACCTCGGATTCCGCGCGCACCGCGGTCACCGACGAGACCCGCAACCTGATCGTCGTCGTGTTCTGCCCCGTGGAGCGCGGCGGCGACGAACTGTCCGTCGCGCTCGAACAGATCGCCGCGCGCCTGTCGCAATACTGCGGCGCGCACGTCGCCGCGGTCCGCGTCATCCACTGACGCGACACGGCGTCCACCACGCGGTTCTTGACCCGCGTTGCGGCGATCCGTAGCGTGCCCCGACCTTCGAACTCGAAGGACTCATCACACCGGCCCGCGACGCCCACCCCGCGCGCCTCAATCCAGGAGACACGCATGAAACGCAGCGCGTTGTTCGCGGCTGTCGCGCTGGTGCTGCTGCCCGCGATGGCGCAGGCGGGGAGCATCGGCATCGGCGGGTACGGCGGCATGAGCATCCCGATCGTCCAGGACGACAACGGCAACGGCCCCGTGTTCGGCGCCCGCGCGCCGGTGGCGCTGAACAAGCTGCTCACGGTCGAGCCGTACTTCGCCTCGACGTCCGCGGGCGACGCCGAGCTGGAGATCGGCGGCATCAACTACACGCGCGACGGGCTCGACGCGACCGGCTTCGGCGCGAACGTGATGCTGACGTTCGGCGACCGCGTGAAGTTCTACCCGTTCGGCGGCTACGGCTCCTCGACGCTCACGCGCGACGGCTCCGCGGACGTGACGATGACCGGCTTCAACTACGGCATCGGGCTCGGCATCTCGCCGATCGAGAAGCTGACGATCCATCTGCGCGGCGAGGGCAACACGTACTCGAAGGACGACGCGGGCCGCACGTTCGGCATCGTGACCGTCGGCGTGTCGTACGACCTCTTTCCCATTCTCCAGTAGGAGGGCGTGACCATGAAGCGCTTCGCGAAGATCGCCGCCCTCCTCGCCGTCGCCGCGGTGCTGGCCGGAACGACGGGCTGTTTCAAGGTGCTCAAGCTGTTCTCGGTCGCGACCGGGAACCTGTCGGCGGTGAACGGCCCGACTTCGGCGGGCAAGTACATCGTGCTCGCGGACGAGAGCAGCGATTACGCCGACAACAAGGACAAGCTCAAGACGATCGACGAGTACGGGCTGCTCGGCACGATCAAGAACAACCTCGCGGCGCCGGTGACCGCCGAGGTGTGGATCGTCGAGAACCCGGCCGGCAGCGCGCTGCTCGGCGACAAGACCGCGGTGCAGAACGCGGGCGGCAAGAAGCTCCTGACGATGAATCTCGCGGCGAACGAGACGAAGCAGATCACGTGGGGCAATTCGTGGTTCGCGCTGTTCACGCCGGCCAACGATCCGGTCGTCGACGAGTTGTTGGGCGACGCGACGTTCACGATCTACGTGTTCGGCAGCACCGCGACGTACGACATCGACGTGACGAACGCCGTGTTCTACGTGTCGGCGTACATCGGGAACCTGTTCTAGCCGCGAGCACGCGACGAAACGACGACGGCCGCTCCGCAAGGGGCGGCCGTTTCGCTTTCGGCGGTCCTTGCCGAACGCGCGCTGCGTGATCTTCACGCCGGGCGGACTCTGGCGGCGCTTGTACTCGGCGCGGTCCACCATGCGCACGACGCGCTCGACGGTCGCGAGGTCGAAGCCGTCCGCGGCGATCTCCTTCGGCGAGCGGTCTTCCTCGACGTAGCGCTGCAGGATCGGATCGAGCACTTCGTAGGGCGGCAGCGAGTCCTGGTCGGTCTGGTTGTCGCGCAGTTCGGCGCTCGGCGCGCGCGTCAGCGTGCCCTCGGGGATCACCGCGCCGCGCTCGTTGCGGTAACGCGCGAGCTCGTAGACGAACGTCTTGTACACGTCGCGAATCACGGCGAAGCCGCCGGCCATGTCGCCGTACAGCGTGCTGTAGCCCACCGACAGCTCGCTCTTGTTCCCGGTCGTCAGCACGAGCCAGCCGAATTTGTTTGAGAGCGCCATCAGGTAGTTGCCGCGGATGCGCGCCTGCAGGTTCTCCTCGGTGATGTCGGCGGCCTTCCCGCTGAACGCGGGCTCGAGCGCGCGCAGGTAGCTCTCGAACACGCCTTCGATCGGAACCGAGTAGAAGCGCAGGCCGAGCGCGCGCGCGAGCGCTTCGGCGTCGGCCTTGGAGGCGCCCGACGTGTAGCGCGACGGCATCGCGACGCCGACCACGTGATCGGGGCCGAGCGCATCGGCGGCGACCGCGGCCGTGAGCGCCGAGTCGAGTCCGCCCGAGAGTCCGAGCACGACGGTGTCGAAGCCGTTCTTGATCACGTAGTCGCGCGTGCCGGTGACGAGCGCGTCGTACACCTCGGCGACGAGCGGGCGCTCGGGCACCGGGGCGCGCGCGGCGAGCGCGGGCTTGGGTGCCACGGACGCGATCGGCGGCAGCTCGATGCGCGCGGTCGGGAAGCCGTTGTCGAGCGCGCGGCCCTTCCGAAGCCGCGGATCGTGCAGCCGCTGGTTGAACACCTCGTCCAGGTCGAGGTCGGCGACGATCAGTTCCTCGACGAACGGCGCGCCCTCGGCGAGCACCGCGCCCTTCTCGTCGAGCACGAGGCTCGAGCCGTCGTACACGACTTCGTCCTGCCCGCCGACCAGGTTCACGTAGCACAGCACGACGAGGTTGTCCGACGCGCGCGTCTCGAGCATGCGCCGGCGTGCCTGACCCTTGCCCGCGTGGTACGGCGAGGCCGAGATGTTCAGCAGCACCTCGGCGCCGCCGCGGATCACCTGCTCCTCCATGACGGGGCCGCCCGGGTACCAGATGTCCTCGCACACGTTCACGCCGATCACCGTGCGGTCGCGCACGAACACGGGGTTGCTCGTCGCCGGCATGAAGTAGCGGTTCTCGTCGAACACGCCGTAGTTCGGCAGGTAGCGCTTGCGGTAGGAACCGGCCCACGCGCCGTCGTGCAGCACGGCGGCGATGTTGTACAGGTCCACGTCGCGCTCGATCGAGCCGACGACGGCGGTCAGGCCCTTCGTGTGCGACAGCAGGTCGCGCGTGCGCGCGATCGCGCGCTCGATGAACGACGGCTTCAGGAGCAGGTCCTCGGGCGGGTAACCCATGATCGCCATCTCGGGGAAGGCGACCAAGTCCACGGCCTGCTCGCGGGCGCGCGCGAGGAACGCGACGATCTTCTCGAAGTTGCCGTCGAGATCGCCGACGGTGGCGTTGATCTGGGCGAGTCCGATCCGCAGGGGGCGCATGGGCGACGGATTCTTGTCGCAGCCGCTCCGGGGCGCAAGCCGGACCTGGACAGGGCGTTCGGTCGCCCGGGCCCCGCGCCCACCCGGCTCCGCCTGCGGCAATGCGTCAAATCGTGGGGGAGTCCGTCGGGATTTCTCGCCTCTTCGGGTGAAGGCCGATTCGACGGCCGCAAGGAGGACCCAATGAACCCGACCCGAATGCTCACGCTCGCGCTCCTGCCGATCCTCGCCGCCCCACTGCTCGCCGGATGCGGCACGAGCCCGACCGCCCCACAGATCACGGCGGTCCAGGACACCGCCTCGTCCGTGATCCACACGCCCACGAAGTTGATTCTGCAGCAGATCGTGCTGCGGAAGTTCCCCGCGACGACGACCTCCGGAGACGACTGGGACTCGTCGCTGATCGTGAACGCCCGCAAGCCGGATCTCTACGTGGAGCTCCGGCAGGAGGGCTACACGCCGATCTACTCCTCCGACGTCCGCGAGAACGCGACCGCCGGGAACACGTACCGCTTCACCGAGGGCTACGGAACGCCGAACCTCCCGCTCGACGTGCCCTACGGATCGGCGTACCGCGTGTACGTCTGGGATCGCGACGTCGGCGGCGACAACGACCGGCTCGGCTGGATCACGCTGAATTTGCCGGCCGCCTATCCGCGGAACAACTCGTTCGAGGTGGACCACACGTACCGCGATTCGGCCGGACGCATCGAGGTCGAGATCATCGGGCAGTGGTCGTACTGAGGCGGGACGTCGTCTCGCGGCACGCGCCGAGCCCCTCGGCGCGTGCCGCCGAGGTCGCCCACGGCACCCGGAACGAGCCCGTGCCGCAAGTCCCGTGAGGGAATCCGTCCGGTTCCGGCGCTTCCAGGGGTGAAGCCCAGTTCACTACCGAAGGAGGACCCCATGAACTCGAAGCGCATTCTCCCGCCCGCGTTCCTGACGATCGCCGCCGCCGCTCTGCTCGCCGGCTGCGGCAAGAGCCCCACGGCGCCCGAGGCGGCGGCGCTCCCGCCCGCGCCCGTGATCCACACGCCGTCGCGATTCCTGCTCCAGGAAATCGTGCTCCGGAAGTTCCCGGCGAAGACCCAGTCCGGCGAAGATTGGGACTACTCGCTCATCGCGAGCGCTCGCAGGCCGGACATCTACGTGTACGTCCATCGAACCGGCCAACTGCCGCTCTACGAGTCGGACGAACGCACCGACGCGACGTCCGGCAACGTGTATCACTTCACTCGCGGCTACGGCACCCAGGACCTTCCCACGTACGTGCCGTATACCAACGCCTACCGCATCTACGTGATGGACAGCGACGTCGGAGGCGACCACGACACGATCGGCTGGATCACGCTCAACCTTCCCGCGATCTACCCGAACGACAACTCGTACGAGGTGGACCACGTGTTCAAGGACTCAGGCAATCGCATCGAGGTCGAGGTGAAGGGCAAGTGGGACTACGAGTGAGCGAGATCCGCGACCGCGCGGGCCGGCCCGGGCCCGCGCGGCCGCCGGTCGGCAACCCGGGATGGACGGCGCCGCGCGATGTGACTAAGTTCGCGCGACCGACGCCCCGCCCGGCTCTGATTCCGATCCGGGCCTCCCATTCGAGGAGTCCGCTCGCATGGCCGACTCGCCTCACGGCACCGTCACGAGGCTGCTCCGGGAGAGCCGCGAGGGGGACGAGCGCGCGCTCGATCGCGTCGTGCCCCTCGTCTACGACGAACTGCACCGGCTGGCCGAGCGGCAGATGCGGGGGGAGAACGTGGCGCACACGCTCCAGCCCACGGCGCTGATCCACGAGGCGTACGCGCGTCTCGCCGGCACCGATCTCGACTGGAACGACCGCGCGCACTTCCTCGCCGTCGCGTCGCGAGTCATGCGGCGCGTGCTCGTGGACCACGCGCGCTCGGCGGGGCGCCAGAAGCGCGGCGGCGGCCGCGAGCGCGTGACGCTCACCGACGCGATCGCGGCGGAATCGGGCGACTTCGACGTGCTCGACCTCGACGACGCGCTATCGCGGCTCGGCGCGCTCGACGAGCGCAAGGCAAAGGTCGTCGAGTTGTGCTACTTCGCGGGGCTCACGTACGACGAGATCGCGTCGGCGCTCGGGATCTCCGCGACGACCGTCCATCGCGAGCTGGCGTTTTCGAAGGCCTGGCTCCGGAGCCAGCTGGCCCCGCCATCGGAATAGTCCGCCCGCGTGGGCGGCGCACGAGGGAGGCGACACCATGGGCTCTCCGTCCTGGGAGCGACTGCAGGAACTCTTCCACCGCGCGAGCGAACTGCCTCCCGCCGAACGTCCGGCGTTCCTCGATCGCGAGTGCGGCGAAGACGCCGGCCTGCGCGCGGCGGTCGAAAAGTTGCTCGCGGCGGACGCGCCCGGCACGCCCTCGTTCGGCGGCGTGGTGGCCGACGCCGCGCGCGAATTCGTCGACACCGCCACGGTCGAGACACCGGGCGCCGAGATCGGGCCGTTCCGGGTGCTGCGGCACCTCGCGTCGGGCGGCATGGGCGAGGTCTATCTCGCCGAGCAGGAGGTTCCCGTCCGCCGCCGAGTCGCGCTCAAGACCATCAAGCGCGGCATGGACACGACCGAGATTCTCCGCCGCTTCGAATCCGAGCGGCATGCGCTCGCGCGCATGAACCACCCGAACATCGCGCGGGTGATCGACGCCGGCCGGACGTCCGACGGCCGGCCGTACTTCGCAATGGACTACGTGGACGGCCCTTCGATCACCGAGTACTGCGACCGGAAGCGGCTCACGACGGACGAGCGTCTGCGGCTGATCCTGCAGGTCTGCGCCGGGATCCAGCACGCCCACCAGCAGGGCCTCCTCCACCGCGACATAAAGCCCTCGAACGTGCTCGTCGAGGAGGTCGACGGTCGGGCGGTGCCGAAGCTGATCGACTTCGGCATCGCGAAGGCGCTCGGCGACGATGCCGATCACGCGACGATGCTCACCGAAGTCGGGCACGTCATCGGCACGCCGGCCTACATGAGCCCCGAGCAGGCGGGCCTCGGTGTTTCCGACGTGGACACCCGCACGGACGTCTACTCGCTCGGCGCGCTGCTCTACGAAGTGCTCGTCGGCGCGCCGCCGCTCGAGGCCGGCGCACGCGGGCTCGCGGCGGAGGAACTGCTCCGACGGCGTATCCGCGAGGAGGAGCCGCCGCGTCCGAGCGCGCGCGTGACGATGTCGTCCGACCGCTCGCGCACGATCGCCGACGCGCGGAGGACGACGTCCGCGACCTTGTCGCGCACGCTGCGCGGCGACCTCGACTGGATCGTGCTCAAGGCGCTCGAGAAGGAGCCCGACCGGCGCTATCGCACGCCCGCCGACCTCGCGGCGGACGTCGGCCGCTACTTCGCGAACGAACCGGTCGTCGCCGGGCCGCCGTCGCGGCTCTATCGCATCCGCAAGTTCGCGCGCCGACATCGCGCGGCGGTCGTGAGCGCGTCGCTCGTCACGCTCGCGCTCGTCGCCGGCATCATCGGCACGAGCCGCGGGCTCGTGGAGGCGCGGCGCTCCGAGGAGCGAGCCAGCCAGGAGGCGGCCGCCGCGAACGCGGTCGCGAGCTTCATGAAGAACCTTTTCCTGGATCTCGATCCGTCGCGCTCGAACGGCCGCACGCCCGACGTGAAGGAGATCCTGTCGCGCGGCGCGCGGCGCATCCGCACCGAACTGAGCGCGCAGCCGCAGGTGCGCGCGCGCCTGCTCGGTTCCATCGGCGACGTCTACCGCGGGATCGGCGTGTACGACTCGGCGCGCGGCCTGTCGGTCGAGGAGCGGGAAATCCTGCAGGGGCTCGGCGACACGCTCGGCCTGGAGTGGGCGGACGCGCTCCAGCGGCAGGGCAGCGTGCACCTGCAGGTCGGGTCGGCCGACTCGGCGCGCGCCGCGTTCCGGCGCGAGCTGGAGATCCGTGAGGCGCAGAAGCAGCCGGACGACTACAAGATCGCGAACACGCTGCGGCAGCTCGCGGGCATCGAACTCCGCGAGCACCACTTCCGCGAAGCGCAGCCGCTCTACGAGCGCGAGCTCGCGCTGCGGGAGAAGGCGGTACCGCGCAACGACGAGCTGGTCATTCAGACGGCGGCGAACCTCGGCATTTCGTTCATCCAGCAGGGCGACTTCGCGCGCGCTCGTCCGCCGCTCGAGCGGGCGTACGCCTACTACGTCGCCCTGCCCGGGCCCCCGTCCATGAACATCGGGATTGCGAGCGGTCTGCTCGGCTCGCTGTTCATGGCGCAGGGGGTACAGGACTCGGCGGAGGTCATGTTCCGGAAGTCCTACGACGTGCTCGCGCCCATGCTCGGCCCCGACCACATGGACATCGCCCACACGTGCATCGACATCGCGTCGGCGATGGTGGAGCAGGGCAAGGCCGATTCCGCGGAAGTGTGGTGCCTCAAGGCCCGGAGCACGTTCGCGCGCTCGATGAGTGACGACGCGGGCGGCGTCGGGCTCGCGGACGGGCTGCTCGGCGAAATCTATCGGCGACAGGGGAAGCTGAAGCTGGCGCGCGAGACGCTCGAGCGCAGCCTCGTCGCCGAGGAGAAGGCGTGGGGCCTGAAGGACGAACGCCTCGCGAACACGCTCGTGACCTACGCCGCGTGCCTGAAGGATCTCGGCGCGAAGGCCGAGGCCCTGCGGGCCTCGCAGCGGGCGCTCGACGTGTTCGTGGAGCTGCTGCCCGAAGGGCACACCATGCGAACGCGCGCGCAGACGCTGGTCGACGAACTCGGCGCGGCGCGCTGACGTCGTGCTCGCTCGGGTCCGCCCCTGTGCGCTCCCGGGTGACGCGAGTGGAGCGCGCGTCCGCGCCAAACGAAAGCGCCCGGCTCTGTGGCCGGGCTCTCCCGTTCCTTCGCGAACGCGGTGCCCGCGTTCGCCGGTCAAGAGGAAAGGCGCCGCACCCGGGTCTTCAGGTCCCTTGGCGTCGCACTTTCGACCTCGCGGGCTCAGGGGGCTCTCGGCCCCGGTCTTTACTGAGCGTCGCGCGGCTCTCGACACATCACCGGACGGCTCTCGGCCGCCCTTCGGCGACCAATGGCTGCAAGAGCCGTTCCGCGCGGCGCCGAGCGCTCGGACGCCGCGCAAATGATTGTGATGGCGCGGCTGGAGCGGTCTCAAGCGGAATCTGCGCGTTCACCCCGCGGCGGGCGATTTGTAGCCTCCCGGCTACACCCGCGCGAAATTCCCGACCGCCCGGGCGGGGTGCACGGTCCGGGGCGCCCGGCGACTCCCGGGGGCCGCGGCTCGGGCGCGCGGTCCGCGCTCAGCCCTCGGCCGGGGGCCGCGGTGAGGCGGACGGCATCAGGCCCGCGAGCACGGCCGCGGCGAGTGCCGTGACGGCCATGACCGCGAAGGCGTCGTGCGTCGCGCGCGCGAAGGCCTCGCGGCCCGCGGCATCGAGCGTGCCCGAGGCGAGCGCGCCGCCGCCGTGGGCGGCGTAGCGGCTCGCGACGATCGCGGCCGTGGCCGCGGCGCCGGCCGAGATGCCGAGGTTGCGCATCGTCGCCTGGAGTCCCGAGGCGAGGCCGAGCTGCGCGTGCGGCACGCTCGAGAGCACGGCGCTCGTGTTCGGCACGGTGAAGATGCCGAGCCCGACGCCGACGAGCGCCATGCCGCCGAGCAGGTGCCACGGTTGCGGCGTCACGCCCACGTGCATGAGCACCGCGAAGCCCGCGGCGGCGAGCGCGAGGCCCGTCACGCCGAGCGGCCGCGAGCCGACGCGATCCGAGCCGCGCCCGGCGAGCGGCGCGATGAACAGCGCCGCGAGCGGCAGCACCGCGAGCCAGCGGCCGCTCCTGCCCGCGTCGAAGCCGAGCACGTCCTCGAGGTAGAGCGGCAGGTGGAACCCGATCGCGATCGAGATCGCCTGGCCGAGGAACGTGAGCGTCGCCGCGATCCCGAGCCGGCCGCGCAGGAGCCGCACCGGCAGCAGCGGATTCGGCGAGCGCGCCTCGCGCGCCGCGAACGCGACGAGCAGCGCGAGGGCGAGCGCGAACGCGGGCCACACCGTCGTGTGCGTCCAGCCGAGCGCGGGCCCGCGGGACAGCCCGACGAGCGCGAGCACGAGCGAGCCGAACCACAGCGCGGCGCCCGCCGCGTCCACCGGGGTGCGCGCCGCGGCCGGCCGGTCTTCGGGAATGCGCGCGCGCACTTCGCGCAGCGCGAGCAGGCCGAGCGGCAGGTTGATCAGGAAGATCCAGCGCCACGACAGCGAGGCCACGATGAGACCGCCGAGGGGCGGCCCGAGCGCGAGCCCGACGCCGACGAGCGCGCCGAACGCGCCGAGCGCCTTGCCGCGCTCTTCCGGCGGGAAGTTGCCGACCAAGAGCGCCGAGCTGTTCGACGTCATCATCGCCGCGCCGACGCCCTGGAGCGCGCGCGCCGCGACGAGCGTCGCGAGCGACGGCGACACGGCGCACAGCGCCGAGGCGGCCGTGAACGCGCCGAGCCCGGTCGCGTAGACGCGCCGCCGGCCGAGCGCGTCCGCGAGCCGGCCGAACGCGAGCAGCAGGCCCGTGATCGTGGCGACGTAGGCGAGCACGACCCACTCGATCGAGGTGATGGGCTTGCCGAACGCGCGCGACAGCGTCGGCAGCGCGATGTTCACGATGCTGATGTCGAGCGTCGCCATCACGGTGCCGAGCGCGAGCGCGGGGAACACCCGCCAGCGCGGATAGGCGCCGTTCGATCCAACGGACGCGGCGGCCCCGCGCCAAGAGGAGCCGCCGCGCGAATCGGTCTCGGAGGTCGTACGCGGCGCGCTCATGGCGGCCCGCAGGATAGCCCAGCGTTCGCGGAGCGAGGAATCCTCCCCCCGCGGCGGGAATTTCGTTGACGCCGTGCGACGGGAGTCTCGAAAATCTTCCGCCACCCCCACCGGCCACGACCCTCCTTCCCCCGGAGTCGCTCATGATCCGCACCCGCCGCACACTCGCGTTGTTCGCCGTCGCCCTCGCCTTCGCCGCGCCGCAGGCCTGTGCCGCGGTGATCGTCTTCACCTCGCAGGCGGCGTTTCAGGCGGCGGCGCCGCTCGCGACGCTCGCGACGGACCTCGAATCGAAGCCCGTCGGCGTGACGGGAGACTTCTCGCTCGGCGGGCTCGCGTTCTCGTCGGCGCTCGGCAACATGTTCATCATCGGCCCGACGCTGCCGGGGACGACGGCTCCGCTGCCGACGAGCCACATGCTGGCGGCGAACGGGCAGGAGGACATCGTCATCACGCTTCCCGGAGCGGGCAGTCCGGTCTTCGGCTTCGCCCTGCTGACGAACCGCTTCGCGCCGCACACCGCGACGCTGCTCGACGCGTCGGACGCGGCGTTCTTCACGTACTCGACCACGCAGCCCGTGAACAGCGTCGGCTTCGTGGGGTTCATCTCGGACACGCCCATCCGCAAGCTGCACTGGGTGGCGAACCACGGCGAGATCGAGAACACCGCGCTCGACGATTTCTACGTCGGCCCGCTGCCGACGCCCGCGCGCGCGAGCACCTGGGGCCGCATCAAGTCGCTGTACCGTTGATCGCGAGAGGATCGTCGGGCCCGTGCGCGCGCGCACGGGCCCGTTCGTTTCAACGTTCCCGCACCCAGCGAATGATCTCGGGCAGGTTCGGCGTCTTGCCGTACATGAGCAGCCCGGTGCGGAAGATCTTCGCGGACACGCGCAGCGCCAGCAGCGACGTGACGAGCAGCAGCGCGAGGGAGAGGGCGATCTGCCACGGCGGGATGACGGCGCCGCGCGCGAACATGCGCAGCGTCATGGCCGTCGGCGCCGTCGGCGGGAACAGCGACATCCCGACCGCGAGCGGCGACTGCGGGTTCCCGATGAGCGTCGGCAGCATGTAGAACGGGATGAAGTTCATGAACGTGAACGTGAGCGCGAACTGGTTCGCCTCGCGCAGGTTGTTCGTCATCGCTCCGATGCCGGTCATGAGACTCGCGTAGAACAGGTAGCCGAGCGCGAAGTACCCGATCATGATCGCGATCCGCGCGGGCGGCACCGAGATCGGAATCGCGAACATCGCCGGCCCCGACGCGACCGCCCCCATCGCGAGCCAGCCGAGCACGAGCGTGAGCCCCGCGCTGCCGAGCCCGATGAGCTTGCCGACCACGAGGTCCTCGGGCGACACGGCGCAGAGCATGGACTCGAGGATGCGCGACTCCTTCTCTTCGCTCACGCCCTGCAGCAGGTACTGCCCGCCGATCACGATCGTGAGGCCGAGCAGCAGCGCCGAGAACATCGGCAGCAGGAACTCGGTGAACTCCGAGGTCGCCTCCTTGAGCGCCCACGTTCCGTCCTCGGCCTTGCGGTACACCTGCGCGCCGCGCGAGGCGCCGAGCGCGCGCTCGATGATGAGCGAATCGGTGCGGCCGGTGAGGAGCGCGCGCGACAGCCAGCGCGTGACGGGCCGCTCGGACGTCTCGTCGTTGAACATGTTCTCGGACGCGACGTAGCGGCGCACCCGGCCGCGCTCGAGGTAGTCGGCCGGCACGATCACGACCTGCCGCACCTCGCCGCGATCGAGCGCGTCTAGCGCCGACGCCTGGTCGTCGAAGAACTCGATCTTCGTCGTCGTCGTGCTCGGCACCGCGGGCGCTGGCGAGGCCGTGCGGCTGCGGCGGCCGATCCGCACCTCCTCCGAGAAGCTCGACACGATCTCGCGCGGTGCGTTCGCGAGCAGGCCGGACGAATCGACGACGGCGAGCGCCTTGAAGCCCTTGAGCGCCTTCACGGCCTCGTCCACCTGCGGCTTGATCATGATGAACATGAGGAACGCGTAGAACGCCGGCGTCAGCACGAGCGTGAGCAGGAAGGCCTTGCGCTTGACGGTCGAGACGTATTCCCGCCGCGCGATGGTCATCGCGCGCTTCCAGTCGAGCGTCATCGCGCACCTCCCGTCGCCGGCAGTTCGTCCACGGTCGGCGGCCCGCTCTGCCCGTGGTCGAGTCCCAGACCCTCGTTCACGACTTTCACGAAGATGTCCTCGAGCGGCAGGATCGCGTGCGCGACCGACTCGAACTCGACGCCGCGGTCGAGGAGCCCGCGCAGCACTTCGCGCATGCCGGCCCCGGGCGCGAGCGACAGCACGGTCTCGGCGCCGTTCAGGGTGCGCTTCGTGACGCCCGGGATACCGTCCGGCACGTCGCCGCCGCGCACGACGAGCGAGTGGTCGGAGTGGCGCTTGCGGATCTCGCCGACCGGCCCGTAGAGCACCATGTGCCCGCGATTGATCATGAGCGCGCGGTCGCACAGCTCTTCCACGCGGTTCATCTGGTGCGTCGAGAGCAGCACGGTCGCGCCCGCGCGCCGCCGTTCCTGCAGCACGTCCTCGAGCAGCTGCACGTTGAGCGGATCGAGTCCGCTGAACGGCTCGTCGAGGATCATGAGCCGCGGCGATCCGATGAGCGCGGTGCAGAGCTGCACCTTCTGCTGCATGCCCTTGCTGAGCGCCTGCACCGGCTTCCCGATCCAGTCGCCGAGCCCGAC
>JBGAOA010000028.1:0-52476 GCA_044222065.1 Candidatus Eiseniibacteriota bacterium
ACCTCGCGCCGCTGTTCGCGGGCGATCCGCCCGCGAACGGCGCCCACGCGCCCGACGTGGACGAGCAGGCGCTCGTGCTCGCGCGGCTCCGCTACCTGACCGCGCACGAGGTCGGGCACGCGCTCGGGCTCGAGCACAACTGGGCGGCGACGACGTTCGGCTGGGGCTCGGTGATGGACTACCTCGGACCGCATCTCGAACGCTCGGGCGAAGCACTCGACCTGTCGGACGCCTACCCGACCGACGTCGGCGCGTACGACCGGCTCGCGATCCGCTGGGGCTACGACGCCGCGCTCGATGCGCGCGCGCGCGAAGCGCTCGTGCGCGACGGGCTCGCGCGCGGCGTGCTGCTGCCGCTCGAGAGCGACGCGCGCTGGGCGGAATACGACTGGGGCGACGATCCCGCGGCGTGGCTCACTCGCTCGCTCGGCGTGCGCGAGCGGCTGCTCGCGCGCTTTGGCGCCGCTCAGCTCGCGGACGGCGAGCCGTACGCGGCGCTGAACGAGCGCTTCAACCTCGCCTACCTCTACCACCGCTTCGCCGCGCAGGCCGCGCAGCAGGCGGTCGGCGGCCAGTACCAGGCGAACGCCGCGAAGGGCGACGGCCAGACGCCGTGGTCGTGGGTGCCGCGCGCGCGCCAGCAGCAGTGCCTCGAGGCGCTCGTCGCGGCGCTCGAGCCCGCATCACTCGCGATTCCCGACGCGATCCAGCGCGCGCTCGTTCCCGGCGCGACCGGCTTCCCGCGCTCGCGCGAGCAGTTCGCGTCCGAAGCGGGCGACGCGTTCGACGCGCGCGCCGCGGCGCGCGTGCTCGCGGGGCTCGTCGTGAATCCGCTGCTCTCGCCCGAGCGCGCCTCGCGCCTCGCGATGGCACCCGCGAACGAATCGCTCACGCTCGCCGACGTCGTCGCGCGGCTCGTGCGCGCGGCCGCGATCGGCCGAGCGCCGTCGCCGGGCGAGGCGGGCGCGCTCGAGCGCGTACGGCGGCGTGCGATCGTCGAGGCGCTGATCGGGCTCGCGGCGAGCGACGCGTCGCCCGCGGCGCGCGCGCAGGCGTTCGCCGGGCTCGAGTCGCTCGCGAAGCCGCTCGGAGCCGCCGCGCGCGCAGGCGGCGACGCCGGCGCCGAGGACCGGCTGCTCGCGCGCGACGTGGACGCGTTCCTGCGCGCTCCGGCAGAGTGGCGCGCGAAGCCGTCCCCGCCGGTGCCGCCGGGACGGCCGATCGGAGGAACGCGATGAGTCCGAAGGAGCGCACGCGCTGTGGCTGGGCGCGCACGGAGCTTTCCATTCCCTACCACGACGAGGAGTGGGGCGTGCCCGTGCACGACGACCGGCGGCTGTTCGAGTTCATCGTGCTCGAAGGCGCGCAGGCCGGACTGTCGTGGGAGACGATCCTGAAGAAGCGCGACGCGTACCGCCGCGCGTTCGACCGCTTCGATCCCGCGAAGGTCGCGCGCTACGGCGCCGCGAAGAAGCGCGCGCTCATGGCGGACGCCGGCATCGTGCGCAACCGGCTCAAGATCGACTCCGCGATCTCGAACGCGCGCGCGTTCCTCGCCGTGCAGAAGGCCTTCGGCGACTTCGACGCCTACCTGTGGGACTTCGTGGACGGCACGCCGGTCGTGAACCGCTGGAAGACGATGAAGCAGATCCCGCCGAAGACGCCGCTCTCGGACACGATCAGCAAGGACCTGAAGCAGCGCGGCTTCAACTTCGTCGGCTCGACGATCGTGTACGCGTTCCTGCAGGCGACGGGCGTCGTGAACGACCACTTGGTCGGGTGCTTCCGGCACGCGAGCGTGGGGAAGGGGCGCTAACCGCTCGCCTTCGCGTCGCCCGCTCCGCGGTACATCGCGAGCGCGGCCTCGCGCTGAACGGCGTGGTCCACGAGGCGCTCGGGGTAGGTCTCCCCGAGCGTCACGCCCGCGGCCGCGCGCTCGATCGGTGACGCTTCCCACGGCGCGTGGATCCAGCCGGGGTGCGCGTTCGCGAGTTCGGGCACCCAGCGCTTCACGTACGCGCCCTCGGGGTCGAACTTCCAGCCCTGCAGCACGGGATTGAAGATGCGGAACCACGGCTGCGCGTCGGTGCCGGTGCCCGCGGCCCACTGCCAGCCGCCGTTGTTGCTCGCGAGATCGCCGTCCACGAGGTGCCGCATGAAGTGGCGCTCGCCGAGCTTCCAGTCGAGCAGCAGGTCCTTCGTCAGGAACGACGCGACGATCATGCGCGCGCGGTTGTGCACGAACCCGGTCGCGACGAGTTCGCGCATCGCGGCGTCCACGATCGGGTAGCCCGTCCGCCCTTCGCGCCACGCGGCGAAGTGCGCCTCGGCGCCGCGCCAGCGCAGCGCATCGAAGTTGCGGCGGAACGCGCCGCGCTCGGCGTGCGGGAAGTGGAACATCACGTGCGCGTAGAAGTCGCGCCACCTCAACTCCGACACGTACTTCGCGGCCGGCTTCTCGAGCGCGGGCGTCGCGCGCGCCGCTTCGCGCACGGCGTGCGCCGCGGTGCGCGCCGAGAGCGTGCCGAACTTGAGATCGGCCGAGAGCCGCGAGACCGCGGGCACGGCGGGAAAGTCGCGCTCGGCCGCGTAGCGCGGCAGGCCGTGCGCGACGAAGTGGCCGAGCCGCTGCTTCGCGGCGCGCTCGCCGCCGGGCCAGCGTTCGCTCGCGGGCTCGGCGAATCCGAGCCGCGCGAGCGAGCCGAGCGGCCGCTCGGGCAGCGCGTGCGCGGCGAAGCGCGTCACGGCCGGCAGCGGCGGCGCGAACGGTAGCGCGTCGCACGCGCGCGCGAACGGCGTGAACACCGTGTAGGGCGCGCCGGCCGCCGTGTGCACCGCTCCCGGCGGCACGAGCAGCCGGTCGTGAAAGCGCTTCACGCGCACGCCGGCGGCCGCGAGCGCGCGCTCGACGGCATCGTCGCGCGCGATCAAGGCGGGCTCGTACTCGTCGTTCCAGTACACGGCGTCGGCGCTCGCCGCGCGCGCCGCGCGCAGCACGGTCTCGGCGGCGTCGCCGTGGTCGAGCGCGAGGCGCGAGCCGTGACGCGCGATCGTCGCCGCGAGTTCGGCGAGCGATTCGAGCACGAACCGCACGCGCGTCGGGGCGATGTCGTCGCGTCCGAGGATCGCGGGCTCGCTCGCGCAGAACGGCACGACGTTGCCCGCCGCGTCACGCGCGGCTTCGCTCAGGGCGGTGTTGTCGTCGAGCCGGAGGTCCTTGCGGAACCAGTGGAGGATGCGCACGGCGGGGGAAGATGCCATGCGCCCGCGTGGCTCGCACGCGAGGGCGAAGCCCCATCCGCTTCGACCGCTTCCTGCGCTCGCACCGCGCGGTCTCGGGCACGCGCCGCGCCGCCCTCGCACCGCGTGACCTCGCGCACGCGCCGTGCCGCGCCCGTCCTGTCCTTCCTCGGGCACGCTCGTCCGCGGCTTCCTGCCGCGGCCGAGCTCGTGTCGGGTCCGCCGCTCCGCCAGTCCCTGGCTCCGCGACGGCCCCGGCTGCCCTCCGAAGGACAGGACGGGCAGGGCAGAGCGCGGTGGTCTTCTCGCGGACCGCAATGGGCGAACGGTTGCCGTGTGGTCGGGCTCGCGAGCCCGGAGCCGTGGCGCCTACGCCCGCACGATGCGGCAGTTGAAGCAGCCGGGCCGCGCGTTGTGCACGTGCAGCTCGCGCACCGCCTCGTCCGCGAACGCGCGCTCGATCGCCGCTTCGAGCGCCGCGCCCTCGACGACCTCGGCGCCCGCGAGGTCGCCTGCGGCGTCGTACGCGCGCAACGACAGCAGCCGGTGGCGCAGCATGCGCGGAAGCTCGCCCGGTGCGAGCACCGCGCTCGCCACGCCGCGCCGCACGTAGATCGGGCCCGACGCGCGGTACGGCGACGCGACGTCGTGGTGCGCGAACGGCAGCAGCAGCAGCTCGTCGCCCACGGCCGCGTCCTCGAGGCTCACGCGGCACGGATAGCCCGGCGTCTCGTCCGCCACGACGCGGCGCGCACCGCGCGCGGCGAGGTCTTCGTCCGAGAGCGCGAACCACGGCGCGAAGCGCCCGGCCTCGAGCGCGACGACGCGGAACCCCGCGCTCATCGCGCCGCTCCCGCGGCTTCGAGCGCGAGCGTCGCGCCGGAGAATCCCGGCGCGCCTTCGTGCGCGAGCAGCCAGCGCTTCTTGTCGAGCCCGCCGCCGTAACCGCCGAGCGTTCCCGCGCTCGTCACGACGCGGTGGCACGGCAGCACGAGCGCGATCGAGTTCGTGCCGTTCGCGTGCCCGACCGCGCGCGAAGCGCCGGGGCTTCCGACCGCGCGCGCGAGGTCGGCGTACGAGCGCGTCGCGCCGGCCGGGATGCGAACGAGCGCGCGCCACGTCCGGAGCTGGAACGGCGTGCCGACGGGCGCGACGGGAATGCGCCCGAGCGCCGCGAGGTCGCCGGCGAAGTACGCCGCGAGCGCGGACGCCGTCGTGCGCAGCACGTCGTCGTTCGCGCCGTCGTCGAACGCGGCGCCGGGCGCGTGAGCGACGAGGCGCGCGCGCGCGCGGCCGACGCGTTCCGGACGGTCCTGGAATTCGAGTCCGACGAGTGAATCGCCGTTCGAGATCGCGAGCATCGGCGCGAGCGGCGTCTCGAGGATCCGGGTGAGGTAGATCATCGCGAGTCCTTTCGTGAGGGTTTCGATGCGGGCCTGGACCACAGGGCGATCACGGCGTACGCGCGCCACGGACGCCACGCCTCGGCGCGAGCGGCCGCCTCGCGGCGCTCGCGCGGCGACGCGCCGAGCCCGAGCGCGTGCTGCACGCCGAGGTCTCCGATCGGGAACGCGTCGGGCTCGCCGAGCGCGCGCATCGCGACGTACTGCGCGGTCCACTCGCCGATGCCCGGCAATTCGACGAGTTTCGCGACCGCGTCGTCGAGTCCGCCGAGTGCCGCGAAGTCGAGCGCGCCGCTCGCGACCGCCTCGGCGAGCGCGCGGATCGAGCGCTGTCGCGCGCCGACGATGCCGAGCGCCGAGAGGTCGGCGCGCACGAGCGCCTTCGCGTCCGGGAACGCGTGCGTGATCGGGCCGAGCGCCGCGCGCCCGAGCGGCGCGCCGTGCGCCGCGACGATGCGGCCCGCGAGCGTCGCGGCCGCTTTCACCGTGATCTGCTGGCCGAGGATCGCGCGCACCGCGAGTTCGAACGGGTCGAACGCGCCCGGCACGCGCAGGTCGCGGCGCCGGACGAGCGCGCGCCGCAGCGGCGCGTCGCGCCGCAACGTCGCGAGGATCGGCGCGGGGTCGGTCGCGACGTCGAACACGCGCGCGATGCGCGCGACGAGCGACTGAAGCGCAGGGCCC
The DNA here is from genome assembly GCA_044222065.1 of Candidatus Eiseniibacteriota bacterium. Classification (GTDB taxonomy): domain Bacteria; phylum Eisenbacteria; class RBG-16-71-46; order RBG-16-71-46; family RBG-16-71-46; genus JBGAOA01. Next base: position 5,328 of record JBGAOA010000028.1, read on the forward strand.
GCATCGCCGCGCACGCGCACGGCGAGCGCGGGCTCACCTCGGAGCGCGCGCACTTCGATCACGCCGCGCGCCGCGCCGATCGCGAACGCGCGGGCGTACGCGTCGGCGCCGGCCGCTTCGACGCCGGGGATCGCGCGCGCGGCGAGGAACGCGAACAGCGGCGCCGGCTCGAACGGTGCACGCGCCGGCAGGCGCAACTCCAGCGCCGGTTCCGCCGCGCGGCGCGGCGCGCCCGCGGCGTCCTTGCGCAATTCGCGGGGCGCGCGCCGGAACGTGCCGCGCATGACGTGGTTGAAGCGCCGCACGCTCGCGAAGCCCGACGCGTGCGCGACCTCGGTGATCGGCAGCGCGGTCTCGCCGAGCAGGCGCCGCGCGAAGTGCAGCCGCCGCGTCTGCGCGACGCCGACGGGCGTCGCGCCGACCTGTTCGACGAACAGCCGGCGCAGCCAGCGCGACGTGATGCCGAGGCGGTCGGCGAGGTCGTCCACGCTGCCCGTGTCGAGCGCGCCGTCCTCGATGAGCCGCAGCGCGCGCGTGACGGTGACGGACGTGCCGCGCCACGGTGCGCTGCCCGGCGCGGTCTCGGGATGGCAGCGCATGCACGGGCGGAAGCCTGCTTCCTCGGCGGCGGCGGCGCACGCGAAGAAGCTCAGGTTGTGCTTGCGCGGCATCGGCGCCGGGCACCCGGGGCGGCAATAGACCTTCGTGCTGCGCACACCGGTGAAGAAGCGTCCGTCGAAGCGCCGGTCCCGGGCGGAGAACGCGCGCCAGCAGGTTTCGAAGTCGAGTTCCATGCGGCGCACGATACCCCGAGCTCGCTCCTCGCACTGGCCGTTTTCGGAAGTGGAGTTGAAACCCCTCAAGGACGAATCCGCCGAGCCACGCGAAGCGCGAACGTGGCGCTCCTCGAAGCGCAATCGCCGAGCCGCGCGGACCGTCCCGTCGAAGACGCCGTCGCCGTCAACCGCCCCGCGAATCGCCCCGTCGCAAGAACTGTCGCCCTCAACCGCCCCGCGAACCGTCCCCAGGTCCCTCATCGGGCACGCTCGTCCGCGGCTTCCTGCCGCGGCCGAGCTCGGATCGGGTCCGCCGCTCCGCCAGTCCCTGGCTCCGCGACGGCCCCGGCGGCCCTCTGAGGGACCTGGGGACGGTTCGCGGGGCTCGACGTCGGCGCTTCGCGGGGCTCGGCAACTGCGCTTCGTGCTTCGCGCGGTCAGCGCGCGACGGGCACGCGGGCGAGCACGAGCGTCGGTGAACGCAGCAGGATCTCGATCGGGCCCGGCGCCGCCGTCGCGATCGCACGCTCGCGCAATGCGCGAAACGCGACGTACGCGTAGCCGTCCGGCGCCGGATACGCCCACGCCGCGTCCGGACTCGCCGTCGTCACGAGGTTGCGCTCGAGCGCGTTGCGGAGCGTCGGCGGCACCGCGTCGAGCACGACGAGCACGGCCGTGCGCGGCGAGCCGCCGTTCATCGCGTCCGCGACGATGCCGGCGCTGAAGTAGTCCTGCATCGCCGGCAGCACGCGCAGCGTCGCGATCGGCGCCGTCGCCGCGACCGGCAGCGCGAACAGCGCGATCGCCGCGCGCGTGCGGCCGAGCCAGTTCGCGAGGAACGGCAGCCAGGCCGTCGCGAACAGCACGACCGCCGCGAGCCGCAACGCCGGCGCCGCGACCGCGATCTCGCGCGCGAGCATCGACAGCAGCGCCGCCGCGGACGCGCCCGCGAGCCCGAGCATGAGCGCGGCGCGCGTGAGCGCGGGCGCGAGGCGGCGCGGGCTCTCGAGCGCGTGGTCGAGCATGCGCCCGCACGCGAGCGCGGCCGCCGCGAACGCGGGCAGGATCGCGGGCATCGGGGCGTGCGGAACGACGACGAGCGGCGCGAACGCCGCGACGAGGCACGCGACGAAGAAGTGCGCGGCGTGCTCCTCGCGCGTCTCGCGCGAGCCCGGGACGTGCGCGCCGGACGGCGCGAGCGCGCGCGGCGCGCGCCACCACGTCGCCGCGTGCGAGAGCGCGGCCGGGAGCAGCGCGCTCCACGGAAGCATGCCCGCGACGAGCAGCGACAGCGCGAGCAGCGGCGGCGCGTACCACGCGCCGCGCGCGTCGGCGCCGTACGGGAACGCGAGGCACTCGCGCACGAACGCCGCGCCGTAGCGCTCGAGCATCGCTCCGTACCAGGGCAGCGCGATCGCGACCGCGATCGCGACGCCCGGCAGCGGACGGATGCGCCGGACGAGCGCGCGGTCGCGCAGCAGCGCCGCGTACAGCGCGACGGCGCCGACGGGCCAGAGTGCTGCGAGCGGCCCGCACATCACGGCGGCGCCGCCGAGCGCGACCCACGAGACGAGCAGCCGGGCGTCGCGGCCCGGGCGCGCGGCGAACACGGCGTCCGCGAATCCTGACAGCGCGATCCACGCGGCGAGCGCGCCGAAGAGCTGCGCGGAGTCCGTCCACACGGCGAGCGTCGTCGCGAGCCCCGACGCGAACACGCCGGCGGCGAGCCAGCCCGCGCGCCCGCCGAAGTGCTCGGCCGCGATCGAGCCGACGACCGCGACGAGCAGCACCGCGAGGATCGCGCGGAACGTCCGCACGCGCGCCGCCGTGTGCTCGCCCGTGCCGAGCGCGAGGAACTCGAGCGCGTACGCCGGCGACGGCTTCTCGAAGCGCGGGGATCCCGCCCACAGCGGCACGAGCAGCTCGCGCGCCTCGGCCATCTCGCGCGCGACGCCGGCGTCGCGCGCTTCGCGTTCATCGAGCGACGGCACGCCGGCGAATCCGGCGAACAGCGCCGCGCAGAGCACGAGCACCGCGAGGGCGGGGACGAAGCGCATGGGAGCGGGACGTTAGCAGAGCGGCCGCGCGCGGCGCCCGGCGCGCGCGGCCGCGTCCGTCACTTCCCGCCCTTGAACGTCACGCGCGGCCCGAAGCGCGCGTCGAGCGCGTACGCGCCGCCGCCGGTGAACATCAAGGTCGCGAACGGCACGAGGTACAGGAGCGCGAGCTCCATGTCCTTGAACGGCGCGCCGCGGTTCACGACGAACGCCGCGACGCACATCGAGAACACGAGCGGCGCGCTCGCGAAGCGCGTCGCGAAGCCGAGCACGACGCACAGCGAGCACAGCACTTCGGCGAAGATCACGAGGCCGAGGCTCTTCGCGGAGCCGACGCCGAGCGGGTCGGGGAAGTGCGCGGCGCGCTCCGAGTAGTGCGCGAGCTTCGCCCAGCCGTGGCCGTAGATCATCATCGTGCCCGCGCCGAGCCGGAGCACGAGCAGTCCGATCGAGGACGCCGTCCCCGGGGTTCCGTTCGCCATGGGTTCCTTCCTGGAAGAGGGAGCGTGGAGGCGGACGAGATACCAAAACGCCGAGCGGTCCGTCCACGGCATGGAACGGACCGCTCTCGTTGCTCTGTCGCACGCGTCCCTGCGTCCCTCTCTCTTGCGCGCGGCCGATGCGGGTCATACCCGCGCGCGTCGGCGCGGTTCCGCGATTCTCAAAGGTCGAGCTGCATCACGACTTCGTCGCCCTCGACGTCGCCGGTTTCCGCGAAGCCGAGCTTGCGGTAGAACGGCGCCGGATTGCCGGGCTCGGGGACGTAGCTCAGCTTGAGGCGCTTCGCGCCTTTCTGCTTCCGCGCGTGTTCGATCACGAGCTTCATCGCCGCGACTCCGTGACCCTGGCCCTGGTGCGGCGCCGCGATCATGAAGCGCCACACCCACACGTCGGGTTTCTTCGGTTCGATCGTCAGGAGCACGAATCCGACCGGGTCGTCGCCCGCGTAGATCGCGCGCCACCACGCGTGCTTCGCGTAGTGCGCCTCGGCGATGGACGTGCCGTTCGGCGCCACGAACGGGCGCTGGTCGGGCGCGACCTCGAGATCGCAGATCGTGCGCACCGTCTCGACCGTGATCTCCCGCAATTCCACCGCGCTCATCGCACCTCCGTGCCGGGGCCGCGTTCGTGATCGGCGCGTTCGGCCCCGGGCTTGAATCCCGCCCCGGGGCCGCGCGAGACGCGGCGGGGCCCGCGACTCGCGCGGGCCCCGCGATCCGGGACGTCAGCGCAGGCCGGGTTGCACCTTGTACGGCGGGCGCTTCGGCTTCACCGGCGGCTTCGTCTGCAGCTGCTCGAGGCAGTACGCGATCGCGCGCTCGAGCTGAAGGTCGCGGCCGCTCACGACCGAATCGGGCGTGTTCTCGATCTCGATGTCCGGGTCCACGCCGTGGTTCTCGACCTCCCAGCGTCCCGTCGCCGGATCCCAGAAGCCGAAGTCCGGGATCGTCACGCTGCCGCCGTCCGCGAGCGGCAGGTCGCGGCTGATGCCGACGAGTCCGCCCCACGTGCGCGTGCCGATGATCGGTCCGAGCCCCGCCTGCCGGAAGTAGTACGGGAAGCAGTCGCCGCCGGAGCCGGCGTAGTGGTTCGCGAGGATGCACTTCGGTCCGTCGATCGCGTTGCCCGGCGTGCGGAAGTCGTCGCCGTAGCGCGTGGACCAGTACGACAGCGTGCGGCGCTTCAGGCGCTCGACGAAGAAGTCGGGGATGAAGCCGCCGCCGTTCCAGCGTTCGTCCACGATGATGCCCTGCTTGTCGGACTGCGCGTAGTACTGCTTCGTGAACTCCTCGATGCCGGCGTCGGCCGTGTTCGGCACGTGGATGTACGCGATGCGCCCGCCGGTCGCGCGCGCGACCTTCTCGCGGTTCTCGCTCACCCACGCGCGGTAGCGCAGCGGCTGCTCGCTCGCGACCGGCGTCACGACGACCGTGCGCGACTTCGAGCCGTTCGCGCCCGAGATCGTGAGCGTCGTCTGCTTGCCGGTCGTGCCCTCGAACGCGGCGTACACGTTCATCGGCGCCTTCACGTCGCGGCCGTTCACCGCGATCAGCACGTCGCCTTCCGACACGCCGAGCCCCGGCTCGCCGAGCGGCGCCGCGGCATCCTGGTTCCAGTCGCGCTCCCGGTAGATCTTCCGGAAGCGGTAGCGCTGGCTCGCGGGATCGAGCGCCCAGTCCACGCCGAGCAGGCCGACGTCCACCTTGCGCACGTTCGGCATCGCGCCGCCGCCGACGTACGCGTGCGACGTGGACAGCTCGCCCTGCATCTCGCCGAGCACGTAGTTGAGGTCGGCGCGGTGGGCGACGTACGGAAGCAGCGCGCGGTAGCGCGCGCCGATCGCGTTCCAGTCGAGCCCGCCCATGCCCGGGTCGTAGTAGAAGTCGCGCTGCAGGCGCCACGCCTCGTCGAACATCTGCCGCCACTCGCGCGGCGGATCCACGGTCGCCATGAGCGTGCCCGACTCGATCTTGCCGTCGCCCGGCTTCTTGCCCTCGGCGACGTCCACGATGCCGAACTGTTCGCCGGCGCGGTACAGCAGCTTGCCGCCGTCCTTCGAGGTCGCGTAGCCGCCGCTCACGCCCGAGAGGACGGCCTTGTCCTCGCGCTTCTCGAACGTGAACACGCGGATCCCGGTGTTCGGGCCCTCGTCCGCCGGATCGCCGAACGCGAGGTAGACGAGCTTGTCCTTGAACGCGGTGAGCCCGCCGTAGCGCCCGAAGTCCACCGGCAGCTCGACGACGCGCTCGCCGATGCCGGCGAGATCGATCTTCATCGCGGCCGCGGCGGCCGGCTTCTTCGCGCCCTTCGCGTCCGCCTTGTCCTTCTCCTTGTCCTCGTCCGCCTTCGCGGCGTCGCCCGACTCCTCGTCGCTGAGCGGCGCGACCGGCGACGGCAGCGTGTCGCGCAGCGTCACCGCGTACAGCTTGTCGCTCTCGGGGAAGCCGAAGTTGTATTCGTACTGGAACGTCGGCAGGTCCGCGCGGCGGCGCGACGCGAAGAACAGGTAGCGGCCGTCGGGATCGAACGACGGCGAGAAGTCCTGCTGGAGCCCGTTGCCGATCGGCGTCGGGCGGCCGCCGTCCGTGGACGCGAGGTAGAGCCGCGGGAACAGGTTCGCCTCGGTCTTCGCGTACGCGAGCCACTTCGAATCGCCCGACCACGCGTAGTCCGTGATGTCGGTGACTTCGCTCTTGTCCACGGTCGCGACCTTTCCGGTCGCGACGTCGCACCAGTAGAGCGAGTGCGACTGGTCCGAGAACGCGATGCGCTTCGAGTCGGGCGACCAGCGCGGGTTGAACGGATAGGTGTTCGCGAGCTTCGTCACCTGCCGCGGCGCGGTCTTGCCGTCGGCGCCCATCACGTGGATCTGGTACTCGCCGCTCTGATCCGAGAGGTACGCGATCCAGCGTCCGTCGGGCGACCACGCGGGCGCGCGTTCCCGCGCGCCGGGCGTGTTCGTGAGGTTGCGCACGTCGCCGTGCTCGGCGGGCACCGTGAACAGTTCGCCGCGCGCCTCGAGCACCGCGCGCTTCGCCGACGGCGACAGGTCGAAACCCGTCGTCCACGGCGCGACGTTCACGTACGCGGCGCGCGTCGCCGGCTTGTCGTCGGGCACGAGCACGCTGAGCTTCTTCGGTTCGCCGTTCGGCAGATCGAGCGTCCACAGCGCGCCGCCGTTCTCGAACACGATCGTGTTCCCGCCGAGGCTCGGCCACTTCACGTCGTACTCCGTGAAGCGCGTCACCTGGCGGTGCTGCTTCGTCGCGAAGTCGTAGGCCCACACGTTCGCGGTGCGGCCGCCGCGATCGGAGTTGTAGTACAGCGTGCCGTTCCACCACATGGGCCACTCGTCCGCGCCGACCCAGTCGGTGATGCGCTCCGCGGCGTTGCGCGCGAAGTCGTAGGTCCACAGGTCGGGGGAATTTCCGCCCTGGTAGCGCTTCCACGTGCGGTTGTCGTACGCGGGGGACACGTAGGCAAGCGACTGGCCGTCGGGCGAGAACGAGCAATAGCCGCCCGAAGGCAGCGGCAGCTGCTCCTCGAGGCCGCCGCCCGCCGGCACGCGGAAGAAGTACGACGGCCGGCTGAGCGGGCTCGCGCGCTGCGAGCGGATCAGGATCGAGCGGCCGTCCGGATACCACTCCGACACCATGTCGGGCCCGGGATGGAACGTGAGCCGCGTCGCATCGCCGCCGGCCGTCGCGATCGTGTAGACGTCGAGGTTGCCGTCGTACTCGCCCGTGAACGCGACCGTGCGGCCGTCCGGCGAGAACTTCGGGAACTGCTCGATGCCCTCGTGCGACGTGAGCCGCGAGGCGACGCCGCCGTCGCGCGCGACGGTCCACAGGTCGCCGCCGTAGACGAACACGATGCGGTCGGCGGCGATGTCGGGCTGGCGGAGCAGCCGGCACTCTTCGAGCGCGCGGGCGGGAGCGGGCAGGGCGAACAGCGCGGCGGCCGCGAGCGGCAGCCACGCGCGGACGCGTGAACGCGACATGGGGACCTCCGAAGGGGTGGGTTCGGCGTGCGGGCGCGGGGAAAGTCGTGCGCGAGTGCGGCAGGGTCAAGCGGGGCGCGCCGGGCGGCGGCGATCGGCGCACCGGTGCGGCGTGCGCGGCCCGCGGGGCCGCGCGGCCGCGGGTCCGTCCCGGTTCCGGACCGTTTTCGTCTCAAGCCGCCGAAGGCCAACGCCGATAACGAATTCGACCGCACCCACGGGTCCGCCGGCTGGAGATTCCCTCTACCTATGTCGAGCCTTCCGAACGAAGCGCACGAGAGTCCGTCGCTGGCTCCCGAGGGGGCGAGCGAGGACGTCGTTCGCACGCCCGAGCAGGACGCCGCGATCCGCGCCGCGGGCATCTGGGTGCACCAGCTCGCGCGCACGATCAAGACGTGCCGGCTCTACGATGCCGAGAACCCCGCGGTCGTGCGCTTCCGCAACGAACTCGTCGCCTCGGCGGTGCGCACGCTCGAGCAGCACGGGCCGCTGCGTCTCAAGTTCACGGCCGAGGACGTGCTGTGCGAGGACGTGTCGCTCTATCCGGCGCGCTCGCGCGACGACAACCTCGCCCTGCCGTTCTACCGCGACGGCATCCGCTTCCTCACCCTGACGCCCGGCATCCTGCCGCGCGAAGTGGACGCGCTCGTGGACGCGATCCTGCGCGTCACGGGGCAGGCGAACGCCGACGACGACCTCGTCACCGTGCTGTGGGAGTCGGCGCTGTCGCACGTGGACGTCGAGTACGTGCCGGCGCAGGGCGACATCGGCGGCGGCGGCGCGCAGACGCCCGGCCCCGACGAGGAGACGGCGCTGCTGCCGTGGCCGGCGGCGCCGGCCGAGTCGGGCGAGACCGCCGACGCGACCGTGACGGAGGCGAGCGAGGAGGAAGCGCGCGAGTTCGCCTCGGGGAGCGCGCGTTCGGACGACTGGGAGGCCGACGACCAGACGGTCGAGATCGAAGCCGGCTTCATCGAGCTGGACTCGCTCGCGCCGAGCGAGGTGCAGCGCTTCCAGCGCGAACTCGCCGAGGAGCGCCGCGTGCCGATCCTGACGGCGACGATCGCGATCGCCGAGGCGTGCCTCGCGGCCGAGGCGACCCCCGAGGACCGGCGCGAATTCGGACGCTTCCTGCCGCGGCTGCTGCGCCAGGCGGTCGCACAGGGCGAGTGGCTCGAGGCGCGCGAGTCGCTGCGCCTGCTCGCCGGCACGAGCGCGGAGGACTGGTCGCCCGAGGGCTTCGCGCAGGAACTGCTCCAGCCGATCTCGGTGTCGAGTCTCGTCGGACGGCTCGACGCGCAGAACGAAGACGCGGGGAACGAGTTCATCGCGTTCGCTCTGCACCTCGGCGACTCGGCCGTCGACCTGATGAACCTCGTGCTCGCCGAAACGCAGGTGCGGCGCCTCCGCCGCATGCTCGCCGAGGCGATCGCCGGGCTGTGCCGCGACAATCCCGAGCGGCTCGCGCCGTGGCTCGCCGATCCGCGCTGGTACGTCGTGCGGAACACGGTGCACATCCTCGGCTGGATCGGCGGCTCGCCGATCGCCGGGCTTCTGCAGTCGGCCGCGCGCCACCCGGATTCGCGCGTGAAGCAGGAAGTCGTCGCGGCGCTCGGCACCGTCGAACCGCGGCTCGCGCGGCCGCTGCTGCTCCGGCTGCTCGAGAACGCCGACACGAAGCGCTTCTGCGCCGTCCTGCACCAGCTCTCGGGCGCCCGCGACGCGGCCGTCGCGCGGCTGCTGTTCGCGTACCTCACGGACACGCAGTTCGACGCGCGCGCGCTCGAGGAGCGCCAGGCGATCTTCAGCGCGCTCGCCTCGACGGCGGGCGACGAGCTGCTGCCGGACATCGAAGCCGAACTGCACAAGGCGAACTGGTTCGCCCGCAACGCCGAGGCGCACCGTCACGCGATCGCGCGCGTCGTCGCGCGCATCGGCACCGCGGAAGCGCGCTTCGTGCTCGAGCGCGGCGCGCAGTCGCGCCGGCCGCCGGTGCGCAAGGCGTGTCTCGACGCACTGCAGGGGATGGGCGATGAACACTGAGCCGCGCTCGAACGCCGCCGGCGACGACGCGCGCTACGAGGCGCTCGGCCCGCAGCTGCTGATCCGCCTCGCGGCGATGCTCCGCACGGCGCGCACGTACGACGTCGCGAACCAGGCGTTCCAGCGCCAGGTGCAGGAGCTGCTCGCGCTGCTCGAGGGGCTGTTCGAGGAGGACGACGAGGTCACGCTCGTCTCGGTCGCCGACTACTTCTACCTGAACGGCGGCCGGATCAAGGCGCAGGCGTCGCTGCTCGGCGTCTACCACGGCCTCATGGCGGAGTTCGAGCGCCGCGCGCTCGGCGGCCTGCGCATCACGCCCGGCGTGAGCGCGGCGGAGCTCGAGCGCTTCCTCCAGCTCTTCATGGCCGCCGACGACTCCGCGCTCGGCGACGGTTTCGCCGAGGCGGTCGGCGCGGCGAGCATCGAGCACATCGTGCCGATCTCGGCCGTCGAGCTCGAGGACGAGGAGGCGGTGCGCTCGGTCGGCGACGACGAGCCGCAGACGACGGAACGGGGTCGCGCTCGCCGCGTCTTCTGGCGCGCCGTGCTCGGCACGAAGAAGATCGTGCTGCGCGCGAAGCAGACCGGCCGGCCCGACCTGCGTTACGCGAAGCGGCTCGTCCAGCCGCTCGTGGACAGCATCATGCGCCACGAGTACTCGGTCGTCGGGCTCACGGCGCTCAAGGACCACGACGAGTACACGTACGCGCACTGCGTGAACGTGTCGGTGCTCTCGGTCGGCATGGGGCAGGTGCTCGGCCTCGGCCGCCAGACGCTCGCCGACCTCGGCGTCGCGGGGCTGCTGCACGACGTCGGCAAGCTGTCGGTGCCGGGGGACGTGCTGCGCAAGCCGGCGGCGCTCTCGCCCGAGGAGTGGGCGAGCATCCGCCGGCATCCGATCGAGGGTGCGCGCATGCTCACGCGCATGCCGGGCCTCTCGTCGCTGCTCGTGGACACGATGCGCGTGTGCCTCGAGCACCACATGAACTTCGACCGCACGGGCTACCCCGACACCGAGGTGCCGTGGGGGCAGTCCACGCTGTCGCGCATCGTCGCGGTCGCCGACTGTTTCGACGCGATGACCGCGCACCGCGTGTACCACAAGCGTCCGCGCTCGCCGTTCGAGGCGCTCGAGTACCTGTTCGGTCCCTCGCGCGTGCTGTTCGACCCGGCCGTGCTGTGGGCGCTCGGCCGCACCGTCGGCCTCTATCCGCCGGGCACCGTGATGCAGACCTCGTCCGGCCACGTCGTGCTGTCGCTGAGTCCGAATCGCGCCGACATCCGCCGCCCGATCTGCCGCGTGCTCGTGCTGCCGGACGGCTCGGTCGTTCCGGAGGACCAGCCGATGGAGTGGGCGCCGATGCCGGCCGAGGAGCGCGTCGTGCGCGTGCTGCCGCCCGAGGAGCACGCCGTCAACACGAGCGAACTGCTCGCGGCCTGAGCGGCGCCGCCGGGAAAAAAGGACGGGCGGTGTCGCTGGACACCGCCCGCTTCTGGTGAGTCCGCTGCCCGGATCAGGACGCTCCCCGTCTCCTACCGGACACGCCCGGACTCACTCATTTCGTTTCGGACCGCGTCAGCGATCCCAGTGCTCGTCCCGGTTGTCCCACCGCTCGTCGCGATCGCGATACGCGCCGCCGCGGTCGCAGCCGTCGTCGTCGTCGCGGTACCAGCGCCCCTCGTCGTAGCGGTAGTCGTACGCGCACTCGCCGGTGCGCACCTCGATCACGCGCACGACGCCCGGATGACGATGCCGGTGGATGTGCGAGCCGTAGATCTCGAGCGACGCGAAGCGCTCGTGGCAGTAGGGATCCCAGTAGTAGTAGTCGGGCGGGGGCGCCGCGTGGGTCACCGTCGCGCCGAGGATCAGGCCGCCGAGGAAGCCGGCGATGACCGGCGCCGCCGACGAGCCGCGCACGACGACGTGCGAGCGCGGATGCCGGACGAAGACCTCGCGGACGACGGGGCCGCGCCCCTTGTAGCGGCGACCGCGATCGGCCGAGGCCGCCGGCGCGAGCGCCGAGACGGCGAGCGCCGTGACGAGCAGGATCGCGATCGTGCGACGGGTGGCGTAGCGAGCGAGCATCGGGCACCTCCGGATACGAGAGTCGTGCGGCAGTCGCATCCGTCCTCTGCAGCCCGCGTGCCACGCGCGCCCGGCGCCCCGAAGTCCCGAAATACCGCGGGTTCGGCGATCCCGAAACGCCGCGCGCGCGCCGGGTGCGTGGCCCGGCGCGCGCGCGTTGTGGCGCGGGCGCCACACCGGCCGCCCGCGAACCGGGTCAGTCGCTCGTGACGGTGTGGATGGTCATCGTGCTGTTCACGTTGACCCACCTCACGTAGCCGCCTGGCTTCACGGTCACGCTCGCCGGCTGGAACGTCAGCGTGCTTCCGGGGCCGACGCTCACGACCGCCGAGTCGTCGCCCGAGGCATTCACCGTGACCGTGCCGGTCATCGAGGCCGCGTGCGGCCGGCAGTGGTAGCCGAACGTTCCGGCGTTCGGGAACGTCAGCGCGATCGAACGGCTCACGCCGAACGGACCGAGGTCGAACGGCGCCGGCGGATTCGGAGTTCCGCCCCCGCCCGGACCCGTCGGCGAGCTGCTCTTCGAGGAGCACGCGGAGAGCGCGGCCAGCAGCGCGAGCGAGGCGGCGACCGAAACGACGACGTGACGGCGTGAACCCATGACGATCCTCCGGAGCTTCCAGCGAGTGCGCGAACGGCCCGTGCGGCGCCGAAGAGGGTGGATGCGCCGGCGCCTCGATGGGCAGCGCGCAGCTCGCCGGCCGGCGAGAATTGACCGAAGCGTGAGCGCGCGCGTTCGATCGCGCTCAACGACTCAGGGCTCGCGCTGCAGCCAGCGCACCCGGACGCCCGGCATCACGGACAGCCCGGGCATGTTCCAGCTCTGCGCGCGCAACTCGCGGCCGTCGTACTCGAGCCACAGCGCGCCGACGTCGCGCCGATCGGCGAGGAACGCCTCGGCGCCGTCACGGCCGAGCACGAGCAGCGCGCGCGCGAGCGCCGCGGCGCGCGCGGCGCTCTTCGCGACCACGGTGACGGCCGCGCGGCTCGCGACGGGCGCGCCGTTTCGTGGGTCCACGAGCGGCCCGATCTCGGTGCGGTTCACGAGCGTCGTGCGGCCGTTCTGCGTGGCCGTGCACACCGCCGCCTCGCGCACGGCGATCGTCGCGACGAAGCGCGAACGCTCCTCGGGATCGGCGATCTTCACGATCCACGCCGCGTCGCGGCCGAACGCGACCGCGTCGCCGTCCTGCTCGAGCAGCGCGCGCCGCACGGGGCGCGTGCGCAGGAACGCCGCGGCGCGGTCGAGCGCGAGCCCGCGACCGACGCCGTCGAAGTCGAGGCCCATGCGGTCGCGCTGGAATCGGATCGTCGAAGTACCCGGATCCACGAGCACGCGCCGCCAGCCGACGCGCGCGAGCGCCTCGTGCAGTTCGCCGGGCTCCGGTTCGCGCGCCGTGTCGCGCAGCCCCCACGCCCGCACGAGCGACTCCGACGTGGGGTCGTAGAGGCCGTCCGTCTCGCTCGCGAATCCGAGCGCGAGCGACGCGGCTTCGACGAGTTCGCGCGAGCAGCGCTCGCGCACCCCGCCGGCGCTCGCGTTCAGGCGCGCGACCTCGCCGGCGGGGTCCACGGCGGCGCGCCACCGGCGCGCGACGACGAGCGCCGTGTCGAGCGCGCGCCCGGCGTAAGACGTGTCGAATGCCTCGGCGACGAGCACGAGCGGCGTGCCCGAGACGTGGCCCTCGCGCGCGATCGTCTTCACGTCCTCGGGGCGCGGCAGCGCGGCGTCCTTCGATTTCTTCTTCTTCGCCGTCGCGCCGCCCGCGGCGCCGGCGAACACGAGCAGCGCGGCGAGCGCGACGAGCGGCAACGTGCGTGCGAGTCGGGTGAGCGCGTCCATGCGCGCGGCAGTGAACGCGCGCCGGGGCCCGGCGTCAACCGCGGCGCCCGCCGCTCAGTGCGAGTGGACGGAGTGCCGCGCGTGCTCGGCGGCGAGCAGGACGCGCCACCCGAGCAGCACGATCGCCTCGAGTTCGCCGACGCGGCGCGCGTAGTCGCCGATCGCGACGCGATAGCGGGCCGCGCGCCAGCCGACGGGGGAGAACGTCACGATCGGCGTCTCCGATTCGGTCTCGATGCACCAGCGCGGATGCCACGCGCCGCGCGGACGCCACACGAGCCGCTGCCCGGACGCGTTCGTGATCTCGCCCTTGCACCACCAGCCCGGCCGATGGGAGGCGGCGAGCCGGCCGTTCGCGTCGCGGATCTCGGCGTGCCCGCTCCACTTCATCGCGACGTTCCACTCGCCGGAGGGGCCGCGCGCGAGCGACTTCAGGCTCAGGAAGCCGCGGTCGCGGATCGAGCCGAGCGCGCGCTCGCCCGAGCGCCACTCCCACTCGCGGCGGAAGAAGCGCGGTCGCGACCAGGTCGACTCGGCCGTCGCCCACTCGGGCAGGGCGTCGTTCGCGAGGTCGCGATTCGTGAGGTCCAGCGGGGTCATCGCGGAGTTCCTTCGTGCGCCGAGTTCAGGGCTTTCGTGACTTCGCGGGCGCGGCGCCGGCTTCGGGACCGAGCCGGCCCGCGTCCTGGAGCGCGCGGCGGAGCAGGTACTCGATCTGCCCGTTCAGGCTGCGCAGATCGTCCGCGGCCCAGCGCTGCAGGGCCTCGAACGTCTGGGGATCGAGCCGCAGCAGGAAGGGCTTGCGCTCCGCCACGCGAGTCTCCGCGCTCCTAGTGGTACAGCGTGCCGGTGTTCACGACCGGCTGCGTGTGCCGGTCGCTGCACAGGACGACGAGCAGGTTGCTGACCATGGACGCCTTGCGCTCCTCGTCGAGCTGCACGACCTGCTTCTTCGACAGCTCGTCGAGCGCCATCTCGACCATGCCGACCGCGCCCTCGACGATCTTCGTGCGCGCGGCGACGATCGCGCTCGCCTGCTGGCGCTGCAGCATCGCGCTCGCGATCTCGGCGGCGTACGCGAGATGACTGATGCGCGCCTCGACCACTTCGACGCCCGCCCGCGTCAGGCGCTCCTGGATCTCGAGCTTGAGCTTCTCGGCCACTTCGCCGATGTGGCTGCGCAGCGAGTGCTCGCCCTCGACGTGCGCGTCGTAGGCGTAGCTGCTCGCGAGATTGCGCAGCGCCGACTCGCTCTGGACGGTCACGAAGTTCTCGTAGTTGTCCACGTGGAACAGCGCTTCGGCGGTCTCGACGACTCGCCACACGACGACGGCGGCGATCTCGATCGGATTGCCGTCGCGATCGTTCACCTTGAGCTTCGCACTCTCGAAGTTGCGGATGCGCAGCGACACGCGGCGCTTCACGGCGAACGGATTCACCCACCAGAAGCCGTTCTGCTTCACGGTGCCGACGTAGTCGCCGAACAGAACGACTGCCTGCGCCTCGTTCGGGTTCACGACCGTGAGCCCGATCGAACACAGGCTCGCGACGACGATGAGCAACACCCAGCCGAGCACGATCGGGACGGGCGCATCCTGGCGCGCGGACTGGATCACACCGTTCAGGCCGACGCCGAACAGCGCGAGGAAGACGACCAACATGAGCCCACCGGGCAGTGCGGACGAACGCTTCTCCTGAATCATGGGACCTCCTCTGGGGTGACATCAGTATGATATCACCATGATTTCATACGTCCAGAGAAATCGGCGGGTTTCAAGGATTCTTGAGGGGCATTTCGGCAACGAACGCACCGTGGTGCGACGCCTTCGGTGAGGCGGAGTCCGGGCGTCAGCGCGTGCGGGCGCGGATCGCCGCGGAGAACGCGGGGAACTCGCGTTCGAGCGCCTCGCGATCGCCCGTCTCGTAGTCGGACGGATCGAAGCCCGGGGCCATCGTCGTGCCGAGCAGCGCGAAGCGGCCGCCGGGCAAGAGCCGCGTGCCCTGCCACACGCCTCCGGGCACCACCACCTGCGGGCGCTCGCCCGCGAGGAGGTCGGCGCCGAGCGTCACCTTCTCGCCCGCGCCGCCGGGCGCGAGCAGCAGCATCTCGGCCGGATCCCCGGCATAGAAGTGGAAGACCTCGTCGCCCGTGAGCCGGTGCATCTCGGAGAACGTGCGCGCGGTGAGCAGGTAGTAGATCGCCGTCGAGAGCGAGCGCTCGCCGTGACGCTCGGTCGAGCGGTACGTCTCGACGAAGTACCCGCCTTCGCGCGGATGCGGCGCCAGGCCGAGCCGGCGGATCACCTCTTCGGCGCCGAGCGGCACGCGCCGCTCCGGAATCGGGAGCGGCGCGGCTTCGGCGTCCTTCGCGGGACGATCGGTCACGCCTTCGCGGTCGCGCGCGGGCGGTAGGCCTCGGCGTTGTGCTCGAAGTCCCACATCATCGGCACTTCGCCGCCGAGCTGGCGGACGTAGCAGAACAACTGGCCGCGATGGTGGACGAGCTCGTCGTAGATGACGGTGAAGGCGAAGAAGCCCGGGAACGAGATGCCCCACGGCGTCTGGACGATCGCCGCGAGCTGCGCGTCCGTGACGCCCTTCACCGCGCGATCGGCGGCGGCGAAGCAGTCGTTCGCGTAGCGCACGAGCTCGTCGCGCGTGCGGACCGAGTCGAGCGGCGGGTGCTCGGGATTCTCGATCCGCCCCGCCGGCACGCCCTCGGCGGTGGCGCGCATCACCGAGAACACGTGCATCACGACTTCCTTCGGCGTCCGCATGCCGCGGATCGGGCGGCTGTCGAGCTGGTCGGCCGGCAGCGCTTCGACCAGACGGACGGCGATGCCCGCGAGTACGCGGATGTGGTCCCACATCGGAGCGAGATTCTGCGTCGTCATCGAATTCTCCTGGGTCGGTGCGTCGTCGTTTCGCTCGGGGCCCGCGCTTCACGGGCCGGCTCGTCCGGAAGCTCCGGTCGCAGTGGCGAACGCGCGCATGGTGCCGAGGAGCGGCGATGCGTGGCAAGCGCGTCCGCCTCCGCACGATCTGCGGACTTCCGCGCCCGCGCGGAAGCGCCGCGGTCCCCGACCGCGCGCGCGAACGCATTGCGCGCGAACGGACTCGGGGGCGCCCGGGACCGTCCGCGCGCCGCGGCACGAGCCGTGAAGTGGGGACTCGTCACCGGCGACGTCGGCCGGACGAAAAACTCGAAACCACGGGCCCAGCGCCCAGCGCATAGGAGGAAGTCATGTCGAACGTCCGCAAGCTCCAGCTCACCGCCCTCGCGGTCGCCCTCACGCTCAGCGCCCTGACCTCGGTCGATGCCTCCGCCGCCAAGCTCCAGGCCGCCCCCGCCAAGCGCGCGAACGTGGTGAGCGTGGTGAAGGCGAAGATCGCGAACTCCTTCGCCGCGATCCGCGAGACGCTGATGGGCGTCGACGACGGCTGGCCGGCCCCCGGGGCGCGCGTCGCGTCGAGCCGCAAGTAGCACCCGCGGGCCGCATCGCGGGCAGGGAGCCTCGCTAGCTGCGCGAACGCTCCCGGCGAGTGAAGAGGAGGTCTCCGGACCTCCTCTTCGCGTTTCTGCGCGCCGCGTGCGGCCGTGGTCGGCGCGCGGCGTAGCGGCTAAAGTGCGCGCATGAATCGCGAAGTCGTCGAGCTGGCCGCGCTGACGTTCCAGGCGCTGTTCACGTTCCTGCTCGCCGCGGTGTACTGGGGCCTGTGGCTGCGCCAGCGCCGGGCGTACTTCGGCACGTGGGCGCTCGCGTGGGCGCTTTACGCGATTCGGCTGCTCTGCATCGAGGCGTACATCGTCCGGCGCTACGACGGCTGGCTGTTCCTGCACCAGGCCGTCACCGGGCTGAGCGCGCTGCTGCTGCTGCTCGCGGCGCTGCAGTTCTCGCGCGGCGTGCGCTGGCGCGCGCGCTACCTGTGGCTCGGCGTGCTCGCGATCGGCTGGGCGGCGGTCGCGATCTTCGGCATTCACAGCATGGCCGTCGCCGGCGCGAGCGCGGTCGTGCTGCTGTCCGGCGTCACGCTGTGGACGGGCTACGTCTTCTGGCGCTATCGCCGGGTCGCGCGTTCGAACGGCGCGACGCTGCTCGCGCTGACGTTCACGCTGTGGGGGCTGCACCACCTCGACTACCCGCTGTTGCGCCCGCTCGGCACCGGCGTGCTGTGGGGCGTGTTCGCGGACGTGCTGCTCATCATGTCGGCGGCGGTCGGCACGATGTTCCTCGTGCTCCACGACGGCCGGCGGCAGCTCGAGATGCGCACGGCGCAGCTCGAGGAGCTGACGCGCATGCTGCTGCGCGCGCAGGAGGACGAGCGGCGCCGCATCGCGCGCGAGCTGCACGACGAGGCGGGCCAGATCCTCACCGCGGTCAAGATCGAGCTCGACCTGGACGGCCGGAAGGAGGCGAGCGAGATGGTCGGCCGCGCGCTGCACCAGGTCCGCAACCTGAGCAACCTGCTCCGGCCGACCGCGCTCGACGACCTCGGGCTGCTGCCGGCGCTGCGCAGCCTCGTGGACGAGTTCGGCCAGCGCACGCGGCTCGCGATCGAACTCGAGGGCGCCGAGACGCTGCCCTCGCTCGCCTCCGACGTGCAGGTCGTGATCTACCGCGTCGTACAGGAGGGCCTGACGAACGTCGCGCGGCACGCGCGCGCCCGCAGCGCCTGGGTGCGCTTCCACGTGTCGGGCGGCCGCGTGCGCCTGACGATCGAGGACGACGGCCAGGGCCTCTCGGGCGACCTCGTGCCGCACCTCGGGCTCCTCGGCATGCGCGAACGCGTCACCGCGGTCGGCGGCACGCTGTCGGTCGCGAGCCGCCCGGGCGCCGGACTGCGCGTCGAGATCGAAGTGCCGGCGAAGGAGGCCGCGTGACCTCGCACCGCCGCACGCGCGTGCTGCTCGCCGACGACCACGCGCTCGTGCGCGCCGGCCTGCGCCGCATCCTCGAGGCGCAGGAGGGCGTGACCGTCGTCGGCGAGGTGGACAACGGCGCCGCGGCGCTCGACGTGCTGCGCCGCCAGGGCGTGGACGTGCTCGTCCTGGACCTGAGCATGCCGGGCGTGGACGGCTTCGGCGTGCTCGCACGCGCGAAGCGGCTCGTGCCGGAACTGAAGATTCTCGTGCTCACGATGCACGCCGACGCCGAGTACGTTGCGCGCGCCGTGCGCGAGGGCGCCGACGGCTACCTGCTCAAGGACTCGGCCGTGACCGACCTCGTCGCCGGGATCGCGGCCGTGCGGGAGGGGCGCGCCTACTTCACGCCCCGCATCCAGCAGGAATTGTCGGAGATCCTGCGCGCGAAACCGGCCGAGCCGAGCCCCATGGAGCAGCTCACCGAGCGCGAGCGCGAGGTCCTCAAGCTCGTCGCCGAGGGGCTTTCGACCAAGGAAATCGCGTCCCGCCTCGACATCAGCACCCGGACCGTCGAGACCCACCGCGCGAACCTTATGCGCAAGCTCGATCTCCATTCGGTCGCCCGGCTGGTGCAGTTCGCGATCAAGGAAGGGCTCGTCGGACCTCCGTAGTCCTACGGAGCGGACTCTCCCCAACATTCCGAATAGCGCGCCCACCCGTAAATGTCGATCCTGTCGACGGGTAGGTGGAGCGGCGCTCGACCCGATGCGAGCGCCACCTGGGAGGGGGAGAGGACGATGATGACCTCAGGCATTTCGAGCCGCGTCGTGGAGCCCACGATCACTCGCCGACGCGGCCACCTTCAGATCGATCACGTGAGCGCGGTGCTCGTTTCGGCGGGCGCCGCGCTCGCGCTGTTCGCCGCACCGCTCGCGGCGCAGTCTTCGGGCGATGCGCCGTCGAACGCGCCTGACTCGAGCACCGTGGCCCGCGCCGACTCGACCGCGCCCGCGGCCGCCGACTCATCGGCCGCTCCCGCGAGCCCCGCGGCGCCGGCTCCCGCGCCGCGCGCCGAAGCGCCCGCACCGTCGCTGCCGCGCCTCGCGCCGAACGCCGCGCCGGCGGCGGGCCGCGCGCTCGGCGTCACCGACACGATCACGGTGCTGAAGCCGATCCAGGTGGACGCGAACCGCACGCTCGATGCTCAGCGCCAGACCGTCACGAGCGTGAAGCTCGACCGCTCGAAGATCGTCCGCTTCCTGCCGCAGACGGCCGGCGACGCGCTCACGAGCGTGCCGGGCGTCGACCTCGTCAAGACCGGTCCGTGGGCGTCGCGGCTCTCGGTGCGCGGCCTCTCGGGCGACCGCGTGCTCGTGCTCGTCGACGGCGTTCGCATGAACGGCGTGCGCGGCCACGGCGCGCAGAGCTCGCTCGTCGCGCTCGACCGGCTCGACGCGGTCGAATTGCAGCCGGGCGCCTCGAGCGCGCAGTTCGGATCCGACGCGCTCGGCGGCGTCGTGAACTTCGTGACGCACCGCTCGCTGTTCGGCGCGCGGCGCGCGACCGTGTCGCTGCAGTCGCGCGGCTCGCTGCCCGGCGACGGCTGGTCGCAGAGCGCGCGCGTGCGCTTCCTCGGCGAGCGGCTCGGCGCCGAGTTCGCGGGCAACCTCGGCGGCGTCCGCTACCTCGACACGCCGGACGGCCGCGTGAACAACAGCGGCAATCGCGAGCGCAACTGGTCGGCGCGCGCGGCGACGCAGCTCGGCGGCGCGGTGCTCGACTACGAACACGCGCGGAACGGCGCCTACGACATCGGCCTCCCGGCGTTCAGCGACGACAACGGCTCGCACGGCGTGTACCCCGTGCAGGGACGCGACGTGGACCGGCTCGAACTGACGCGGCCCGGCGCCGGCGTCGTGCCCGACTCGCGCGTGCTGGCGGTCTACCAGACGTCGAACACGCAGTTCACCGAGACGACCGTGTCGCCGTACCTCGTGCGGCGCCGCCAGGTCGGCACCGTGACGAGCGACGCGCGCGACGACGTGAACACCTACACGACGAGCGTGCAGCCCACGGTGCGCTGGTCGGGCCTGTCGAACCTCCGCGTCTCGAGCGACTACCGCGTGGAACGCACCGCGGGTCCGCGCGCGACGCGCACGACGGTCGCGATGTTCGACGGCAGCGTCGTGAGCGACGCGACGACGCCCGGCGAGAGCATGCCGTCCGCGTGGCGCGAGGCGTGGTCCGCGAGCGCCTCGATCTCGCCGGTGTGGCGCGGCTTCCGCTTCGAGACCGGCGCGCGCTGGGACCGCCTGCGCTCGCACGCCGATTCGTCCTCGGTCAGCACGACGAACCGCCTCGACGTGGCGGACGAACGCACGAGCGTCGAGGCCGGATTCGCGCACCCGTTCCGCGGCTGCGAGCCCTACGTCCACGCCTCGACCGGCTTCCGCGCCCCGAACCTCGAGGAGCGCTACTACCACGACGAGATCCACGGCGGCATGACGGTGTTCGGGAACGCCGACCTGCACGCCGAGCGCGCGCGCAACTACGAGGCGGGCGTGAGGCTCAAGGACGTGTCGTTCATCCCGACGGCGCGCATCTCGGTGTACCGCTCGGACGTCGAGGACATGATCTCGATCCGCTACGTGGATCTGCTCTACGGCCGCCCGCGCTTCCAGTACGACAACGTGAAGCAGGCGCGCGTCGAGGGCGTCGAGACCCAGTTCAACTTCCAGTTCGGCGAATACGGCGTCGGCGTGAGCGGCACGCTGCCGCGCGCGAAGGACCGCGAGTCCGGCAAGCGCCTCACCGACGCCGGCACCGCGCGCGCGACGCTCGACTTCGTGCTGCCGGTGCGCCGCCTGCTGCCGCAGGGCTCGCTCGCGCTGCGCTGGCGCTGGAACGACGCTGTGACGGGTGAGGACAGCACGCTCGCGCGGCCGTCCTTCCACACGACGAACCTCGAGCTGTCGAGCATCTTCATGAACACGCGCGCAGCGTTCGCGATCCGCAACGTCTTCAACGAGGGCTACCGCGAGCCGCTGAGCTTCATCCCCGAGAGCGGCCGCACGTACGCCGTTTCGCTGCGTCGCGACTTCGATCTGCCGACCCGCCTCGGCCGGAAGGACTGAGCCATGAGACGCCTCCTCGCTTCGCTGCTCGCCCTCGCGCTCGCCGCCGGCATCGCCCACGCGCGCACCGCTCCGAATCCCTCCGGGCATCCGACTCCGGGCCTCGACGCGGTGCGCTCGGCCTCGAAGCGCGCCGTCGTGAACTCCGTGCCGCAGCCGCCGCGCCCCGTGGACCTTCCGGCCGGCGCGACGCAGATCGACTCCGTGTACTACGACCTGCTCGACATGGGCTCCTACGGCCAGCACGTCATCGTCACGCCCGACGGCACGGTGCACGCGGCGTGGCAGGACGACTGGTGCGAACTCGCGGGCCTGTGCCCGCCGAATCCGAACGCCGTGCAGCCGTACCCGAAGCGCGGCATGCACTACGCGATCCGCGACGGCGTCGGCGCGTGGACGCACGTCGGCAAGCCGACCGATCCGGACAACGCCGCGTGCTGCCCGCTCACCGAGGACTTCGGCGGCTTCGGCACGCTCGACCTGACGCCGACGGGTCGCGCGGTGATCGCGCAGCACATGAACGAGGAAGGCTGCGACCTGCGCAGCCACCTGTGGCTCGAGGATTCGCCCGCCGCGTCCACCTGGGCCTCGCTGCTCGCGCCGGTGCGGCTCGACGGCGGCCAGAGCCTGCTGTTCCCGCAGGCGGCGGCGCTGCCGAACGGCTCGTTCCTGATCATGGCCGAGGCGCCGCGCGTCGGGATCTACGACGAGGTGGACGACTTCAAGCTCAGCCGCTACGCCTCGGGCGGTCCGTTCGCGCGCTGCGCATGGCCGGGCTCGAACTGGGCCTCGATCGCGCCCACGACGCTGTTCCTCGACGGCAAGCCCGCGTTCCCCGCGATCGCGGTCGCGAGCGACGGCCGCGCCGGCGTCGCGGTCGGCGACTTCGGCGGGAACATGTACCTGATCGAGTCGTCGAACGGCACGTTCAACGCCGGCACCGTCACGATCCGCAATCTCACGAACTACACGAACGCGCAGGTCACGGTCGGCGATTCGACGTCATCGCAGTACCGCGCGTTCGTGAACTGCGGCCTCGCGTACGCCGACACGACGCCGCACGTCGTGTGGTCCGAGCTGCAGGCGCGCAAAGTCGGCGCGAACGTCGAGTACTTCGACTGGCGCAGCCGCATCCGCCACTGGTCCTCGACGCGCGGCGCGAGCACCGTGTACCAGGTGCAGGCCGGCGAAGCGGACCACTTCGACGACGTCGACAATTTCCTCGCGGGCCCGCTCGCGGGCTTCAACACGATCTCCGTGGACTGGCCGCAGGTCGGGTTCTCGCCCGACAAGAGCGAGATCTACGTCTCGTTCCTGCGCTTCAACGACGCCCAGATCGACACGAGCGCGCACATGGGCGCGCCGGGCCTCATCACCGGCGTCGGCTTTGCCGACGTCTCGGTGTGCGTCGCGCGCGGCGCGGGCGCGTTCTCGGTGCCGCAGAACGTCACGAACACGCCGCTCACCGACGAGCGCTTCGTGTCGCTCGCCGCGAACAACCCGGGCGGACGCGCGCACCTCTTGCTGCAGGCGTCGGCGACCGACCAGGCCGGCAGCGAGCTGATCGGCGACCGCCTGCCGCTCGCGCCGGTTCCGCTCAAACGCCGCATCGCGTACTTGGAGCCGAAGCTCAACGCGAGCCTCGTCGCCGTCGAGGACGGCGATGCGCCGGCTTTCGCGCCGCGGCTCGCCGCGTGGCCGAACCCGGCGCGCACGCGCGTCACGTTCGCAGCGACGTCGCACGCCGCCACCGGCGCCGTGCGGATCTACACCGTGGATGGGCGCTTCGTCGCCCGCGCGCCGTTCGGCGCCGGCGGCGAGGCGGTCTGGGAGGGGAGGGACGGGCGAGGGACGCCGATGCCGACGGGCGTCTACTTCGCTCGCGGGGAGGGAGGGGACTCGAACGCCGGCACACGGTTCCTCTGGATCCACTGACGCACGACTTCGGCGTCGCGGCCCCGCCATCCGCCGCGTCGCGACTCACTCGCAGGATGGCGACGACGAACCCGCTCGAAAGGAGCCCGCTGTCATGATTCTCAGGACTCGTGTACTCGCCACGACGGCAGGACTCATGCTGATTGCGTCGGCCGCGCTGGCCGCGCCCTATCGCCAGGAGCACGTCACCGGCGGCGCCCTCGATCTGTCGTGGCGCAACGGCTACGACACTTCGAACAGCATGCAACCGCTCACGCTCGACGCCTCGGATCCGGCCTATGCGAATCCGTCCGGGGACCACACGGTCGGTCTGTGCACGACCGCGATTCCCGACTCCGGCGGCATCATCGTCACGACGGTCGACGCGGCCGGGATCAACGACTACATGTGGGAGGCGTACATGAACACCGGCGCCGGCAACGCGCGGCGCGGGATCATCGTGCGCGCGACGCCCGGCGCGAACGCGAAGAACTTCTACTACTTCGTGATCGAGTCCGGCCTGTTCCAGATCCGCTTCCGCCGCATCCAGGCGGGCGCGCTGCCCACGGACCCGCCGACGGTCGTGACGCTCGGCAACTGGTTCGCGAACACGCTGCCGTTCTCGATCGGCGTGAACCAGTGGGTGAACATGAAGGTCATCGCGACGGGCTCGACGTTCCGTTGCTTCCTGAACGGCTACGAGCTCACGTCGCCGCCGATCTCGGACTCGGTGCTCCCGACCGGAGACGTCGGCTGCTACGACTTCCGCTTCGACATCGGGAACATCCCGACCTACTACGACGACCTGCTGCTCACGGACATGTCCGCGACGCCGGCCCGCAACACGACGTGGGGCGCGGTGAAGTCGCTGTACCGGCGCTGAGCGCGCGCGCGACCTGCGACCGTTTCGTCTCGGGGGAGGGACGGAATGAAAAAGGGGCCCGAGGGCAAGCTCGGGCCCCGTCGCTTTTCCGGCCGCGGGCTCAGCGCCGCCGCGGGCGCGCCGTGCGACGCGCCGCCGCCTTCCGCACGACCTTGCCGTCGGCCGCGTCGCCGCGCTTCGCGGCATCGAGCAGCGCCTTCGGCACTCGAACCGGCATGGCCAGCAAGGCGTGGGACAGCGTCTTGCCCTGCGCGTCGAGCCGCAGCGACACCGTGCCGCCGCCGCCGAGCGATTCGTGCAGCAGGAAGTTCAGCGCGCCGAGGTTCGGCACGTCGTGGCGCTCGACCCGGCCGAGGCAGATGCCCTTGAAGCGCCGCTTCACGACCGCCGCCGTCACCGTGCGGGCGAGCCACGGGTAGATCTCGGGCGCGCGCGCGATGAGCCCGATGTTCGCGGTGTCGCCCTTGTCGCCGCTCCGTCCGTGCGCGAGGTCCGAGAGCCGCGCGGCGACGAGCTTCGACGAGCCCTTCGCCTTCGGCCACGGTTCCGTCGCGAGCTTCGGCGGCTTCTGCGGCGCGAGGATCGGCGTCGGCCACTCGAGCGCGCGCTCGCCGTCGCGCGCCACGAGCGTCGGCTTCACCTTGTCGCGCGGCACGAGCGCCGGCCAGTACGCGACGACCTCCTGCGCCTGCGGGCGGCCGCCCGTGACGGCGACGCCCGGCGGCCCCGACAGGATCACCGCCGGCACCATCTTCGAGAACGCCTCGATCTTCGCCTTGTCGGCGTCGCGCACCGAGAGCCGCAGCAGCACTTCGTTCGCGTGCGCGTCCGCGACGAGCGGGCCCCAGCACGCGTTGCTGCCGACGAATTCGGTGTGCGTCGCGGCGAACGAGAGCCCGAGCCGCTTCCAGAAGAGCCGTGCGAACTCGCGCGCCTTCGCGACCGCGTCCGGCGCCGAGATGATCAGCGTGCCGCTCGCCTTCCAGCCGTCGAAGTAGGACGCGCTCACCTTGAGGCTCGAGGGCGCGGGCCGGCCCTTCACGCCCCACACGCGCACGCGGTCGCGGCCGACCTGCTCGAGCCGGATCGTCGCGAAGTCGGCGACGACGTCGGGCGTGATGTAGCCGCGCGGATCGCCCATCTCGTAGACGAGCTGCTCCTTCACCGTGCGCACCGTGACGGCGCCGCCCGTGCCGGCATGCTTCGTGACGACGAACGAACCGTCCTCGGACACTTCGAGGATCGGATAACCGATCGACTCGAAGCGCGCGATGCGCCGCCAGTCGGTGAAGTTCCCGCCCGTGCTCTGCGCGCCGCACTCGACGATGTGGCCCGCGACGATCCCGGCCGCGAGCCGGTCCCAGTCGTCGGCCGCCCAGCCGAAGCGGTGGATCATCGGCGCGAGCGTGATGCCGGTGTCCGTGCAGCGTCCCGTCACGACGACCTGCGCGCCGCTCTTCAGCGCCTCCACGACCGGCCACGCGCCGTAGTACGCGTTCGCGCTCGAGACGCGCTCGCGCACGCGCACGAACGGCGCGCCGGAATCCATGTCGTCGAGCGTGACGCCGCCCGCGTTCAGTTCGCCGAGCCGCTCCATCAGGTCGTCGCCGACGACGGCGGCGACGTCGAGCGCCACGCCCGCGCCCTGCGCCATCTCGAGCAGCGCTCCGCGGCAGGCGAGCGGGTTCACGCCGCCGGCGTTCGAGATCGCCTTCGTGCCGTGCTTCACGAGCAGCGGCAGCGATTCGCGCACCTGCGCGACGAAGTCGCGCGCGTAGCCCGCGCGCGGATCGCGCGCGCGCTGCTTCTGCATGATGGACATCGTGATCTCGGCGAGGAAGTCGAGCGAGATCACGTCCACGGGGCCGAGCTCGAGCTGGCGGCGGAACTGCCCGAGGTCGTCGCCCCAGTAGCCGCCGGCATTGGCGATGCGGAGAACGTCGGTCATGGCTCTGGAGAAGAGGAGGGTGGGCGCTGCGCGGTGAGGAAGCGTGAGCCGCGGCAGCCTAGCACAGCGATTCGGCGCGGCTCGCGCGCCGTCCGTCCCGCGCGCTAGACTCCCCGCGCCGTTCCTCTCGAAGGAGCTCTCCATGCCGAACCCGCCCGGACTTTCGCGGCGTGCGGACGCCATGCCCGCGTCGCCGATCCGCCGACTCGCTCCGCTGGCCGCCGCCGCGCGCCGCCGCGGACGCAACGTCCTGCCGCTCAACATCGGCCAGCCCGACATTCCGACGCCGCAGGTCATCCTCGACCGCCTGCGCGCCTGGAAGGAGCCGTACGTCGCCTACGGCCCGTCGCAGGGCCTGCCCGAGTTCCTCGAGGCGCTGCGCACGTACTACGCCGGCGCGGGCGTGACGCTCGACGTCGCCGACCTGTTCGTCACGACCGCGGGCAGCGAGGCGCTGCTCTTCACGCTCGGCGCGCTGTGCGACCCGGGCGACCAGGTGCTCGTGTTCGAGCCGTTCTACACGAACTACAACGGCTTCGCGTCGGTGCTCGGCGTCGAGCCGAAGCCCGTGACGACGCACGCCGAGGACGGCTACCACCTGCCGTCGCGCGCCACGATCGAAGCGGCGATCGGCCCGCGCGTGAAGGCCGTCCTCATCTGCTCGCCGAACAACCCGACCGGCACCGTCTACACCGACGCCGAGATCGAGATGCTCGCCGCGATCTGCCGCGAGCGCGGTCTGTGGCTCGTCGCCGACGAGGTGTACCGGGAGTTCGTCTACGACGGGAAGACCCACCGCTCGGTGCTGACGCTGAAGGGCATGGAGTCGCAGACGATCGTCGTGGACAGCGTCTCGAAGCGCTATTCGCTCTGCGGCGCGCGCGTCGGGAACATCGTGTGCCGCAATCGCGCGTTCATGGACGCGATCCTGCGCTTCGGCCAGGCGCGCCTGTGCCCGCCAACGGTCGCGCAGTGGGCGTGCACGGCGCTCACCGAGGTGCCGAAGGACTACATCCCGGGCGTCATCGCCGAATATCAGAAGCGACGCGACGCGGTGCTCGAGTCGCTGCAGCGCGTGCCGGGCGTCGTCGTGCGGCGTCCCGAGGGCGCGTTCTACGTGTGCGCGAAGCTGCCGATCGACGACGGGAACGCGTTCGCGAGCTGGATGCTCGAGTCGTTCGACCTCGGCGGCGACACCGTCATGGTCGCACCGGCCGACGGCTTCTACGCGACGCCGGGGCTCGGGCGCGACGAAGTGCGAATCGCGTACGTGCTCGAACGCGCGAAGCTGGAACGCGCGATGGCGTGCCTCACCGCGGCGCTCGTCGCGTATCCGGGGCGCACCGCCGCGGCCGTGCGCTGACGCGCGCGGACCGCTCCACGACTCAGGCGGCGCGGCGCGCCGGCCCCCCGGCGCGGGCGCCCGCGACGGCGCGGCGCCGCGGCACGCGTATCACGACTTCGACGGCGCCGCCGGCGGCGTTGCGGGCCTCGATCGTGCCGCCGTGCGCCTCGACGACCTCGCGTGCGATGCCGAGTGCGGCGACCGGCGACGGATCTCCGTCGGCGCTCGCCGCGCCGAAGCTGCGGTCGAACAGGGCCTCGATCTCGTCCGGCGCGAGCGCGGCTCCGTCGTGCGCGACGACGATCTCGAGCGTTTCGTCACGTTCGCCGGCCGACACGCGCACCGCTCGGTCCGCGGCCGCGCGCCGCATCGCGAAGCCGACGACGCCGGCGATCGCGTCCGCCAGCCGCGCGCCGTCCACGTCGAACGGGCGCAGGCCGGGAGCGACGGCGCTCTCGACCTTCGGAGAGCCCGGCGCCGCGGCGAGCGCGAGCCCGGCGGCACGCTCGACGAGCGGGCCGATCGGCTGCGGCTCGAGCCGCAGCTGGATGCGCTCGCCCTTCACCTGCGCCATGCGCGTCGCCTCGTCGGCGATCGTCGTGAGCTTCGTCAGGCAGCCCTTGATCGCGTCGAGCGCCTGCTGCTGCGACGGCGCGACGGCGCCGAACGCGCCGCTCGCGAGCAGGTCGCTGTAGCCCTGGATCGCGCTGATCGGCGAGCGCAGCTCGTGCGACGCGACGCGGATGAACTCGGTCTTGAGCTTCGTCAGCTCCTCGAGGCTCGTGACGTAGGCGTGTTCGCGTTCGCGCATCTCTCCGAACCGCGACACGAGGTAGCCGAGTTCGTCGCGCCCCCGCGCGGTGAGCGGCGACTCGTAGTTGCCGCTCTGCATCTCGTGCGCGGCGCGCACGAGCTGCTGGACCGGTCGCAGCAGCGCGCGCGACAGCGCGAGTCCCGTGAGGACCGCGGCGAGCACCGCGACGATCGCGAGCGTCGTGAGGTCGTGGTGCATGCGTTCGAGGAACTCGACTTCGGGGTCGAGTGCGCGCTGCATGACGTACAGCTGCCCGGACGCCGTCGTCGAGCCCGGCAGCTGGCGCGCGACCGCGATCCAGCGGTGCCCCGAGCCCTCGACTTCGAACAGGTCGAGCCGCCGCGGATCGAACTCGCTGCTCGCGCGCAACGACCGGAGCCGCGTGGTCAGCGCGGCGCGATCCTGCTCCGAGGCGAGCGTCGTGCCGAGCACGTCGTCCTGCGCGAGGAACGTGACGTCGCTCATCATTTGCGAACGCATCAGGTTCGCGAGCTTGGGTCCGATCTCGGAGCCGAGCAGCAGCACGCCGACGACGCGGCCGTCCGCGCGCACCGGCGTCACGCTCGTCTGGTACGGCGTGCCGTCCACGACGATCACGCCCGTGCCGGGGCGTCCCGCGAGGGCCGCGCGCAGCAGCGGCGTGCGCGCGGCGGCGTCCGATCGCGCGTCGCCGACGGACGCGAGCTCGCGGCCGCGCGAGTCGAAGACCTCGAACAGCTCGGTGTTCGTGATGCCGTTGAACTCGCGCGCCATCGCGCGGACCGTCGAGATGAAGCGCGAGTCGCGCTGCCTGAGCCCGAGCGTGAGCAGCGAGAAGAAGCGCGGATCGCGCGCGACCACTTCCGCGCCGCCGGCCTGCGCGCGCGCGCGGACGGCGAGCATGCTCTCGAACACGCGCACCGACTGCTGCAGGTTCTCGTGCAGGCTCGAGGAGTCCACGTGCAGCCGTACGTTGCGCTGCACCGTGAACACGGCGGCGACGCCGAGCGACAGCGGCGTCAGCACCGTGATGAGCAGGATCTTCCAACGCAGTCCGATGCGCATGGTCAGTAGGTGATCTGCAGGCCGAGGTCGCCGCGCTTCGGCAGCTCGAAGTCGACGCGCTTGTCGCCGAGGCGCGGATGCCACACGTGGGCGGTGTAACGGCCGGGCGCGAGCTTGCGGAACTCGAACCGGCCGGCGGTGTCGGGACGGGCGATCGCGTGGTTCGGCGTCACGACGACGTAGCCGATCTCGTCCGGGTGGATGTCGCAGTGCAGGTTCGCGACCCCGGCGCGATCGAACGTGAGCGTGTCCACGAAGCCCGGCGCGTAGTGCCCGAGGTCGAAGCGCCGCGCCGCGGACACGCTGAACGTCGTGTGGTAGACGCGGTCGGCGTTCTCGAACACGACCGCATCCCCGGCCACGGTCGCGAGCACGCGCGGCGAGAAGCGCAGCTGCTTCTGCACGATGCGCGGCAGCGGCAGCGGCTTCGCGAACCAGCCGCGGTTCGTGAGCTTCCGCTCGACCGCCGCGGGCACGCGCTCGAGGTAGACGACCGCGTCCCGGATGCCGCTCTGCGCTTTCGCGGTCTTGCCCGCGGTGCGCGTCGCCTCGCGCGCCGCGCTCTTCGAAAGCCACAACTGACCGCGCACGATTCCGGCGGCGGCGGCGGGAACGGCGCACAGCAGCGCCGCGCACAGCAGCGGACCGGTGAGGCGAAGGCGCATGGGAATGCTCTTCCCTGAGTCGAGAGAACGGAGGGGTTGCCGGGTGGCTTCACGGAGCGTTTTCGGCGCTCCGGCCCCGGACCTGAACGCGTTTCAACGCGGTTTGCCGACCCGGGGAGGGCCGGCCCGTGGCCCGGGAGACGGTTGCGCACCCCCCGTGGACCGCCCGGGAGCCGCGGATTTCGCGGGCGATCCCCCTGCCGCGTCGCGCGGGCGTGCCGGACCGAGCCATCGGGCCCCGGGGCCTCCCGGCGCGTTGGCCGCACCCCGCGGCCCGATGCTAGGTTTCCGCCGCTTTCCTTCCCGTTCCGTTCCCACCGCGCCGCGTCGCCGGCGCCTCCGACGAGGAACCCATGGCCACTTCCCGATCGCTGACCCTCGCCGACGTCGCCGCGCCGCGCGCCGGCGTCCTCGGCAACGTCCTCTGGATCGTCGGCGCGACGCTCGTGACCGCGCTCGCCGCCCAGGCCTCGTTCCGCCTGCCCGGGACACCGGTGCCGATCACCGGCCAGACGTTCGCGGTGCTGCTGACCGGCGCCGTGCTCGGTTCGCGGCGCGGCGCGCTCGCGATGCTCGCCTACCTCGCCGAGGGCGCCGCAGGACTGCCGGTGTTCGCCGAATTGTCGGGCGGCGCGCACGTGTTCGCGGGTCCCACGGCGGGCTACCTCGCCGCGTTCCCGCTCGCGGCGTTCGTCACCGGCGCGCTCGCCGAGCGCGGCTGGGACCGTCGCTTCGCGAGCATGGTCGCCGCGATGCTGCTCGGCAGCTCGGTGATCTTCGCGCTCGGACTCACGGTGCTGTCGCGCTTCGTGCCCGCGGACGCGCTGCTCCAGACCGGGCTGCTGCCGTTCGTGCCGGGCGATCTCGTGAAGTCGTCGCTCGCCGCGATCGCGTTCCCCGGCGCGTGGTCGCTCGTGCGCCGCTCCGGAGGCCGGGCTTGAGCGTTCGCACGATCGCGGTGCTCGGCGGCGGCATCATGGGCCGCGGCATCGCGTACGTCTCCGCACTCGGCGGCTACCGCACGATCCTTCAGGACACGAGCAAGGCGCAGCTCGAGAAGGCCATGGCCGAGATCGACGCGACGCTCGAGAAGGGCATCGCGCTCGGCAAGGTCGAGGCGCAGGCCGCCACGCAAGCGCGCGCGCGCCTGTCGCTCGTGGACGGGCTCGACGAAGCGGCGCGCGACGCCGACCTCGTGATCGAGGCCGTGCCCGAGCGCATGGACCTCAAGGTCGAGATCTTCGCGGCGCTCGACCGCTTCGCCCCACAGCATGCGCTCCTCGCCTCGAACACGTCGTCGATGTCCATCACCGAGATGGCCGCCGTGACGAGCCGCGCGCCGCAGGTCGTCGGCATGCACTTCTTCAATCCCGTCCCGCGCATGAAGCTGCTCGAGGTCGTGCGCGCGCTCGAGTCGAGCGACGCGGCGATCGCGGCCGCGTGCGAGGTGGGCGCGAAGATGGGCAAGGAGTGCGTCGTCGTGCGCGAGTCGCCCGGCTTCGTCACGAGCCGCATCAACGCGATGATCGGGAACGAGGCGTTCTACATGCTGCAGGAAGGCGTCGCGAGCGCGGAGGACATCGACAAGGCGCTCAAGCTCGGGCTCAACCACCCGATGGGGCCGTTCGAGCTCGTGGACCTGGTCGGACTGGACACGCGGCTCTCGATCCTGCGCTTCCTGCACCGCACGCTCGGCGAGAAGTTCCGCCCGTGTCCGCTCCTGGAGCAGTACGTCGCCGCCGGCCGGCTCGGCCGCAAGTCGGGGCGCGGCGTGTACGACTACCCCGAGGCCGCGAAGCCCGCGGTGGCCGCGCGATGACGAAGAAGCGCGCGAAGAAGAAGACCGCCGCGCGCCGCGCGCCCGCGAAACGCGCGAAGAAGCGCACCGCGGCGAAGCGGCGTCCGTCCCGCGCGGCGCGGAAGCCGGCGCAGAAGGCGGCGAAGCGGCCGGCGACGAAGACCGCGAAGCGTCGCGCTCCGGCGTCGAAGCCGAAGGCGCGCGCGAAGGCCGCGAGGCCGAAGCCGCGCGCGAAGGCCGCGAAGCGCCCGGCGCTCAAACTCGTTCGGCGTCCCGCGCCGAAGCGCCCGGTGCCGGCGCCGTTCGCGGGCGCGAAGGCCGGCGCCTCCGCGAAGGAACTCCTGCTGTTCGAGTTCGTGCGCGCGCGCGTCGCGCTGCACGGCGCGATCCAGGGCATGACGTCGCCTTCGGCCGAGACGCCGATCGCGGCCGGCAAGTGGACGACGAAGCAGATCGTGCTGCACCTCGCGAACTGGGATCAGCAGGTGCTGCACCACCTCGACCGCCTCGCGCGCCACGACGCGAAGCCGGTCGAGTGGTCGCGCCAGGGCATCCAGGACGAGAACGCGCGCGCGGTGAGCGAGTACGGCGCGCTCGACTGGGAGGCGGCGAAGCGCTTCCTGCACGCGCAGCGCGAGCGGCTCCTCGAGGCGCTCGAGTCCTATCCGGACGAACCCGCGGCGATGTGGCAGAAGCCGCACTCGGTCGAGTGGATCCTCCAGATCCTCGTCCACCACGACCGCAAGCACGCGGACCAGATTCGCGCGTTCCGGCTCGGGGAAGGAACCGGCAAGGCCTGATTCCGCCGCGCCGGAGGCGCGGTCCGGCGTGATCTTTCCGCTCCTGCGCCGGTCTCACGGGTGTCCCGCACCGCGTCGCCGACGCCGGAGGTCGCTCCCGTGCATCCCGCCCCGAAATCCCGCCGACTCGCGCTCGCGCTCGCCGCGCTCGCGCTGCTCGCGGGTGCGCCCCCGGCGCGGGCCGCGAACCTGTTCGGACTCGTGACGACCGGCGAGCTCTACCGCTCGACCGATGGCGGCACGACCTGGAGCGCGCTCGCGACGCTGCCGGTGCGCGACGCGGTCGCGCTCGCGGCGCGGTTCTCGTCGAGCGAACTGTTCCTCGCCTCGCGCACGGGTGGCGTCCATCGCTCGCTCGATGGCGGCGCGAACTGGGCGGCGGCCGGTGCGCTCGCGGCGAGCGACGTCGAAGACCTCGCGATCCGCCCCGACGGGACGCTGCTCGCGCTCACGGCGAGCGGATCCGTCCACGCTTCGAGCGACCAGGGCGCGACGTTCGCGCCGCTCGGTGCGCTCGCGGTCTCGAACGCCGTGAGCCTCGCGGTCACGACGCCGGCGGTCGCGCTCTACGCGCTCACGCGCACGGGCGAGGTGTACGCGAGCGCCGACGGCGGCGCGACGTGGGCCGCGCGCGGCGCGATCGCCGTGTCCGATGCGCGCCGCATGCGCGCCGTGCTCGGCACGCTGTTCGTCATCACCGACGCGGGCGACGTGTACTCGAGCGGCGACGCGGGCGCGAACTGGTCCGCGATCGGAACGCTGTCGCAGGTCGGCACGCGCGGTCTCGTGCGCAACGCCGGCGCGCTCGCGGCCGCGACGAAGGAGGGGCACGTCGCGACGTCGGCGACCGGCGCGTCGTGGACGTGGCGCGGTTCGATCGACCAGCTCGAACTGACCGCACTCGCCTCGGACGAGCCGGCGACGACGGCGGTCGAGGACGTGGCGGGCGGCGCGGCCGCGCTCGCGCCGCCGTACCCGAACCTGTCGAGCGGGGAGGGCGCGTTCGCGATCCGCCTCGATCGCGACGGCGGCGACGCTCGAGCTGTTCGACCCTCACGGGCGCCGCGTCGCGCGGCGCGCGCCCGAGCGGCTCGGCGCCGGAACGCACGCGCTCGCGTGGCGGCCCGGCGTGACGCACGCGGGGCTCTACTTCGTGAGGCTCGGAACGCCCGCGGGCTCGGCCGTGCGGCGCTGGACGATCCTGCCGTGAGCGCCGCGGCGCCGGCGCGTTCGCCGGCGCCGCGCGCGGTTCACAGCCCCTTCGGGATCGCCGCCGTCAGGATCTCTGGGCCCTGCGGCGTGATGCGCACGTTGTCCTCGATGCGGATCCCGCCGAAGCCCTTGAGTGCGTCCGCGCGCTCCCAGTTCACGGCGTCCTTGAACGTCTCGCGGCGCTCGCGGTTCTCGAGCAGCGCCGGCACGAAGTAGATGCCGGGCTCGACCGTGATCACGTAGTCCTCGCCGAGCGGCAGGTCGGTGCGCAGCGTCGAGAGCATCGCCGGCCGTTCCGCACGGTCGCCGGGCAGCCGTCCGCTCGCATCGCGCACGCCGAGCCCGAGCAGGTGCCCGAGGCCGTGCGGGAAGAACAGCGTGTGCGCGGAGCGCTCGACGAGCGAGTCGGGTTTGCCCTTCATGATGCCGAGCGAGACGAGCCCTTCGACCATGTCGCGCGCGGCCGTGAGGTGCAGGTCGCGCCACGGCGCGTTCACGACGCACGCCTCGCACGCGCGCTCCTCGGCGCGCAGCACGATCGCGTAGAGGTCGCGCTGCAGCGCGTCGAACGCGCCGGTGACGGCGTACGTGCGCGTGACGTCGCTCGCGTAGCGCTTCACCGACGCGCCGGCGTCGATCAACAGCAGCTCGCCCGAGCCGAGCACGCGGCCCGACGATGGCGAGTGCAGGATCGCCGAGCGCGGCCCCGAGGCGACGATGCTCTCGTACGCCGTGCCGTCGCCGCCGTGCCGGAAGAACTCGGCCTCGAGCTCGATCTGGAGCTGGCGCTCGGAGACGCCCGGTCGGATCCGCTCCTTCACCTTCGCGTAGCCCGCCGCACTCGCCGCCGCGGCGAGACGCATGCGCTCGAGCTCGATCGGGTCCTTCGGGCGCCGCGCGTGCGACAGCAGCTCGCGCAGTTCGTTCGTGCGCAGCGGATCGGACGCGAGTCCCGCGAGCGGCACGCCGAGCTGGACGACCGGACGTCCGCGGCGCTTCGCGAGCCAGCCGGGCAGCTCGTTCAGCGAATCGCCCCACTCCTGTTCGCGGCCTTCCCACAGCTTCTCGCGCTCGGTCACGTCCGGGACGAAGTCGCGCCAGCCGTCCGCGGGATCGAACGCGACGACGGCGCCGGCCGTGTCGCGGTCGGCGAGCCACACGTACTCCGCGTGGGCGAGGAACGGGTAGGTCTGGTCCGCGCCGCCCGGGATGCCGATGGGCTCCCCGGCGCCGACCAGCACGATTTCGTCTTTCAGTCCCCACGCGGCGGCGGCGCGCGCGCGGCGGGCGGCGAGATAGGCGTGCATGGAATCCTCTGCGAGTCGGGTGGACGGGACGGCGTGAGCGCGCGGACCGTGCCCCCGCGCGCCGTCCGCGCGCAAGTCGCGCGCGACGAGCGGGGCGCATCGCGAGGGCGGGCGCGGCCGAACGCGTTCCGGCGCGGCCGCGCCCAGGAGCGCCCGACTCTCGACATCGCGCGGCGATCCCGCCATCATGGCGCGCGCTCATCGCACGCGGCGCCTCGCCGCATCCCAAGATCCGCGCGGCGGATCGCACCGAAAGGCTCAGACCCATGACCGACACGCTCGCTCCGGTCCGGCCGGGCAAGCTCATCATCAACGGCGAGGCCGTGGACGCCGCCTCGGGCGAGACGTTCACGACCGTCAATCCCGCGACCGAGGAGCCGATCACGCAGGTCGCGCTCGCGGGCGCCGAGGACGTGGATCGCGCCGTGCGCGCGGCGCGCGCGGCGTTCGACTCGGGTCCGTGGCCGAAGATGTCGGCGGCCGATCGCCAGCGCGTGCTGTGGAAGCTCGGCGACCTGATCCTCGCGAACGCCGACGAGATCGCGCGGCTCGAGACGCTCGACAACGGCAAACCGATTTTCGAATCGCGTCAGATCGACATCGCGATGGTCGCGAACTGCTTCCACTACTTCGCCGGCTGGGCGACGAAGCTCGCGGGCGAGACGCTGCCCGTGAACCCGGGCTTCCTCACGTACACGCTGCGTGAACCGCTCGGCGTCGTGGGCGCCATCATCCCGTGGAACTTCCCGATGATCATGGTCGGCTGGAAGGCCGCGCCGGCGCTCGCGGCGGGGAACACGGTCGTGATCAAGCCCGCCGAACTCACGCCGCTGTCCGCGATCCGCATCGGCGAACTCGCGATCGAAGCGGGTCTGCCGCCGGGCGTCTTCAACGTCGTCCCGGGCCGCGGCTCGGTCGCGGGCGAGGCGCTCGTGCGTCATCCGATGGTGGACAAGATCAGCTTCACGGGCTCGACGTCGGTCGGCCAGCACCTGATGCGCACCGCCGCCGACTCGGTGAAGAAGCTCACGCTCGAACTCGGCGGCAAGTCGCCGAACATCGTGTTCGCCGACGCCGACCTCGAGGGCGCGCTGCGCGGCGCCACGACCGGAATCTTCTATGGCAAGGGCGAGGTGTGCGCCGCGGGCTCGCGGCTGCTGGTCGAGCAGGGCATCTACGACGAGTTCGTCGCGAAGCTCGCCGAGCGCGCGAAGAAGCTCGCGCCCGGCGATCCGCTCGATCCCAAGACCCGGCTCGGCGCGCTCGTGTCGAAGGAGCAGATGACGAAGGTGCTCGGCTACGTCGAGACCGGCGTGAAGGAAGGGGCGAAGCTCGTCGCCGGCGGCGAGCGCGCGCCCGTGAACGGCAAGGGTTCGTTCGTGCAGCCGACGGTGCTCGCGGGCGTGAACAACGCGATGAAGGTCGCGCAGGAAGAGATCTTCGGCCCGGTGCTCGCCGTGATCCCGTTCTCCGACGAGGACGACGCCGTGCGCATCGCGAACGACACGGTGTACGGGCTCGCGAGCGGCGTGTGGACGCAGAACGTGAAGAAGGCGCACCGCGTCGCGCGCCGCCTCCAGGCGGGAACGGTGTGGGTGAACGCGTACAACTTCTACGACGCCGGCATGCCGTTCGGCGGCTACAAGCAGTCGGGCTTCGGCCGCGACCTCGGGCCCGACTGCCTGAACGACTACACCCACGTGAAGAGCGTGTGGGTGGCGCTGTCCTGAGCGCGCGCCCGTGAGCGCTTCGAACGTCTGGCTCGTGGGCGGCGTGCGCACGCCGATCGGGAACTTCGGCGGCGCGCTCGCCGGTTCGAGCGCTGCGGCGCTCGGCGGAGTCGCGGCCCGGGCCGCGCTGGAGCGGGCGCGCGTGCCGCTCGAGGCGGTGGACGAAGTGATCGTCGGCCACGCGCGCCAGGCGGGGAACGGCCCGAACCTCGCTCGCCAGGTCGTGCGGCGCGCGGGCCTCGCCGACGCCGTCCCGGCGTTCGCGATCAACAAGGCGTGCGCTTCCGGGATGCAGGCGATCGTCACGGCGTCGCACGGCGTGCGCCTCGGCGAATCGCACGTCGTGCTCGCGGGCGGCACGGAGCACCTGTCGAGCGTCCCGTACCTCGCGACCGACGTGCGCTGGGGCAAGAAGCTCGGCGACGAGCCGCTCGTGGACGCGATGTACCGCGACGGTTACCTGTGCCCGCTCTGCGACCAGCTGATGGGCGAGACGAGCGAGACGCTCGCGTCCGAGTACGCGATCACGCGCGAGGAGCAGGACGCCTACGCGCTGCGCTCGAACCAGCGCGCCGCGCGCGCGTGGGACGAAGGGCGCTTCGCCGCCGAGGTCGTGCCGGTGACGGTCGGCGAAGGGAAGCGCGCGGCGACGGTCGAGCGCGACGAACACTTCCGCGCCGACGCGACGCTCGGCGAGATGGCGAAGCTGCGGCCGGTGTTCCGCAAGGACGGCACGATCACGGCGGCGAACGCGAGCGCGATCACGGACGGGGCGGCG
Organism: Candidatus Eiseniibacteriota bacterium; assembly: GCA_044222065.1. GTDB lineage: Bacteria > Eisenbacteria > RBG-16-71-46 > RBG-16-71-46 > RBG-16-71-46 > JBGAOA01. Next base: position 42,870 of record JBGAOA010000028.1, read on the forward strand.
GCGATCGTCGTCGCGTCCGAGGACGCGGTGAAGCGCCACGCCCTCGCGCCGCAGGCGCGGCTCGTCGGTGCGGTGAGCGTGGCCGTGGACCCCGCGCGCATGGGGCTCGGACCCGTGCCGGCCGTGCGCGCGCTGCTGCCGAAGCTCGGCCTGACGCTCGCGCAGATGGACGTGATCGAACTGAACGAGGCGTTCGCCTCGCAGGTGCTCGCGTGCGACCGCGAGCTGGAGTTCGATCCCGAGCGCCTGAACCCGAACGGCGGCGGCATCTCGCTCGGGCATCCGACGGGCTGCAGCGGCACGCGCATCGTCGTGTCGCTCGTCGCCGAGCTCGCGCGCGTGAAGGGCCGCTACGGCCTCGCGACGCTGTGCGTCTCGGGCGGGCAGGGGATGGCGCTCGTCGTGGAGCGGGTGTAGCGCGAGAGGGCGGGAGAACGATCCGTGGACACGCCGTCATCCTCGATCAGCCTGGTCTTCGCCTCGTGGGACTCCTTCAAGCTGTGGTGGCGCAGCCGCCTCATCGGAAAGCAGCCCTTTCAGCGCGGCCGCTTCCTGTTTCGCGGGCACGGTCGCGAAGATTGGCCCCTTCGCTCCTACTTCGACCGGCGGTTCCAATCTCCGGCGGGCGGACAGTCTCTGGTCGGCCTTGCGGACGAATTGCTCACCACTTTCCGGACCGGGCTCACCGATCGCGGCGTTGCGCGCGACGTGCTGGAGGACCCCCGGCTTCTCCATGCGTTCGCGCAGCACCACGGCGTGCCGACGCGGCTGCTGGACTGGTCTGAGAGCCCATATGTCGCCGCGTTCTTCGCGTACTGGTACCGATTCGAGCACGAGCGAGACTGTCGCGACGAGTACGTCGTCGTCTGGGTGCTCGACAGTTCACATCCTGTCTGGTCCGGTTCGTGGGGCGCCGAGATCTTCTCCGTGCCTACGAATGGAAACCCGCGCATCCGCAATCAGTCGGGCCGCTTCACTCTTCTCCGCACGCACCATGACTCGCTGGAGTCGTTCGTGCGCGACGCGGCCCGAGCCGGTATCGAGGTCGAAGGAGCACTGACGCGGCTGCTTCTTCCGGCGTCGGAGGCGACAAGCGCGCTCCAGGACCTCGACGTAATGGGCGTCGGATTCGAGACGCTCTACCCTGACGTCGAAGGGGCCGCGCGCGCGGCGCTTCTGCGCTGTGCGATCCGCCATCAGGTGCTCATCCGTCCCTGACCGGATTCGACGCGATCGCGCGGCAACGATCGGCGCTTTCTCCTGAACCCGCGCGCCGCTCCGGCCGATACCGTGGCATGGCCGCGCACGACCTCCAGGACGAGCTTCGAACCGAGCGCTGGTGCGCCGGACTCCGATTCGCGGGCACGCGGCCGCTCGCGCCCGCGGAGCGCGCGACGCTCGTCGAACGCGTGAGCCGGCTGCACGGACTGCTCGTGCGCATGGCGGTCACCGCCGTCGTCCTGCTCGTCTGGCCGCTCGCGCTCGCCGCCGTCCGCGCCGGTGACCTGCCGCGCGACGGGGGCGGCATCGCGCTCGTCGCCACCATCGTCGCGGGGTGGGTCATCGGGATCCCGATCCTCGGCGTGCTCGGCTTCGACCTGTGGCGCACGCGCCGCCGGCACCTCGGCGACCTCGCGCGCGGCGAGATGCTCGTCTTCGAAGGCTCGTTCGCGGTCGGCGAGGAGCTCGACGATGAGCAGCAACGCCTCGTGGCGAACGGCCTGCTCGAATCGGGCGGCGAGGGCCCGCAGCGGCTCGAGGTGCTCGCGGCCTCGCGCACGATTCCCTGGCGCGACGACCTCGGCCGCGACCGCTTTCACGCCGTGTGGATGTACGAAGTCGCCGAGGGCCCGGGCTATGCGATGCGCGTGCCGCTGGCGCGCGACGTCGCGTGGTCGAGCGCCGATCCGGACGTGCGCTTCCTCAAGCGCATGCTGAACGCGTCCGAGCAAGCCGAGATCCGCCGCCACATTCGGCGGCTCGAACGCCCGAACGTCGTCACGATCCTCATGATGACGATGCTCGCGGTGTCGCTCGGCGTCGTGGGCGCGTTCCTGCCGAACGGCCTCGGCCCGGTCGTGCGTGGCGCGCCCGCGCTGCTGCTCCAGATTCCGCTGTCGCTCATCGCGCTCGGCGGCTACCTGCGCGACGTGCGGCTCGCGTACAAGCTGCGGCTCGACGCGCACACCGGCTGGGCGCTCACGATGGAGCGCGAGGCCGAGATCGTGCACCTCGCCGACGGCACGACCGGCGAGGCGATCGCGTACGACGCTGAGCCCGAGGTCGTGCGCGAGTTCCTGCCCCACTCCCACACGGTGTGGAGCGAGGCGGGAAAGCCGGCGCGCTGGCGGGACCTGCGGCTCGGCGTCTGACCGCCGGCCGCTGCGGCGCCGCGTCCCGCACGCGGCGGCACGCGCTTGCGGCCTTGCCGCTGTGACCTCACGGCGTTCCAGCGCGCGTTCTGCACGGCCGCTTCACGATTCGCTGAAGTCGGATTCACGCGTGCCGATACACGGAAGGGAACGAATCACGCGGCGTACTTCTTCACGCAGAAGTAGGAAGCACTGCTCCCCTCGCGACTCGGGAGGTAGCGGTATGTCACGCCGGAGAAAGTCCAAGGACACGGATCTCAACGCGTCGTTGCTCGCCGCCGTCGCGGACGCGCACGCCGCCGCCGAGACCGCGGCGCGCATCGCGACGCAGACGGCGGAGTGGGCGATGCGTTCGGGCCTCGCGGAGGACGATGCGGCCGAAGCGGTGAAGGCCGCCGTCCGTGCGCGACAGGCCGCGGACGTCGCCGAGGGCGCGACGACGCTCGAGGACGCCTGGGAAGCGGCCCGCCTCGCGTGGGCCGCGGTGAGCACCGCGCACGAGGCCGACGGCCGCGTGAGCGCGGCGATCGTGGAGAGCATGATGCGCGCGGCGTAATGCCGCAGCCGCGAGTTCGCGGCGATCGCGGAGCCGGCCCATGCGAGGGACGGACCTTCCGCCGCCGGAGACCGAGGCTAGACCTCGGTCTCCGGTTTCGTTTCCGGCCCGGATCGATGGCCGCTGCGGAACGACCGGGCGAGTGCCGATCACAGGGGCGTCCACGGCGGCAGGTCCGCGAGCGACGAGGAGGGCGCGATGTTCGGCAGGTGCGACGGGTGCGGCACGACGATCCTGTTCGGTGGCAAGAAGAGCGGCGCGCGTCGCTACTGCGGGGACGCCTGCGTGCGTCGCGGCGCCCAGCTCGACGCGGCGCTCGCGATTCCGCCCGCGGTCGTGCTGCAACGTGCGATCGCCGTGCGCAACGGACTCTGCCCGCGCTGCCACGGCTCGGGGCCGATCGAGGCCCACGTCGGACACCGCGTCTGGTCGGCGCTCGTCGTGACGAGCTGGAGCTCGCACACGGTCGTCGCGTGCCGCCGCTGCGGCGTGAAGAGCCAGCTCGGCTCGGCGCTGTTCTCGCTCGTGTGCGGCTGGTGGGGATTCCCGTGGGGCCTGCTCGTCACTCCGGTGCAGGTCGTGCGCAACCTCGTCGCGGTGCTGCGCTACACGGAGACGCCCGAACCGTCGCCCGAACTCCAGCAGATCGTACGGAACGAACTCGCGGCGCAGCAGGTCGCGCAGCAGTCGCGCGCCGCGTGACCCCGGAGCGTCAGCGCGGCAGGCGCATCGCCTCGGTGAACCACGGCGTCGCGAGATCGGGGATCCGCAACTCGACGAAGTAGCGCACGAAGCGCGCGAGGTCGGACCCGGCCGCGACCGTGACGAGCACCGCGAGGCCGAGCGCGAGTACCCGGTAGCGCGGGGGCGGCAGCGCGCGGCGCGCGCTCTCGAGCGCCGCGACGAGCAGCGCGCCCGCGAGCAGCGCGACCGGCGCGAGGAGCGGGCTCAGGAAGCGCAGGTTCTTCTGCGGCCACGCGCACGCGATCGCGAGGAACACGAGCGTGAACGCGCCGAGCCCGCGCAGCGCGCGCTCCCGCCGCTCACCGCCGCCGTTCGAGAGCCACGCCGGCTTCACGGCCGCGAGCGCCGCGCCGAGCACGCCGAGCAGGAACGGCAGCGGGTGCGTGAGCGCGAGGCCGACCGCGTAGTAGGCGGGGGAGCCCGACTGGAATTCGCGCATGTAGTCGTTCGGCGCGTTCATGGTGCGCGCGAGTTCGAGCGCAGCGCGCAGCGGGCCCGGCCCGCCGGCCGCGGCGACGAGCGCCGCGATCCCCGCGAGTGATGCGACCGCCCCGGCGAGCAGTGCGGGGACGGCGGCCGCGGCGCGGCGCGCGCGCGCCGCGTCCACGATCGCGAGCCCCGCGACCGCGACGCGGGGATCGCGAGGCTCTCCTTCAGCGTGAGCGCCACGGCGGCGAGCAGGAAGAGCGCGCGGCGCGCGAGCGGGCGTTCGGGAGCGAACGTCCACAGCGCGGCGAGGCCGAGCGCCACGAGCGCGACGAGTTCGTCCTGCCACGCGCGCCGCGCCATCGCGAGGTCGAGCGGCGAGGCCGCGACGAACACGAGCGCGAGCGTGCCGGCGCGCAGGCCCAGCACGCGCACGCCGAACGCGGCCGCGAGCGCGAGCAGCAGCACGCTCGCGAGCGTCGAGAGCCCCGCGATCGGGCCCGGCGTCGGCCGTCCCGCCACCGACTGCGCGAGCGCGGCGGCGTACAGGTAGCCGGCGCGCTGCGGCCAGGGGTAGGGATGCGCGTCGGGGCCGGCGACGAACTCGCGCACGATCGCCGCGTAGGCGGCGGGCCCTTCGGCCGCGATGCGCGAGCCGAGCGCGGCGTAGAGCCGCTCGTCGGGCGTGCGGCGCGGCACCTCGAGCCACGCGAAGCGCAGCGCGATGCCCGCGAGCAGCAGGGCGACGGTGACGGCGGGGGCGATGCGGCGGCCGAGAGCGGCGAGCGGAGGCGCGGCGTCGTTCACGCGCCGACTATCGAGGGCGCCCCGGGGCCGGTCAACCGCGCCCGAAGCCCGCGCTCGTCGACGGCGCCGCCGCGTCCGGCCCGGCCCGCGTCGTTGCGCGCGATTCTCGAAGATCCGCCGTTGTCCCGGCTGCGGGCGCTGTGATTCACTCCGCGGCCTCGGTCCCGGAGGTACGACGTGAAGCGATTCCTACGGACGCGCGTGGTGGTGCTGCTCGCGACGCTGCTGCTCGGCGCCGCGTTCCACTTCGCGCACCACCTGCTGGACCCGCACTGCGAGTCCACCGCAGGCGCCGAATCGCATCCGTGCCTCACGTGCACCGCCCTCCACGGCGCGTACGACGCGCCGGTGGTGTGGAACGGCGCCGGCCCGACCACGACTCCGCGCCCCGCGGAACTCGTCGGGCCCGCCGTCCGCGAATCGCGCGACGTCACCGGCGCGATCGCCTCGCGCGCTCCGCCCGCGGTCTGACGGCGTCCGTTCCCGTTCACGACCGTTCCGCGACTCGTCCGCGCGCTCCGCGCCGCGACGACTCGCGCGCGCACCACCTTCGGAGGCTCCACTCATGTTCCGCAGAATCCTCTGCGCGCTCGCCGGCGTCGCGTGCCTGTGCTCGGCCGCCGCCGCCGGCGTGGTGAACCCCGACATCTCGGTCATCGGCCAGCCGTTCGCGCGCTGGACCGACGAAGCGGGCGATGCCGCCCGCAAGCGGCCGACGCTCGATCCCGGCGAAGTCGAGGCGATGTTCGACGCGGCGCTCAATCCGTACGCGCGCGGCGCTTTCGTGCTGTCGTTCGGCGAGGAAGGGGCGAGCGTCGAAGAAGGCTACTTCCAGCTCACGCGCGGGCTGCCCGGCGGACTCGCGATGAAGGGCGGCCGGTACCGCCTCGGCTTCGGCAAGCTCAACACCGTGCATCCGCACGCGAACCCGTTCGCCGAGCGCTTCAACGCGCTCGCGGCCTATCTGCCCGGCGACGAGTCCTTCAACGACACGGCGCTCCAGTTGTCCGAACGGTTCGCGCTGCCCGGCGACGTGGCGGTGACGGCGTCGGTGGACTGGCTGAAGGGCGACCTGTTCCGAATCGAGCGCGCGTCGAGCGGCGCGCCGAACGACCCGCTCGAGGTCGCGGGGCCGGACGGCGACGGCGACCGCGCCGCCGAGCCGCGTCCGGGCGTGCTCGGCCGCGTGTCGGGCTTCGTGCCGATCGGCGACCGCTCCGGGCTCGAGCTCGGGCTCTCGGGCGCGCAGGGCACGAACAACGTCGCGGCCGCGACGCGCACGACGCTGCTCGGCGCGGACGCGAAGCTCAAGTTGTGGCGGAGCGAGCGCGCGTACTGGGTCGTGCAGGGCGAGTTCGTGAAGCTCTCGCGCGACGACGCCGGCTGGGACGAGCCGTCGGCCGCCTACACGAAGACCACGGTCGAGCCCGCGGGCGGGTACCTCTTCGCCGACTACAACTTCGATCAGCGCTACAACGTCGGCGTCGGCGCCGAACGCTGGCAGAGCCCGGACGCGGACGAGGTCTGGAACACGGGCCTGCGCGCGTTCGCGGGGCTCGCGCTCATGGAGGAGACGACCGCGTTCCGCGTGGACTTCGAACGCGTGCAGCCGGGAACGCCGGCCGGCGCGACCGAGGATCCCGAGGCGATCCACCGCGTGACCGTGCGCGTGCTGTTCTCGATGGGGCCTCACAAGGCCCACCAGTTCTAGAGGAGGCGAACGTGATTGGACGCATTCTGCTCGCGACGGCGCTCGCCGCCGCGCTCGTGGGGCCCGCGCCCGCCGACGCCAGGCTGCGCGTCGCGGCCTCGATCAACGACCTCGCCTCGATCGCGGCCTCGGTCGGCGGCGACCAGGTCGAGGTGTTCGCGATCGCGCGTCCGAACTCGGACGTGCATCGAATCGAAGTGCTGCCCTCGTACATGGTGCGGGTCGCACGCGCGCAGCTCTACCTGAAGGTCGGTCTCGGGCTCGATCAATGGGCGGACGGCATCATCGACGGCTCGCGCAACGCCCGGCTCGCGATCGTGGACTGCTCGCGCGGCGTGCCGGTGCTCGAGAAGCCCGCCGGGAAGGTCGACGCCTCGATGGGCGACGTCCATCCCGACGGCAACCCGCACTACTGGCTCGATCCGCGCAACGGCGGCATCGTCGCGCGCACGATCGCCGAGGCGTTCGCGCAGGCGGATCCGGCGCACGCGGCCGAGTTCCGCGCGCGCGCCGACGCGTTCGCGAAGGACTGCGACGCGGCGTGGAAGGCGCACGAAGCGGAAGCGGCGGCGATGCCGGTGAAGGTCATCCTGACGTTTCACCGTTCGTGGTCGTACTTCGCGAACGCGTTCGGCTTCGAGGTCGCGAGCACCGTCGAACCCGTTCCGGGCATTCCGCCGACCGCGCGTCACCTCGCCGACCTCGTGCAGCTCGTGAAGCGTCGCGGCATCCGGCAGCTGCTCGCGGAGCCCTACTTCTCGACCGACCCGGGGAAGTTCCTCGCCCGCGAGACCGGAATCGTCCCGATCGTGGCGCCGACGTCGTGCGATGAACCCGCCGCGGGCAGCTACCTCGCTCACTTCGACGGCCTGTTCGCGGCGATGCGAGGCGGCCCGCCGGGAAGGAGCGCGCGATGACCGAAGCGTTCGCCCTGCCGTTCTTCCAGATCGCGGTGATCGCGAGCCTCGTGCTCGCCGGCATCCACGCCTACCTCGGCTTCCACGTCGTCCGTCGCGGCGTGCTGTTCGTGGACCTCGCGCTGGCGCAGATGGCGGCGCTCGGGGTTGCGCTGTCGGTCGTGCTCGAGGTCGAGCACGACCCGGTGCGCTCGTACCTGCTCGCGCTCGGGATGACGTTCATCGGCGCGGCGTTGTTCGCGTGGCTGCGCGGCCGTGCGCGATCCGTCCCGCTCGAGGCCTTCATCGGCATCGTGTTCGCGACCGCCCAGGCGGTCGTGATCCTCGTGCTCGAGAAGTCGCCCTCGGGTCCGGAGCACCTCAAGGAGACGCTCGTCGGGTCGCTGTTCACGCTCGACCCGAAGCATCTCGCCGGGATCGCGATCCTGTACGCGCTCGTGAGCGCCGTTCATTTCGCGCTGCGCGGTCCGTTCTTCGAGATCACGAACGATCCGCGCGCCGCGCGCGCCCGCGGGCGGCGCGTGTTCCTGTGGGACTTCCTGTTCTACGCCACGTTCGGCTGCGTCGTGACCGTGTCCGTGCAGGTCGCGGGCGTCCTGCTCGTGTTCGGATTCCTCGTGATTCCGGCGGTCGCCGGGCTGATCGCGACCTCGCGCACGGGCCCTGCGCTGACGCTCGGCTGGGTGTTCGGCGTGCTCGGCAGCGTGCTGGGACTGCTCGGTTCGGTGACGTGGGACCTGCCCGCGGCGCCGAGCATCCTCGTCGCGCTCACGGCCCTGCTCGTCGCGTTGAGCGCGGTGCTCGGCATCGTGCGGGCGGCCGTGAAGGCGCGCGAGACGACCTGACGCACGCGGGACGATCCGGCTCGCTCGCGACGCGCGAGTCCGGGCGCGCGCGCCGCAATTCGTTCTTGCGCGCGCGCTCGCGCGACGCGCAGAGTGCGCGCGTTCGCCGGCGGAGACCGGCGCCCGCCCACCACCCACGCGAGGGGGACGTGCCATGGCCGAGCTCGTGCTGCTGGAGGTCGAGAACGGAGTCGCGACGATCACGCTCAACCGCCCCGACAGGCTGAACGCGTTCGGGGACGACATGCGCGAGCAGCTCATCTCGGCGCTCGACCGCGTCGCGGGCGACGCGGCGGCGCGCGCGCTCGTCATCACGGGCGCGGGGCGCGCGTTCTGTTCGGGCGGCGACGTGCACCACATGCTGAAGCTCAAGCAGCGCGACGCGGACTTCCGCGAGCTGAAGCCGCTGCTCGAGTACGGCCGCGCGATCGTGACGCGGCTCGAGACGCTCTCGATCCCGACGGTGGCGGCGGTGAACGGCGTGGCGGCGGGCGCGGGCATCAACCTGGCGCTCGCGTGCGACGTGCGCGTCGCGAACGAGTCGGCCAGCTTCGGCGAGACGTTCGTGCGCATCGCGCTGCATCCGGACTGGGGCGGAACGTACTTCCTGCCGCGCCACGTCGGGCTCGCCCGTGCGCTCGAGCTGTGCTGGACGGGCGACGTTGTGGACGCGGCCGACGCGCTCCGCATGGGCCTCGTGAACCACGTGTGGCCGGACGCGTCGTTCGCGGACGCGGTCGCGCGCTACGCCGGCCGTCTCGCGCGCGCGCCGCGCACGAGCGTGCGGCTCGCGAAGCAGACGCTGCGCGCGTCGTTCGATCGCACGCTCAACCAGTGCCTCGACGCGGAGGCGCAGGCGCAGGCGGCGTGCTGGGCGTCGGACGACGTGGCCGAGGGTCTCGCGGCGTTCGCGGAGAAGCGCACGCCGGAGTTCGGCGGCGAGCTGGTCGCGGCGGGGGACGTGGGGCCGACGTCAGCGGCGAGGCGGTTCGAGTAGGGCACGGGGCTCGCGCGCGGCCGGCGCGTGCGTCGGTCCCCACGTACACGCGGAAGGCGAGGCGGAAGTCCGCGCACACTCGAGGCGCAGCGGAAGGCGAGTCGGAAGTCCCTCTCGGGCGCCACGCGAACTCCCGCGATCAGTTACACGCGGAAGGCGAGTCGGAAGTCCACGCATTCACGAGGCGCAGCGGAAGGGGGGTCGGTTGGCCCCCACCGGCCCCTCGGCCGGG
>JBGAOA010000029.1:0-19067 GCA_044222065.1 Candidatus Eiseniibacteriota bacterium
CGCGACGGCACGGGCGCTCCGAGCACGCAGGCCGTGAGGAGCGCGAGAAGGGTGGAGCGGCGCATGGGTGAAGCTCCGGGCGGAATGGGGAGGAGAAGGCGCGACTCGGGCCACAAGCCTGCCCGTAGCGGCCAAGCGAGTCAATGAAACGTCCGCGTGAGCGCCACCACGAGCGGATTCGAGACGCTTCACCGTCCGCCTCGCTCATCGATCGCGAACGCACTTCCGTCTCGCTGTCGTATCCTGCGCGCCATGAAAGACTCGACCGTCCCGGCGCCACCAGGCGCTTCCGAGCCTCGACTCCGCCACGCGCCCGCGACCGTCCACGGCCGCTACCTGGTCCGGCCGCACTCGCACGGCGCGGGCGGGCGGTGGCTCGTGGGCTTCCACGGCTACGCGCAGTCGGCGGAGGTGTTCTTCGAGCCGCTGCGCGCGCTCGCGCCCGCGGGAGCATGGACGATCGTCTCCGTGCAGGCGCTCCACCCGTTCTACGCCGCGCGCAGCCAGCAGGTCGTCGCGAACTGGATGACGCGCGAGGACCGCGAACTCGCGATCGCGGACAACGTGGCGTACGTGGACGCCGTGCTCGACCAGCTCGAGCGCGAGTTCGGCGCACCGCGTTCGCTCGTGTTCGCGGGCTTCTCGCAGGGCGTCGCGATGGCGTTTCGTGCGGCGCTCGCGGGCGCGCATCCCGCGGCGGGCCTCGTCGCGGTCGGGGGCGACGTGCCGCCCGAACTCCGCGGCGACACGCGCCTGCCGTGGCCGCGCGTGCTGCTCGCGACCGGGGCGCGCGACGAGTGGTACTCGCCCGCCCGTCTCGCCGCCGACTTCGAGCTCGTGAGCGCGCGGCGCCGCGATTCGCGCACGCTCGTCTTCGATGGCGGGCACGAATGGCACGCCGAACTCGTCGCGGCCGCGGCGGCGTTCCTCGCGGAGATCGCGGAGGAGCGCTAGCCGCGACGGGCGCCGCTCAGCGCGCCGCCTCGCTCCGCGCACGACTCGCGTCGCGCTCGCGCACGTCGCGACGCAGCAGCAGCACGGCCAGCGCACCGCCCGCCACGACGTCGAACGTCAGGCAGAACGCCGGCCAGGACGCGGGCACGCCGGGATTCGCCACGAGGCGTCCGTGCACGGCGTCGAACAGGCCGTGGCCCGCGATCGCGACGACGGCCCACCACAGGCTGTGGCGGAACCCGGCGATCGCGGCCGCGGCGAAGAGCAGCGCGATCAGCGACTCCGTCCACACCGCGGCCGGTGTTCCGCCCACGGCCGCGAACAGGCTGTAGTACGACGCGACGACGATTCCCATGGTCGGGTAGAACGCGCGGTCACGATCGAATCCCGCGAACCGCCCGAGGGCGACGCTGACCAGTGCGAGCACGATTCCCACCTCGACGGGTGTCACGACGTTCACGTTCGCCTCCGCTTCCGATTCGAGTCGTTCGGGCGGGATCGTCCCCGCGCACGAGCGGACGCGCGGCCGGGGCCGGTCCTACGACGCGTCGGCCGCACGGCCCTTCGAGCGTCCGCAGCTGCAATCGACGCAGCCGTGTTCCGCGCACGTGCCGCAACTGCGTTTCACCTGCTGGAGCAGCGCCTGACGTCCCCGAAAGAGGCGCACCGAGGCGTTGTTCGGCGTGATGCCGGCCTCGGCGGCGTAGGCGGCGACGCTCGATCCGCCGAGATCCACACGTCGCAGCGCCTCGGCGTAGGCCGGCCGGAGCGTGTCGAGCAGCGCACTCGCGCAGTCGCACACGGTGTCCATCAGTTCTTCGTCCACGCCCGGCACGGTCGCATCGGCGAACCGTTCGGCGCGGACCAGGGCGCGCTTCTCGGCCGCACCGCGTCTCCAGTGGTCCACGAGAGCGTTCCGGAGCGCGCGATAGAACCACGCGACGACCGAGTTCTCGTCGCGGAGCGCGCCCGCGTTCGCGAGGCCTCGCACGAAGGCGTCCTGCAGGATGTCCTCGGCCACCTCGCGCGATCCCACGCGGCGCTCGAGGAAGGCGAGGAAGCGCCGGTGGTTCTCGACCAGCACCTTCACGACTTCGGGCGTGTCGCCCCGCTCGACGGGCTCGTTCGCCTCAACGCTCGCATCGCCTTCGACCATCTTCGTCCCCCGGGCACGAAACGCCGGAATCCCGGGCCGAGTGTAGCCGACCCGGGGTCCCGCTCCGTCAGCGATCGCAGCCACAGCAGGGACCGCACGCGCAGGCCGGACCGCAGGCGCACGTCGCCTCGTCCCGGTCGTTGGCGCCACGCTTCGCGTTCGAAGTCGCGTTGCAGTTGCAGCCGGCATGGCTCGGGACGGGGGACTTTTCGGTCTTCGGCATGACAGTCTCCTCGGAGATCTCGCGCCCGGACCGGTTCGCCGCTCTGGCGCCCGGAGCGCTCGGCGCGTTCGACCCTGCAGACGAAGGCTCGTCCGAAGTCTTACAGCGCCGATTCGCCTCGGGACCGGGGGACCGGCACGGGAGCGCCGGTCCGCGCGTCGGCGGGGTCGGCTATGCTCGCCGCGTGCGCTTCCTGGTCCTCACGATCCTCGCGGCCGCGCTCGGCCTCGCGCGCCCGGCGCTCGCGGCGCCCGCCGATTCCCTCGGCGCCTGGCGCGATTCGCTGCGCGTCTGGTCCTCGCGCCTGCGATGGGCGGACGTGGACTCGCTCGCGTCGCACGCGATCGCGCGCCTCGACCGCTCCGCCGGCGCCGACTCGACCGCCCTCGCGGCCGTGCTCTACGAGCGTGCGAACGCGCGCTGGATGTCGCGCCGCCTGCGCGACGGCGTCGCGCTCGCCGACGCCGAACGAGCGGCCGCGGAGCGCGCCGCGATAGTCCNCGCGACGCCCGCGAGCGGCGCGAGACGGCGTTCGGCGCCGATGCGCGCACGCTGGCGTCGCGCATCGCCGCGTTCCGGCTCGAATACGAGCGGTCCGCGGACCTCGCGATCGAAGTGTCGCGCTGGGCCGAGCGGCAGGTCCCGCCCGATTCGGGCCGACTCGCCGAAGCGGAGCACCTCGCCGCCGTCGCGCGGCAGTCCCAGGGGCGGACGATGGAGGCGCGCGCCCACTTCGATCGCGCGGAATCGTGGATCCCGCTGCCGGCACCCCGCGCGCCTTCGACTGTCCCCCTGTTGTCGGACCACGCGTTGTTCCTCTCCGAACTCGGCGAGCTCGACGAGGCCGAGCGCCTGATCCATCGCGCGCTCGTGCAGGCCGAGGGCACGAGTTCGAAGTCGGCGATGCTCGAGAACGTGCTGTCCCGCCTCTCGACGATCCAGCTGCGCGGGGGAGACCTCGCGGAATCGGTCGAGACGGCGTGGCGCTCGTACGACGCCGCGCTCCGGCGCACGGGGCCCGAAGGGGTCGCGACGCTGCTCGCGCGCGTGCGGCTCCACAACCGCCTGCTCGAATTCGAGGACTATCGCGGCGCGCTCGCGGAGCAGCGCGACCTGCTGCCGCGCCTGACCCGCACGTTCGGCGACGCGCACCCGACCACGATCGGCGTACGGCTCTCGTACGCCGAGGTCCTCCTGCTGCTCGGGGCGACGGACTCGGCGCGCGTCCACGTCTCGCTCGCTCGCGAGGCGATGCGCCGCCAGCCGCCCGCCGCTTCGAGCAATACGCTGTACGCCCCGATGCTCGAATCCCGTCTCGCGCGCGAGGCGAACGACTTCGCGAGCGCGCGCGCCCGTCTCCTCGACCCGCTCGCGATCGCGCGCGCGTTCGATCCGACGGGCGATCGCGACGCCACGCTGCTGGTCGAGTACCTGAACGCGATCCGCACGCCCGCCGATTCCCTCGCCCTGCGCTTCGCGCTCGCCCACTCGGACACGCTCGCCGACTCGACCGCGATCGCGCGGAAGCCCGCGTGGGCGTTCGTGCTCGCGGCCCGCGCGCGCGCCGAACGCCGCGCCGGCTGGCACGAACGAGCGTGGCGCGATGCGCTCGAAGCCGACGAGCGTGCGTTCGCGGGCTTCCTGCAGCAAGTGCGCGCGCTGCCGGACGCCCGCGCGCTGCAGCTCGTCGGACGCCACGCCGAAGCCGTGGACGGCGTCGTCGCAACGGCGCCCGACGAAGGCCCCTCGAGCGCACTGCGGACGTGGGAACGCGTCGCGCGCTGGCGGACGCTCGTGCGCGACGAGATCGCGCGGCGTCGCCCCGTCGCGGGCGCCGCGGACACGGCGATCACGGGCTCGCACGCACGCTGGGTCGCCGCGCGCCGCCGGCTCGCGCGCCTCGCCGTGAGCGGCGCCGCTCATCCCGACGATCCGGAGACTCGCGCGCGCTGGATGGCCGCGAGCGCCGACGCCGAGAACGCCGAACGCGCGTTCGCGCGTCTCGCCCGCGGCGCCGTGCTCCGCGCCCGGGACGACGCCAAGGCCGAGAGGCGCTCCGGGCCCCCGCGCCGCGAGGCGCTCGTCGGCTTCGCGATCGCGACGACGACTTGGACCCTCGTCGCGTTCGTGTACCGGGCAGCCGACCCCGTCGTGCGCCGCATCGAGCTGGGCCCGGCGGAGCGCATCCGCGCCGCGCTCGCGGACTGGACCGAGCGACTCGGCGTCGTGCCCGGCCCCAGGGCAAGGCGCGATGAGGCGCTCGCGCGCGAACTCGGAGCGCGCGTTCGCGACCTCGTGTGGACGCCGGTCGCGCGTGCGCTCGGGGCGGAGCGCGCCGTGTTCCTCGTTCCGGCCTCGCCGATCGAGGAACTGCCGTGGCTCGCGCTCCCCGCTCCGAACGATCGCTACCTCGCCGACGACCCTCGCACGCTGCACGTGCTCGCGAGCGAGGCCGATGTGGCGCGTTCGCGCGCGGCGCCGCCCACTTCCGGCCTGCTCGCGATCGGCGATCCCGAATTCGCCACGGTTCGCCCCGGGGCGAAGTCCGACTCGCTTCGTGGCGGCCGCCTCGGGGAGCCTTGCCTGCGCGCCGTGCCGCCGCTCGGTTCGTTGCCCGGCACGCGCGAGGAAGCGCGCGCCATCGCCGCGCGCTGGTCCGAAGGCGGAGACGTGCGCGTGCTGATCGGCGCCGAGGCGCGCGAGGCCGACGTGAAACGGTTCGCGCCCGGCCGCCGCGTCCTGCACCTCGCGACCCACGGCATCGTGATCGGCGACGACTGCGATGCGGCGCTCGCGACGTCGCCCGGCGTTCGGGGCGTCGGCGGAGTGAGCCCCGTGGTCGCGAAGCCGAAGCGCGCCGCGGAGCGCCCGCGGCCCGAACCCGCCGCCGCATCGCCCTGGCTCGGCCGCCGCGTGTGGCTCGCGCTCGCCGGAGCGAACGCGAAAGCCGACTCTTCGGAAGACGAGAACGACGGACTGCTCACGGCCGAGGAAGTCTCGACGCTCGACCTGCGCGACACCGACTGGGTCGTGCTCTCGGCGTGCCAGTCGGGCGCGCCGGAGGGCTGGTCGCGCGAAGGCGTGCTCGGCGTGCGGCGCGCGTTCCATCTCGCCGGGGCGAATGCCGTGATCGCGAGCCGCTGGCCGGTCTCGGACGACGCGACGCGCGCGTGGATGCTCGCGCTCTACGCCGCGCGCGCGCACACGCACTCGGCGAGCGAAGCGGTGCGCGAAGCGTCACGCGCCGTTCTCGCCGACCGCCGCGCGCGCCGCGCGAGCACGCATCCCTTCTGGTGGGCGGCGTTCGCGGCGAGCGGGGACTGATCGGGAACGGTACGAACCGAGCGCCTCGCGAGGGACACGGGGCGGCGGAGTGCATCCCCGGAAACGGCCGCCCTCGTTCGCTCGAACGCGGCACGCGAGCAGGAACGCGCCGGAAGGGCGTTGCACTGCTTCCGCAGGGCCGCACGAAGCGGATGCCCCGCAGAGGCCCGGCGTGTGTCCGGCGAGCGCGACGAGGCGAATCGGGGAGTGGGATCGGTACGCGTGGCGCATGGAGAGTCTCCGCTCGTTCGCTGGCCGGGACGGCGCTCCGCTCGGGCGCGACCGGGGAAGCGTCTCGACGGGGAACACCGCCGCATCGGACTCGTCACGAGGAGAGTCGGCCCCGGAGGAAAGGGCGCGTCGGGAGATGGCAATGCGCAGCGCTGCCGCTACTCGACGTTCGTGTGCGTCTCGAGGCGGTGCCGGATCGTGCCGAACGCGAAGCTCGCCGACAGCCCGCCGCCGAAGCCGATCAGGCCGAAGCGGGTGCCGGGTGACAGCTCGCCCGGATTGAGCGCGAGCGCGAGCGGGATCGAAGCGCTCGTCGTGTTCCCGAAGCGGCCCGAGGCGTTGATCACGCGACCCTTGAAGCCGCGTTCCCGCCACAGCCGGACGATCGAGTCGTTCAGCGTCAGGTTCGCTTCGTGCAGTGCGACGAGGTCCACCGAATCGAACGGCCAGTTCGCCTTCGCGAGCGCGGCTTCGATCGCGGGCCCGCCGACGAACGGCACGAGCGTTTCGCGCACGGCCGCGCCGTCCATCTTGAGCCGGTGCTCCCCGGCGGCGCGCTCCCAGATGGAGGGCGAAGGATGTCGCGAGCCGCCCGCGGGCGTGAGAATCGTCGCCGCGCGGCTGCCGTCCATCCAGCCCCAGAACTGGGAGGGCGCGAACCAGTCCTCTTCGGCGGGCACGGCGGCGCAGATCGTGGCCGTGCCGGCGTCGCCGAGCACCGTCGCGAAGCTGCGATCGCGCCAGTTGATCGCGGAGCTCATCCGGTCCGCGCCGACGAGGAGGATCCGCCTCGCGAGCCCGCCGCGGATGAGGCCGTAGCAGAGCCGCAGCGCGGACACCCAGCTCGAGCACGCGAGCGAGACGTCCGCGCCGTGGAGTTCACGCGGCGCGGCGGCCTGCCAGGCGGGAATGCCGAGCTCGTGCTGGAGCAGCGCCGCGTCCGGAGGGCTGTAGAGATAGGTGGGCGTCACGCTCGCGACGATCACCGAATCGACGTCGGCGGCACGCGTCCCCGAGTGATCGAGCAGCAGGCGCGCCGCGCGGGCGGCGAGGTCGGCCGTGCCTTCCCCCTCGCGGCAGAAGCGCCGCTCGCCGAAGCCGATGAAGCGGCGCACCCAGCGGTCGCTCGTCTCGAACAGCTTCGCTTCGGCTTCGGCGAGCCCGCCCGCGCCGCTGTCCGTGCGCTGAGCGCGCAGGCGCATGCGCTCGAGCCGCAGCCGCGCGGCGACTCGCGCGTTGCTCCAGGCATCCTCGGGAACGTAGGCGGCAAGTCCCTCGAGGCGCATGCCGGCGACGTCGGCGTTCACTCTGGACCTCCATCCACCCGGGTACGCTCCGATGGGCGGCCCGGCAGATTACTCGATGCCGGACGCGACAGCGAGGCGAACTCGGGAGGTCGGGCGGGCGTTCCGGCGCCGCGCGCGTTCGCTCCGGGCCGGGGCGGCGCACGGCAGGCGGCCCGACGCACGACGCCGGGACGACTATCCGAGGAGCGGCTTCAATTGCTCCGCCGAGGGCACGCGCCCCGCCAATCGGAGCACGCCATTGACGACGAGCGCCGGCGTCGAGAGCACGCCGTATCCGGCGATCGCCGCCACGTCCGTCACCTTCCGCAGTTCGTACTCGATGCCGAGTTCGCGGACGGCCCGTTCGGCGTGCGCGTAGAGCGCGTCGCACCGGGCGCAGCCGGGGCCGAGCACTTCGATCCGAATCACTTTTCGATCTCCTTCGCGAGCGCGGGCGGCCGCGCGCTCAGAGGATCCAGTTGAAGAGGTAGCCGACGAGCACGATGCCCGCGGCGACGATGGCGATGAAGGTTCCGATGAGCCGGGGGCGAAGCACCTTGCGCAGGATGATCATCTCGGGCAGCGAGAGCGCGATCACCGACATCATGAACGCGAGCACCGTGCCGAGCGCGGCGCCCTTCTCGATCAGCGCGTGCACGACGGGCAGGATGCCGGCCGCGTTCGAGTACATGGGAACGCCGACGAGCACGGCGAGCGGCACCGACCACCACGCGCCTTCGCCCATGAGCGCGGCGAGGAAGTTCTCGGGCACCCAGCCGTGGATGCCGGCGCCGACCGCGATCCCGGCGAGCAGGAACGGCCACACCTTGCCGACGACGTCGCGCACCGCGTCGAGTCCCGCGAGCAGGCGCTCGTGAAAGCCCGGCGGACCCGCGTCCCCGGCGCCCGCGACGGCGCGCACGTCGTACACCCACGGCTCGACGTGACGTTCGAGCCCGAGCCGGCCGAGGACCCAGCCCGCGACGATCGCGACGATCAGGCCGGTGACGAGGTAGAGCCCGGCCACCTTCCAGCCGAAGAGGCCGAAGAGCAGTGCGAGCGCGACTTCGTTGACCATCGGCGCCGCGATCAGGAACGAGAACGTGACGCCGAGCGGGATCCCGGCCGTGAGGAAGCCGATGAACAGCGACACCGCCGAACAGGAACAGAACGGCGTCACGGTTCCGAGCGCGGCGGCGAGCACGTTGCCTGCGGCCTCGGACTTGCCCGCGAGCACGGCGCGCGTGCGTTCGGGCGTGAAGAACGTGCGCACGACGCCGACGCAGAACACGACGAGCGTGAGCAGCATCGTGACCTTCGGAGCGTCGTAGGCGAAGAACTCGACCGCCGCACCGAGGTGCGAGCCGCGCGCGAGCCCGAGCGCGCCGTAGGCGATCCAGCGCTAGAACGCGGGCAGCGTGGCGTAGAGCGCGACCCACAGCGCGAGCGCGGCCGCGAGGCCCGCACGCAGCCGCGCCGGGGCGACACCCGCGAACGGGCCCGCGGGCAGGACGGTGAGCCCGATTGGGGCGGCCGCGGCGGGCTTACCGGCGCTCGCGCTCACGGCGCCGCCGCCGGCCCGGCCGCCTCGCCGGGCGCGGCGCCGAAGAACCGGCGCCGGAACCACAGCGCGACGTGCACGAGCCCGATGAGCGCCGGCACTTCGACGAGCGGACCGATGACGGCCGCGAACGCGGCGCCGTGCGCGAGGCCGAAAGTCGCGACCGCGACCGCGATCGCGAGTTCGAAGTTGTTCGACGCGGCGGTGAACGACAGCGTCGCGGACTGCGGGTAGTCGGCCCCGACCGCGCGGCTCAGGAAGAAGGACACGCCGAACATCACGGCGAAGTAGACGAGCAACGGGACCGCGATGCGCACGACGTCGAACGGGAGCTGCACGATGCTCCCGCCCTTGAGCGAGAACATGACGACGATCGTGAAGAGCAGCGCGACGAGCGTGATCGGGCTCACGGCGGGGACGAAGCGGCGCTCGTACCACTCGCGGCCCCGGAGCGCGATCAGCGAGAAGCGCGACACGACGCCCGCGAGGAACGGAACGCCGAGGTAGATGAACACGCTGCGCGCGATCTCGCCCATCGTGATGCGGACCACGACGCCCTCGAGTCCGAACCACGCCGGAGCCACGGTGAGGAACAGGTAGGCGTAGACGGGGAAGAACAGCACCTGGAAGACGGAGTTGAACGCGACGAGCCCGGCGCAGTACTCGGGATCGCCGCTCGCGAGGTCGTTCCACACGATCACCATCGCGATGCAGCGGGCGAGCCCGATGAGGATCAGGCCGGTCATGTACTCGGGCCGGTCGCGCAGGAACGCGACCGCGAGCGCGAACATCAGCGCCGGGCCGATGACCCAGTTCTGGAGCAGCGAGAGCAGCAGCACGCGTGCGTTACGGAACACGCGGCCCATCGATTCATAGCGGACCTTCGCGAGCGGCGGATACATCATGAGGACGAGTCCGACCGCGATCGGCACCGACGTCGTGCCGGCATTGAACCGGTTGAGGAACGTCACGAAGCCCGGAAAGTTCGCTCCAACGCCGACGCCGACCGCCATGGCGAGGAAGATCCACAGCGTGAGGTAGCGGTCGAGGAACGAGAGCCGGCCTCCCACGCCGGACGCGGCGTACCGGCTCACGGCCAGGCCTCGTCGGCTGGAGATCCCGCGAGCGCGGTCGCCACGAGCGCGCCGACGAGCGTCTCGATGCGGTCGCGCACGGCGCGAAAGCCCCCGTCGTCGAGGTGCTTCGGGTCGGACAGTTCCCAGTCGAGCCGGTGCCGGGCCGGAAGCGAGGGGCAGGCGTCGCCGCAGCCCATCGTGACGATCCAGTCCCACTCGACGCGCGGCAGGTCGCCGAGCCCCTTGGAATGCTGGCTCGCGAGGTCGACGCCCTTCTCGCGCATGAACTGGATCGCGCGCGGGTTGATCCGTCCGGACGGACGCGAGCCCGCGCTGAACGCGGCAATGCGCCCGCGCCCGTGCGCGCGCGCGAAGCCCTCCGCCATCTGGGAGCGGTTCGAGTTCTCGATGCAGACGAACAGGAGATGGGGGAGCGCGTCAGCCACGGGCGCGCGCCCTTCGCGCGGGCCGCCGGCCGGCCGGGCGTGCCGGCATCGGGCGCTTCGCTGCCGGGAGCGCGCACAGTTCGACGAGGGGAATCGCCGCGATCTCGCGCAGGCGCCTGCGGTCCGCGAGCACGGCCGTGTCGCGATCGAGACCCGTGAGCAGCGCGAGGATCCGGCTCGCGTGCGGATTGTGTGACTCGGGCGCGAGCGCGTATTCGATCCACTTGCCGCTGCGGCGGTCCTCGACGAGCCCCGCGTGCTTCAGGATCGTGAGGTGCTTCGAGATCGTCGAGGGCGCGAGGCCGAGCACCGACTGCACCTGGCACACGCACAGACCGCCGCGCTCGAGCAGCTTGAGGATGCGGGTCCGCGTCGGATCGCTCACGGCCTTCATCGCCAGTTCGAAGTCACGCACGGCGTCCTCCGTTCGTCATTTCGTCACGTGGCGAAATGTACGGATGACGCCGGGACGTGTCAACGGCGCGCGTCCCGCGGACCGTCGGCCCCGCCGGACGACGCGCTCGCGACGTCCGGCGTGCGCGCCCGGCGGCGTGCGAGTGCGCCGGACGCGAGTCCGAGCGGGAGGGCGGACTACTTCACGGGCCGCGACTGCAGCTCGAGCACGTTGCCCTCGGGATCGGTCACGTAGACCCAGGTCAGGCGGTAGCCCGCGGCGTTCGTCAGCGTGACGACCTCGCCGACCGGACGCCCGCCGGCGGCGAGCACCGCTTCGCGCGCCGCGACCACGTCGTCCACGACGAAGGCGATGTGGCCGAAGCCCGGACGGTTGACTGCCGTCTCGGGTCGCGATTCGAGCGTGCTGTAGTGGAAGACCTCGAGTGTGGGCCCTTCGGGACCGTGACCGGGCAGGCGGAGGTGCGCGCCGCGCAGCTGCGCGCCCGCGAGTCCGGTTCCGCGATCGAGGTCCGGTCCCTGGAAGTCGCGTTCGGGGGGAACGACGGTGCAGCCGAAGAGGTCTTCGTAGAACTTCGCGAGCGAGCGCCAGTCCTCGGCGATCAGGTTCGTGTGGCCGTACTTGACGCCTGCGATCATGCGAGGTCCTTTCGACGGGGAAGGAGTGGACGAGCGCCGACCCGCACGGACCGGCATCACACACCCTGCCTACGCTCGAGCACGCGGAAGCGAACTTCGCGACGCACGAACGCCTCGCGCGATTCCGCGACGGCACGCCCCCGCGGACTCGCGGGACGAGGCGGCGAACTACATCATGTACGCCTCGACGATGTCGTCGTTCTCGATGAAGTAGAGCATGTTCTCGACTTCGTCCACGACGTACACGGGCGTTTTCTCGTTCAGGGCGGCGCTCGAGATCAGCTTGCCGTCCATCCGGCCCACGCGCGCGATCCCGGAGACCTTCTTGCCGTTCGGACCCGGCACCATCGTGAGGATGTAGAGCGACGTCGCCGACTCCATCGACGCGCGGAAGCGCTTCCCGAGGAGCGGATTCGAGGCCACGTAGTAAGTCTGGTCGCGGCCGTAGCGCTGTGCGCGGTCGTAGGCGGAGCCGGCGGCGGCCGCGTTCACCGCGGCGGTGAGCAGCCCGGCGCCCAGCTTGGCCCAGCCGCTCGTGCTCGGCGCTTCGTAGTAGGCGCGAACGATTTCCTTTCCGCTTGCATCGAGGCGCAGGAGCGTCTGGTTCGACGTCATCAGCGTGCCGCCGTCCTCGAGCAGCTCGAGGTTGCTCGGAACCTCGCCCTCCTTGAACTTGAACTTGGCGAGAATCCGGTCGGCGCCCTGCGCGAGCGACACTTCGTGCACTTCGTTGTCCGCGCAGATGTAGAGGTTGTCGCCCTTCATGTCGAACGACGTGGCGTCCTGGAGATCCTTGAACGGCTTCGCCCATACCGACTCGCCGGTCTTCGGATTCAGGCAGTCGATGAAGGGCTTGCCCGCGATCTTGCCGTCGTCCTTCACGTACGGCGCGCCGCGCACGACGAGCCCCGCCGCGGACATGCCCATCTGCACGGGGCGGCCACGGAAGTCCTTCTCCTTCGCCCACAGGAGTGCGCCCGTCTTCGCGTCGATCGCCTGAACGCTCTTCTCGTAGGGAACGTAAATCACTCCATCCTTCGCCCACATCGCGCAGAAGCCGTAGTTGAGCGCGGCCGGCGTCTTGCCTTTGAGGCCCGCGCACACCCACTTCTTCTCGCCGGTGTTGACGTCGATGCACACCGGACCGTCCTCGGTCACCCACAGCACCAGGCTCTCGTCGTCGGGAAACGCGGGCGGCTGGTTGCCCGCGACCGACTGGCGCTTGAACAGCTTTCCGCTGCCCTTCACCTCGTGAAGCAGCAGGTACTTGTCGAACAACTTGTCCTGCTGCCACTTGATCTCGCCGGTCTCGGTGTCGAGTCCCACGAGCGTCGGCTTCTGGCCCGTCTTCACCGTGCCGAACACGACCAGCATCCGCTTGTGCGCAATCTGGAACTGGCCCTGCGAGTTCTTGAAGGGGAGTTTCGACGAATCCCACTTCGTCTTTCCGGTCTCGAGGTCGATCACCTCGAACTGTTTGCCGTCGAGAAGCGCGTACGGAGTGTTTTCGATCTCGTCGTAGCTGCATTCCTTGAGCTTCGCGAGGTCGGCGCGTTCCCACAGGACCTTTCCGGTCGCGGGGTCCAGGGCCGTCACTGCTTGCGAATGACTGACGACCAGCGAGCCGAGTGAGGAAACCTTCTGGAACTGGATCTCTCCGGCCTTGAAGGACCACGCAGGGTCCCCGGCCTGGGCGCTGGTCACGATCACGGCCAACAATGGGGCGGTGAACGCTACTCGAAGCACTCGATGCATCCCGGTCTGTCTCCCGTTGGAGGTGTGATGGAGCCCCGCCGGGAGTCTCCCGACGGGGCCGAGCGCGGCAGACTAGTCGAAATGACCGCCTTTCGGCGAGGCGACGAGTCGTCGTGCTCGGCGAACCGTCGACGCGCTTCACCGCCACCCGCGGTCGGGACCGCGTCGTCGGATTGGCCGTATGATGCGCCGACGCTGCGGCGGCACGTGCGCGCCCGGCGGCTCCCCGATCTCAAGGAGCATCCCCGTGACGACCATCCCCTCCTTCGGCGAGAACGTCGAGGCGTATCCGGTTCCCGTGCTCAACGAGCGCGAGATCCGCGCCGCGGCGGGGATCCTGTTCCTCGCGACGTTCCTGTCGCTGCTGTTCATCCTGTTCGACAACAACTTCCTTCCCATCCGCTTCGTGATCCCGGTGTTCCTCGCGGACTTCCTCGTCCGCGTGCTCGTGAGCCCGCGCTACTCGCCGACGCTGATCCTCGGGCGGCTCATCGTCGGGAACCAGACGCCGGAGTACGTCGCCGCCGCCCCGAAGAAGCTCGCGTGGACGATCGGCATCGCGCTCTCGGCGCTGATGTTCGTGCTCATGGTGCTCCTGAACACGTACGGCCCGGTCAGCGGCATCACGTGCCTCGTGTGCCTGATCTTCCTGTTCTTCGAGTCGGCGTTCGGCATCTGCCTCGGCTGCAAGTTCTACGGTCTCGTGTACCGCAGGCCGCCCACGCTCTGCCCGGGGGAGGTGTGCGACGTGAAGTCACGACAATCGATCCAGCGCACGTCGGCCGCTCAGTGGCTCGTGCTGCTCGCGGCCGTCGTGCTCGTCGTCGCGGCATCGTTCGCGTTCTCGAAGCGATTCTCGGCGCCCGCGCGCCCGTTGTTCGGCGAGGCGACGGCCGCGACGTTCGAGTCGCGCGCGTGATCCTCGGCGCGCACGAGGTGATGCGGTGGTGACGCCCGGTGGCGGACTGTTCGCGCCCGGCGAGCTGCTCGCGGGCCGCTTCCGCATCGTGCGGGAGATGGCCCGCGGCGGAATGGGCGTCGTCTACGAAGCCCGCGACGAGAAGCTGGACCGGCGCGTCGCGATCAAGGCCGCGCTCTCGGGCCACGCGCGCCTGCTGTCGCCCGAGGTGCGGAACGCGAGCGCCGTGAGCCATCCCAACGTCTGCCGGATCTTCGAACTCCACACGGCACGCTCCGCGGCCGGCGAAGTGGACTTCATCACGATGGAGTTCCTGGAAGGGGAGACGCTCGCGCACCGCATCGCGAGCGGCCCGCTCGCAGACTCGGAAGCGCGCGCGATCGGGCTCCAGCTCTGCGCCGGGCTCGCCGAGGCGCACCGCAATCACGTCGTGCACGGCGACCTGAAGCCGCAGAACGTCCTCCTGAGCCGCGCGCCCGATGGCGCCGTGCGCGCGGTGCTCATGGACTTCGGCCTCGCCCGCGGCCCGAACCAGCGCGGCGCGTTGGGCGGAACGCCGGGCTACATGGCGCCCGAACTGCTCGCGGGCGGGAACGCCTCGGTGGCCTCGGACCTCTACGCGCTCGGCGTGATCCTGCACGAACTCGTCTCCGGCCTGCGCCCGCGCGAGCGCGCCGCGGAACTCGCGCCGACGGTGACCGTCTCCGACGACGCGACGCGGGCGGAACCCGGCGGGGCCGCGCCCTGGGCGCAGCCGCCGCCGCTGCCCCTCGGGCGGCGCTGGGATCCGATCCTCCGCCGCTGCCTCGCGGAGGATCCGGACGCGCGCTTTCGCGACGTCGCCGAGCTGCAGCGCGCGCTCGACCCGCCGCGCGGGCGCGGCGCCCTGCTCGCTGTTGCGCTCGTGCTCGTGGCCGCGGCGGTGGGATTCGCGTACTGGCGGGTCACGGCCCCCGCGACGACGGTGAAGCTCGCGGTGCGATCGTCCGTCGAAGCAAAGGACGCGCTCGCGGCGCTCCGCGGCACGCGGACGCGCGGCTACCGCATCGTGCACGACGCGGGTGACGCGACGCACGTCCTGAGCGTCGAGGGCGGGGGCGCGGGTGACACGACGCTCGCCGTCGAGCTGACCGACGCGCGCACGCGGGCCACGGTCGCGCGCTGGAAGCGCGCTTACGCGGCGGACGAGCGGCGCTACGCGCCGGCGGCGATCGCAGGTGTCGTGAGCGCGGCGCTGCACCTCACGCCGCCGCCGCAGCGCTTCCGCAGCGCCGAGGCGCGCGCGCTCTACGAACGCGCCCTGCCGCTGCTCCGGCGCGACGAACTCGTGGATTCCGCGCGCACGCTCATGCTCGCCGCCGCGGCCGCCGAGCCGTCCTCGCCGCTGCCGTGGGCGGGCGCCGCCGAGGCCGAGTGGCGCCAGTACTACCTTCGCTCCACCGACGACTGGCTGGCGCGGGCGCGCGAGTCGGTCCGCCGCGCCGAGTGGCGCGGCCTCGACACGCCCGAGGTGCACCGCATCGCGGGTCAGCTCGAAACGAAGGACGGCCGGTTCGCGCAGGCGATCGAGCGCTTCGTGCGGGCGACCGAGCTGCCGAGCGCGAACTCCGACGCGTGGCGCCGGCTCGGGGACGCCTACCGGCGCAACAACCAGCCCGAGCTCGGACTCAACGCACTGCGCAAAGCCGTCGAGATCGAACCCGACTTCTACCGCAACCACCAGGAGCTGGGCTCGTGGTTCTTCAACCGCGGCGACTACCGCGCGGCCATTCCCGAGCTGCGGACGGCCGTGACGCTCGCGCCGGACATGGCGCGGCTGCGCTCGGTGCTCGCGTCGGCGCTCATGAACGTTGGCGAGTTCGCCGACGCGGAGCGGGAGCTGCGCACGGTGCTGTCGCAGCGCGAGGAATCCACCGTCCTGCATTCCCTCGGACAGGTGCTCATGTACCAGTCGCGCGATCGCGACGCGGCGCCGTTCTTCCGGCGCGCGATCGAGCTCGACAGCACGCTGTTCCTGAGCGGGCTCTACCTGGGCGACTGCCTGCGGTCGATGGGAGCGCCCGCCGATGCCCGCGCCGCGTACGCGCGCAGCTTCGCCGTGGCCGAGCGCAACGTCCGGCAGTCGCCCCAGAGCGGCTACTACCGCGCGTTCCTCGCGCACCTGTGCGCGCGGCTCGGCGACGTGGCGCGCGCCGAAGCCGAGATCGCGCAGGCCCTGCGATCGTCGCCCGACCAGGCGGACGTGCTTTGGGAGGCGGCGCTGACGTATGAGATGGTCGGCCGCCGAGACGACGCCGTCGCGGTTCTCGCGACGATGCCGCGCGGCGTCCTCGAAGACCTGTCCCGCTGGCCGGCCGCGGCATCGCTCGTGCGGGACGAACGCTTCCGCCCGCTGTTGCAGGCCTCATCGCAGGCGCCGTGAGCGGCGCTCGAACGTCACCGCAAGGCACTCCCATCCCGGAGGGAACACCCATGAGCGCAAGGAAGAAGGCGTCGAAGAAGTCCCGCAAGAGCTCCGCGCTGAAGGGCGGGGGCGGAAACCTCCCGAGCAGCGGCGACCTCGGTGGCGGCGGCGGCAACCTGCCTTCGAGCGGGGATCTCGGCGGCGGGAGCGGATGGCGCAAGCCGGCGAAGAAGCGCTCGAGCGCGAAGAAGACCACGCGCAAGGCGGCGAAGAAGAAGGCGGTCCGACGGAAGGCCGCGCGGAAGTCCGCGAAGCGACGCTGATCGATGAGCCGCGAGGGATCGGCGCCCGCGCCGACCGAACCTCGACGCCTCGGCGTGCCGCTGCGGAAGCAGCAGGCGTCGGAGTGGTGCTGGGCCGCCGTCTCGCAGGCGATCGACCGCTTCTACGATCCCGAATCGGATCTGCAGCAGTGCCGGATCGTCGGCGGCGCGCTCCATCGCGCGTGCTGCGGCAAGGGTGACGCGCCGGGGCCCGATGACGCGTGCAACCGTCCCGGCTACCTGCACCTCGTGCTCGACGGACTCGGACTGCTCGTGAAATCGGACGACGATCCGAGGTCGGGTGCGATCCAGGGTCCGGTGTCGTTCGACCGGCTGCGTCGCGAGATCGACCACGGCCGGCCCGTGTGCGTGCTCATCAAGTGGCGCGGCGGCGGCGGCCGCGGCCACTTCATCCTGATCGAAGGCTACTCGGTGTCGGCATCGCGGACGCCCTACGTGTACGTGAGGAATCCGATGTCCCCGAGGTCCAGCTCGCGTCATCCGTACGACGTGATCGCGTCGCAGGGGAGCGATGGCGGCTACCAGGACGGGCAGGGCGTGTGGGCGTACTCGTTCCTCGTCCGTCCCCGCGCAGGGAAGTCCTGAGCGTGCCGCTCCTGTTCGTGGCGCCCACGTCCGCCGTGCTCGCGACCTACGCCGCGGGGCTGCTCGACCTCACGGGGACGCCGCCGCCCGACGAGGGCGCGATCCACGTGCCCGTGTGGACGATCGACCTCGAGTCGATCGCGAACGGCGTCGGCGCCGAGAACGAGCAGTCGTCCGGCTGCCGCTTCTACGCTTCATATCCGCCACCGCTCGGAACGCTGTCGAGCGAGATGACGAATCCGTCCGACTACGGGAAGGCGAAGTTCCGCAGCCTCCTCGACGGCGAACTCGCGGAGTGGGGCTGGAGCCGCATCCAGCAGATCCGATCGCTGCGGGAGCTCGCCCGCGCCGACTACGAGCTGCACCTCCTGAGTCTCCCGAGCCTGTTCGCGGAGGCGTTCTACCTGCGGGCCGCGGAGAGCGAAGGGGGACACCTCGTCGTGCCGCTCGACCTGTTCGCCGAAGGGCTGGCGCCTCCCGCGGCGCAGGATGTCGCGGCGTACCTGGCCGCGCTGCGGCCGGCCGCGCGAGCGCGCAGAGCGACGGTAGAGGATCCACTGCTGCCGTGAGGCCGGGCTCGGATCGGATCGCTCAGCGCTTGCCGACGTCCTCCAGCGGATCGCCGAGGATGGACTTGCCCGCGAGCGAGGTCGCCGCGCCGTAGAGCGCGATGCCGAGCAGCAGCGCCATCGGCAGCAGCACGAGCCCGGCGTACCACGAGCCGAAGTCGAGCGTCGACGCGGTGCCGCCGAGCACGAGCGCCGTGAACGCGCCGGCGACGGTCGCGAGCAAGCCCAGCCGCACGACGACGACGAGGCTCACGACCTGCCAGAAGCCCCACACGAGCGCCAGCTTCCATCCGAGGTCCGGCGCGAGCCCGACGGCGGAGTAATAGAGGTAGAGCAGGCCCGCAACGGCGAGCGCGAGATCCGTACGACGCACGACGAGCCGCACGAGCAGGAGCACGAACAGCCACTGGAGGACGTTGAGCACGCAAATGGACCCGGCGTAGCACATGCTCACCGCCGTGAATCCGGCGCTCCCGATCGCCTCGAACATGGTGCTGCTCGTCAGCGCAGGCACCGTGCCGAGTCCGAACCGCGGCGCGAGCGCAAACGTCGCGATGCCGAGCGTCGAGATCACGGCGCCGAGGGCGACGCCCACGAGCAGGTCGCGGCCGACGAGCGGATCGCGCAGTCGTCCGGTCAGGAGCCGCGCCCACGACACGAGCACACGCGGCCACACCCGCCTCACGTAGGGTTCGAGCGCGACGTACGCGAACCACATGCCCATGGCGTGAATCAGCGCGTGACCCTGCGCGCGCCCCGAGAACACGTCGCGGAGCACGCCGACGATGCCGACCTCGGAGAGCCGCGTGGCGAACACCGCTTCGCCCACGTTCATGAGGAACACGAACGCCGCGATGCGCGTCGCACCGCGCCAGTCGCCGCGCCCGAGCTGCAGGTTGCGCATCGCGAAGTAGAGCGCGAGCAGGTAGGGCGCGACGTCGAACAGGAACTCGATCAGGAGGTCGCTCGCCTGCTTCGGCACCGGGCGCACGACGTCCACCGGAGTCGCCGGCACGCCCCACGGACTCACGACGGAGAAGTGCGTGAGGCGTCCGCGCGAGGCGCCCATCTGCACGGTCGCCGTGTCCGCGGCGTTCCACGGCGACGGTCCGCGCCACGCCATTGCGGTGTCGCACAGCGCGGGCACGGGGCGCGCGAGCGCGACCGGCGCGTACGCGGCG
>JBGAOA010000029.1:19129-51529 GCA_044222065.1 Candidatus Eiseniibacteriota bacterium
GCGTACGCGGCGCTGTCCATGCCGAAGGCGGCGAACCACGCGTTCCAATCGGGCCGCCCGCCGTTGCGAGCGCGCACGCTGTCGGGCGGCTCGGCGCGGAATCCGACGAGACGCCCCTCCGGCGTGAGCAGCACGAGCGCCGAACCGTTGCCGAGCAGCGCGGGCTGTGAGACGCCCGGAATCTCGGCGTGGATCGCGGGCGATTCGATCAGGCGCGGACTCCAGCGGCGCCAGTAGAACACCGCGGGCTCGGTGCGCACCGAGTCCTTCGGATGAGCGAGCCGCCACTCGAGCCACGAAGCGTTCTGCGTGAACGTGCCGGCGACGAATGCCGGCAGGGCGTCGAACGCGCCGGACTTGCGCAGCACGTCCTCGGCCCGCACCTCGAGCGCCGACGGCGCTTGCGTGAGGGGCGAGAACTCGGGAGCGAGCAGCCAGGCGCCGACGGCGAGCCCAGCGCACGCGAGGGCGATGAGCCCGGCAGCGAACGCGGGCGCGAGCCCGCCGCGATCCGCGGCGTTCGCGACCAATTCGGGCGAAGGCGTCTCACCGGCCGCCATTGCCGCCGCGAGCGGATCGCCGCCCGGCAGCGCGCCGAGCACGGCGTAGGCCGAAGGAGGGCGCCGCTCGGGCTCGCGCTCGAGGCAGTGGAGGATGAGCCGCTCGACCGCGGGCGTGACGCCGCGCGCGAGCATCGAGGGCGACGTGATCGAACTCGAGTCGTGCTGCTCGCGCAGTTCCGCCGCGGTCTTCGCGTCGAACGCGCGCTTGCCCGTGAAGAGCTCGTAGAGCACGAGCCCGAGCGAGTAGAGGTCGGAGCGCACGGACACCGTGCCGTCGGCGAATTGCTCGGGGGCCATGTACGCCGGCGTGCCCGCGGCCTGCCCGCTGCGCGCGAGTTCGACCGCGAGACCCGCGAGACCGAAGTCGGTGATGCGCGCCCGGCCCCGCCCGTCGATCATGATGTTCGCGGGCTTCAGGTCCCGGTGCAGCATGCCCGCCTCGTGCGCGGCCGCGAGGCCGAGCGTCACCTGGCGCGCGATCTCGACCGCCTTGTCCTCGGTCGGGCGGCCCATGCGGCGCAGCACGGCGGACAGATCTTCGCCGTCGATGTACTCCATGGACAGGAACACGTGCCCGTCGGCCTCGCCGATGTCGTACACGCGGCACACGTTCGGGTGCGCGATCTGCCGGGCGACGCGCACTTCGTTGCGGAAGCGCGCGAGTTCGCGCGCGTCGCTCGCGACGCGCGGCGGGAGGAACTTGAGCGCGACCGACTGGCCGAGCTCGAGATCGTCGGCGCGGTAGACCTCGCCCATGCCGCCGCGGCCGAGCAGCGCCACGATGCGGTAGCGCGTCCCGAGGCGGGTGCCGGGCTCGAAGCGTCCGTGATCGGCCCCGGGCGTCGCGGGTGGCGTCGTGGCGGCGGTCGCGGACGTCCGCGTGACGTCGTCGGTCGGGAGCGGAGGATCGGCGGGAACGTTCGGGCTCGTCCCGGGAGCCACCGCGGAGCCGCACGCCGGGCAGAACTTCGCCGCGCCCGTGAGCGGTTGGGCGCACTGAGAGCAATAGGGCATCGCGGCAAGCTAGTGGCATCGGGGCGGCGACTCAACCGCAATTTCGAGGCGGGGATCGAGCCCCAAGCGAGGAAGGTCTCTTTGCTCCTCGACGCCTGCGCCCGATTTCGGAACCGCCGGGAGACGGCGGACCGCGCCAATCGGCCCCGACGGCTCCTCGACGTGATCCTCGATCCCGCGTCGCGCTCGCGGCCCTCCGCCCCGCGAACGATGCGCGCCGGGCGAGGACGTCGTGAAGCTGCTCGAGGGTCTCCCGCTGTTCGCTCTCCCGAGATCGCGATCGCGTTCGCGGTGACCAAACGGTGCCCGAGCGAACTTCGCGGTGGATTGTCACGCGAGCGCTCCACCATACTTCCCGCTCGATCGCGCCTCCGAAACGAGAGCGAGGGCCGGTCGGCCGCACGTCCCGCTGTCCGCCCCCGTCCCGCGCAGGAGGCCGTCCTCATGCTCGATTCGCGCTCGATTGGCCGTCACCGTTCCGCCCCAGTCCTCCGCGGCCACGCACCCGCCGCGCTTCCGATCGCGCTCGCAGTCGCGTTGCTCGCGGCGACGACGCCTCGCGCGTCATTGGCCCAGGCATTCAGCGTCGGAGTGCGCTTCGACCTCGTCACCGGCGCGAGTCCGATCGCGATCGCGACCGGCGACGTGAACGGCGATGGCGCGATCGACCTCGCGGTCGCGAACCTCGCCGCCAACACCGTGTCGGTCCTGCTCGGCGACGGCGCCGGCGGATACGGCGCGGGCACGGCCTACGCGACCGCCTCGCTTCCGTACTCGGTGGCGATCGGCGACGTGAACGGCGACGGACGGCCCGACCTCATCACCGCGAACGGCGGCGCGAGTTCGGTGTCCGTGTTGCTCGGCAACGGGGCCGGCGGGTTCGGCCCCAAGAGCGACTTCGCGACCGGCACGGGGCCCCGCTTCGTCGCGATCGGCGACCTCAACGCCGACGGTCGCGTCGACCTCGCGGTGGCGAACCTCACCGCGAGCACCGTCTCGGTGCTGATCGGCAACGGCCTCGGCGGCTTCGCTCCGAAGACCGACTTCGCGACCGGCGCGCAGCCGCAGTCGGTCGCGATCGGAGACGTGAGCGGCGACGGCGTTCCCGACCTCGCGACTTCGAACTTCGGCGCCAGCACGCTCTCGGTGCTGCTCGGCAACGGCACCGGAGGCTTCGGTCCCAAGACCGACTTCGC
This sequence comes from Candidatus Eiseniibacteriota bacterium, assembly GCA_044222065.1. Classification (GTDB taxonomy): domain Bacteria; phylum Eisenbacteria; class RBG-16-71-46; order RBG-16-71-46; family RBG-16-71-46; genus JBGAOA01. The sequence continues at coordinate 21,903 of JBGAOA010000029.1, forward strand.
GAGCGGCAGCGGCCCCAGAACCGTGGTGATGTCCGACTTCAACGGCGACGGAAAGCTCGATCTCGCGGCGTCGAACTACAACTCCAGTTCGATCTCGGTGCTGATCGGCACGGGCGTCGGCGGCTTCGGCGCGAAGACCGACTTCACCACCGGTCTCAACCCCTTCGCCGTCGCAGTCGGCGACGTCAACGGCGACGGCATCGCCGATCTCGTCGCGCCGAACAACTCCGCCGCCACGCTCTCGGTCCTGCTCGGAAATGGCGCGGGCGGGTTCTTCGCGAAGTCCGACTTCGCCACCGGATTCGATCCGGCATGGGTCTCGATCGCCGATGTGAATCGCGACGGCATGTCCGACCTCGTCGCCGCCAATTCGAGCGTGAACACCGCGTCGGTGCTCCTCAACAATGTCGTGGGCGTCTTCGCCGCCAAGACCGATTTCCCGACCGGCGCCGACACTCGTGGGGTCGCGATCGCGGACCTGAACGGAGACAGCGATCCCGACGTCGCCGCCGTGAGCTTCGGCACGAGCGTCGTTTCGGTGTTCCTCGGCGACGGCGCCGGCGGTCTGGGCGCGCGGTCGGATTTCGCGAGCGGAGCCGGCTCGATGTCGGTCGCGGTCGGTGACCTGAACCAGGACGGACGTCCCGACCTCGTCATCGGTCACCTCACGGGATCGGCGGTCTCGGTGCTGCTCGGCACCGGTACGGGAACGTTCGGTCCGAAGAGCGACTTCACGACCCCCGCCGGGCCCGGGGCCATCGCCCTGGGCGACCTCAATGGCGACGGCCTTCTCGATCTCGCGACTGCCAATCAGAGTGCCGGCTCGGCGTCGGTGCTTCTCGGCAATGGCACGGGCGGATTCGGAGCCAGCTCAAATTTCACGACTGGCGTCGGGTCGTCGGCCGTGGCGCTCGGTGACTTGAACGGCGACACCAAGCTCGACATGGTCGTGGCGAACATCGCCGGCATCCTCTCCGTGTTCCTCGGCAACGGCACGGGTGGATTCGGACCAAAGACCGATCTCGTCGCTCCGATCGGCGGCACCGGGCTGAGCATCGTCGATCTGAATGGCGACCATCGGCTCGACCTGGTGGCCTGCGGCGGCCTCGCGAACCAAATCTCGGTGTTCCTCGGGGATGGAGCCGGCGGATTCTCCCCGCGCGCCGATATCCCCACCGGAGGACAGGCCTGGGCGATCGCCCTCGAGGATCTGAATCGAGACGGCCGAATCGATGCCGCGATCGCGGACGAGAACAATTCCTCTGCCGACATTCTGCTCGGGGATGGTGCGGGCGCATTCGGCGTCCGGCGTGTGCAGGCGGCGGGGTTCGTCGCCAATTCGGTCGCGCTCGGCGACCTCAACCACGACCAGTGTTTCGACCTCGTCGTCGGGAACCAGCTCGGGCCCAGCATCTCGCTGTTGCTCGGCCTCACACCCACCCGCACGACACTGTCCGCGAGCCCGGCTCTCGCGGTGCTCGGCTCGCCCGTCACTCTGACCGCGACCGTGACGATTCCCTCGCCCGGATCGGGCGTGCCGACCGGCTCGGTGCGGTTCTTCGACGGCACGACGCTGCTCGGGACGTCACCCGTCGTCGGCGGGGTCGCCGGCCTTTCCTTGTTCGCGCCGCGCCTCGGCAACCGGACGCTCACCGCGGTCTACCTGGGCGACGCGCGCCGCCACCACAGCATTTCGCCGAGCATCAGCCAGCGCATCGTCCCGACGGCCGCCGCCGCGTTCACGAGCATCAAGGACGTGAAGAACGATCAGGGTGGCCAGGTGCGCGCCACGTTCGCGCGCAGCGGCTTCGACTTCCTGGGCTCGAGCACGCCGATCGCGAACTACCACGTCTATCGCCGGACGGCGATCGCGCTCTCGTCGCCTGCGCCGGCGCGGGCGAGTGAACGTGCGAGCGCGGCGCCGGTTCCCGACGAGCTGCGGATCGCCGGCTGGGACTTCGTGCTCACGATCCCCGCGACCACGGACGATGTTTACGAAGCCGTCGTGCCGACGCTCGCCGACTCCAACGCGAGCGGCTTCCATCGCGCGGTGCTGTTCGTGCGCGCCGCGACCGCGACGCCCGGCGTGTTCTACGACTCGGCGCCGGACTCCGGCCATTCGGTGGACAACCTGCCGCCGATTCCGCCCGCACCGTTCACCGGCGCCTACTCCGCGGGAGCGACGCACCTGCACTGGGGCGCGAACTCCGAACCCGACCTCTGGTACTACCGCGTGTATCGCGGCGCGTCCGCGGCCTTCGTTCCCGGGCCGGGCAACCTGATCTCGACGACCGCGGACACGGGCTACGCCGACGTGGGCGCCGCGGGCAGCTACTACAAGCTGAGCGCCGTGGACGTGAACGGGAACGAGAGCGGATTCGCCGTGCTCACACCCGGAGGCACGGTCGACGTCGCCGGCGGCGACGTGCCGGAGTTCGCGCTGTCGCCCGCGAGTCCGTGGCGGGGAGGAGCGCTGCGCGTGAAGTTCACGCTTCCGGACGGCACGCACGCGCGGCTCTCGCTGCTCGATGTGAGCGGACGGCAGATCGAGTCGCGCGACGTCGGCGTCCTCGGCGCCGGCCGTCACGAGGTGGCGCTCGGCGAGCGTCGCCGGCTCGCCTCGGGCCTCTATTTCGTGCAGCTCCAGCAGGGCGCGCGCAGCGCGGGCGCGAAGGTGATCGTGCTCGAGTAGCGGGGCGGCTCCGGAGTTCCGTCCCGGCTCGTCGACAGCGATCGCCGCGATCGCTCGAGGAATCGGCAAGGCTGCGAGGCGAGCACGCGCTTCGCAGCCGCCGGGAAGTCGCCGCCTCGTGCCCACCGCAGACGGTTCACCCGGGCGGGCCCCTTCTAGATGAGTGGGCGGCGCGCCTGTCATTGCGTTCAACTTTCCATTGCAATTCCCAAACACGGGCGGAGATACTGCCCTCGGCGTTGTCACGGACTCGGACAGGCAACAGGGCCGCAACCCTCACCGACCGAGCCTCCTCAGCGCCGGCCTGATCTCCATCGGGGCGCTCCCCGCAGCCGCCCTGGACCGGCCCCGGCATCACTCGGGGCGCGGCAGTTCACGCATCCCAGAGGAGGTCTCATCGCAATGTCTACGCATTCGTTCACGCGCGCTTTTGCGCTCGCTGCGCTCGCCCTCGCGACGACCGTCGCGATCGGCTTCGCCGCGGAGCGCAAGGCGGAAGCTCCGATCCTGAACGGCATGTCGCCGGCGGGACTCCGGGCCGCCGCCTCGATCAGCGACGATCCGTCCGCGTACCTCGAGCTGCTGCCCGAGAGCAGCCTCGAAGCCGTGCGCGCTTTCGTCGCCGAGACCAAGGCCCTGGGCCTCGCGTCTCGCACGACCGTGCTCTACCTGCCGGGCCCGACGAACGTGCAGGCCAACAACGTCGCCCTCGCTCCGGACCGCATCGGCGAGAGCCAGTCCGAGATCGCCGTCTCGGTGTTCCGCGACACGGTCGTGATCGGCTGGAACGACTCCTTCGGCTTCACGGCCGGCGGCGGCACCGGAGCGCCCGGACCTCCGACGCTGAGCAGCTTCGCCTACTCGACCAATGGCGGCGCGACGTTCATCGACGGCGGCAACGTGCCGCTCGCGCTCGCGACCGACCAGGCGTTCGGCGATCCGGGCATCGACACGGACGAGCGCGGCAACTGGTACTCGATCCAGATCTACACGCGCGCGGCGGGCGCTCCGGGCGCGACGGCGCAGCAGAACATCGCCGTGCACCACGGCCGCTTCAACGGCGCGGGCGTCCTCGTGTGGGATCCGCCGACGCAGGCCATCATCGGCGCGGGCGCCGCGGGCGTCCCGGCCGGCAACATGGACAAGTGCCTCATCGCGTGCGACCGCGTGACCGGTAACGTCTACGTCACCGCGACGCGTCTCAGCATCGCGGTCTCGCAGATCGAGATCGCGCGCTCGACGACGCAGGGCGCGACGTGGGATCCGCCGATCATCCTCGATGCGACCTCGACGCCGACGACCTCGAAGCAGGCCGCGCGGCCGTTCTGCGGACCGAACGGCGAGGTGTACGTGGTGTGGGAGAAGGGCGCGAACCTGATCAACTGTCCGGACGGGACGGGCAACGTCTCGAATCCGCTCGGCCAGATCGCGTTCACGCGTTCGCTCAACTTCGGCGCCAGCTACGATCCGTTCAGCATCATCGGGAACGTGGATCTGACGTTCATGGCGTCGGGCCCCGGCGACCTGCGCGAGCGCGGGAACGAATTCCCCGACATCGGCGTCGACATGACGAACGGCTGCTACCGCGGAAACATCTACGTGACCTGGCACGAAGCGGGCACGTGGACGAGCAACCTCGCGGCGGGGCCGGCGCGCGCCGAAGCCGCGGACGCGGCGAACAACAACCCCACGGGCGCGGAGACGTTCCTGCTCGGCGAGGACGTCACGGGCACGATGTCCACGACGGCGGACTTCGACTACTGGACGTTCACCGCGAATCAGGGCGACAACCTGCTCTTCAACCTCGACCCGGGCACGTTCAACTGCGGCGTCACGGGCACGACGGCCGGCATGCGGCTGCGGCTGTTCGCCACCCAGAGCCCGTATCCGAACCCCACGGGCTTCCCGGACTCGCTGCTCGCCGCGTCCGCGCAGGGCACGTTTGCCGACCGCATCGTGTGGACCTGCCCGAAGACCGGCAGCTACGTGATCCGCCTGCAGCGCACGAACGGCACGACGCCGTTCGCCTACCGGCTGCGCATGCGCACGCTCACGTACACCGCCACGAGCCCGGCGCGCGACGCGCGTGACATCACGCTCGTGCGCTCGACGAACCAGGGCGTCTCGTGGTCGGCGGAGCAGCGCATCAACGACGATCCGGCCGGCCTCGAGAACCGGCGGCCGTTCGTCGGCGTCAACAACGAAGGCGCCGTGAGCGTGTTCTGGCATGACTCGCGCGATCCCGGCCTCGGCACGAACGCCGCGCTGACCTCGATCTACGGCACGACGTCGCGCGACGGCGGATTGTCGTGGACGCCGAACTACCCGGTGACGGACGAGCTGTCGTTCTTCTCGTTCAACACCATCGGCGTGCCGAACCTCGGCGACTACAACATGGTGTCGGCGAACGGCACGTCGATCTTCCATCCGGCGTGGACCGACCAGCGCCTGTCCACGGGCGACGTGCGCACGCCCGGCACGAACGTCTTCACCGCGGGCACCGGGCCGAACGCCGTGACCACGGGCGTGGCGTTCGCGCTCTCGACCGTCTGCCCGCCCGACACGATCGGGGCGCCGGGCGCGACGGTGATTCGCCGCTTCCGGATCCAGAACACCGGCACGGTGCCGGACCAGTACACGTACTCCGTCACCGATGCGGCGGGCTGGATCACGGGCGTCAGCGGCACGACGCCGATGCTCCAGGCGTCGAGCTTCTTCGACGTGTTCGTCTCGGTGCTGATCCCCACGAACTGCACGCCTCCGAGCGACGTCATCACGCTCAACGTGCTGCCGGTGGGCGAGGCGTGCTTCTCGCCGCACGCGTGCGCGACGACGGTCAATTGCGATCTCGCGACCGCGACGCTCGTCGAGCGCTTCAGCGCGCGCCTCGCGTCGGGCGGCGTGGAACTCGATTGGACGTCGGGCGCCGTGGGCGCGGTGCGAGAGTGGAACCTGTACCGCTCGCAGAGCGAGACCGACGGCTTCGTGCGGATCAACGCGGCTCCGATCGCGATGCGGAACGGTGGAGACTTCCACTACCGTGACGCGGCGGCGCCGGCCGGCCCCCTGTACTACCGCCTCGCGGGCGTGCTCGCGGACGGCAGTGAGGAGGTCATGGAGACCCGGAGCCTGAACACGACGGCCGGCAAGCCGTTCGCGTTCGCGATGGTCGGCTCGAACCCGTTCACGACCCGCACGTCGGTCAGCTACTCGCTGCCGCAGGCGGCGCACGTGAAGATCGACGTGTTCAGCGTCACCGGGCAGAAGGTGCGTACGCTCGAGAACGGACTGCAGGACGCCGGGACGCACACGGTGTCGTTCAACCGTCAGGACGCCGGCGGCCGGAAGCTCGGGGCCGGCATCTACCTCGTGCGCATCACCGCCGGGAGCGACTCCAAGTCGCTTCGCGTGGTCGCCGTGGACTGATGTGATCCGATCGTAGTTCGAAGAACGAACGGCGCGCGGCCACTCGCAAGGGTGGCCGCGCGTGTTTGGAGGAGGAGCACCCGATGCCGAAGATCAAGACTCGACCGACGGCGGCGAGCGTGGCCCGCTTCATCGCGCGCCAGCCCGACGAGCAGATGCGCGCCGACTGCACGGCGCTCGTCACGCTGATGGAGAAGGTGACCGGCGAGAACGCGGTGATGTGGGGGCCGAGCATCATCGGCTTCGGCACATACCCGCTCCGATACGCCGACGGGAGCACGGCCGACTGGCCCGTCGCCGCGTTCTCGCCGCGCAAGAAGGACCTGACCGTGTATCTCATGGGCGTGTTCGAGAGCCACCCCGAGCTGATGAAGAAGCTCGGCAAGCACCGCACGGGAAAGGTGTGTCTCTACCTGCGGCGGCTCGAGGACGTGGACGCGAAGGTCTTGAGGCAGCTCGTCGTGGCCTCGGTGCGGCACGTGCGGAAGAAGTACCGCTAGAGGAACCGGGATGCGGAGGTTGGAGGTTGGAGGTGTGCCGAGTGCGCTGAGCCAATCACCCCGCTAGTTTGACGGATGGCACGACGAACTTCCGATCACGATTTCGCGAGAGTCGGCCGACTGGCTCGAAGCGCGCGAACCGATGCGACGCGCCCCCCCTCCGTCGGGTCGTGCCCCGATCCGCGCACGGATTCCCATTTCGATCCTCGTGGCCGGCACGCGGTGGTGCGGTAGAATTATCGAAGTCGAAGTCGAACTCCGCATCCGCCAAAGGAGGACTCCCGTGCGTTCGCGACCCCTCTCGTTCGCGCTTTCTCTGGCCCTCACTGTGCTGCTTTCGTCCGATCCCGCGCGCGCCGCGTGGGGAACCAGTCCCGTCTCGGGAAGCGTCGCGCTGTGCACGGCGGCCGGCGAACAGTATGGAGTGAAGGCCGTCGCCGACGGCGCCGGCGGCGCGATCGTCGTGTGGGACGATTTCCGCGCCGGCGTGGGCGCCATCTACGCGCAGCGCGTCACGGTCGCCGGCAGCGCGAGCTGGGGCACGAACGGTGCGCCGATCCGCCTCGCGACCCAGGCGCTGGACCTGCCGGACGTCGCATCGGACGGAGCCGGCGGGGCAATCATCGCGTGGTCCGACCATCGCAACGGCACCGACTTCGACGTTTACGCTCAGCGCGTGGACGCGAGCGGTACGCCCCAATGGACCGCCGGTGGAGTGCTCGTCGGCGGCGGCGCGGGCGATCAGGAGTGGCCGGCGATCGCGCCCGACGGAGCGGGCGGCGCGATCGTGGCCTGGACCAACACGACGTTCGGAACGTCTCGCACCGTGTGGGCGCAGCGACTCACGCCCGGCGGGGGGCTGTCGTGGGCGACGGGCGGCGTTCAGCTCTCGACCACCCTGGATGACGTCCAGAGTCTGCTCGCGACGCCGACGAGCGCGGGCGGGGCCGCGTTCGTGTGGAGCCACTGGGACTACAACTTCTTCTTCTTCAGACTCGTCAAGATCCAGTCGGTCGATTCGGCAGGCACGATCCGCTGGGGCTCCGACGGCCTCGTCGTGGATCCGCAGCCCCAGGTCGGCAGACCGAGACTGAGTTCGGACGGCGCCGGCGGAGTCATCGTGGGCTGGCAGTCGAACGCCGTGAACTTGCAACGGTTCGACGCAAACGGTGTGGGCCAGTGGGGCACCGGCGGCAATCCCGTCGCCTGCTTCACTTCGGGATTCGCCGGGCTCACGAGTGACGGCGCGGGCGGCGCCTACGTCGCGGCCACGGCTCCGAACCTGCGCGTGCAGCACGTCAGCGCCTCAGGCACCTTCGCGTGGGCGCCCGCCGGAGTTCCAGTGTGCACGGCTCCCAATCAGCAGTCGTTCGTCACGCTCGCGAGGGACGCCGCGAACCGACTGACGCTCGCGTGGTCCGACACCCGGTCTGGCGCGGCCGATCTCTACGTGCAGCGCTTGGACGCCGCGGGAACGGCCACATGGACCGCGGACGGCGTCGCGGTGTGCACGGCAACTCGCCCCCAGTACTTTCCCGGCCTCGCGCCATCGACGAACTCGGGTTGGATCGTCGCGTGGGAGGACTATCGGAACGGAGCGACCCGCGACGTGTACGCGCAACGCGTCAACCGCATCGGAGGCCTCGGCGACGATCCACTCGTCGGCGTGGACGAAGAGGTCGGATCGGCGCTGTCGTTCGCGCCGCCGTCACCGAACCCCTCGACCGGAACCACCCTGTGCCGCTTCGCGCTCCCGCACGCCGGACGCGCGCATCTTGCGGTCTACGACGCCGCGGGGCGTCTCGTGCGCACGCTCGCGAACGCGGAACTCGGCCCCGGCGAGCACGTCGCGCGCTGGGACGGCGCGAACGTCGGCGGCGCGCCCGCCCGCAGCGGTCTGTACCTGATCCGACTCGAGTTCGCCGGACGGACACTGACGCGTCGGGTCGCGCTGACGCGCTGAGTCAGGCGGCGGATCCTCGCGAGCCGTAGAGCGACTGGATGCGGCCCCACGTGGGGCGCGGGGCCGGACCCGCACCGCGAGCGCCCGGCGGCTACCGGCCGCTCGAGCTGCGACTCAGCGCGCGGCCCCGCACAGCGCCGCGAGACGCTTCCCGGCATCGAGGAGAGGCTTCAGTGACACGTCTTCGCTCGAGGACGACTGGTAGTACCCGAAGGGATTGTCGAGATCGCGGATCAGCAGCAGCAGAAAGATCATGACACAGGCGATGATGCCGACCAGGAAGAGCGACTCGTAGTAGGGCTCGATCCGGACGAACACGAGCCCGAGGCACAGGAGCACGGTGATCGTGTCGGCGAGCAGGTACGCCGATCGAATGAACGACGTCTCGCGAATCGTGTGGATCCGCACGACGAGCCGCCGGAGAGTGCCCTGCTCCTGCTTCAGACGCGCGAGCAGCGTGGCCTGGGTGTGGGGCTCCAGTCGCGCCCAGTGCACCGTCAGCTCGTCGATCGCGTCGTGCAGGGCCGTCGTCCGCACGCGCTTGTGGAACCACTCCCTCAGGTCCGTCGCGAGCTTCAGCAGATGCTCGAGGCACGGCCCCACCGGCGCCTCCGATTTGGCGAGGCCGATGCCCCGCACCTCCTGACCGAGGTTCTCGAGCCCCGCGGCCAGTTCGCCGGGCAGGCGCTCGCTCTCTTTGTAGTCGGCGAGCACGCCCGAGAGCAGGAAACCGAGCAGAAAGACGTTCGCGGCGACGATGCCGGAGAAGAGCGGATTGATGGAGAGGCACTCCCATCCCACGGAGTGCATCAGCAGCTTCGCGCCCAGAACGATCGCCACGAGTGCGCCCACTCGAATGAGCATCGGGAAATGTGCGATGCGGTCCCTCACTGCACCTCCTCGGTGTGCTGCGCCCCGGCCGGCTCGACCTCGCGGGACGGACGTTGGCGCGCGGCGTGGCGCCGACACGCCGAGCGCGACGGCGAATCCCTCCTAGCGGTAGAGCGACTTGATGCGACCCCACGTGCGCCGCGGCGCGGCAGTCGCCGCCGCGAGTTCGCAGTAGGCGATCGAGTCCAGACCGATGTTCGGATCCGGGCTCGGTCCGAAGCGCAGCTCGACGCGCGTGATCCCCGCGCCACTCACCGCCAGCAGGAAGTTGCCGGGGAATCCGGCCTGACTCAGACAGGCGTCGCCGCTCGTGCTGTCCACCGCCGCGCCCCCCGTGAGCGTCGCGATGTCGACCACCGCGTGACTCGCGTCGTAGGCGGTGAGCGTCGCACCGTGCGTCGCACCGCCGAACGGGTAGTAGTCGCCGAAGTCGAACAGCTTGATCGCGAAGCACCCGACGGTGACGCCCGGAGCGAACGTGAAGTCGTAGTCGAGGACGCAATTCGCGGGATGACCCATGCCGCGCACGCCATCGAGGCAGCCATTCGTGCCGCCGGCGCTCCCGTAGCTGCTGAAGGGCAGCACGTTCCCTTCCTCGATCACGCGCGTCGCGCCGCTCGGGCAGCCCGCGCCAAACGCCCACGGCACGCTCGTGATGTCGAGCAGCGCGTCCACGGTGCCGAGTCCCTCGACGAGCGAGCCCGGAGCGAGCGATTCGAATGTGACGCCGTGCATCGTGCCCGTGCAGGAGGCCGGCGTGCAGGTGGCGGCTTGCGAAGGCCCGGGTGAAGCGATGGCGAACGCGAGCAGCGCGAGCGAGAGGGCGGGGGCGAGCGGACGCAAGGCGGACCTCCGATTGGGGGGCGGGGCATGCGAGGGAGCGACATTGTCCGGTCTCGAGCGCGCGGCAGGCAACCCCAAAGCCCGCGCGCCCCGAGCGCTCTCGCCTTGCGCGGGACCGGTCCTCGGTGCCGTCGCGAGCACGTGCGGTCGCCCGGCCGATGGTCCGATTCGCCGGGCTCTTGCGCTTCTGGGGTACGGGGGCGAGGCGCACCGGTCCGCGCCCCCCCGTCGATCCGACGCCATCGCCGGGAGGAGCCAGCGCCATGCAGGTCCGACACCCTTTCATTCGCACGACGACGTCGCGGTTCGCCTTGGGGCTCACCGCCCTGCTCGGCCTCGCCGCCCTCGCCCCGTCCGCATCGCTCGCCGCCTGGCCCGTGGATCCTTCCGTGAACCTCGCCGTGTGCACCGCGGACTTCGAGCAGCAGTTCCCGGCGACGCTTCCCGATGGTGCGGGCGGCGTGTTCGTCGTCTGGCAGGACCTCCGTGACGAATCCACGTACAAGGTCTACGCGCAGCGGATCTCGGCGGCGGGCGTTCCACTCTGGGGCGCGAACGGCATCCCGGTCTGCACCGGATCCGGCGACCAGCTGGTGCCTCACCTCACGACCGACGGCGCGGGCGGTGCGATCGTCACGTGGAACGACGCGCGTTCGCTGCTCACCGACATCTACTGCCAGCGCCTCTCGCCGACCGGAGCGCTGCTCTGGAACCCGACCGGCGTGCCGCTCTGCACGGCGGGCGGACCGCAGCACGACGAGACGGTGATCCCCGATGGGGCGGGCGGCGCGATCGTCGCCTGGTGGGATCGTCGCGACAACGCCGCGGCCGTCGTCGGCGATGTCTACGCGCAGCGCGTGAACTCCGAGGGCAACGTGATCTGGGCCGCCGACGGCGTTCCGGTGTGCGTGACGGGCGGAAGCCAGCAGTACCCGATGATCGTCGCGGACGGCGCGGGCGGAGGCATCATCACGTGGGCCGACGACCGCAGCCCGAGCTCGCAGATGGACATCTACGCACAGCGCGTGGATGCCGACGGCAACCGGCTCTGGACGACGAACGGCGTTCCGCTGTGCACGGCCCCGAACGACCAGTCGAGCACGGCGATCGCCACGGATGGCGCGGGAGGGGCCATCGTCGCGTGGGCCGACACGCGCTCGACCGAGCGCATCTACGCACAGCGCATCTCGTCCGCGGGCGCCGTGCAATGGACCGCGAACGGCGTGCCCGTCTCGGGCGGGCTCGGCGAAACGCTCCCGGCAATCCTCACGGACGGCGCCGGCGGAGCGATCCTCGCGTGGATGGACTTCAGCCACTTCCCGAGCACTCAGGCGGACATTCGTGCGCAGCGCATCTCGTCGAGCGGCGCGACGCAGTGGGGGGCCACGGGTGTGGCCGTGTGCGACTTCGCCGGGATGCAGTTCCTGCCCGCGATGACGACGGACGGCGCGGGCGGCGCGATCGTGACGTGGACCGACTACCGCGCCGACGGCATCAACCCCGACCTGTACGCGCGGCGCGTCACGTCTGCGGGCAGCGTGCTCTGGAGCCCCGCGACCAAGGGGACGGCGGTCTCCACGGCGGTCGAAGCGCAGAGCATGCCCGCGATCGTGCCGAGCGGTTCTGGCGGCGCGATCCTCGCCTGGCAGGACACGCGCAACGGCGCGAGCGACATCTACGCTCAGCGGGTCCACTCGGACGGCGAACTCGGCGGCACCGTCGGTGTCTCGTCGGACGCGCCGGCGACGATGGCGCTGAGCCTCGCGGGTCCGAACCCGGCGCGCGCGGGCCGTCTCCCGATGCGCTTCACACTCGGGGGCGGGGAACCCGCATCGCTCGAGTTGCTCGACGTCGCCGGGCGGCGGATCGCCGCGCGCACACTCGACGCCTTCGGGCCGGGCACGCACGCGCTGGATCTCGGCGAGGATCGTCACCTCGCGACGGGGCTCTACTTCGTCCGGCTGCGCCAGGGCGACGCGTCGCGCGTGATGCGGGTGGCGATGCTGAAGTAGTCGGGGCGACTCTCGCGCGCGCTCGGCGGGCCACACGCCGGGCGCGCGCTCCCGCCGGGCGCCACGGCCGTTCGAGCCGCGCCCCCGGATTCCAGCTCGAGGAAGCTCACGATCGATTCCAGCTGGATCAGGCGAGGGGGCGCCTCCGTTCGAGGTCGAGCCGGTACGAGCGACCGGAACGAAGGCCCCAGGTCGCTCGAGGAGCAGACGCCGGAAGAACGCAGATCGGCCTGTGCGGCCACACGACGAGTGTGTAGGCTCCGCACGTCCGTTCACCGGCGCGCCGACGCGATTTGTCCGCGCGCATACGGGAACAGGTCGCCGCCACCCCCGAGCCGGATGAGTTCTTGCCGCAAGCTCCCTCCCCGGAGGTGCTCTGCCATGTGCCGCAGCCTGCTGCTTTCCCTTCTCTCGCTCGCACTGCTCACGACTCCCTCGTCCGCTCAATTCCACGTTCCGCCACCCTACGCACTTCAATGGGGAGCTTCGGGGGCCGCTCCGGGCCAGTTCATCAATCCCTGGCACATGACGGTGGACGACAGTGGGTTCGTCTACGTCTCCGACTCGGGCAACAACCGCATCCAGAAGTTCACGAGCACGGGAACGTACGTGGGCCATTGGACCGTCGCGGGGGGAGGTTCGCTCGCGGGCATCGTCTTTGCCCCGGCTCAGGGCGGACGCTTCTTCGTCGTTCAGGCCTCCGCAGGATTCAACATCAAGGTCTTCGACAGATCTGGAAACCTCTTGACGTCGTTCGCGAACTCCGGCTCGGGCCTCGGTCAGCTCAACTCCCCCAGCGGAATCGCCTACGGGCAGGGCAGTCTGTTCGTGGCGGACACACAGAATCATCGGGTGAGCCGGTTCTCGTTGGACGGTGCGTTCCTGAGCAGCGTCGGAAGTGGCCTGGGAAGCGGACTCGGACAGATGAACCAGCCGCGTGGCGTCGCGGTCGATGCCGACGGGAACCTCTACGTGACCGAGTGGGGCAACAACCGCGTTCAGAAGTTCGGTGCGACGGGAACGCCGCTGCTCTTCTGGACCTCTTTCGCGGGCGGCTCCCTGGTGCAGCCCTCCGGGATCGCGGTCGATGGCGTCGGAGACGTGTTCGTCGTCGACGCTTTCAACGATCGTGTCGTGAAGTTCACGCCGACCGGATCAAAACTCGCGATGTGGGGAGGCAGTGGGACGGGCGACGGACAGTTCACGGTACCGAGAGGAGTCCTCCGCGATGCCGCCGGCGACGTGTACGTCTCCGACGAATCGGCGAGACGCATTCAGAAGTTCTCCGGCTCGCGCACGACGCTCAGCCTCACGCCGACCTCCTCCCGATTCGGCGAAGCCCACACGCTCAACTTGATCGCGATCGTCAATCCGTCCAGCGCGACCGGCCGCGTTCGCTTCCTCGCCGGCGGTGTCGCTCCGATCGACACGGTCGTTCCCGTTGCCGGGGTGGCGTCCACCCAGGTGACGCTCTCCTCGGGCACTCCGCCTGGCGACATCGACTTCTCGGCCGAGTACGAGGGCACGGCCACGGAAGGCGGCAGTCGGTCCAGCCTCGCCACGCACACCCGCGACCTCGGCGTCACGAGCACGTCGCTGTTCGTTCACCCGACGCCCGCAGGAGACGGACAGGGCATCGTGCTGGAAGCCCAGGTGGCGTCCGTCACTGCCGGAGCGCCGCCACCGAGCGGGGCGCTTCAGTTCGCGGTGGGAGGGTCGAACTACGGCGCGCCGGTGACGCTGCTCAACGGACTCGCGACGATCTCCGCTGCCCCGCTTCAGGCCGGACAGAGCATGACGTACGGGGCGACGTTCGCGGGTTCGAGCCTCTACGCCGGGAGCAGTTCGGGAGGGGGCACCTTCGCGATCTCGCCGCGCACGCCGTTTCTCTACCAGCTCAAGTGGGGTTCCCCCGGGAGCGGCGCCAACCAACTCATCTCACCCGCCGGAATCGCGACGGATGCCTCGGACAACGTCTACGTCGTCGATCAGGGCAACGACCGGATCGTCAAGTACAGCTCGTCCGGGACCTACTTGCGACAGTGGGGAGGATCCGGGGCGGGAACCGGTCAGCTGAGCCTGGCGCGTGGGATCGCGGTCGACGCGCAAGGTCGCGTGTTCGTCACCGACTCCGGTAACGATCGTGTCACCCGATTCGCGCCTTCGGGTTCGCCGATCACCTGGGGAGCCAGTGGAAGCGGCGACGGCCTGTTCGCAGGGCCGATCGGAATCGCGGCCGACGGCCAGGGAAACGTCTATGTCGTCGATGCGGGAAACAACCGGATTCAGAAATTCACGTCCTCCGGAACGTACGTCGCCCAGTGGGGAAGCTCCGGCTCGCAACGAGGCCACTTCAGCGCCCCCTACGGAGTGGCGGTGGACGGGAACGACAATGTCTACGTGTCGGACACGGGCAATTCCCGAGTCCAGAAGTTCACGGGAGACGGAGAGTATCTCGGTCAGTGGAGTGTACCGGGGGCCAACGTCCGACACCTTTCGACCGATCCTCAGGGGAACGTCTACGCGACCGATGCGGTGGCTTCGGTCGTGCTGCAATTCACCAGCGACGGCACTCTCGTCGCATCGTGGGGATCTTCCGGCGCCGGGAATGGCCAGTTCAGCCTTCCGAACGCCGCGGCCATCGGGCCGCGCGGAACCCTCTATGTGAGCGACGCGGGCAATCACCGGATTCAGAAGCTCACACCGGCACCGCAAATCGCGTCGATCCGCGATGTCGGCGGGGACCAGGGCGGACAGGTTCGCCTTCGCTTCCGACCGAGCCCGATGGACTACCCGGCTTCGACCCAGGCAATCGCCTTCTACGACGTCTTCCGCAAGATCGGGAATCTCCTGACCTCAGGGGGCAACGATCGAGCTCCGCGTCCCGCGATCGCCAATCCGCGCGACCGCGTCCTCGTGGACGGCTGGGACTACGTCGGTACGGCCACCGCCTATCAGGACTCCGCGTACGTGCTGGTCGTGCCGACGCTCGCGGACTCGACCTCGGGGAACCCGGCCAATTCGGAGTTCTTCGTGCGGGGCGCCACGGCCGTGCCCGGGGTCTTCTTCGACTCGCCGTCGGCCATCGGCCGCTCGGTCGACAATCTCGCCCCGACGACTCCCATCGCATTCTCGGGAGCGCCGGTCGAAACCGGAAACGACCTCCAGTGGGAACTGAACCCGGAGAGCGATCTCGCCCTCTATCGACTGTATCGTGGGTCGACCTCGACGTTCGTCCCTGGGCCGGGGAATCAGATCGCCACCTCGACGACGACCACCTTCACCGATCCCGAGACCGATCCCGGGACCTACTACTATCGACTGTCGGCAGAGGATCTCCACGGAAACCGCAGCGGCTACGCGCTGGCCGTCGTCGTTCGTGACGCACCTCCGGCCCCGATCGCGGCGCCCATGTCCGGACCCGCGGCGAGCCTCGTCCTCCTGCTCGTCCTCGCGGGCGCCGGCGGAATCCGGTCGCGCGCGCGCCGCCCGAGCGGCGCGGAACGGGAAAGGACGCCATGAGAGACCGCGAGTTCGGCCGTACCGGCTGGCGCGTGAGTGAAGTCGGCTACGGCATGTGGGGCATGGGCGGGTGGACCGGCTCCGACGACGACGAGTCGCTCGCCTCGCTCGAACGCGCGGTGGACCTGGGCTGCAGCTTCTTCGACACCGCGTGGATCTACGGACAGGGACACAGCGAACGGCTGCTCGGCCGCCTGCTGCGCGCCCGGCCCGGCGCGCGCCTCGTCTGTGCTTCGAAGGTCCCGCCCAAGAACCTCAAGTGGCCAGCGACCGCCGACGCGCTCCTCGCCGAGTCGTACCCGGCCGATCACCTCCGCGCGTACGCCGAGAAGAGCCTCGAGAACATCGGCGTGAGCACGCTCGACCTGCTCCAGTTCCACACGTGGAACGACGCGTGGGCCGCGGACTCGAGCTGGCAGAACGCGGTCCACGCGCTCAAGGCCGAGAAGCTCGTGCGCGCGATCGGCATCAGCGTCAATCGCTGGGAGCCCGAGAACTGCCTGCGCGCGCTGCGCACCGGGCTCATCGACGCCGTGCAGGTCGTGTACAACGTCTTCGATCAGGCGCCCGAGGACGAGCTGTTCGGCGCGTGCCGCGACCTCGGCATCGCGGTGATCGCGCGCGTGCCGTTCGACGAGGGCTCGCTGACCGGGACGCTCACGACGGATTCCAAGTGGCCGGACGGTGACTTCCGCAATCTCTACTTCGCCGGCGACAAACTGCGCGAGAGCGTCGAGCGCGCGGAGCGGCTCGGGCGCGACGTTCCCGCCGGCATGACGCTGCCGGAGCTGGCGCTGCGCTTCATCCTCGCGAACCCGGACGTCTCGACGGTGATTCCGGGCATGCGCAAGCGCGCCCACGTGGACGCGAACCTCGGCGTGAGCGACGGCCGGCCGCTCGACCCCGCGGTGATCGCGCGTCTGCGCGCGCACCGGTGGGATCGCGGCGTGCGCTGATCCGCGCACGGCCGCGCTTCGCGCACGCCGTCGGCGGCGCGGCGATTTCGCGCGGACCCTGCACTGCGCTCTGGGGTAGTTTCGCGCGATCACGCCGCGGCCGCGCACCCCACGATCGCAAGGAGCGAGCACGATGACGCCCAAGAACACGATCTGCCTGTGGTTCGAGAAGGACGCGCTCGAAGCGGCGCGGTTCTACGCCGCGACCTTTCCGGATTCGAAGGTGGGTCCGGTGTTCCGCGCGCCGAGCGACTTCCCGGGCGGCAAGGCAGGGGACGCGCTGACGGTCGAGTTCACGGTCCTCGGGCTTCCGTGCCTGGGCCTGAACGGCGGCCCGGCGTTCGCGCAGAGCGAGGCGTTTTCGTTCCAGATCGCGACCGACGATCAGGCCGAGACCGATCGCTACTGGAACGCGATCGTCGGCAACGGCGGACAGGAGAGCGCGTGCGGCTGGTGCAAGGACCGCTGGGGCGTCTCGTGGCAGATCACGCCGCGCACGCTCATCGACGCGCTCGCGGCCGGCGGCGACGAAGCGAAGCGAGCGTTCGACGCGATGATGACCATGACGAAGCTCGACGTCGCCGCGATCGACGCCGCACGCGCCCGACGCTGAGGCGGCGCCGGCGGCGCGGCCCGAGAGCGGGCGACGGAAGTCCGCCGCCCGCGCTTCCAACCGCGAGAACCGCCGCTACTTCGTCTCGTCCCAGACCGGCAGCTGTCCCGGCGTGTAGGGCGCGCCCTGCCGCTCGAGCCGGTCCGCGAGCGCCTGCGTACGCTCGTGCAGCGCGCGAAGGTCCGCGAGCACCGCCCCGAACGACGCGTGCGCTTCCTGGTACGCGCGCTCGTACGTGCCCGTCGGCGCCGCGGTCGTGTTCCAGAGCGATCCGATGATCAGGTCCGTGCGGCCCTTCAGGGACTGGCGCGCCTGGCCCTCGAAGCGCACGAGGACGTTGTCGCCGACGAGCGCCTCGTTGACCCTCTTCAGGCCCGTGCGAATCGCGGACAGCTCCGCGAGCGCGCCGCCGTCGAGATCGCGCACGCTCATCGCCGCGGCCTCGAGGTACGGGAGCCGCTCGCTCAGGCGGCCGCGATGCGCGTCGGCCCCCGAGATCGCGCGCGACAGCGCGGCGACCTTCTCATTGAACGCGCGCAGCGCCGCCTGGTCCGCGATCGGAATGTTCGCGATCTGGAGCGGCTCGCACTTCACCGTGCGCGGGCTCCCGAGCGCCGTGAGCGCACCGTTCTGGAAGCGGTACATCGCGACCTGGTACGTGCCGGGCGACACCATGTAGCCCTGGTCCTGCTGGTCCCACGGCGCGGGATTCGGCGGCGGCTCGAGCGCGATCGGCCCGGTGGGGCTCGTGCGGAAGTCCCACGTGAAGCGATGGACGCCGGCCTTGATCGGCCGCTTGAGCTTGCGGACCACGCGGCCTTCCGAATCCGAGATCGCGAACAGCAGGTACGGCTCCTCCTCGGCGTCTTCCTGCTTGAGCGCTTCGTACGTGGGGTAGGGCACGTCCTGCTTCGCGTCCTGCAGCTTCTTCTCCGCCTCGTTGCGCTGCTTCTTGAGCGACTTGTAGTCGTCCTTCACGTAGTACGTGATCGCGGCTCCGACCTCGGGATTGGGCGCGCTGAAGAGCGAGGCGCCCATGAAGCCGACGCCCCGGAAGCCCATCGGATCGGCGGGCACGAACATCTTCGCGTCGGAGAGCGCGAACAGGTGCTCGGACTCGGCGAGCGTCTTCGCCGACAGGTCGCGCAGCGGCGTGTAGTCGTCGAGGATGAATACGCCCCGTCCGTAGGTGGACACGACGAGGTCGTGCGTCTCGCGCTGGATCGTGAGGTCCATCACCTCGGCCGACTTCGGGATCCCGTTCGTCAGCGGCACCCAGTCGGGCGCGGCCGTGTTCGAGACGAACACGCCCGTCATCGTGCCGACGAACAGCAGGTCCGCGTTCACCTCGTCCACGGCGATCGTCCACGTCGAACCGCGCGCCGGCAGGTTCGCGTGGATCGAGGTCCAGTGGGCGCCGCCGTCGACGGTCTTGTAGAGGTAGGGGGCGAAGTCGCCGGCGAAGAAGTTGTTGCAGGCCACGTACGCGACGTCGGCATTCACGGGCGACGCCGTGACCTGGTGCACGCGCGCGAACGGCGGAAGGCCGGGGAGCGTCGCGCGCTGCCAGCTCGCCCCGCCGTCGTGCGTGTAGTGGAGCAGCCCGTCGCCCGAACCCGCGTACAGGCGCTTCTCGTCCACCGGCGATTCCGCGAACGACGTGAGGTGCGCGAAGTCCGACTTCGTGACGACGCGCACTGGTAGAGGCGCTCGTGGTCGTGCCGCGACACGAGCAGCGGCGTGTCCCAGTTGAAGCGGTAGGCGGGCTTGCCGCTCGCTTCGAAGCTCTTGAGCGGCAGACGCTCGCCCGTGCGCTTGTCGTAGCGCGCCAGCTCGCCGAACTGCGCCTGCGAATAGACGATGTTCGGATCCGACCAATCCACCTGCGTCTGGAAGCCGTCACCCGCCCACGTGAACGTCCAGTCGGCGTTCGTGATGCCGCTCGAGTTGAGCGTGCGGGACGGCCCGCCGAGGCTGTTGTTGTCCTGTGTGCCGATGTACACGTTGTAGAACGGTTTCGCGTTGTCCACCGTCACCTTGTAGATCTCGGCGAGCGGCAGGTTGGACTTGAAGTCCCACGTCGCCGCGCGGTCGAACGATTCGTAGAGCCCGCCGTCGTTCCCGGACAGCATGTGGCGCGGATCGGTCGGGTCGATCCACAGCACGTGGTTGTCCACGTGCTTCTTGTCCTCGCCGAGACGCGACCAGCTCTTGCCGCCGTCGATCGAGACCTGGTTGAACATGTCCATCGAGTACACGCGGTTCACGTCTTTCGGATCGCAGAACACCTTCTGGCAGTAGTTCGCGTACGTGGTCCCGTAGTCGCTCACGCGCGTCCAGCTCGCGCCCGCATCGGTGCTCACGTACGTCCCCTTGTCCTTCTTCTCTTTCGCTTCGACGACGGCGAACAGCCGATCGGGGTCCACGGGAGAGAGATCGAGGCCGATGCGCCCGACCTTCTTCTGCGGCAGGCCACCTTCCAGCCGCTTCCACGTCGCGCCGCCGTCGGTCGTCTTGTAGATCCCGCTCTCGTCTCCGCCCATGACGCTCGTGCTCAGGTAGCGCTGGCGCTGGTGCGCGACGGCGTACAGGACGTCGGGATTGCGCGGATCGATCTTCAGCTCCCAGCAGCCCGTGTGATCGCTCGGGTGGAGCACGTTCGTCCACGTCTTGCCGCCGTCGGTGGTCTTGAACACGCCGCGATCGCCGCCGGAGACGCGGTGCGGACCGTAGGCCGCGACCCACACGGTGTTCGACTGCTTCGGATGGACGACGATCGCGCCGATCTGCTGCGACTCCTTGAGCCCGGTGTTCGTCCAGCTCTTGCCGCCGTCCTCGCTCTTGTACACGCCGTCACCCGGCACGACGTAAGACTGCGCGTTGTTCTCGCCCGTGCCGACCCACACGACGTGCGGGTCCGAGGGATCGAGCGTGACGGCGCCGATCGCGAACGACGTCTGCTCGTCGAACACCGGCGCGAACGTCACGCCACCGTTCGTCGTCTTCCACAGCGAGCCGTGCCCCGAAGCGACGTAGTACTCGGAGTGGTCCTTCGGATTGACCGCGATGCCGATCACGCGCCCGCCCGTCACCGCGGGCCCGATGCTGCGGAACGCGAGGCCGTCGAGCGACGCCTTCGCGAGCGTCGGCGTCGCGGGCGCGTCACTCTTCGCGCCCGTGGACTTCGCGCTCGCGGGCTTCGCGTTCGTGGCGGCGTGGGCGGGGAGGACGAACGTGAACGCCGCGGCGACGATCGTCGCGGCGAGAACGCCGCGGGCGGGACGCGTCCGGCCGGGCGTGGGGCGAATGGAATCGGATGCGGCGGCGAAGCGGAACATCAGGGAGCACCTCCGTCAGCGCGTGCGGGTCACCGTGTGCGAGCGAGGGTCGCAACCTATCACGGCACGTCGCGCCCCCGGTTCGCGCGCCCCGAGCGCCGCTTCGTCCGGTACGAGCGCCGATCCGGAGCGCCGAACGCGCCGATGCGGAAGGGACTCGGCGCCGCGCGCCGCACCGGGATCAGCGGCCGCGTTCGCTCGCGCCTTCCCGCAGTCCTTCAACTTCGGGCTTCCAGTTGAGCGCGAGCCGCAACCGCCGCACGTAGCCCGCGTCGGGCGGGCGCTGAAGCGCGACGAACTGTCGGTGGCCGGGCAGCACGTCGTATCCGCGCATGTCCGGAACGACCGCGACCGCGGCCGGCAGTCCGACGCTCGGTGGCGCACCCGGCGCGAACGATGCGGCGGCGATCCCTTCGCCCCGCACGAAGTAGATCTCGCGCCCGTCGCGCGCCCACCGCGGCGCTTCCCCTCCGGACGCCGACACCTGAACGCGGTCGCCGCCTCCCATGCGCTCGACGAAGACCTCGACCTGTCCGCCGACGCTGCTGCTGTACGCGAGCCACCGCCCGTCCGGAGAGAGCGAGCTGCTCCGCGCGCCGGCGCCGGGAACGACGACCCTCGCGGGACGGCTTCCGTCGAGCGCCGCGGAGCGGATGTCGCCCGAGAAGACGTCGGTGTAGATCACGTCACGGCCATCGGGCGTCACGTCGTTCACGTTGACCTCGTCGGCGATGGCCGCGAACTTGCGCAAGGCGGCGCCGCTTCGCGCCTCGACGAGCATGAGGTCGTACGGGGCGCCGAGCTTGATGAACGCGACCGAGCGTCCATCCGGAGTCCACGCCGGGAACTCGTAGCCCTCCTCCTGGATCATCCGGCTGCGACGTCCGAGACCGAGATCCACGAGCCACGGGCCGAGCCATTCGTCGGAGACGACGAGCCGGCCGCCATCGGGCGAGACACGCACGCCGCGCCCGTACCGGTCGCGGGGCACGTCGAGCGGAGTGATGCGCCCCGCCGCATCCGCGCGCACGAGCCGCAGCTCTTCGATGCCGCTGAAGCGCACGAGCCCCGTGGACCACGCGAGGTGTCCGGCGTCCGAGTGCGCGAGGATCGCCGACTCGTTTCCGGTCCGCGAGACGTCCTTGAGCACCGCGACCGGCGCGCCCGTCACGACGCCGCGCGCGGGATCGAAGGGCACGACGCGCGCCTGACCGTCGCGCGTGACGCACAGCAGGCGCCTGTCGCCGACGTAGCGCGCGTACCCGCCCTCGATGCCGAGCCGGCGGCGGACGCCGGTGCGCCGGTCGATCACGGCCGGAACCGTCTTCGCTTCGCTCCAGTCGCCGACGAGCACGTACGGTCCGCCGGGCAGCGGCTGCGGCCACGCCTGCTTCGACGCCGAATCCGGAACCGTGCTCGCCGCGATCAGCTTCGAAGGCGCGCCGCCCGCGGCGCTCACGCGCAGGAGCGGTCCCGGCACGCGGTCCTGCCACACGATGTCGTCTCCTTCCCAGAATCCGCCGAAGTAGTCGTGGACCGCGCACACCGTCTGCGTGAGTCCGGCGCCGCGCGAGAATTTCCGCAGCTCGGCCGGGACCGGAAGCGCGCTCTGGCTCACCCCCACGGCGAACACGACCCACGCGCCATCGGGCGAGAAGAACGGACCCTCGCCGGTCTCGCTGCCCGGGATCTCGCGCACGGCGCCGTCGGACAGCTCGTGCACGTAGATGCGCGAAACGCCGGAGGGTCCGAACGCCGAGTACGCGAGCGCGCGTCCGTCGGGCGCGAAGGCGAGCACGGGCGAGCCCCAGCCGTTGAGCGCGAGCGTGTCCGGAAGCGCGAGATCCACGAGCGTGAGCGGCTCTCGCGGCTGCGTCCCCGGCAGACGGCCGATCGCGGCGCCGGCCGCAACCGCGAGCACGGCGGCGAGCGCGGCGAAGACCGCGAGCGTGCGGGCGGAGGGACCGCGCCGCGCGTGTGCGCCGGCCGCGCCGTCCGGACGCGGCGCGCCGCGGCCGGCGATCGCGGTTCCGTGCGCCGCGTTCGCGAGTGCGATGCGCGCCTCGCCGATGTCGCGCAGGCGCTGCGCGGGATCGCGCGTGAGGCAGCGCTCGACGAGTTCGCGCACGCGTACCGGCGTCGTGGCGGGGAGCGCCGACCAGTCCGGCTGGGCGTGGAGCACCCGCGCGGCGATCTCGGCGTAGCTGTTCCCGCCGAACACCGCGCGGCCCGTGAGGCATTCGTAGAGCACGCAGCCGAACGCCCAGATGTCGGCGCGCCGGTCGATGTGCTTGCCGCCCGCCTGCTCGGGGCTCATGTACGCGGGCGTGCCCAGGATCGTGCCCGCGAGCGTGCCGTCCTCCGGGAGCGCCGCCGTCGGCGTGTCGTCTCCTGCGGGGCCGAGGTCCTTCGCGAGGCCAAAGTCGAGCACCTTCACGTCGTCGGTGCGCGTGAGCATGACGTTGCCGGGCTTGAGGTCGCGATGGACGATTCCGTGCTCGTGCGCCGTCTCGAGCCCGGTCGCGATCTGCCCGCACACCCGGATCGCCTCGGCCACGGGCATCGGCCCGCGCCTGAGCCGTTCGGCGAGCGTCTGCCCCTCGACGAACTCGAGCACGAGATACGAGCGGTCGTCGGATTCCTCGAGCCCGTGGATCGAGCCGATGTTCGGGTGATTCAGCGACGCGAGCGCGCGGCCCTCACGCAGGAAGCGCGACACGTGCTCGCGATCCCGCGCGAGGGCATCAGGCAGCGCCTTGATCGCGACGTCGCGGGCGAGCCGGCTGTCGCGGGCGCGATAGACCTCACCCATTCCGCCCGAGCCGAGCGGACCGAGAATCTCGTAGGGGCCGATTCGGGAACCCGACGTGAGCGGCATCGGCGCAACCTACCCCAGCTTCTCGGCGGGAGGCTACGGTGATTCGCACGAGGCGAGGGGAAGCACCCGCGCCGAGGTTCCAGAACTCGATGAGCGAGGCGAGACCCGAGCGCCGCTACTCGATCTTGACGACCTTGCGCGCGCCGTTCAGTTCGTCGGACTTCACCCGCACGTAGTAGATGCCGCTCGCGGCCGCACGACCATCCGCGCGGCGGCCGTCCCACGCGGCCTGGTTCGGCCCCGCGGGCAGCACGCGATCCATCACCTGCGTCACGCGCTGGCCGAGCACGTCGAACACTTCCACCTGCACGCGGCCCGCGCGCGCGAGCGTGAACGCGATCGCCGTCGAGGCGACGAACGGATTCGGCCGCGCCCACTCGATCGTTCCGGATCGCGGCTCGACGGGCCCGGTCGGCACGCCGACCCAGCTCGCCGTGCACGCGCACCGCCCGATGCCAACGGCGTCCACTTCGTTCCAGTCGGGCACGGCCGGGGAGTCGAAGCCGAGCCGCACCCGGCTCACGGGGAAGCGGGTCTCGGGGAACGACACCGTGCGAATCCGCGCGATCGATGGCTGCGGTTCCGCGACGCCGGTCCACACGGTCTCGTAAAGGTTGGTGTTGGGGTTGACTACCGACACGTGGTTCAGCGCGCCGGGACTGTAGGTCTCGTAGACGTTCACGAAGTTGATCGGACCCGGGTTCGAATAGTCGAGCTCGATGACTTCGGGCTGATCGTCGGGCGAGAAGCTCGCCCACGCGCGATCGATGTCGCCGTACATCGGGTACACGTCGGGCGCGCCGAGCGCCTGCGCCGACGACCAGGCCGTCGGCGAGAACTGGCTGCTCACCGCGTGCACGTCCGAGGCCCACTGGCTCGCCTGAACCCGATCGCGGTAGCCGATGCCGACGGCGTCGATCTCGTTGTAGTCGCCCACTGCGGGCGAGTCGATCGTGATGGCGATTTCGCTCACCTCGTACGGCGTCACGGGGAACGTCGCCGTGTACAGGCGCGAGGCGGGGGGCGCGGGGGAGGCCGTCTCGGTCCACACCGTCTCGAAGACTCCGCTCGCCGGGTTCCTCACCGCGATCGAGGACACCGCGCCCGGGGCGTAGGTCTCGTACACGTTCACGAAATTGATGCGCTGCGCCGTGGCGAAGCCGAAGTGCAGGAACTCCGGCTGGTCGTCCTGATTCGCCGGCGCCCACGCCCACGTGCAGTCGCAGTACGTGGGGTAGACGTTCGGCGCGCCGAGCGCCTGCGCCGCCGACCAGTCCGTGGGGGAGAACTCGCTGCTGAAGTTGAGGACCGACGAAGCGAACTGGCAGTTCTCGACGAGCGGATTGACGAACACCCACGCGGCGCCGCGAGCGACCGTGTCGTTCGGCCCGGTCGAGATCAGCGTGTTCCCGTCGGACGACAGCGCGACGGCGCTGCCCTGGAACGCCGCGCCGAAGGCTCCCGTGCCGACGAGCTTCGGCTGCAGTCGAGTCCAGAGGCTCCCGGAGCGCGTGAAGACCCACGCGGCGCCCGTGGGTCCGCTGTCACGCCAGGCGCCGACCGCGGCGACGTTGCCGTCCGCCGAGATCGCACACGCGAACCCCACGCTCGCGTTGGCGCCCGACACATCGGACGGCACGAGCTTGGCGCCCTGCACCACCCAGGCGCTTCCGTTCCACGTGAAGATCCACGCGGCGCCGATTCCTCCCGCGTCCCCGGGCCCGCCGGCGATCGCCGTGCGGCCGTCGCGCGCGAGGGCCACCGAAACGCCCTGCACGGCGCCGGCCGTCGCATCGCTTCCCGCGAGCTGCAGGCCGATCTGGCTCCACGTTCCCCCGAAACGGGCGAAGATCCAGCTCGCGCCCTTGTTCGTATCGTGGCCAGGTCCACCGGTCAGCAGCGTGTTGCCATCCGCGGACAGCGAGACGCTCGTGCCCTGGCGCGCCGCGCCGATCGCATCGGAGGCCGTGAGCTTGCCGCCCTGCTGCGACCACGTGGCGCCGCTGCGCGTGAAGATCCACGTCGCGCCGACGCTCGCGGCGTCGTTGAAGCCGCCGACGGCGAGCGTGCTGCCGTCGTCCGAGAGCGCGACCGACGTGCCGAAACGCGCGTCCGTCGTGGCGTCGCTCGCCACGAGCTTCGATCCCTGCTGGATCCAGTCGTTACCCGAGCGCGTGTAGATCCACACCGCGCCCGCGCCGCTGTTGTCGAGCGAGCCGCCCACGGCGATCGTGTTCCCGTCGCCCGAGATCGCGACGGCATCGCCCTGCGAGGCGTTCCCCACGGCACCCGTGCCCGTGAGCGGCGGCGCCATCTGGCTCCACGTCGTGCCGCTGCGCGAGAACACGAACGCACGGTTTTCGGGGTGAGCGCTAAAGACGGCCGTGTTCCCGTCGTTCGAGAGCGACGTGCGGACGCCGAACTCGCCGTCGCCGCTGGACTGGATCGGGGAGAGCTTCGCGCCCTGCTGGACGAACGGCCCCACGGCCGTCGCGTGGGCCGGGGTGAGGAGCGAGAACAGGAGGAAAGCGAGCAATCCACCGGAACGCAGTGGCGAGAGGCGGCGCATGGGAACTCCGAGCGTGCGGGACGTAGCGTTCGGTTCGGGACGGAAACGCCGGTGATCGAGCGCACCGCACCCATGGGAGCGAGAACCTGCCGCCCCGAGTTTACGGGGCCGCGCAAGGCGAACGTTAGCCCTTTCTGCCCACGCGCCCGATGTTCGCGGGGCGACGGAACGCCGGGCGGAACAGGTACTCTGCGGCAGGCGCCGAACGAAGAAGAGGAGGTTCTCCCGACATGACCCCCGAAGCCCAGCTCGCGAGGTACTTCGCGAGGTACGAGCCCGCGATGGCGCGGTTCGGAAAGGCACTGCGCGCGAAGTTGCGCGCGCGTCTCCCCGGACTGTTCGAGATCGTGTACCTGTACGAGAACCAGAGCGCGCTCGTGATCGCGTACTCGCCGACCGCGAACGGCTACGAAGGCGTGTGCTCGATCGGGCTCTACCCGGACGAGGCGAAGCTGTTCCTCACGCACGGCGCCGCGCTGTCGAAGTCGGACCCGCACCGGCTGCTGCAAGGGCACGGCAAGACCGTGCGCCACGTCGTGCTGAAGTCGGCCGCGGACCTGGACCGCGCAGACATCGCGACGCTGCTCGATGCGGCGCTGAAACTCGCGAAGGTAGCGCCGAAGCCAGGCGCGAGGGGCGAGGTGGTGATTCGCGCGGAGGCGCAGAAGGAGCGGGCCGTGCGTGCGAAGAAGACGGCGGGTTCCCGTTCACCGCAACGAAAGGAGACATCGCACACGATGGCAAAGATGAAGTCGTACCCGAGCTTCGACGCGTACTTGAAGGATCAGCCCCGTGCTAATCAGACCGTGATCCGGGCGCTCAGGAAGCTCGTGAAGCGCGCCGCGCCGTCGCTCGAGGAAGCGGTGAAGTACGGCAACGGCTGCTGGGTCCAGGGCAAGTACCCGATCGCGTACGTGTACGCGGCCGCGGATCACACGCAGTTCGGCTTCATCGCGGGCGCGAAGCTCGCCGACCCGAAGGGCCTGCTCGAAGGGAGCGGCGCGTACGTGCGCCACACGAAGTTGCGCACCACGCGCGACATCGCCGAACGCGACCTCGTCGCGCTGCTCGCTCAGGCCGTCGAGCGCGGGCACCCGGCGGCGAAGAAAGCAGCGAAGGCGCCGAAGCAGGCCAAGGCGAAGAAGGCAGCGAAAGCGAAACGCTAGCCGGTCGCGCCGCGCCCCATCGGACGCGCACGCCGTCAGCGCACGCGCACGATCCGCTGCGTCGTCTTCCCGTCCCGCGCGTCGAGCACCGCGAAGTACACGCCGGGCGCGGCCGTGCGGCTGCTGTCCGCGCGCGCCGTCCTGCGCGAGCGTGCGGCCCGCCTCGTGCCAGCCCGCCGCCAGCGTGCGCACCGTGCGACCCGTGACGTCCACGATCAGCAGACGCGCATCGCCCGCGCTCGCCAGCGAGTACTCGAGCTGCGCGGGGCCCGAACAGGGATTCGACGAGCGCAGCGCGAGGTATCCCCGCGCGGACGCCGGCTGCGACGGCGGCGTGGCGAGCAGCGGCGTGAGGAAGTGGTTGTCCACCACGTTCCACGCCGTGCTGTTGACCGTGTAGCCCGGGGGCAGGTCCATGACGTGACCGTCGGGGTTGCCCACCGACGCCTGCGGCGCTCCGACCGGCGAGCTTCCGGCGCGGCAGATGACGGTGCCCGGCAAGCAGCCCATGTTTCCGTAGGTCGCCAGCGCCGCGTCCACCCGCAGATGGACGCCGAACGGTCCGACCGGGAACGTGCCCGTCAGCGCAGCGACGCCGCTCGGTCCGGCCAGACCCGCGAATCCGTAGGCTCCGCCCGTCGTGGCGTTCCCGGCCCACCACAGTCCGCGCCAGTGGAGGCTGCCGGCATCCGCCCAGAAGTTCATCAGCCCGCCCTGGCCGTCGTTCCCGACGCCGCCGCCCACACTGCT
This sequence comes from Candidatus Eiseniibacteriota bacterium, assembly GCA_044222065.1. Lineage (GTDB taxonomy): Bacteria > Eisenbacteria > RBG-16-71-46 > RBG-16-71-46 > RBG-16-71-46 > JBGAOA01. Next base: position 50,022 of record JBGAOA010000029.1, read on the forward strand.
CGCGCTGCCTGCGAACGTGACGTAGAACGTCCCGGTCACCGAGGTTTCGCCGGGCGGGCCGGAGATGACGAAGTCTCCGGTGCTCGCCTCGGCCAGCACGTTGACGCCGCCCGGCATGGAGAAAACGGTCGGCCACGACTGGTCGGCCTGCGCGTTCAGGAAGACCAGACCCGGGGCTGCCTGCACGCGCGCCGAGGCGACGAAGGTCTGAAAGGGGCTCGAGTTGGTGAACGAGGTGTCGCGCGCGAGCGGGTCGGCGCCGCTCGTGTCGTATCCGTTCACTCCGACGGTGTAGCTCGCCGCCGAACGCGCTGGCGCGGGAGAGCAGGAGGAGCAGGGCAAGGGCGGCGACTGGGCAGGTTCGGGACATGGGCGGCTCCGTGTCGCGTGGTGGGATCCGGATCGAACTCGGGGCCTCGGGAGGGCCCGATATTTGGAAACGCACGCCTCGATACCCGATCACGAGGCCGACGCAGAAATTCGAGCTGGACGCCGTGGGATCGACGGGAGGGAGCACCGCGACGAAGGTGGCCGCCGGACGGCGGTGGCGTCCGGGACGCGGATTCGCGCACGCGGCTCACGAGCATCTCCTCCGCTCGCGCTTCCGTGTGGTCCGCCTCGAGCATCACCCGCCTCGAGGTGTTGGCTCGCCTCGCGGTTGCACCGCGCACGGACGCCGCCTAAGGTGCGCGGCGCGGCGACGACGATCGCTCCCCGATCACGACGACCAGCTTCGGGGTCCCATGCTCTCCTTCGACGACTCGCCGCGGCGCTACGCGCGCATCGGCGGCTGGTTCTAGTTCTATCTCGCCATCATCCTGCTCGGCATGTTCGGCGAGATGTTCGTTCGCGGCACGCTCGTCGTGCACGACCCGGCGGAGACACTGCGGAACATCGCGTCGGCGGAGGGCCTGTGGCGGGCGGGCCTCGCCGGCGATCTCCTCATGCACGTGTTCGACCTGCCGCTCATCGCGATCTTCTACTTCCTGCTCCGGCCCGTGGACCGGCCGCTCGCGCTGCTCGCGACGCTCCTCAACCTCGTTCAGACCGCGGTGCTCGTGGCGAACAAGCTCACGATGGTCGCGCCGCTCGTCGCGATCGAGGCCGCGCGCGGCCGGGCGGCGCGGCGGACACCGCGGTGATCGAGCGGGTGGGGCATGGTTGTCGTGTCGCTGCACGACGTCCGGCTTCGCGATCGGCCTCGTGTTCTTCGATTCGCGTGCCTCGTGCGCGGACACCTGATGGTGCGCTCTGTTCTTCCGAAGTGGCTCGGCGTGTTGCTCCAGCCCGCGGGCGCGAGCTATTCCTGGTGAACAGCGGCGCGCTGCTGCTCGCGCCCGCGCCGCCGCGCAGCTGTTCCCTGCGATCCTGCTGCCCGCACCGCCGGCGAGCTCGCGTTCTGCCTCTACCTGATCTTCAGGGACTCGATGAAGCGCGATGGGCGGAGGTATGGTCGCTCGCCGCGCGAGGCGGATCGTGACCTGCCGACCGTGAAGCGCGGTCCTCGT
>JBGAOA010000118.1:0-6594 GCA_044222065.1 Candidatus Eiseniibacteriota bacterium
TTTCGAGACCGCCCGATTCAGCCAATGTCACCCCACCCCTCCGAGTCTCGCCACATAGCCCTGGTCCCCCTACCCGACCCTCTTCCTCATCCACACGCCCCACGTCCCCCGCCCCGCGTCACGATCCGCGATCGGCCGCCCCGCGAGCTTCAGCGCCAGCTTGATCTGGCCGTGGTGATAGCCCTCGTGCCAGATCATGTGCTGGAGCAGGAGAATCGGGTGGTCGTAGTGCAGGTCCAGCTCGCGGCCGGCCTCGACTCTCGCGCGGACGGCCTCGCGCACGACGCGGGCGCTCTCGTTCAGCATCGTCGCGATTCGCGAGGCCTCGCGCTCCCCCGCCCACTCCGGATCGGGCAGCGGCACCTTGAACTCCGGCGCACCCTCCTCGACGAACGCGAGCCGCACGTAATGCATGTGCGTGAACAGCTCGGCGACGGAGTGGCCGCCCTCCATGGCGCGCACCTCGAGCCCGCCCTCGGGGAGGATGCCGAGCAGGTTGACGAGGATGGCGTTGTTCCGGTCCCACGAGTCCAGCACGGTCTCGAGCAGGCGTGCGTCCGACATGTGTGCGCCCCCAATCACCGACGGCGGCCCCTCGCGGAGCCGCCGTCTCGCGTCTCTCGATGCGTGATCAGCCGCCGAGCCACCGCGCGAACCAGCCCATGACCTCGCGGTACCAGAGCAGCGAGTTCTGGGGCTTCAGGATCCAGTGGTTCTCGTCGGGGAAGTAGACGAGCCGCGCGGGCATGCCCTTGGCCTTGAGCACCCCGTAGCACTGGAGGCCCTGGCCGACGGGCACGCGGTAGTCGCGCTCGCCGTGGATCACGAGCATGGGCGTGACGAACCCGCTTGCGAAGCGGATCGGCGACCAGCGGTCCTGCTTCTCGAGTCCGTCCCACGCCTCGCCGCCCGCGGCGCGGCCGCGGCCCTGCGTGACGTCGCTCGCGTACTGGCCGGTGAGGTCGGCGACGCCGGCGTGGTTGACGATGCACTTGAAGCGGTCGGTGTGCCCGGCGATCCACGCGGCAATGTAGCCGCCGTACGACCCGCCGGCGGCGGCCATGCGCGTCTCGTCCACCATGCCGGTCGCGATCAGCGCGTCGGTCGCCTTCATCACGTCCTCGAACGGACGCGCGGCCCACTCGCCCTGGATGCGCTGCGCGAAGTCCTGCCCCCACGAGGTCGAGCCCTGGAAGTTGACGAGCGCGACGACGTAGCCCGGCGCCGCGAACAGCGACGCGTTCCAGCGCGGGTGGAACTGGTCGCCGCTGATGCCGTGCGGACCGCCGTGCACGACCTGCAGCAACGGCGCCTTGCGGCCCTCGGCGTGCCCGGGCGGCAGCAAGACGAACATCTGCACGGGCTCGTCGTGCGCGCCCGCGAACGTCACCTCGCGCACTTCGCCGGTCGCGAACGCGCTCGTCGCGGCGTCGGTGAACGACGTGACGCGGCGCGTCTCGCCGCGCTCGAGATCCACGACGTGCGCTTCGGCCGGCGCGACGAGCGTCTGCAGCGTGCACGCGACGCGGCCGCCGTGAACCGACAGTCCAGAGGCGACACCGTCGTGCGTCACGGCCGCCGGCGCGCCGGCGCCGCTCCAGTGGAACAGCTTCACGCGCGCGCGCTCCTCGGCCTCGATCACGAGCGAGCCGCGTCTCGTCCACTCCCACTGCATCGGCGACAGCGCCCAGTCGGCGAGCCACTCGCGCGTCGCGCCGCTCGAGCGGTCGTGCCGCTGCAGCCGCACGCGGTCGGCGTAGAACTCGGGATCGAGCGTGCGGCCCCAGACGATCGTCGTGCCGTCGGGGCTGTAGCGCGGACGCAGGTGATCGGCCGGCGGATCGGGCGTCAGGCAGCGCGCAGGCCCGCCCGCGACGGCGCGCGTGTAGATCGCGCTCACGATCAGCGAGCGGCGCGCGTCGAACGAGATGCCCGCGTACGCGATCTCCTTGCCGTCCGGCGACAGGTCGTAGTGGCCGGAGAGATCCATCCAGTCGAACCACACGCTGGACTCCGGCGTGAGGTCGCGGATCGCGCCGTCCTCGAGCGACACGACGAACAGGTGCGGCACCTCGCCGGTCGTGAGCCACTGGTCCCAGTAGCGGTAGAAGCGCTCTTCGGTGGCGTGCGCCTTGAGCGGATCCTTCTCGCGACGTTCCAGCTCGGCCTTCGTTGCCTCGGGCGTGAAGTGCCCCTTGAGGAGCATCGCGCCGAACACCAGTCCGGAGCCGTCGGGCAGCCACATCGGATCGAACACGCCGAGCGGCAGGTCGGTGAGTTTCCGTGCTTCGCCGCCCTCGAGCGGCAGCACGAACAGCTGCGCCTTGCCCGCGTCGGCCTTGCGCGTGAACGCGAGCGCGCGGCCGTCGGGCGAGAACACGGGCGCGCTCGCCGACAGCTCGTCGCTTGTGAGCGCGCGCGGCTCGCCGCCCGCGACCGGCACGAGCCACAGCCGCGTGCGCCCTTCGTTCTTCTCGAGGTCGTACGTCGTGACCGGCACCGCGAGCGCATCGCCCTCGGGCGAGAACACCGGCGCACCGACGCGCGGGATGCGCCACAAGTCCTCGGCCGTCATCGGCCGGGGCCCCGGGCGGGCCGAATGAAGCTGGATGAAGTTCTGGGTCAGCACGGTCATGCGGTCCTCCGGCGCAGCGGGCGCGAGCGAGCGGCCGCAGTCTAGCGGGGTGCCGCGAGCGCGCGCCAACGCGAGGCGCGCTCTCCCCCTCTTTCCGGCGGCGCATCGGCCGATGCTATTCTGCCGCCCCCCCGATCCCACCCGAGGAGACGCGCCCCGCATGAGCACCGATATCCAGCCCGACCGGCCGAAGGTCCACGATCAGCATCAGGACCACCTCCACCTCGGCAGCCTGCTCGAGGGCTTCAAGCGTCAGCTGCCCGACGCGGACCCGGCCGAGACGCAGGAATGGCTGGACGCGCTCACCGAAATCGTCCAGAACCAGGGCAAGGAGCGCGCGGACTGGCTGCTGCGGCGGCTCCTCAAGCGCGCGCGCCAGCTCCAGGTCGGCCTGCCGGGGCTCGTGCAGTCGCGCTACATCAATACGATCTCGCCCGAGCAGGAGCCGCCGTTCCCGGGTGACGAGCAGATGGAGCTGCGCATCCGCCGCATCATCCGCTGGAACGCGGCGCTCATGGTGATCCGCGGCAATCACGACTTCCCCGGCATCGGCGGGCACCTCTCGACCTACGCCTCGAGCGCGTCCCTCTACGAGGTCGGCTTCAACCACTTCTTCCGCGGCAAGGACGACGGCGGCTCGGGCGATCAGATCTTCTTCCAGGGTCACGCGGCGCCGGGCATCTACTCGCGTGCGTTCCTCGAGGGCCGGATCAGCGAGTCGCAGCTCGACCACTTCCGCCGCGAGATCGTGCGCGGCCGCGGACTCTCGAGCTACCCGCACCCGCGCCTCATGCCCGACTTCTGGGAGTTCCCGACCGTGTCGATGGGGCTCGGGCCGATCGCCGCGATCTACCAGGCGCGCTTCAACCGCTACCTCGCGGCGCGCGAACTCGCCGACACGTCGAACTCGCGCGTGTGGGCGTTCCTCGGCGACGGCGAGACCGACGAGCCCGAAGCGGTCGGCGCGCTCGGACTCGCGGCGCGCGAAGGCCTCGACAATCTGACCTTCGTCGTGAACTGCAACCTGCAGCGGCTCGACGGCCCCGTGCGCGGCAACGGCAAGATCATCCAGGAGCTCGAAGCCGTGTTCACCGGCGCGGGCTGGAACGTCATCAAGGTCATCTGGGGCCGCGAGTGGGACGCGCTGCTCGCGCAGGACTACGAAGGCGCGCTCGTCGACCTGATGAACGACACGCTCGACGGCGAATACCAGCGCTTCTCGGTCGAGAGCGGCGCGTTCACGCGCGAGCACTTCTTCGGCAAGGACCCGCGCACGCTGCAGATGGTCTCGCACCTCGGCGACGAGCAGATCCAGCAGCTCCGCCGCGGCGGCCACGACTACAAGAAGGTGTACGCGGCCTACTCCGCGGCGACCCGCATGAAGGGCCGACCGACCGCGATCCTCGCGAAGACGGTGAAGGGCTGGACGCTCGGTCCCACGGCCGAGGCGCGCAACGTCGCGCACAACACGAAGAAGCTCGGCCTCGAGGAGCTGAAGAAGTTCCGCGACCGCATCCAGCTGCCGATCTCGGACAAGAAGCTCATGGACGCGCCGTACTTCCACCCCGGCGCCGACAGCCCCGAGGTGAAGTACCTGCTCGAGCGCCGCAACGCGCTCCACGGCTGCGTTCCGAAGCGCGTCGTGCGCTGCACGTTCCTCTCGGCGCCGCAGGACAAGTCGTTCACCGAGTTCGACGCCGGCACGACCGAGAAGCAGGCCGTGTCCACGACGATGGTGCTCGGCAAGATCCTGCGGAACCTCGTGCGCGATCCCGAGTGGGGCAAGCGCATCGTGCCGATCATCCCCGACGAGGCGCGCACGTTCGGCATGGAGGTGCTGTTCCGCGAGATCGGCATCTACGCGCCGTTCGGCCAGAAGTACGAGCCGGTGGACTCGAAGCTCGTGCTCTCGTACACCGAGAAGATGAACGGCCAGCTGCTCGAGGAAGGCATCTCGGAGGCCGGCGCGATGGCGTCGTTCCAGGCCGCGGGCACGAGCTACGCGACGCACGGACAGATCGCGATTCCGTTCTACATCTTCTACTCGATGTTCTTCCAGCGCACCGTGGACCAGCTGTGGGCGTTCGGCGACATCCGCGGCCGCGGCTTCATCTGCGGCGGTACGGCGGGACGCACGACGCTCAACGGCGAGGGACTGCAGCACGAGGACGGGCACTCGCACCTGCTCGCCTCGATCGTGCCGAACATCCGCGGCTACGACCCGTCGTTCGCCTACGAAGTCGCGACGATCGTCAAGGACGGCCTCACGCGCATGTACTCGAACAACGAGGACCTGTTCTACTACCTCACGGTCTACAACCAGGACTACCCGCAGCCCGCGAAGCCGCAGGGCGTCGATGAAGGCATCCTGAAGGGCCTGTACCTCTATCGCGGCGCCGTCGCGCAGGCGAAGCACCGCGCACAGATCCTCGGCAGCGGCGTGATCCTGCTTCAGGCGCTGCGCGCGCAGGAGATCCTCGCCGAGCGCTTCGACGTGGCCGCCGACGTGTGGAGCGCGACGAGCTACCAGCAGCTGCGCATGGACGCCCTGTCGTGCGAGCGATGGAACCGCCTTCACGCGGGCGAGCCGAAGAAGGTGCCGTACGTCACGCGCACGCTGGAGTCGGCCGCGGGGCCGATTGTCGCCGTGAGCGACTATATGAAGATCGTGCCCGACCAGATCGCGCGCTGGGTGCCGCGGTCGTTCACGTCGCTCGGCACGGACGGCTACGGGCGCAGCGACACGCGCGAGGCGCTGCGGCGCTTCTTCGAGGTGGACGCCGAGCACATCGTGGTGGCGGTGCTGTCGGCGCTGTGCGAGCAGGGGCAGGTGCCGGCGGGCGTCGTGAACCGCGCGCTGCAGGAGTTCGGCATCGGGCCCGACTACCTCGACCCCTGGCGACAGTAGACGGACGAGATCGGCGAAATACGCGGGGCGGGCTTTCGGGCGCGCCCCGCGCGTCATTCGCGCACTTTCCGCTTGTTCGCGCGGAGCGCGGGGACTAGCGTCCTTGGCAGCCGCTCCGCCCCGACCGGGAAGTCGGAGCAGCCCCCCTCTCCCCGCTCCCAGGCAGACCCGACCGGGTCACCGCTCTTCAGGAGCCCCGCCATGTCGCGCAAGGTCACCCTCGTTCCCATCGCCATTCTGATCGCGCTCGCGCTCGCCGCCTGCGGCCGCGAACGCGCCGCATCGATCGCCGGACTCGCGAACCAGCCGCCGACGATCGCGTTTCGTTCCGACCCGCCGCGCGACATCGCCGGCGAGTTCGCGCTCGCGTGGACCGCGCGCGACCCGGACGGCCGCGTGGATCACTTCGAAGTGACCGACGATCCGCGCGTCCTGCGCGGCGCGCGCGACGTCGCCTGGCAGCGACAGAGCGCCGCGTTCGCGCGCGTCGCGCCGCGTCCGAAGGCGACGCTCGCCGCCGCGTCCTCGCTCGATGACGGCTTGAGCGTGTTCGCCGTGCGCGCGGTGGACGACCGTGGCGCGACTTCGGAGACGGCGATCCGAGCCTTCTTCGGCACGAACATCGCGCCGACCGTGCAGATCCTGTTTCCGGCGCCGAGCGCCGTGACCCGTCGCTACGTTCCTCCGGCGATCGAGATTCGCTGGACCGGCAGCGATCCGGACGGCTTCACCGGACGCCCGGTCAAGTACAAGTACCGGCTCTTCGGCGCGAACGATTTCGAGATCTCGCTCCCGACGATCCTGACGGATCCCGACTCGTTGCGGCGCTACTACGCTCCGATCTTCGCGGGCTGGGATTCGACGTCCGGGGAATCGACCTTCGTGCGCTACCAGAACCTCACGCTCGGGCAGGACTACGTCTTCGCCGTCGTCGCGATCGACGAGCAGGGGGACTACAGCCCCGTCTTCAATTTCAGCACGAACCTCCTCAACATGCGGATCGTCGCCGCGGATCTCAATGGCCCGGCGCTGACCGTCCGCTCGCCGTTCT
>JBGAOA010000119.1:0-6481 GCA_044222065.1 Candidatus Eiseniibacteriota bacterium
CTCGATCCGCGTGTTCGACTACGACTACGACGTGCGCGGCAGGTTGATCGACGTGAAGAAGAACAACGCCCCGATCGCGCACTACGGCTACGACGCGAACGGCAACCGCACGAGCTTCGTCGGCGTGAGCCCCACCGACACCGCGAGTGCCACGTACGACGCCCAGGACCGGCTGCTCCGCTACCGGGACACGCGCTACGAGTGGACTCAGGCGGGCGAGCTGCGGCTGAAGATCGAGCCGGTATCGCAGCACGCCGCGATCCGCCACCGCGCGCGAGCGCAGCACGGCCCCGGACGCGCGCCCATGCGGCCGCGCCGACGAGTGCCGAGCGCCGACGCCGCGTGTCCGTCCCGCGCGCTTGACTCCCCCCGGGCACGAGTTCAGCATGCGCGCGGTTTGGCCTCCTCCGTGTCGCTCCACTTCGAGTGAGGCCGCTCCCGGCGGCGCATCCGCCGCCGTCGCAGCAACTGACGGCTCAGGGTTGGGTGAGGGGGGGGAATCAGGCGAGACCGGCTTGATCGAGGGGAACGGAGACCGCTTGCTCGCGACCCTCGGAAGACCCTTCCTGCACTCGAACACTTCTGTGCGAGGCGTTCCGTGCCGCGGTGCCCGGCTCGCCCGCTTCGAACTTCCGTGTCTCGGAACGCGTCGAGGCACTTGCAGGGACCTCCATGCCACTCATGATCGGAATACCGGCGGAAACGGGGGCCGACGAGAAGCGCGTCGCCACCGTTCCCGAAGTCGTTGAGAAGCTCGTCAAGCTCGGCTTCACCGTCATGGTCCAGAGCGGCGCGGGCGTGGCGGCGAACTGCGACGACGCCTCCTATCGCGCCGCGGGCGCCACGATCGCCGACTCGGCGGCCGCACTCTGGAGCGGTTCGGACGTCGTGTTCAAGGTGCGCCCGCCGACGATCGAAGAAGTCGGACTCCTCAAGACCGGCGGCACGCTGATCTCGTTCGTCTGGCCGGCGCAGAATCCCGAACTCATGCGGGCGCTCGCGGCGAAGCGAGCGACCGTGCTCGCCATCGACTCGCTGCCGCGCCAGCTGAGCCGCGCACAGAAGATGGACGCGCTCACGTCCATGGCCGGCATCAACGGTTACCGCGCGGTGATCGAAGCCGCGAACGCCTTCGGCCGCTTCTTCAACGGCCAGGTGACGGCGGCGGGCAAGATCCCGCCCGCGAAAGTGTTCGTCGCCGGCGCCGGCGTCGCCGGCCTCGCCGCGATCGGCACCGCCTCGAACCTCGGCGCGATCGTGCGCGCGAACGACACGCGCGCCGAGGTCGCCGACCAGGTCGTCTCGATGGGCGGCGAGTTCGTGAAGGTGGACTACGAAGAAGAAGGCTCGGGCGGCGGCGGCTACGCGAAGGTCATGAGCGAGGGCTTCCAGAAGGCCCAGCGCGAGATGTACGCGAAGCAGGCGAAGGACGTGGACATCATCATCACGACCGCGCTCATTCCCGGTAAGCCCGCACCGAAGCTCATCACGGCCGACATGGTGCGCAGCATGAAGCCCGGCAGCGTCATCGTGGACCTCGCCGCCGAACAGGGCGGCAACTGCGAACTCACCGAGCCCGGGAAGTCGGTCGTGAAGCACGACGTGACGATCGTCGGCTACACCGACCTGCCGAGCCGGCTCGCGAAGCAGTCGTCCACGCTCTACGCGACGAACCTGCTGCGGCTCACCGAAGAGCTGTGCAAGACCAAGGACGGCACGTTCAACGTGAACATGGAGGACGAGGCGATCCGCGGCCTCACGGTGATCAAGGAGGGCCAGATCACGTGGCCGCCGCCGCCGCCCAAGGCGCCGCCCGTCGCGGCCGCGCCCGCGGCCGCCGCGAAGCCGGTCGAGAAGCCGAAGACCGCGCACGGGCACGGCGCGCCGGGCGCGCCGCCTTCGGCGGGACGCACGGCCGTGATGTTCGGCGTCGCGGCGCTGATGTTCTACGTGATCGGCGCGGGCGCGCCGGCGGCGTTCCTGTCGCACTTCACCGTGTTCATCCTCGCGTGCTTCGTCGGCTACATGGTGGTGTGGAACGTCACGGCGGCGCTCCACACGCCGCTCATGAGCGTCACGAACGCGATCTCGAGCATCATCGCGATCGGCGCGCTCGTGCAGATCGCGCCTCCGCTCGTCGGCAGCGCCGAGGTCTCGGGCCGCCCCACGGGCTGGATCGTCGGGCTCGCGGTCGCGAGCATCGTCATGGTCACCATCAACATGTTCGGCGGCTTCGCGGTGACGCGTCGCATGCTCGACATGTTCCGGAAGTAGGGGGCCGCCATGACGCTCACTCCGAGTCTCGCAACGGTCGCCTACATCGGCGCGACCATCCTGTTCATCCTCAGCCTCGGCGGCCTCTCGCATCCCGAGACGTCCCGCCGCGGCAACGGGTACGGCATCCTCGGCATGACGATCGCGGTGCTCGCGACGATCTTCGGACCGCGCGTGTCGCCGTCGGGCTACGCGTGGATCCTCGGCGCGATGGTGGTGGGCGCGACGATCGGCCTGTACGCCGCGCGCACCGTCAAGATGACGCAGATGCCCGAACTCGTGGCGCTCATGCACAGCCTGGTCGGACTCGCGGCCGTGTTCGTGGGCTTCGCGAACTACATCGACCCCGTCGCGACGGCGGGCTTCGAGGGCGCCGAGCGCGCGATCCACCACATCGAGATCTACGTCGGCGTGCTGATCGGCGCGGTGACGTTCTCGGGCTCGATCATCGCGTTCGGCAAGCTCGCGGGGAAGATCAGCGGGAAACCCGTGATCCTGCCCGGCCGCCACGTCCTGAACCTGATCGGCCTGGGCGTGGTCCTGTGGTTCGGCGTCCAGTTCACGAACGCGCACGACGTCTCGCAGGGCATGCTGCCGCTCTACGTCATGACGGGAATCGCGCTGCTGTTCGGCGTGCACATGGTGATGGCGATCGGCGGCGCAGACATGCCGGTCGTCGTGTCGATGCTCAACAGCTACTCCGGCTGGGCGGCGGCGGCGACGGGCTTCATGCTGTCGAACGATCTGCTCATCGTGACGGGCGCGCTCGTGGGTTCGAGCGGCGCGATCCTGTCGTACATCATGTGCAAGGCGATGAACCGGCAGTTCCTGTCAGTGATCGCGGGCGGCTTCGGCACCGAGGGCGGCGCGGCGCCGGCCGCGGGCGCGCAGCCGGCGGGCGAGGTGAGCCCGATCACCGCCGCCGAGACCGCGGAGCTGCTCAAGGACTCGAAGCACGTGATCATCGTGCCGGGCTACGGCATGGCGGTCGCGCAGGCGCAGCACACGGTGTACGAGATCACGAAGTTTCTGCGCGACAAGGGCGTCGAGGTGCGCTTCGGCATCCACCCGGTCGCGGGCCGCATGCCCGGCCACATGAACGTGCTGCTCGCCGAGGCGAAGGTGCCGTACGACATCGTGCTCGAGATGGACGAGCTGAACGACGACTTCCCCGACACCGACGTCGCGATGGTGATCGGCGCGAACGACATCGTGAACCCGGCCGCCGAGGACGATCCGACGAGCCCGATCGCCGGCATGCCGGTGCTGCAGGTGTGGAAGGCGAAGACGTCGATCGTGATGAAGCGCTCGATGGCGTCCGGATACGCGGGCGTGGACAACCCGCTCTTCTACAAGGACAACAACCGCATGCTGTTCGGCGACGCGAAGAAGATGCTCGACGAGGTGCTGACGGCGCTCAAGAGCTGAGCGCGCGAAGCATCGCGGCCGCGAAGCACGACCGCCCCGGAGGCACGAGCCTCCGGGGCGGTTCGTCGTCGGGCAGCGCGGCTACCAGTTGAGGTCGAAACCGAAGCCCGCGCGCACCGACCAGCCGCTGAAGTCGAGCGCGGGGGAGTCCACGGGCGACCGGCTCACGGCGCCGTTGTCGTCCATCACGAAGGTCGAGGGAACGGCGCCGAGCACGCGGCGGTGATAGCCCACGAGCAGGAAGCCCGCGACACCGCGCTCGTTCGTCTGGTCGAACCCGACCGTGACGCCGTACGTGCGCGCGGAGTGATCGCCGGTCGTCGTCTCGTAGTAGTTCCCGTGGACGTTCTCGAGCGCGTACTCGCGCTCGAACGTCGCGCGGCCCTGCGCGACTTGCCCCGCGAACGTCAGGCCGGCGAGGCGCGGCACGCGCACCGCCGCTTCGAGCCCGATCTCGCGCAGTCCGAGCTGGAAGTTGTCCGCGTAGAGGAAGCCCGACTCGCGGTACTCGTTCCGCACGTTCGAGGTCTGTTCGCCGTAAGTGAGGCCCGCGCGCAGGCCGGGGAAGAGCCACAGGCCGGCGCTCACCTGCGGGCCGAAGCCCGGCCCGACGAACTGCGTCTCGACCGGGACGCCGCCGTTCTGCGCCAGGGCGACTTCGGCGCCGATCGCGTTGTTCATGTCGTTCATACGGGCCTGGTGGCCGCCGAATCCGACGCGGACGTAGGGATTGAGATACGCGTGGGCCGGCGCCGGCAGGAGCGACGCGAACAGCAGGCCCGCGGGGAGAAGCAGACGCAGGGGCTTCATGGAGTCCTCCGTGGCTCGGGGGTTCGTCGTGACCTCTGGAGTCTCGGCCGCGGCGTGGGGATCTTGAGGCTCGCCGTTCCCGTGCCGGGCCGTCTGAGTTAGTGTCGCGCGCCATGCGCTCACCGAACGCCGCCGTCCTCGCCGCCGCGTTCCTCGGCATCCTTGCCGTGCGTACCGCGCTCGCTTCGCCCGAGACCGACGTCGCGGCGGCGCGCGTCGTGTTCGAGCGGAACCTGCGCGCGATCGAGCATCGCGACGCCGAGTCGTACCTCGACTGCTACCTGCCCTCGCCGTCGCTCACGCGCACCGGCCCCGACGGGTTCGTGCAGGGCTTCGACTCGCTCGCCGCGTCCACGCGGCGCGGCGGCGGCTGGCCCGATCATTTCGAGGCGCTCGCGCTGCGCTTCGCACCGGTGCGCGACGGCGTCGTGTACGCGACCTACCGCTACCGCGTGCGCTACGGCGCCGACGAGCAGTCGGGACTCTCGGAGCGCGTGTTCGTCGCGACCGAGCGCGGCTGGAAGATCGCGGTGACGACCGCGTTCCCGGCGCCCGCGGGCACGGCGCCGCCCGCGCGCGCGCTCGTCGGCGCCACGCTCGTGGACGGCACGGGCGCTCCGCCCGTTCGCGACGCGGTCGTCCTGATCCGAGACGGCAGGATCGACGCGGCCGGGCCGCGCGCGCGCGTGCGCATCCTCCGCCCGTTCGCGACGCGGTCGTCGTGATCCGAGACGGCAGGATCGAAGCGGCCGGGCCGCGCGCGCGCGAACGCATCCCGCCGGACGCCGACACGCACGATGCGCGCGGACGCTGGCTCACGCCGGGGCTGACCGACGCGCACGTGCACTTCTCGCAGACGGGCTGGCTCGACGGCCGCCCCGATGCGATCGACGTGCGCGCGGACTACCCGTACGAGACCGCGATCGCGCGCCTGCGCGAGCACGCCGAGGTGCTCGAGCGCTCGTACCTCGCCTGCGGCGTCACGTCGGTGTTCGACGTGGGCGGCTACCCGTGGACCGTGCGGCTCGCGCGCGACGCCGAGACGAACCTCGACGCGCCGCGCGTCGCGGCGGCGGGGCCGCTGCTCTCGACGCTCGACCACTGGCTGAACGTTCCCGCCGAGCGCCAGTTCATCCACCTCACCGACAGCACGAGCGCCGTCGCGGGCGTGCGCTACCTGAAGAGCCTCGGAGCGAACGCCGTGAAGGTGTGGTTCATCGTGCGGCCGGGCGACGACCGCGCCGCGCTCGAACGCGCGGTGGCGGTCGCGGGGCGCGAGGCGCACGCGGCGAAGCTGCCGCTGCTCGTCCACGCGACCGGGCTCGACGAGGCGAAGGCGGCGCTGCGCGCGGGCGCGGACGTGCTCGTCCACGGCGTGCAGGACCGGCCGCTCGACGCCGAGTTCCTCGCGCTCGCGCGGCGCAACCGCACGACGCTGTGTCCGACGATCACCGTGCTCGGCGGCTACACGCGCGCGCTGCGCGCGGCGGCGTTCGGCGAGCCGCCGGCCCTCGACGATCCGACCGGCGCCGTGGACTCGCTCACACGCTCGCTCGTCGCGCGCACGGCGTCGCTCGGGCGGCCGGAACTCGGCGCCGCGCCGCGCGCACGGCGCTCGCGGGTGGATTCGCTCGAGGCGATGATCCGCGCGAACACGCTCGCGGCCTTCCGCGCGGGCGTTCCGATCGCGTTCGGCACCGACGCCGGCAATCCGCTCACGCTCCACGGCGCGTCGGTGTTCGCGGAACTCGAGGCGCTCGAGCGCGCGGGACTGCGGCCCGCGGACGTGGTCGTGGCGGCGACGCGCAACGCGGCGCGCGCGATGGGGCGCGGCGCGGATCTCGGCACGATCGAGCCCGGCAAACTCGCCGACCTCGTCGTGCTCGGCGCCGCTCCGACGAAGAGCGCGTCGGCGTTCCGCCGCCTCGTCGCCGTCGTGCGCGGCGGGGAAGTGAAGACGCCCGCGGAA
>JBGAOA010000030.1:0-51698 GCA_044222065.1 Candidatus Eiseniibacteriota bacterium
GCGTCCTCGACCTCGGCACCGGGTCCGGAGCGCTCGCGCTCGCGATCGCCGCCGAATGTCCCGCGGCGAGCGTCACCGCGACCGACGCGAGTCCGGCCGCGCTCGAGGTCGCGCGCGGCAACGCGCTCGCGCTCGGCCTCGAATCACGCGTGCGGTTCGCGCACGGCGACTGGTTCGGCGCCGTCGGCGCGGACGAGCGCTTCGAGGTCGTCGTCTCGAACCCGCCGTACGTCGCCGACGGCGAACGCGACGCGCTGCCGGCCGACGTGCGCGACCACGAGCCCCACGCGGCGCTGTTCTCGGGCGAGACCGGGCTCGAGGACCTGCGCGCGATCGTCGAGGACGCGCCGCGGCACCTCGTCACGGGCGGCCTGCTCGCGCTCGAACTCGACGAGACGCGCGCGCGCGACGTGTTCGCGTGGTTCGAGGGCGCGCACGACTGGAGCGGCGCGCGGCTCGTGGACGACCTCGCCGGCAAGCCGCGCCTGCTGCTCGCGCGCCGCGAACGCGGCCCCGCGATCGCGCCGCAACAGTGGGCGGAGGAGCGCGAGTAGGCCGTGACGACTGTTGCGCGGTAGCTAACGGCAGTTCGAAGTCGCTGTTTCGAAGCGTGTCGGACTCACCGACGGTTTTGTGGCGGCCGCCGATCGTTCGAACGCGACTCGTCTCGGCGAGTCGGGGCGAACTCGCGCCGAGACGCGCGCTTGACGGGCAGGGACTGCGCGCACGCGGGCTGGTATCCGAGATGCGAGAGCGGGGTGGGATTCCCATCGCCGCTCCGCATGGAGGCCTCCCTCGTGTTCTGGCCGCGCTGCTCTCAGCGAACTACGCAGGTCGTCGTGGCAAACGCGGTCGTGGCCGCGCGTCCAAAGCACGGTCCGCGCTGATCCGTCTGCAGGAAACGAGGGAACTGCTGTTCCGCCTCGACCAAGGTCTCTCCCCCGGCGACGACCGAGTTGCCGCCTGTAAGTGCGCGACTGCGAGGAGCAGCGGATGCTCGGCGAGATGCCGGTCAACGTGCTGAGGTCGGACGCAAGAGTGAGGAGGAGACTCGACGGATGAGCCGATTCTTCGAGAGCTTCGAACCCGCGGGCGCGCTGACGATTCTCTCGCTGCTCTTCGCATGTGGCGCCGCGAGCGCCACGCCCCCACCGATTCAGTTCGCGAGTCGGCAGCTGTACCCGGACGTTGGCGATCACATCGCGGTCGGACAGCTCGATGACGAGCCGGGCTTCGAGATCGCGGGAGCCAAAGCAGGTCAGATCTTCGTTCTGCGTGGCGTGCTTGGAAGCGAGTTCTCCGGACCCGACTCGATGAGGCTTGCGGGCGGTCCGATCGTTGCGCTCAAGGTGCGAGACCTCGACGGGAATGGCCACGACGACCTGGTTTCACTGCAGGAGTCGCCGGCGACGCTACGTGTATTGCGCAGACAGATCGGCTTCGCATTTTCGGTCCCCGAAGTCTACGCCGTCCCAACTGGCTCGGCCTCGGTGGAGTTCGCCGACTTGAACGGAGACTTGCGACTCGACGCGGTGGTGCTCTCTCCGGACTCGCTGTGCGTGTTGTTCGGCGGGGACGGGCGATTCCTGTCTCGAGTCGACCGTGGGGATGCGCCGCATGCGATGGCCAGCTTCGCGCTGGGCGACGTGAACTGCGACTCGATCGCCGATCTCGTGGCTATCTATAGAGCGAGCGGTCCGAATCATCTCGGCGTCGGGCTCGGCAACGGCGACGGCACCTTCACGCCTCCCGTACTCCTCGCCGATGAGAACTCGGGGTTCTCGCACGTGATGCTTGCCGACATGGATGCGGACGGCGATCTCGATGTCGTCGCGGTGGACACTTCCCACCCGCACTGGTTCGAAAACTCGGGCACGGGGGCGTTCTCGCATCACGGGCCGTACTTCCCCGAGAGCAGTTCTCCAAGTTGGAAGGAAGCTCTGGGAGTGGGCGATATCGACGGCGACGGACTGCCCGAGGTGGCGACGAGCGGCCGCATCCACACATACGTCGACGAGAACCTGCTCGTGTTCGTCGGACACGCGCTGGGGGACGACGCTCGGCAGGGCACAGCGCGCTGGCACGTGCCCGGGGCGCTCAAGGAGCTGACGATTGCTGACGTGAACGGGGACGGCTGGTCCGAAATCGTCGGCACCTGCGGTGTGAAGGACGACGGTCACGAGGACAGCGACGACCCGACCACGTTCATCCTGTGGAATCGCGGCGATGGACTGCTGCTGGGTCGGGAGGAGATTCTGGTGTCATCGCCTCCCCTCTACGCGAGGGCCGCGCGGGGAGTCCGGCCCGTGCGCACCAGCCAGCGGGCGTTCGCCGATTTCGTCGTTACGGAGCGCGATACGCTCTTCCTGATCCGGAACCAAAGCCCAGGCGTGTACCGCGAACGCACTCCGATCGGCTTGGGCGAGGCGGCTGCGGTGGTTGATCTGAATGAGGATGGTGAGGATGACCTGCTCTTCTATGACGGGTCCTGCAGGCTTCGATCTGGCGATGGCGTTGGCTTTGGCCCGACGCTCCAAGTCGCCGAGTGGGGAAGGCTGTGCGCGCCGGCAGAGTTCAATGGTGACCAGCACCCGGATCTACTCCTGCTGACATCGGCGCCCGAGCTGAGAATCTGCCTCGGGCTGGGCGGCGGGGCCTTTGCAGCGCCGATCACCGTCCAATGGCCCGCCATCGCTCCGCACCTGTACGCGTGCGCCGATTTCGACGGCGACGGTCGGGACGAGATCTTCCACGTCCCCTGGGCGAGGACCTCCGGAGAGTACGGCGAGCAGACGGCGAGCGCCGCGCTGGAGATCCTCTATCTCGACTCCTTCGGTGCCGTCGTTCGAGCGACCACCGACTCGATGAGCTTCTTTGGCGCCTCGCTCGTGACTGCGCTCGACGCTCTCGTGGGCACGGATGTGGACGGCGATGGCGATCGCGACGTGATCTTCGAGTTCGGCCGCGGTGCGGACTTCGGGGTCGCCTGGTGGGGAGATTTCATCAACGACGGTGCCGGACACCTGTCACTCGTCGGGACGCACTACGGCGACTACGGCGGCAAGGGCTTCGTAACAGCGGACTGGAATCTCGACGGCATGGCCGACTTCGCGACCCACGAGGTCTACAACTGCGGCACGTACGCCTACCACGGCTATTTCTACACCGCACTCGGCGGCGGCGCCTTTTCGGAAGCTCAGACGATCCGAACCACTGGCTGTGCGGACGGCTCAATCGTCGGCGACTTCGATGGCGACGGCCGACCGGACGTCGGTTTCACGGACGGCTATTTCGGACTCGTCACGCTGCTCTACAACGCCTCTCCGCTCGCTCCCACGCCCGCGCAACTCGCGCTTGTCTCCTCGCGCTTCGAGAACGGTGCGGTCGTGCTCGAGTGGTTCGCTCCCGAAGGCGGCACGTTCACCGCCACGGTCGAGCGGCGCGTCGCGGACGGCGAGTGGGGCGCGCTCGCGAGCGTCGTCGCCGATGGCGCGGGGCATGTCACGTACCGCGACGCCGCCGTCGCTCCGGGCCGCCGCTACGCCTATCGCCTTCGCTACTCCGACGGCGCCGTCGAACGCACGAGCGTCGAAACGTGGGTGGACGTGCCGAGGCCCGCCTTCGCGATGCGCGCGCTCGGCGCGGTGCCGGGCGACCGGCTCCCCGCGTTCGCGCTCACCGTTCCCCGCGCGGGCGAGGTGACGCTCGCGCTCTACGACGTGAGCGGACGACTCGTGCGTTCCGCTCGACGCACGCTCGCCGAAGCGGGCGAGGTGCGGCTCGAGCTGTCCGAGCGTGCGCTTTCCGCGGGCCTCTACTTCGCTCGCGCGCAGTTCGAGGGCCAGACCAACGTCACGCGTGTCATCCTCTTCCGATGAGGCAGCAAACCACTTCCAGGAGCGACCCCTCATGAAACGCTCATCGCTCGCACTCGCATCCGCCGCGCTCGCGATCGTCACCGCGAGCGCCGGCGCTGCTCCGATCTGGTTTTCGCCCGAGGCGACGTACAGCTCGCCATCGGCGCTCTGGAATCTCGCAACCGGCGATCTCAACGGCGACGGCTGGACCGACATCGTCGGCGCGTTGCAGACGACGAACGTCGCCGTGTGGATCAACCGTCAGGACGGTTCGTTCGATCCGGTCGTGAGCGTGCCGTGCGGCCAGCGCTCGGACGCGGTCGCGTGCGCCGACTTCAACGGCGACGGGCTGGGTGATCTCGCGGTCGTGGACGACCAGAGCACGACGGGCCGCGTCGCGATCCTGCTCAACTCGGTGTCCGGCTTCGGCGCGCCGACGTACGTGCCCACCGACTCGAACGGCGTCGTGGCGATCGTCGCGGGCGACCTCGATCAGGACGGCGACGTGGACCTCGTCGTCGGCAACCGCTTCCGTCACTCGATCTACCGGCTCGCGAACGACGGCAGCGGCGTGTTCTCGGCGGCGCCGCTCGCGGTGCTCCCGGTCGGCGCGAGCCAGCTGTGGCTCGCGGACGCCGACGCCGACGGTGATCTGGACGTGTTCTCGGCGCAGTCGTTCTACTGGGCGGCCATGGCGCCGTTCGCCCTTCGAGTCGCGTTCGCGACGGGGAAAGACATCGGCTGGACGATTCCGAACCAGCTCCCGGGCACCTTCGGCGCGCCGGTGTCGCTCGATGTGCGAGGCGTGATGCTCGCGCAAGACCTCACCGGCGACGGACGAGCGGACCTCGTGTCGGCGCGCGACTCGGTGACGTATGCGACGTGGCAGTTGCGACGCGGACTCGCGGGTGGCGGGTTCGGCGCGCCCGACGCCATCGACGGAGGCGGTCTGCTGCGCACGGCGGCCGGCGACTTCGACGGTGACGGTCGGGCCGACTTGATCGCGGAGTTCTCGAGCGGAGCCGTATTCGGCTTCGTTCCCCAGCTGCAGACGTCGCCTGGGATCTTCACGCCCTCGCACCCGATGGGGAGCAGCGGCGACCTGATTTCCTGGGCCGTGGGCGACTTCGACGCCGACGGGACGCCGGACCTCGCGCACGGCCTCAGCACGCTTCACGTGCGGCGCTTCGCGCACGGTCGATTCGCGGGCTTCGCGGTTTACGACCAGGGCGTCGGCGTCACCCCGGAGGACCTCGCGGCCGGCGACGTGGATGGCGACGGCGATGCCGACGTGGCGGTGGCGAACCACTTCACGCTGATGCACCTCTACCGCAATCGCGGAGATGGAAGTCTCGCGCTCGCCGGGAATCTGATGAACTCGTACGTGCGTCAGCTCGACATGGGCGACGTGAACGGCGATGGCAGGGCCGAAGTCATCGGGCAATACGTCGACCAGCCGTCGAGCTGCACGTACTTCACGCCCGATGGCAGCGTCACGTGGCGGTATCCGCCGACGGGCAACTACGCGCCGGCGCTGTACTCGAACGCGCCGGGAGACTGGAACGGCGACGGCGATCTCGACGTGCTGCTGTCCGACGGGTCGCTGCTCGACAACGACGGCGCCGGGAACTTCACGCGTCTGTCGTTCGCATCGTCCGGCGCGGAGCATCGCCTGACCGGCGACTTCGACGGCGACGGACGCGTCGACGCAGGCTCGGCGGCGGCGGATTCGTTCCGCTACCGGCCCAACCTGCTCGGTCTCGGTCTCGGAAACTCGATCGCGATCTTCGCGGGCGGGACGCTCTCGGCGTCGACCGTCGGCGACCTGGACGGTGACGGGAAGATCGACTTCGTCGGTGCGCTCGGGACGAGCGGCCTGAGTTGTGTACGAAGCCAGGGGAGCGGTGCGTTCGCGCCGCCCGTCGTGACGAGCCTGAGCCTGGCGCCAGCGGGCTACACCGTGACCACGCTCGCGGTCGGCGACTTCGACGGCGACACCGAGGCGGACGTCGCGGTGTTCGCGGCGAATCCGCCACCGTCGGGCGGCGGTCCGCCTCAGTTCCTCCTGCGCGCGTTCCGCGGGCTCGGCGCCGGCGTGTTCGGCGAGCCGAGCGACGTGGGCCTGGGCGTGTGCTCGGGCACCGCGATCAGCGCCGATCTCGACGACGACGGCGCGAGCGACTTGCTCGTCCTGCAGCAGAACCACTCGAATGCGCGTCTGCTCCGCGTCGTCTTCGGCACGCCGATCGCGCCGCCCGCGGGCGTCGGCGATGCGCCGCTCGCGCAACGCGACGCGCTCGCCCTGCGGCCGCTCGGGCGCGTGCCGTGCGCAACGCTTCCGGCGTTCGCGCTCACGCTGCGCGAGCCGGGCGACGTGATGCTCGCGCTCTACGACTTGAACGGCCGCCGCGTGTGCGCGACGAAGCGCACGTTCGACTCGGCGGGCGAGCACCGCGTTGAACTGCCGGCCGCGCGGCTCTCGGCCGGGCTCTACTTCGTGCGCGCGTCGACCGCGCGCGGAAACGTCACGGCGCGGGTGATGGTCGTGAAGTGAGTCGCTGAATACGCGCCTCGGCCGCCTTCGAGTGCGAAGGCGGCCGAGACGTTTCGAGGCGATGCGATCACCGGTACAGCGTCTTCACCCGGCCCCACGTCGAGCGCGACGTCGCCGTCGCGTGTCCGACCGCCACCGGGTAGTCCTCGGTCTCGCCTCCGAAGTAATTGCCTCCGGGCACCGTCGCCGAGCCCGCCCACGGGTAGTCGTCCGGCACCGGCGTGTCGGTCAGCGAAATCCGCAGCCAGGCATACGTGTCGAACGGTCCGGTGAGGAACGCCGGCGACGTCAGCAGCGCGCAGCCGGGCGGGATCGCGATGGGCGCGTTCTTCACCGCCCATTCGAAGGCGCAGGCGCCGTTCGGGCAGCTGAAGTTGTCGTTCCAGTCGCCGTCGCCGTTCCAGTCCACGCAGATGTTGAGGAAGCGCGGGCTCTGCTGCGTGGCGGGCGTACAGCTCCACGTGAAGAACGAAACCGCCGATACCGCGCACGCCGCGAAGCTGATCGGGCTCGTGATGCCCGCATCCGATCCGTCCGCGTAGCACTCGTCCTGGCCGAACGACATGCCGGGGAACGACGGCTCGATGCAGTCGGTCGGAATGCCGCCGCACGCGCTCGGTCCGCCGCCGAGGGCGACCTTGCCGTCGGGCTCGCTGTCGATGCCCATCGGACCGGTCGGCGTCGGGTAGCAACCGAGCCAATAGCCGGCGATCCCCTGGACGTGAAGGATGTAGCCCGTCGGTCCGGGAGGCGTGCTGATCGGCGGACAAACGAACGTCCTCGTCCCCGGCGCGCTCGGCACGAGACACGTCGGGAAGTGACCGAGCACGCCGCTCGGGTACGCCGGGATCGCTTCGGGCGCGTCGCCGAAGTCCTCGTGAGCTCTCGCGCAATCGTCAGGGCCGTCGACGTCGGTCGCGCGGGCGACGTTCGCGAACGCGAACGCCAGGAACAACGAGAGCAGGGCGAAGGAGTAGCGAATGGACTTCATGGTGCGTCTCCTCGTGCGGGGCTCGCGCCGGATCTCCGGCGGCCCCGCGAATGGGAACGCAAGGGGAGTGTGTGGACCTCGTGGCATTCGGGCCGTGCAGACACGGCGAAGCGGTGAGTCGGAGGCGCGCGAGCCATCATCACGTCCGCAGTTCGAGTAGAGCGGGACGACTGCGTGACGGAGGCCCAGCAGGGGGGAGGAAGGAGGCGGGCGTCGACCGTCGTCAACGACCAACGGGCGCACAGTCGCGGCGTGCGCGTCCGCGGTCAAGTCAATCTTGTCCGTTCCGAGGAAGGGGGGCGCGACGGGCAATGCGCGCGCCGCATCTGCGAACCTCGCGTCCGGCTCGCCGCCACGTTCCGGCCGGGGACGCGGCGCGACGCCGCGGAAAGCTCTCGGACGGAACCTGGCCCGTTCATGAATGCGCGGATCCGGCGCCCTCGGCTCGCGATTCGTCCACAGGTCGGACTAGTGGTAGTGCGCGTCCTTCTCGCCGGCGCGGATCGCCACCTTGAGCGTGTTCGCCTTCGAGGGGATCGGACAGTTGTAGTGGTCCGACACCGCGCAGGCGGGGTTGTAGGCGAGGTTGAAGTCGAGCACGTAGCGGCCGTTCGCGAGTGGCTCCAGGTCGAGGTAGCGGCCGACGCCGTAGGTCTCGTTCCCGGTCGTCGCGTCGCGGAAGAAGATGCCGAGGCTCTTCTCGTCCACGCCCGGCTCGAGCAGGCGCACGGCCTCGAGCCGGCACGGCTTGCCCACGACGGCGAAGTCGAACCATCCGGCGCGGAGCGCGTGACGCGCGTTGCCGCGCGTGGACATGACGACGACCGTGTCGGGCTTCGGGTTCGGGGTGATCGCCAGCTCGTAGCGGTACGCGAAGTCCACGGGGAACCACTCGAGCCCCTTGTAGTCCTTGAAGCGCGGGCTCTGCGGATCGAACACGATGATCGCGGGGAAGCGCTGGTGCGAGAGCCGCACCGTGAAGCGCGCGACGCCGATGCTTCCCGGCGCGAGCGTCGCGACGCGCCGCTCCTCACCGCCGGCCGCGAACGTGGCGCCGTCGTCGAGCGCTTCGACGCGGAACGAGTCGCCGACCACCGCGACGCGCAGGTGGTGCGGCTTCACGCTCGCGTCCTCGATGCGCACGTCGGCGTCCGCGGCGCTGCCGACCGTGAGCGAGGCCTTCGATTCGAAGTCGCGCCGCAGGATCGTCGCGAGGTACGAAGTCCTGGCCGTGCGCAGCCACTCGCGCGTCTCCTCGCGGTCCTTCTCGTACGCCGCGCGCAGCGAATCGGCCGCGGCGGGCGCGAGCGCGACGGGTGCGGCGGCGCGGGTCTTGGCCGCGGCGGGAGCGGCGAGAACGACGAGCGAGACGACGGCGGCGGCGAATCGGAAGCCGGACGATCGCGACATGGGCGCAATTCTCCTCGAAGGCGGCGGGTCGGCGCGCAGCATAGCGGAGGCCCTGCGTCGCACGCGACGCGCGGGCGTTGATTCCGCGCGGCGTCGCGCCGATAATGCCGGCGACTCGCGCCGCACCTCGAAGCCCTCGCCCGCGCACGATGCGCGGTTCGCATTCCAGGGATGGACGCCATGACTCCGACGACTCGCACCTTCGCGCCCGCCGACTCCGCCACCTCGACCACTTCCGGCCTCATGGACGCACTCGTCATCACGGGCGGACGCCCGCTCGAAGGCCGCGTCGCGATCAGCGGCGCGAAGAACGCCGCTCTTCCCGTCATGTGCGCGACGCTGCTCGCGCCCGGCCTGCACGTCCTGAAGAACGTGCCGTCGCTGCTCGACACGCGCACGATGGCGAAGGTGCTCGAAGTGCTCGGGGCGAAGGTCGAGTTCCGCGGCAACGAGTGCCGCATCGACACGACCGGCGTGAACTCGGTCGAGGCGCCCTACGACCTCGTGCGCACGATGCGGGCGAGCATCTACGTGCTCGGGCCCCTGCTCGCGCGCTTCGGCGCCGCGCGCGTGTCGCTGCCGGGCGGCTGCGCGTGGGGACCGCGGCCCGTGAACCTGCACCTCGAAGGTCTCAAGGCGATGGGCGCCGCGCTCGAGATCGACCACGGTTACGTCGTCGGCAAGGACGTGAAGCTCAAGGGCGCCGAGTACAACTTCGAGACCGTCTCGGTCGGCGCGACCGCGCAGCTCATGATGGCCGCGACGCTCGCGCACGGCACGACGGTGCTCGACAACGTCGCGCTCGAGCCCGACATCACGGTGCTCGGCGAGGTGCTGAACGACTGCGGCGCGCGCATCGAAGGCCTCGGCACGCGGCGCATCGTGATCCACGGCGTCAGCACGCTGCGGCCGATCCAGACCACGATCATCCCCGACCGCATCGAGGCGGCGACGTTCCTCGCCGCGGCGGCGATCACGCGCGGCCACGTCACGATCGAGCGCTGCGAGCCCGCGCACATGATGGCCGCGATCCACAAGCTCGAGGAGACCGGCTGCGAGGTGCTGTACGGGCCGAACGAAGTGACGGTGCACGCGTCCTCGCGGCCGGCCGCGGTCAACACGACGACGGCGCCGTTCCCGGGATTCCCGACCGACATGCAGGCGCAGATGATGGCGCTCGCGGCCGTCGCCGACGGCATGAGCGTGATCACGGACACGATCTACCTCGACCGCTTCACGCACGTGCCCGAGCTCGGCCGGCTCGGCGCGAAGATCGACCTCAAGGGCAACGTCGCCGTCGTGAAGGGCGTCGAAAAGCTCTCGGGCGCGCCCGTCATGGCGACCGACCTGCGCGCGAGCGCGGCGCTCGCGATGGCGGCGCTCGTCGCCGACGGCGAGACGAAGATCTCGCGCATCTACCACCTCGATCGCGGCTACGAGAACTTCGACCAGAAGCTCGCATCGCTCGGCGCCACGATCCGTCGCGTCCAGGAGTGACCGCATGCGGCTCCGGTTCCGGCTCGTCCCGCTCGCCCTCGTCGCGCTGACTTTCGCCGGAACTGCCGCCGCGCAGTCGAACGCGCGCGAGTGGGACGTGTGGATGGGGCCGCAGTTCGTCACGTCCCAGTCGCTCGGCGCGTTCCGCGGCGCGAGCCCGCACGTCGGCTTCGGCCCGGGTTTCGCCCTCACGCTGCGGCACGAGCCGCAGCGCGTGGCGGCGCGCTTCGACATCGGGCTCGTGTCGCACGACGGGCGCAAGGAGACGGCGCTCACGGACGACGGCTTCGGCGGCCTCGAGTCGCACGAACTGCGCCCGCAGACGCGGCTGTCGTGGGCCGCGATCGGGGTGCAGTACGAGCGGCCGTGGGGCGACGGCGCGAACTACGCGTTCGCGTCCGTCGGTGTCGGCGGCACGCGCACCGAAGTGGACGCGTTCAACCAGGCGGCGGGCTACGATCCGCCGGGGCGCCCCGAGAGCAACCGCGGTCTCGCGTGGGCCGTGGGCGCGGGGATGCGGCGCCGCTTCGGCCGCGCGCGGACGGCCGCGTGGACCGTCGAGCTGGACTGGCGCCGTCGCGAGAACGCGCGCTACGTCGGCGTGCCGGCGTTCGGCACCGACGCGAACGGGTCCTGGTACAACACGGCCGAGAGCGAGATCACGACCGCGTCGCTGCGACTCGGCCTGATGTTCACGCGTCCGTGAGCGCGCGCGCACGCGCGCGGCGCGGCGTCGAGAAGGCCTACGACCGCTCGTACTTCGACCGCTGGTACCGCGATCCGCGTTACGCCGTGGTGCATCGCGGCGTGCTCGCGCGCCGCGTGCAGCTCGCGATCGCGGCGACGGAGTACTTGCTCGAGCGGCCCCTGAAGAGCGTGCTCGACGTCGGCTGCGGCGAGGGCGTGTGGCGCGCGCTCGTGCTCGCCGCGCGTCCCGACGCGCGCTACGTCGGGGTGGATTCGAGCGAGTACGCGGTCGCGCGCTACGGCAAGTCGCGCGGACTCCGGCTCGGCTCGCTCGGCGGGCTCGCGCGCCTCCGGCTGCGCGGTCCGTTCGATCTCGTCGTGTGCTCGGACGTGCTGCACTACGTGAGCGCGGCCGAGGCGCTGAAGGGGCTGCGCGCGATCGAACGGCTGCTCGGCGGCGTCGCGTTCCTCGAACTGTTCACGAAAGAGGACGCGACGATCGGCGACGACGAGGGCTTCCAGCCGCGACCGGCGTCTGCGTACCGGCGGCTCTTCCGCGCGGCGCACCTCGTGCCGCTCGGCCTCCACTGCTACGCGGGCCGCCGTCTCGCGCCGCACCTCATCTCGTTCGAGCGCGGCGGGGGCTGAACCCGCGCACGGCGCCCGCGGACTACCGCGAGTCCGCGCCCGCGATCTTCGTGAGCAGCGTGCCCGCGTCGAGCGCCACGCCGGCGCGCACGCTGAGCGCGTCGGGGCCGGGGCGGCCGTCGGTCATCAGCTCCAGTTCGGCGAAGAGGCGCACGGGCCGGCGCGCGTCGAAGTTCGGCTTCGCCGCCGGCTTGCCCGCGGCCGTCGCCTCGGCGGCCGAGCCCGGCCACGCGCCGAGACCCATCATGACGAGCATGCGCGCGCTCCAGCGGCTGGCGCCCCAGTCGTTGCCGAAGAGGTCGTTGTAGCCCGAGCCCACTTCCATCTCGCTGCCGTCGAATACGCCGCCGTCGCGCTCGAAGCCGAAGTGCACGCTCGAGGTCTGCAGGAAGTTCTCGCCCGAGGAGCGCGCGATCACGACGCCGCCTTCGTAGCGCAGGAACAGGTTCGCGCCCTTCGTGCCGTCCACCATTCCGAGCGGCAGCGAGAGCTGAAGTCCGCCGAGAACGTCCACCATCGGCGACTCCTCGGTGCGCGCGATCGCGGCGGGCAGTCCCGCGCCGTACACGAACACGCGCTCCGACGTCATCGCGCGGCCGAACACCGTCACCGAGGGACGCACGCCCTTCTGCAGCGGCAGGTCCATGACGCGGAACGCGCACTCGCCGATGCCGACGGTGCTCGACGTGACGCTCAGGCCCAGGCTGTCGGCTTCGTGCGACTGGAAGCGCTCGGCCTGCCGCGCGAGGCGCACGTCGAACGAGAAGCGGTCTTCGGCGCCGGCGATTCCGGGCGCGAGCAGCGCCGCGGCGAGCGTGGCGAAGCCGGCGAGCGGACCCCGATGCCGTCCGAGGAAACGGAGCGCGAGACGCATGGCACCTCCGGCGAGGAATGCGAGGACCCGCTGCGGCGCGGTTCGGGCCGCGCGGCGCGGGGGACTGGGAGCCTTCACCGGGAACGAGTCTCGGCCGCCCGGCGTCATTCCTGAGCGCCGGGGCGCACGGCGCGCGCGAGCTGCGCTATGTTCCGCGCCCATGCTCGGATCCCCGTTCGGACTTCGCGCGCTGCTGCGCGGCGCGCTCGCCGTCGTCCTGCCGCTCGCGGCGCTCGCCGTGCTCGCCGGGCGCATCCCCGGCGCGCGCGCCGGGGCGTTCGCGCCGGGGCCGCTGCGTCCGGTCGCCGTCGCGACCGCGCCGGACGCGCGCTTCGCCCGGCTCGAGGCCGACCCCGGACTCGGCGTCGTGATGTGCTGGTTCGAGGAACTCGAGCGCGGCGGGTTCGCCCTGCGCTTCGCCCACGGCGTCGGCCGCGAGTGCTCGGCGCCGACGACGATCGCCGCGGGGGATTCGTTCTTCGTCAACTGGGCCGACTTCCCGGCGCTGTGCTCGCTCGGCAACGGCACGCTCGCCGCCGTGTGGCCGTGGAAGACCGGCGCCGACGTGTACGCCTACGAGCTGCGCATCGCGTTCACGCGCGATCGCGGCGAGACGTGGAGCGCGCCGCTGCGCCTGCACGACGACGCGCGCGGCACCGAGCACGGCTTCGTGTCGCTCGTCCGCGAGGACGCGACGCACGTGCGCGCGGTGTGGCTCGACGGTCACAACCTGCTCCCCGGGGCCGAAGAGGGGAGCGCCGAGATGACGCTGCACTCGCGCGTCGCGGGCGCCGACGGCTCGCTCGGTGAAGAGTCCGAGCTCGACGCGCGCACGTGCGACTGCTGCCAGACCGCGCTCGTGAAGACCGGCGACGGACTGCTCGCGGCGTACCGGGATCGCGATCCGAAGGAGATCCGCGACATCGCGCTCGCGCGCTTCGAAGCCGGGCGCTGGACGGCGGGCCCGGGCGCACGCGCCGACCGCTGGACGATGCCCGGCTGTCCCGTGAACGGGCCGGCGCTCGTCGCGCGCGGCCAGCGCGTCGCGCTCGTCTGGTACACCGAGGCGGACGAGACGCCGAGCGTGTGGATCGCGTTCTCGGACGATCGCGGTCGGCGCTTCGGCGAGCCCGTGCGCGTGGACGAGGGCGCGCCGCTCGGGCGGCTCGACGCCGAGATGCTCGACGACGGCTCCGCGCTCGTCACGTGGCTCGAGGGCGAGAAGGCGGTCGCGCGCGTGCTCGCGCGGCGCGTGACGCCGCGCGGCGAGCAAGGCGCGACGTTCGAGATCGGCGCGGCGAGCGGTGCGCGCGGCAGCGGCGTGCCGCAGGTCGCGCGCGACGGCCGCACGCTCGTCTTCGCGTGGACCGAGCCGGGTCCGCCGCACGCCTTGCACCTCGCGGCGAGCGACCTCGGCCGATAGTCGAGCGCGACCCTCCAGAACGGGTCCTCGCGCGGACGGGTTCCGCGACCGGTCCGAGCGTCGCCCGGTCGGTGCGCGGGGGCCGGGTTCTCGACGATCTTCGCATCGCCGTGTCACCGTTGCGGCCGAATTTGCGTTCTCCATGGACGAGCCGTCACTCACGAGAGGAGTGCAGACCATGAAGCGCGTCCCCCGAATCGTCCTGATCTCCGCGCTGGCCCA
Source organism: Candidatus Eiseniibacteriota bacterium (assembly GCA_044222065.1). GTDB lineage: Bacteria > Eisenbacteria > RBG-16-71-46 > RBG-16-71-46 > RBG-16-71-46 > JBGAOA01. The sequence goes on from JBGAOA010000030.1 coordinate 14,164, forward strand.
GCTGATGGGCATCGTCGTGCTCGTTCCGCACGGCCACGCCGCGTGGCCGCACGGTCCCTACGACTACCTCCCGCTCACGAACGACGGCGGCGGGTACTACCAGCTCACGCGCGCCGTGCCGGACGGCGCGGGGGGCGCGCTCGTCGCGTGGATCGACAACCGCACGGGCGCCGGGCAGATCTACGTGACCCGCGTGCTCACGGACGGCGTCGTCGCGCCCGGCTGGCCGGGCGGCGGACTGCGCGTCGCGTCGACGAGCGCGTCGCAGAGCTCGCTCGACGTGATCTCCGACGGCGCGGGCGGCGCGTACCTGGCGTGGCTCGACTACCGCAACGGCGCGAACGCCGACGTGTACGTCACGCGCGTCACCGGCGCGGGCGCGATCGCGTCCGGATGGGCTTCGACGGGGAAGCGCATCACCACCTCGTCCGAGCAGGATCTCAATCCCCTGCTCGCGAGCGACGGCGGCACCGGTTGCTTCGTCACGTGGGGGCACCAGCTCACGGGATTCGACTGGGACATCTACACCACGCGCCTCACCTCCGCGGGCGCGACGCATCCGTCGTTCACGCCCGGCGTGCTCAGCGTGTGCTACTCGAGCGGCATCCAGGACCTGTCCTCGGTCGCGGCCGACGGCGCCGGCAACCTGCTCGTCGCCTGGCGCGACGAGCGATTCGATCCGAACGGCGACGCGTACGTTCAGAAGGTGCGCGGCACCGGGACGATCGTCTGGACGCTCGACGGCGTGGGACCGGGCAACACGCCGCTCGGCGCCGAGGCCCCGCAGGTGTTCCCGATCGCGGGCGGCGGCGCCGGGTACGTGTTGCGCGTGCGCGACACGAGCACGCTCGCGACCTGGGTCGAACGCGTCGGCGTGGCCCCCGACGGCTTCACGGCGGTTCGCAGCGCGCTCGGTCCGACCGGTCCCGTGTGGTACCCGGTCGCCGTTCCCGACGGCAACAACGGCGCGTGGGTCGCGTTCGCGACCGTCTCGGAGAGCCTGTACGTGCAGCACCTCGAGCCTTCCTCCGCGCCGACGTTTCCCGGCGCGGGCGTGCTCGCGAGCTGGGGCTTCGACATCGGGAACGTCGCGACGATGGCGCTCGACGGCGCGGGCGGCGTGTACGCGACGTGGGAGGACTACCGCAACGGCTCCTGCAACTCGTACGCGACGCGCGTGAGCCGCTTCGGCTCGCTGATCTTCCCGATGGGCGGCGCCCCGGTCGCGACGACGGGCGCGAACTCGTTCTGGCCGGCGGTCGTGAACGACCAGCGCGGCGGCGCGATCGTCGCGTGGCAGGACAACCGGCTCAATACGTGGCCGACTTCGAACTACCGCATCTTCGCGAACCGGCTCGACCCCTACGGCTACGTCGGCGAGTACGAACCGCGCATCACCTCGGTGCGCGACGTCGCCGCCGACCAGGGCGGCTGGGTCAAGGTGTCGTGGAGCGCTTCGCCGTTCGACGCGTTTCCCGTGACGCTGATCGGGCAGTACCGCCTGTGGCGCTCCGTGCCGGCGACGATCGCCGCCGCGCGCGTGGCGCGCGGGGCGCGGCGCATCGCGTTCGACGCGCCGCTTCCGGACGGGCCCGGAGCGGTGTTCGCGAGCGTGATCCGCGACGGCGTCGAGACGGCGTGGGAACTCGCCGCGACGCAGGTGCCTTCGTGGCTGCCCTCCTACAGCCTGACGGTGCCGACGACGACCGACTCGATGCCGGGCTCGAATCCGCCGACGCTCTACATGGTGCAGGCGCTGAACGGTTCTTTCACGCAGTCGTGGTCGTCGGCGCCCGACAGCGGCTACTCCGTGGACAACCTCGCGCCGCCGACGCCGGCGCCGTTCACGGCGGCGTACGCGATCGGCACGACGACTCTCGCGTGGGGCGCGAGCGGAGCGGCGGATCTCTCGGGCTACCGGCTCTATCGCGGCAAGAGCCCCGGTTTCGTTCCGGGGCCGGGAAGCCTCGTGTCCGAGCAGGGGGGCACGGGCTTCGTGGACGCCGCCGGCTCGCCCTACTACTACAAGCTCGTCGCGGTGGACGCGCACGGGAACGCGAGCGCACCGGCGTTCGTGATGCCCGCGGGCACGGTCGGCGTCGAGGACGACGTGCCGGCGTTCGAGTTCGCCCTCGCGGGGGCGTGGCCGAACCCGGTGCGCGGCGAGTCGAGCGTGCGCTTCACGCTGCCGCGCGCGACGAACGCGCGTCTCGAAGTGCTCGACGTCGCGGGACGCCGCGTCGCGATGCTCGCGAACGGCCCGCTCGAGGCGGGCGAGCACACGCTTCGCTGGCCGGCCCGCGATGGGCGCGGGCGCGGGCTCGCGGCGGGGATCTACGTCGTGCGGCTCGAAGCCGACGGGCGCGCGCTCGCGCGCCGGGTCGCCGTGATCGAGTGATCAGCCGCGCTTCGCGAACCGTTCTCTCGCCCACTCGACCGTGAGGCGCGCGCCGTCGTCGGGCGGCGTGGGCGAGAGGCCGAAGCGTGCGCGGAAGCGCCGGTCGTCGAGCGCGTAGGGCGCGTCCCAGCCCGGCAGCATCTCTTCGAGTTCGCGCAGCACCGGCACGAACAGGCCGGCGGCGCGGCGCGCGAGCGCTGGCATGCGCCGGATCCGGATCTCGCGGCCGAGCGCGTTCGAGAAACGCGCGACGAGCGCGCGCGTGGGCTCGGCCGTCGCGGTCGGGAGCGCCCACCAGCGGCCGCACGCGTCGTCGGGCGCTTCGCCGAGCGCCGCGAGCGCCGAGACGACGTCGAGCGTGAACGTGTACGCGTGCGGCGTGTCGGGGTTGATCAGCACCGGCCCCGAGCCCTTCGCGATCGCGTCCGGCCAGAACGACGGGCCGAAGTGCGACGCCTCGCCGCCCGGACCGTAGAAGTCGGAGGCGCGCCCCACGACGACGCGCACGTCGCCGCGCGAGTGCGCCTCGAAGAACCGCCTCGCCACCGCCGCGCGGATCGCACCCTTCTTCGTCGTCGGCGCTTCGGGCGTGTCCTCCGAGATCGGGCCCCTCGGCACGCCGTGCATGTAGAGGTTGTCGAGCACGACGAGGCGCGCGCCGTTCGCCCGGCACGCGGCGACGAGGCTGTCGGCGAGCCGCGGCAGCTCGCGCGCCCACGTGCGCGCGTCGTAGGCCGGGTTCATGCAGTGGTAGACGACGGCGGCGTCGCGGCAGGCTTCGGTCGCGAAGCCCGGATCCATCGCGTCCCCGACGATCGTCGGCGGGTCCTGCTGCGCGCGGCCGGAGCGGCGGCGGACGACGCGGACCTCGCGCCCGCGCGAGGCGAGCAGGCGGGCGAGCGGCGTTCCGATCTGACCGGCGCCGAAGACGACGTGCACGTTCGACGGACTCATGCGGCCTCCCTTCGCGCGCACTCTACTCCTCGACGCGCCCGGATGAGGACGGACACGACCGTCGAATTCCGAGGTCGTCGGCGCGGTCTCCAACTATTTCTCGCGGACGATCGCAGCCCTGCTAGCGTCTGTGCACGCGGCTCGCGGAGCGGGGGTCTCCCGCTCGCGGAGCCGCGATCCCCCTCGGTCGGTTCGCCACGGAGGAAGTCATGTCGAAGAAACCCCTCGTCGTGCTCGGAGTCGGAGTGATTCTGCTCGCGTGGGCCGGCCTCGCGGCCGCGTGCGAGACCTGCATCGGGAGCGCCTGCGTCGAAGTGGGGGACAGCGGGTATCAGATCTGCACCGCCAACGTGGATGGGAACGGCCTGTGCGTCACGAGCGCGCGTCAGTGCGGTGATGGCGACGGCGGTGGCGGCGATCCCGGTGGCGGCGGCGATCCCGGCGAGATCATTCGAACGGGCCGCTACCGCGCCGTGCGCGTGTCCTCGGGCGGCGCGGGGCGGATGACCTGGAGCGACGCGCTGTTCATCACGCGCACGCTCCATACGCTGACGGTGAAGTCGCTGCTCTATCGCTAGAGCGGCCGGCGTCGCGCGACCGCCCGGAGCCTCGTGCTCCGGGCGTTCGCGCTTGTGCTCGCTAAGACCGGGCGCACCGCGCCCCCGGCGAAGTTCCTCGCGAGACGCACTCGCGGAGGCGTGGCAGCGCTCGCATGTCGGCGCGACAGCGGGTCGAAGTGTCACCCGCCCGCGCGCGGACGCTCGCCGGGTGATGTCGCGATGACGACGCGAGATCGACGCGCGCGTGCGCGACCGCCCGCGCCGAAATTCGGGCACGGGCAGTGCTATTCGATCGCGGCGGATCCGGATCGGTCCCCCTGCGCCCCCTCCTCACGCCACGACCTCCGCGGCGCCGCCCGACGCGATCCGTGAAGTACCCGGCACCCCGCCCCAGCGTGTGATGAGGCCGCGCGTCCCCGGCGGTCGAGAGCCGGGCTCGTGCCTCGGTGCAATGCCGAGGCGCCGCAACACGAGAGGAGGTGTGTCTCGATGACACGACACTCCCGCCTTCTGCTGTGTCTCGCCGTCCTGCTGCTGTTGCTGATGCCCTCGCCCGCGCGCTCCGGCGCCCCGACGGGCGCGGAGCCGCCCGCGAGTCTCTATCCCGAGGATCCGATCGGATGGACGCCTTCCGATCCCGGGCTCGAGCGGCTCGACCTGTTCGTCGTCGGACTCGGAACCGCGCCGGCGCTGCCGCGCCCGCGCGCCGTGAGGTTCTACGCGGGCGAGACGCCGGTCCTGCTGCCCGAGCCGATCGCCGACCCGGACGACGCGGGCGCGCTGCTCACGAAGTACTGGCTGTTCCGCGTCACACCGACGGGCGCGCTCGTGTGGGAGCGCCCGCTCGGATTCGAATCGCTGGTCATCGAGGAGTGGAGCCTGGATCGGAACACGACGGAGGACGCGCTCTACCTGCTCACACTCGGCGCGCCGGACCCGGCGAGCGGACTCGAACGCATTCAGAAGTACGGGCGCGAGGGAACGCTCGAATGGGACGTGCCGCTCGCGACCGCGCTGTCGAGCGTGTCGGCGAACGCCGTCTTCGGCGGCGCGTACGTCGCCGACGACGAGCTCGGCGTGTGGCGGCTCGATGCGCGCGGGCGCGTGGTGTGGGGCCCGCTCGATTTCGGCCCCGATCACCCCGGCCCGGCCGCGCACGAACGCCAGGTCTCGGCCGATCCGTGGACCGGCGGCGTGTACGTGACGTTCCATCAGGCGGACGGCGCGAGCACGCTCGTGAAGCTCTCGCCGGCCGGGCGCGAGCTGTGGCGCCGCTGGCTGCCTTCGGCGTCGCGACCGATCGCGAACGCGCTCGATGGCGGCGTGTACGTCGCCGCGGGCGGCCCCGACGGCGCGCGTCCGCTGACGGTGCGCTACGACGCGAGCGGCGAACGGCTGTGGGAGCGTGAGGACTTCCCCGGCACGATCACGCAGTCGCGCGCGCTCGCGCCGACCGAAGGGGCGCTCATGGTGTCCGGCGGCGGCATGCTCGGCTGTCTCGCCGCGGACGGCGCCGAACACTGGTGCGTTTCGAACGACGACGGAGCCGGGTGCTGCTTCGGTAACCTGGGCCTCGCGGGCGATCTCGGGGCCGACGCGTTCTACACGGCGCAGGACGGCCTCGCGCACGGCGTGTCGAAGTACGACGGCATCACGCACGAGCGGCTGTGGCGGCTCGATCCGGGCCGCGGCAGCGAGCGCTTCAGGCTCGCGCTCGGGGTGCCGGCGCGCGCGAACCACGCGCCCGACGTGAGCCGCGCGAACGGGCGGCTCGTCGCAGCGCAGCCCGTGGATCACACGCTCGTTCCGGCCGAGATCCTCGGCGTCACCGATCCGGAAGGGGACGAACTGACGTTCCGCGTGCTCGGCGTCACGCAGGACGAACCCGTGGTCTCGACCGAACCGAAGGCGACGTGCCCCGACGCCGCGGTCGTGGACGACGTGCTGTGGCTGCGCCGCGAGAACGACCAGCCCGGCAACGGCCGCGTGTACCACATCTCGTTCGAGGTGACGGATGCGAAGGGCGCCGCCTCGTTCGCGACCGTGGACGTGTGCGTGCAGGGCGGCATCGGACCCGAGTGCGATTGCGTGGATGACGGCGGCGACTTCGGTTCGTTCGGGCCGTGCATCGACGCGGCCGGCGGACGCGGCGCCGAGATCCGCGCGGTGCGCGTCGCGGGCGGCGTCGCGCGCGTGGACTTCACCGCCGTCGCTGCGACACGCGCCGACATCGAGCTGTTCGACCTGCAGGGGCGCGTGCTGTCGGCGACGTCGCACGTCGTCTCGGGACCCGGCCTTCAGCACGTGGAGTGGAACGCGCCGCCGGTCGCGAGCGGGATCTACTTCGTGCGCGTGCGCGCGGGCGGCGTCACGGTCGCGCGCCGCGTGCTGCTCACTCCGTAACTCGGTCACGCGCCGCCCGTGGGGGCGGACGGCGCAAGAGCGAACGCCCGGACGAGTCGTCGGCGCCCGGGCGTTCGCGTGAGGTGCGCGCCGCGCGGCGTTCGCCTTCACGGTGGGCGAGGGGCTCCGATAGACTCCGCGCCCCATGACTCGCGCCCCCGACTCGCCCGCGACGCCGACCTCGTCCGCGCCCCGCCTCGCGATCGTCGGCACGGCGGGGCACATCGATCACGGCAAGACCGCGCTCGTGAAGCGCCTCACCGGCGTGGACACCGACCGTTTGCCGGAAGAGAAGAAGCGCGGCATCTCGATCGACCTCGGCTTCGCGCCGCTCGTCACGCCCGGCGGCGTGCGCGTCGGCATCGTGGACGTGCCCGGTCACGAGCGGTTCGTGAAGAACATGCTCGCGGGTTCCGGCGGCATCGACGCCGTGCTGCTCGTCGTAGCCGCAGACGAGGGCGTGATGCCGCAGACGCGCGAGCACTTCGCGATCGTGAAGCTGCTCGGCGTCGCGCGCGGCGTCGTCGTGCTGACGAAGAGCGACCTCGCCGAGCCCGCGTGGCGTGCCGAAGTCGCGCGCGACGTGCGCGCGCTGCTCGAAGGCTCGGCGCTCGCCGCCGCGCCGATCGTCGAGTTCAGCGCCGTGACGGGCGAGGGGCGGGACGCGCTGCTCGCGGAACTCGACCGCCAGCTGCTCGGCGTCGCGGGGCGCGGCGCCGCGGAGCCCGCGCGGCTGCCGGTGGACCGCGTGTTCACCGTGGAGGGCTTCGGCACCGTCGTCACGGGAACGCTGTGGCGCGGGTGCGTGCGGACGGGCGACACGCTCGCGCTGCTCCCCGCGGGGCGCGAGGTGCGCGTGCGCCGCGTGCAGGTGCACGGCGAGACGGTCGAGGAGGCGCTCGCGGGGCAGCGCACGGCGCTCGCGCTCCACGGCGTCGAGCGCGAGGGCGTCGAGCGCGGCGACTGGCTCGTCGCGCCGGGATCGCTCGCCGCGTCCGACACGCTCGACGTGCGCTTCGAGCCGCTCGCCGACGGACCGCGCGCGTGGACGCGCAGCACGCGCGTGCGCTTCCACCTCGGCGCGAGCGAGATCATCGGCCGGCTGCTGCTGCTCGAAGGCGAGACGCTCGCGGCCGGCGATTCGGCGCTCGCGCAACTGCGGCTCGAACGACCGACCGTCGCCGCGCGCGGCGACCGCTTCGTCGTGCGCAGCTACTCGCCGTCGCGCACGGTCGGGGGCGGCAGCGTGATCGAGCCCGCCGCGGCGCGCCGCGGGCGGCGCGCCGGCGGGCTCGAAGCGCTCGCCGTGCACGAGAGCGGATCGCTCGAAGCGCGCCTGCTCGAGAAGCTCGCGGCGTTCGCGAAGCCCGCGAGCACGGAGCAGGTGGCGCAGGCGCTCGGCGATCCGGTCGCGGGCATTGCCGCGTCGCTCGCGAGCCTCGCGGCGGCGCACGAGGTGACGGGACTCGCGAGCGGGCGCTGGATCGCGAACGCGCGCTGGAGCGACGCGCGCGAGGCCATCGAGAGGGCCGTGCGCGACTACCTCGCGAACTACCCCGCGCGCTACGGCGTGATGAAGGGCGAGCTCAAGAACGGGCTCAAGGCCGCGATGGAAGGCGCGCTGTTCGACGCCGCGTTCGACGCGCTCGTAGACGACGGCACGCTGGAACAGCGCGGCGAGCGCGTGCGCCTCGGCGGCGTGGCGTGGACGCCGCCGGCGGAGACGATGGCGGCGCTCGAGCGCGTGGAGGTCGAACTCGAAGCCGCCGGCTACGCCGTGCCCGAGAACGCCGCATGGCAGGCGAAGCTCGGCGCGGCCGCGAGCGAGGTGGTGGCGCTCGGGTTCTTCCTCGAGCGGCTCGTGCGCGTGAGCCAGGAGTTCACGTACACGGCGGCGCAGATGACGCGCCTGCGCGACTCGCTCGCCGAGTGGTTCGCGACGAGCGGGACGCTGAACGTCGCGCAATTCCGCGAGCGCTTCGGCACGTCCCGCAAGTACGCCGTCCCGTTGCTCGAACACTGCGACCGCGTCGGATGGACGAGGCGCGTGGGGGATGAGAGGCGGAAGGGGTAGGGATCAGCTAGGACGCTTCCCGAAATCTCGCATACCGGATTTCGAGGAATTCGGACTTTGGCTTGAGTCGCTTGGACCCAGGAATCCTCGCTAGCGCGCTACCGTGCAATCGCTGAAGGCCGTGCGTGAGCATCGGTCCATCGACCTCCCTCAGGACGTCGGGTCTGATCTCAATGACGAGATCAGGCCGCACTCCGAGGATGTTCGCATCGAAAGCCGCATGGTGGATCTTACAGAGGCAAAGCCCGTTCGATACCCAGGGCTCTCCACGCGGATCACGATCGCCAAGGATGTGCGCCGCATCCAGGAGTTCTTGGTGACGAAGCAGGCAGACGGCACAGGCCTCTCGATAGGCCGAGAGCACGCGCGAGCGGAAATCCTTCTGATGGAGTCTCTGGACCACCGTCGACGTCACGTATCGCCGACGTCCGAGCGCCTCGTCTTCACGCACGCCCTCGATTTCCGGTGAAAGCAGAAGTCGCGCGTCGTCCACGGCAACGGTGAATGTGAGGCCTTCTGGGTCGTCGCCGACAATGAATGCAGGGTAGGCGGCCAGGTAGATCCCGGGACGGACGCCGTGGAAGTAGATGATTGGAATCCGCTGCCTCCATGCGTGTCGCAGTCCCTCGTTCTCGTGGTGTCGGGGATCTTCTCCGCGATAGCGATAGCGAATCAGTCCATCGGCACCGAATTCGTCTTCGTACGGCCGAGGTCGACCCTCTCGAATCGGCACGGTCGTGATGCTCAGCGGAGCGTCGCTCAAGATCGCCGGTTTGAAGATCCCTTGGGGTCCCTGCAGCGGAACGCGCCGCCCCTTGTACACAAAGCCCTGCTCGAGATCCGCGCGACGAAGGTAGCCGTCGTTCGCGGACTCGAGGCGGGCTACGTATTCGAACGCGGCAGCGCGAATGGACTCGTTTTCGGCCATGGTCATCTCAGTCTCACGTCACCTCGTTGGTCGCACGGTCGAGCTCGGGCACCTCACGGCCGCGCCGCCGCAACTACCGCCTCACCGGCACCCACCCCGCGCCTCTTCCCGTCCACGTCTGCGCTTCGATCGGCAGGTGGCCGGTGTCGCTCAGTGTCGCGAGCCGCGTCATGCCGTCGGCGCGCACCACGATCGCCGTGATGCTGCCGTTGCCGACCTCCATGAGGATCCAGTTCCGCGTGTCCACTCCGAGCGCCTTGCAAGCGAACCAGCGGATCACATTGCCGTGGCACACGAGCACGTCGTACGAGTCCTTGTCGCCGGGCTTCGTCGCGTACTTCGCCCATGCGCGCTCGAGCTGCGCGACCGACGAGTCGCCCTCGCCGGGATAGTCGAAGCGGAAGTTCGGATTGACCGACGTCGGCGAGCACTCGCGGATCAGCGAGTCGCGCGACGGCGCGAGGTGCATCAGCTCGCCGATCAGGTCCGCCGTCTCCATTGCGCGCGTGAAGTTGCTGCTCACGAGCCGGTCCGCCTTCACGGGCAGCGACGCGAGGCGCGCGCCGACGAGCTTCGCCTGCACGCGGCCGAGGCTGTCGAGGTGGCGGCCGATGCGCTCGTCCGCGGGATCGGTGTAGTCGTACATGCCGTGGCGGATCAGGTACAGCACGTGGATCGGCGGCGGCGGGCCCTGCGGCCGCGTCGGGCCGCGATCGCGCGGCGTGCGTTGCGCCGTATCGGGACGCGCCTCCATGCGCGGTGCGCCCTGCGCGGACGCCCCGCGCGCCGGCGCGAGCGAGGCGGGTGCGGCGAACGCGGCGAGCGTCGCGATCGAAACGACGAAGCGAACGATTCTCACGAGGCCTCCTCTTCGGCGCCGGCGGACTCGAGCTTGGGCTCCACCGGACGCACCATCACCGTCTTCTCGCGCTCGCACACGACGAGCCCGGGCGGCGCCTTGCGCGGTTTCCGAACGTACTTCTTCTGCGTGACGATCACCGGCACCTTGCCGGCGGTGCGCGCCTGCGAATAGAACGCGGCCCACGACGCGACTTCCTCGACGGTCTGGCGCGACGGTTCGTTCTTGCCCTTGCCGCGCCGCAGCACGACGTGCGAACCGGGCGCGCCGTGGACGTGGAACCAGTAGTCCTCGGGCCGCGCGAGGTGGTGCGTCAGGTAGTCGTTGCCCTCGTTGTTGCGGCCGATCAGCACGTCCCAGCCCTCGGCGGTCTTGTAGCGCCGCGGCGCGAGCCGCGCGCTCGGCGCGCGCGCCGCGCGCGACCGCGGCCGCGGTCGGCTGGCGCGACGGTGCCTTCGGCGCGGGTGCGATCTCGTCGCGCAGCGAGCGGCAGCGTCGCGAGTGCCGCGCTCACGAGCTTCATCGTGTCGCGCGCGGGCGGCGCCGCGGGATCCGGCTCCGCTTCGATCGCGGCCTGCAGCGCGGCCGCGCGCGCGCCTTCGCCGCTTCGACCTCGCGCTCGATCGCTCTGCGATGCGACCCGGGACCTCCTCGAGGCCGCGGTCGCACTTCGCGGCGCGCTTGAAGTAGCGCGCGGCGTTCGACTGGGCGTTGAGCGCGGGGTCGAGCGCGATCTCGAGCGTCGCGTCCCCGTCCGCCGGATCGGGCAGCGTCACGCGCGCGCGCGCGCCGGCACCTGGCGCAGGTAGGCGAGCAGCGCCTCGCCGAATCGGCGGTAGGTCGGCCCTTTCTGCACCTCGACGAGGTCGCCGCGCACGGCTTCGAGCTTCTTCGCGAGCCGCTGGCGGTGCTTGCGAACCGCCTTCAGGACCGCGAGCGCGCGCTCGCGATCGGGATGCAGTCCAACGGGTTCGTCGGGTTCGGGACACATGGCGGCGCAGGGTAGGAGGGCGCGCGCCGTGCGATCAAATCGCGCGCGTGTGCGCGAGGCCGGCGCACTCGGAAATCGCCTCTCCGCATCGCTACGGAATTTTTTCCTTGCGCGGCCTCCCGCCGCTCGCCGATGATTCGCCCCGCGCGCGGCGGTGCGTGAAGCGATTCACCGCGGTCGAGCGCAGGTCCCTCGCGAGGGACCGCAGAATGACTGCAATCCCCTTGCGGTCCTGCACGCAGGTCTTCCTTCCGGATCCGGTGAGTCCGTTCGCCCGGCTCCTCGCGTCTCGCAAGTCGCCCCTTGCTGACACGCCTCGAAGGAGGATCCCCCATATGCGACCGTTCACGAAGTTCACGGCGACGCTCGCGCTGCTCGGGTGTTGCCTGCTGCTGTCGACCACGGCCCGCGCGACCGACGTCGACGGGGTGGCCGACTGCTTTCGAACGTTGATCGAGTACGGCGATGCGCCCGAGGGCGTGCAGGCCTATCCGGGCATCCTCGCCGCATTCCCCACCCGCAACGCCGCGGACCCGTCGGCGTGCAGAACGTGGCGGCAGGCGCCGATCAGCACGATGCCCGGCCCGGCCGGCTTCGTGCGCCATCAGCGCGCCGCGACCGATCCCGGCTTCTGGCTCGGCTGCTTCCCCGCGACGGGCGGCGGCGTGGACATCGAGCCCGACGGCAAGACGAACGACAACGGCGCCGCGGTGAGCGCGTGCAATCCGAACGTCGCGGTGGACTGCTACGAGACCGCGTTCGGCCTCACGTTCGGACAGGACGAGGCGTACGGCACGAACGACGCGGGCCTCGCGGCCGCCGTCACGTTCGGCACGTGCGCGTCGTCGACGGTGACGTTCAACGCGACGAATTGCGCCGGCGCCGTGCGGCAAGTGTTCCTGAACATCCTCGTGGACTGGAACCAGGACGGCGACTGGAACGACAACTTCCAGTGCCCCGGCGCGTGCGCGTACGAGTGGGCGGTCGTGAACCAGCCGGTGTTCCTGCAGCCCGGATGCAACGTCGTCACGTCGCCCGCCTTCCGCTCGGGTCCGAACGCGGGCGACGGCTGGATGCGCATCACGCTCACCAACGCGCCCGTGAACATGGACTTCCCGTGGGCGGGCAGCGCGACGGTGGCGGGGATGGCGTTCCAGAACGGCGAGACCGAGGACTACCCGGTCACGATCGGCGATCCTCACAGCGACTGCCCCGACTACGAGGACTGGGGCGATGCGCCCGAAGAGGCGACCGCGTATTCGAACGGCGTGATCGGCCGCTTCCCGACGTGCCTCTACCTGACGCCGCCGGGAACGCAGGAGCTGTCGTGCCCGCCGATCAGCACGCCGCCGGGACAGACGGGCCACGTGAAGCACGTCTCGGGTCCGTTCGATCCCAAGATCTGGTTCGGCTGCGGTGACGCGACGTCGGGAACGTCGGGAGTGGACGGCGAGCCGAACGGCAAGATGAACCCGACCGGCGCGCTCGTGAGCCAGTGCGATGGCGTCACGACGGTGGACTGCGCCGAGCCCGCGTTCACGCTCACGTTCGGGCAGGACGAGTGCTACGGCGATCCGCCGTTCGACGCCGGGCTCCGCAGTCCGGTCTCGTTCAGCACGTGCACGCCGACGCAGATCCGCTACTACGCCCGCAACTGCGACCCGCTCGAGCAGACGACGGGATACCTGAACATCCTCGTGGACTGGAACCAGGACGGCGACTGGAACGACAACTTCCTGTGCGGCGTGATCGGTCAGCCCGGCGCGTGCGCCTACGAATGGGCGGTGAAGAACCAGCTCGTCGTGCTGCCTCGGGCACGCTGATGACGTCGCCGACGTTCCAGACCGGTCCGACCGGCGGCGAGGGCTGGATGCGGCTCACGCTCACGATCCAGCCGGTCGGCGACGACTTCCCGTGGAACGGCTCGGCCGGCGCGACCGGCGACGGCTTCTTCGTCGGCGGCGAGACCGAGGACTACCCGGTGTCGATCGTCGCGCAGGACTCGTGCGCGGTCGCGTACCTCGACTACGGCGACGCGCCGGCGATGACCGTGCCTGGCCGCCGGGCGCGCCCTGGCCATTACCCGGACGTCTTCGCGTTCATGCGCCTGGTACGAGATCGAGGTGGCGCGGCGCTCAGCACGCCGCCCGGCGCGACGGGCCACGTCGCGCACCTCGCGCTCGCGAGCGACGCGGATCACTTCTGGCTCGGCTGCGCGGGCGGCATCGCGCCGCTGAGCGCGGTGGACGGCGAGTCCGACGGCAAGGTGAACGTCGGCGCTCCGTTCGGCGGCCCGAGCGCGTGCAATCCGGCGCAGGCGACCGACTGCGTCGAGAACCTGATCGGCATGGCGATGAACCAGGACGAGTGCGTCGGCGACATCGACGCCGGCATCGGCTCGCCGAAGTTCTTCTTCGCGTGCTCGACCGGCACCGTGACGTTCGACGCCTACAACTGCGGCACGCACGACGTGACGGCGAACGTGAACGTGCTCGTGGACTGGAACCGCGACGGCGACTGGAACGACCAGGTGAGCGTGCTGTGCTCCGAGGACATCTGCGCGCCCGAGAGGGTGACGAAGAACCTCGCGGTGACGCTCGTGCCGGGCTGCAACACGGTCACGGTGCCGAAGTTCGTCACGGGGCCGCGGCCGGGCCGCACGTGGATGCGCGTCTCGATCGCGAAGGACGTCGCGCCGGACGACTACCCGTGGAACGGCTCGGCCGCGATGCCCGGCGGAACGTTCTCGGGCGGTGAGACCGAGGACTACGCGGTCAACGTGCTGCCGCTCACGACGGGCGTCGGCGACGGCGACGGTGCGGAGTCCGGCGCGTTGTGGTTCGGCGCGCCGGTGCCGAATCCCGCGCGCGACGACCTGTCGCTCAACTTCTCGCTGCCGACGGCGGCCGAGGTGTCGATCGCCGCGTACGACCTCGCGGGCCGCAAGGTGGCGCAGATCGAGAGCGGCGCGCGCAGCGCGGGCGTGCACGCGGTGCGCTGGAACTTCCGCGACGCGGCCGGCCGCGAGCTGCCCGCAGGCCACTACGTGCTGAAGCTCCGGGTCGGCGACTCGACGCTCGTCCGTCGCGCGATCCACGTGAGGTAGACCGGGACGCGGTGCGCGGCGCCGGAGGTGCAACCGGCGCCGCGCGGGCCGCGGGGACCGGCGACGCGGCGCGCCACGCTCTCGGGGAGGGCGTGGCGCGTTCGCGTTTCCGGGGTGCGGTGCAGAACCGGTGGAGCCGCGGTGGAAAACGCGCACGTGCGTCGCGGCCGCGATTGGCGCGCGTGCTTTGACGCCCCCGAGGCCGCGCCGCTACCTTGCCGCTCCACCCACTCCGGAGGTTCCCGCATGATCCGCAGCATGACCGGCTACGGCTCGGCCGAGCTCGAGCGCGACGGCCAGCGCCTCACCGCCGAGATCCGATCGGTCAATCACCGCTACGCCGAAGTGTCCATCCGGGCGCCGCGCGCGGTGGCGCTGTTCGAGGACCAGGTCCGCCAGCTCATCCAGGAGAAGTTCTCGCGCGGCAAGTTCAACCTGACGATCGGCTGGAGCGGCGCGGGCGAACAGGGCGAGGAGCTGAAGCTCAACGAACTCGTCGCCGACCGCTACGTCGCGCTGCTGCGCCAGATCCAGCAGCGCTACGGCCTCGAGGGCGGCGTGGACGCGCGCACGCTCGCGCAGCTGCCCGACGTGTTCAGCTGGGAGCACAGCGCGCTCAGCGACGAGGAGACGTGGGCGCTCGTGAAGGCGGTCGTCGAGAAGGCGTGCGACAGCATGACCGCGATGAAGTCACGCGAGGGCGCGGCGCTCACCGCCGACCTCGAGGGCCGCCTCGCGATCGTGCGGCGCCACCTCGACCAGATCTCGGAGCGCGCGCCGTTCCGCCCGATCGAGGCGAAAGAGCGCCTCATGGCGCGGCTGAAACCCCTGCTCGCCGACGTCGAGATCGATCCGGCGCGGCTCGCGCAGGAAGTGGCGCTCATGGCCGACCGGCTCGACTGCACCGAGGAGTGCGTGCGGCTGTCGGCGCACCTCGACCAGTTCCGTTCGCTGATCGAGGGGCCGGAACTCGCCGGGCGCAAGCTCAACTTCCTGCTGCAGGAGATGAACCGCGAGGCGAACACGATCGGCTCCAAGGCGAACGACGTCGAGATGCAGCACGCCGTGATCGCGATCAAGGAAGAGATCGAGCGCATCCGCGAACAAGTGCAGAACGTGGAGTGACGGCGCCCGCCGCACTCCCGACCGCCGGAGATCCCGTGACGACCCCCGATTCCCAGATCGCCCCCGAGCGCGCGTTCCGGTTCGAACGCGGCGGCTTCCTGCTCGTGCTCTCCGGCCCTTCCGGCGCCGGCAAGGGGACGCTCGTGGACCGCCTGCTCTCGGCGCGGCCCGAGTGCCTGTTCTCGGTCTCGTGGACGACGCGTCCGCGGCGCACGACCGAGCAGGACGGCGTGCAGTACCACTTCGTGACGAAGGAGCGCTTCGAGGACAACCGCACGCGCGGCGGCTTCCTCGAGACGGCCGAAGTGCACGGGCACTTCTACGGCACGCCCGTGGCGCCGGTGGACGAGGGGATCCGCGCGGGCCGAATCATGGTGCTCGACGTGGACGTGCAGGGCGGCGCGAGCGTGCGGAAACTGCGGCCGGACGGGGTGTCGGTGTTCATCATGCCGCCGAGCGTGGACGCGTTGCGGCAGCGGCTGCTCGGCCGCGCGACCGACGCCGCCGACGTCGTCGAGCGCCGGCTCAAGAACGCGCCGGGCGAGATCGCGCAGTACTCCGAGTACCAGTACCTCGTCGTCAACGACCACCTGGAGGCCGCCGTCGCGCGCCTCGTCGCAATCGTGGACGCCGAACGCGCGCGAGTGAACCGCATGCGCGTCGTCCTCTAGCCTCCGCGCGCGCTCCGCCCGCGAATGGCGCGGCGGCCCGCGCTTCGACTAAGATGCCCGGCCTCGCGGCGGCCCCCGGTCGCCGACGGCCTCACGAGACTTCCCGCGCGCACGACGCGCGCTCGCACGAGCGGCCGGGGATCCGGTCCAGCCCACTCCTTATAAAGAGGAGAAGTCCCGAATGAAGCTTGCTTCTCTGGTTCCGCCGCCGGGGTCCTCGAAGTACGAGATCTGCATCGTCGCCGCGCGCGAAGCGCGCCGGCTGAACGAATGGGCGCGCCAGTCCGGCCAGACGCTGCCGGGCAAGGTGACGTCGGTCGCGCTCGAACGCGTGATCCACGGCGAAGTCCCCTACGACTACAGCGACGCCCCTCCGGCGCAGGAGTAGTTCCTCGTGGCGGAAGGTCGCACCATCGTCGTCGGCGTGTCCGGCGGCATCGCGGCCTACAAGGCCTGCGAGTTGGTGCGGAACTTCCGGACGCGCGGCCACGCCGTCGTCGTCGTGATGACGGCGGCCGCGACCGAGTTCGTGACGCCGCTGACGTTCCAGGCCCTGTCCGGCAATCCGGTCGTGTCCGGCCTGTGGGGCAACCAGCGCCCCGGCTTCCAGCTGCCGATCGCGTCGGGCCGACGCGTGCGCGGCCGCGTCGAGCACATCGACGTCGCCGAGGCCGCCGACGCGATCGTGATCGCGCCCGCGACCGCGGACCTGATCGCGCGCCTCGTGCACGGGCTCGCACCCGACGCGCTCACGTCCATCGCGCTCGCGATCCGCGCGCCGCTCGTCGTCGCGCCGGCGATGGACCTCGAGATGTGGCGCAACCCGGCGACGCAGGCGAACGTCGCGGAGCTGCGCGCGCGCGGCGCGAGGATCGTCGGTCCCGAGAGCGGCCCGCTCGCTTCGGGGCTCATCGGCCCGGGCCGTCTCGCGAGCATCGAGGCGATCGCCGACGAGGTCGAGCGTGCGCTCGTGCGGCGCGCGAGCCTCGAAGGCCTTCGCGTCGCGATCGGCGCCGGGCGCACGGAGGAGCCGCTCGACCCCGTGCGCGTGCTCACGAACCGCTCGAGCGGACGCATGGGCTTCGCGCTCGCCGAGGCCGCGCGCGACCGCGGCGCGAACGTGACGCTCGTCGCGGGGCCCGCGAACCTCGAGCCGCCGCACGGCGTGGACGTGACGCGCGTCACGACGGCGGCCGAGATGGAGAAGGCGATGCTCGCCGCGTCGGCGCGCGCCGACGTCGTGATCATGGCGGCGGCGGTCGCGGACTACCGGCCGAAGCGCGCCTCCAAGGAGAAGCTCAAGCGCTCCGCGGCGCCGCTCACGATCGCGCTCGAACCGAACCCGGACGTGCTCGCGGCGTGCGCGTCGCGCCGTCGCCCCGGGCAGACGTTCGTGGGCTTCGCGCTCGAGACCTCGCAGGGCGTGGCGCGCGCGCGCGCGAAGCTCGCGTCGAAGGGCGTGGACCTCGTCGCCCTCAACTCGCCCGCGGACGGCATCGGACGCGAGACGAACGTCGTGACGCTCGTCGAGCCGAAGCGCGCGACGAAGCTCCCGGAACAGTCGAAGCGCGAGGTCGCCGAGGCGATCCTGGACCGCGTGCTGGAGCTGCGGGGCGCGCGAAGGCCCGCGACGGCGCGGCGTGCGCGCACGGGACGCAAGGCGAGGGCGAAGCGATGAGCGAGCGCGACGAAGGGCGGCGATCGCGGGCGCGCGCGCCGCACGATCGAGGCGAGCGCGCCGCGGGCCGCGGCGAATTAGCCAGGTGCGCGCGGCCCGCCCGGCGCGCGCCCCGGGCGCTCCGCGCGAAACGGCGTCGGTCGCGACGCCGCGCGAGACCCCGGCCGCGCCCGTCGTGCGCGAAACGTCGCCCGAGGCCGTCACTGCCGTCGCCGCCGTGGCCGAACGTCCGTCGTCCGCGCCGGCCTCCGCCGTGTTCGAGGCGCCCGCCGACAAGGACCTGTTCGGCAACGAAGTCGTGCGGCCGCGCTCGGACGAGCCCGAACTCGTGGACGAGACGACGCTGCCGCTGCCGCCGATCCACGCGCCGCTCCATCCGATCGGCGACGCGCGCGAGGCGATCCTCGGCGCATCGCTGTCCGTGCTCGAGCAGGTCGCGGCCGAGGCGCGCGCGTGCGCGAAGTGCGGACTGTGCGAGACGCGCACGAAGGCCGTGCCGGGGGTGGGCTCGGCGCGCACCGGCATCGTGTTCGTCGGCGAGGCGCCGGGCGCGGACGAAGACGCGCAGGGCGAGCCGTTCGTCGGTCGCGCGGGCCAGTTGCTCACTCAGATGATCAAGGGCATGAACGACCGCGGGCTCGTGCCGGGCGTGCCGCTCAACCGCGAGTCCGTGTACATCTGTAACGTGCTCAAGTGCCGGCCGCCCGAGAACCGCAATCCGCTGCCGCACGAAGTCGAGCAGTGCTCGCCCTACCTGATGCGCCAGCTCGAGGCGCTGAGGCCGCGCGTGATCTGCTGCCTCGGCAAGTTCGCCGCCGAGCTGCTGGTCGGCGCGAAGGGCACGATCGCGAGCCTGCGCGGCAAGACGTATCGCTGGGGCGGCGCGAAACTCATCGTGACGTATCATCCCGCCGCGCTGCTCCGGAACCCCGGGTGGAAGCAGCCGGCGTGGGAAGACCTGCAGCGGCTCGCGCGCGAGTACCTCGCCGACGGCCCGCTCAACGCCTGACGCGGCGCGCGCGGCGCGACGACGCAGGAGCGAAGGGGTAGCGACGATGACGGACATGCTGACCCGCCCGCCGGGCGCCGCGCCGGACGGGCCGACTCCGCCGCAGGCGCTCGACGCCGAGCGCGCCGTGCTGTCGGCGCTGCTGCTCGAGAACGAGGCGATCGGGCGCGCGCTCGAACACCTCGAGCCGTCCGCGTTCTACCGCGTCGCGCACCAGAAGATCTACGCCGCGGTCATCGCGCTCTTCAACCGCAACGAGAACGCCGACCTCGTCACGGTGACGGAGGAGCTGCGCAAGCGCGGCGAGCTCGAGGCGATCGGCGGCCCTTCGGCGCTCGCGCAGCTCATGGACTACGCGACGACGACCGCGAACCTCGACTCGCACATCAAGATCATCCACTCGAAGGCGATCCTGCGCTCGCTCATCACGTCGGCGCGCGAGATCCAGGAAGAGGCGTTCGCCGGCAGCGACGAGACGTCGCAGATCCTCGACCGCGCCGAGGCGCGCATCTTCGCGATCACCGACCAGCGCGTGCGCGAGGGGTTCGTCGCGCTCAAGGACCTGCTGAAGCCGGCGTTCGAGCACATCCAGCACCTGTTCGAGCGCAAGGTGCTCGTCACGGGCGTCGACACCGGCTACGACGACCTCAACAAGATGACGGCCGGCCTCCAGAACAGCGACCTCGTGATCCTCGCGGGGAGGCCCTCGATGGGGAAGTGCCTCACGGCGGGCACGCTGATCGACGACCCGGACACCGGCGAGCGCGTCACGATCGAGCGCTACGTCCGTGAGCGCCGCCCGCGCGTCTTCGGTGTGAACCGCCACGGCCGCGTGCGCAAGACGGCGGTCGGCGCGTGGATCGACAGCGGCGTGAAGCCGGCGTTCCGCGTGCGCACCCGCCTCGGCCGCGAGGTCGAGGTCACCGGGCACCACCCGTTCCTCACGACGGGTGGCTGGCGCCCGCTCCACGATCTCGCGATCGGCGCGCGCATCGGGGTGCCCCGGCGTGTCGGCGCGTTCGGCACCGACCGGTCGTGGTCTCCGCAACGTGCTCGCCTGCTCGCGTACTTCATCGCGGAAGGCGGGCTCACCGGCGGCTGCCCGCAGTTCACGAACACCGATCCGCTGCTGCTCGCCGACTTCGACCTGTGCCTCGCGCAGGAGTTCCCCGACGTCGCGACGAAGGACGCGGGCGACGGCATCACGTGGCGCGTGGCATTGCGGCCCGATCTGCGTCGCGAGCGCAATGGCGAGAACGCGAATCCCGTGACCGCATGGCTGCGTTCGCTGGGACTCATGGGCAAGCGATCCGACGAGAAGCGCGTGCCGGAGGCCGTGTGGCGCCTCGAGCGCGGACGGCTCGCGGGGTTTCTGCGCACGCTCTTGAGCTGCGACGGGACGGTGTACTCGATGAGCGGGTACCCGCGCATCGAATTCACGGTGGCCTCGCCCGAGCTCGCGCAGGACGTGCAGCACCTGCTGACTCGATTCGGAATCGTGTCCAAGCTGTGGCGCAAGACCGAACGGTCGTGGCGCGTGGAGATCACCGAGCCCGAATCCGTCGCCGACTACTACCGGGAGATCGGGTGGAACGGTGAGAAGTCGGGCCGGTTCTCGCCGTTGCTCGTCGCGATCGATGCGAGGGCCCGCCACGCGGTCGCGGGGAATGCCGAACCCGAGACCTGGGCGCTCGTGCGCACGGCCGCGAGCGCTCGCGGTCTCTCGCTCGCCGAAGCGGCGCGCGCCGCCGGCGAGCCCGTCGCTCGCGGCTGCAACTTGCACGTTCGACGGGGCATCACTCGCGGCCGACTCGCGCGATTCGCCGACACGCTGCGGTCGCCGGAACTGCGCCGCGCGTCGAGTCCCGACCTCTACTGGGACGAAATCGTCGCGATCGAGCCGCTGGGTCCGCAGCAGGTCTACGACCTCACGGTGCCCGACGGCTCGAACTTCATCGCCGCCGACGTCTGCGTGCACAACACGTCGTTTGCGCTGAACCTCGCCGAGAACGCCGCGATCCGGGCGCGCGTGCCGGTTGCGGTGTTCTCGCTCGAAATGAGCAAGGAGCAGCTCGTGCAGCGCCTGCTGTGCTCGCAGGCGGAAGTGCCGCTGCACCGGCTCCGCAACGGGCACCTGTCGAACGAGGACTGGCCGCGCCTCACGACCGCGGCCGGACTGCTCACGCAGGCGCCGATCATGATCGACGATTCGTCGGCGCTCACGGTGATGGAGGTGCGCGCGAAGTGCCGCCGGCTCAAGGCCGAGGGCAAGCTCGGCCTGCTCGTCATCGACTACCTGCAGCTGCTGCGCGGACACATGCCGGCCGAGAACCGCGTGCAGGAGATCTCGACGATCACGCGCAACCTGAAGGCGCTCGCGAAGGAACTCGGCGTACCGATCGTCGCGCTGTCGCAGCTCTCGCGGCAGGTCGAGACGCGCGACAAGTCGGGCCGCCCGCAGCTCAGCGACCTGCGCGAGTCGGGCTCGATCGAGCAGGACGCGGACGTCGTGATGTTCGTGTACCGCGAGGTCGTCTACAACCGCGACACGCCCGAGCCGGGCAAGGCGCAGATCATCATCGCGAAGCAGCGCAACGGCCCGACCGGCGAAGTGGACCTGACGTTCCTGCGCGAGTGCACGAAGTTCGTGCCGTACAGTCCGCTCATGCCGGACGACGTCGGCCCCGGCTTCTGACATGGTCGAGGAACTCGCGCTCCGCGGGTACGCGTACGCGCGCCGTCGCGCGCTCGACGGCTTCGCCGAGGTCGGCCGCATCGCGCTGCTCGTCGGCGACACGTTCCGCTACTCGGGGCGCGGCCTGCGTTCGTTCGGCCTGACGATCCAGCAGATGTCGTCCATCGGCGTGGACTCGCTGTGGCTCGTGTTCGTCGTGAGCCTGTTCACGGGCGCGGTCGCGGCGGTGCAGGCGGCGTATCAGTTCTCGACCGTCGTGCCGCTCAAGTACATCGGCTCCGTGATCCTGCGCTCGGTGATCATCGAACTCGGCCCGGTGCTCACGGCGCTCATCGTCGGCGGCCGCGTCGGCGCGTCCATCGCGGCCGAGCTCGGCACGATGAAGGTGACGGAACAGATCGACGCGCTCGAGGCGATGGCGGTCAACCCGGTGCGCTTCCTCGTCGTGCCGCGCGTCGCGGCCGCGCTGATCATGCTGCCCGTACTCACGGTGTTCGCGAACGCGATCGCGATCTTCGGCGGCTTCGTCGTGTCGGTGACGAGCATCGGCGTGAGCCCGCACACGTACGTCGTCGGGCTCCAGCAGTTCTTCTTCCTCAAGGACCTGTGGTCGGGCCTCATCAAGGCGCTGTTCTTCGGCGGCATCATCGGCTGGATGGGGTGCTACTACGGCTTCCGCACCGAAGGCGGCGCCGAGGGCGTCGGCATCGCGACGACGCGCGCCGTCGTCGCCTCGTGCGTGCTCGTGCTCATCAGCGACTACGTGCTCGCGAACGTCCTCTTCCGGTTCATCTTCTCGTGATCCGGATCCGCGGCCTCCGCAAGCGTCTCGGCGAGCGCCAGGTCCTGAACGGCGTGGACCTCGACATCGAGAAGGGCGAGAGCATCGTCGTCATGGGCCGCAGCGGCACCGGAAAGAGCGTGCTCCTCAAGCACATCGTCGGTCTCATGGTGCCGGACGAGGGCACGATCGAAGTGGACGGCGAGCAGGTCGTCGGCATGCCGGTGCGCCAGCTCAACGAAGTGCGCAAGAAGTTCGGCTTCCTGTTCCAGGGCGCCGCGCTCTTCGACTCGATGACCGTGGCCGAGAACGTCGGGCTGCCGCTGCGCGAGCACCAGCGCATGCCGGCGAACGAGATCCGCGAGCGCGTGCGCGAGCGGCTCGAGTGGGTGGGGCTCCAGGGCGTCGAGGCGATGAAGCCGGCTTCGCTCTCGGGCGGCATGCGCAAGCGCGTCGGGCTCGCGCGCGCGATCGTCATGAACCCCGAGTTCGTGCTCTACGACGAGCCGACGACCGGGCTCGACCCGATCATGGCCGACGTCATCGACCAGCTGATCCGCGCGCTGCAGCAGCGGCTCGGCGTCACGTCCATCGTCGTCACGCACGACATGACGAGCGCGTACAAGGTGGGCGACCGGCTCGCGATGCTGCACGAGGGCAAGGTCGTGTTCACGGGCACTCCGGACGAGATCCGCGGCACGTCGAATCCGCTCGTCCGTCAGTTCGTCGAAGGGTCGAGCGTCGGCCCGATCCAACCGGTCTGAAGAAGGGAAGGGCATGAGTCGTCGAACGGAAGTGCGCGTCGGCATCACCGTCCTCGCGGCGCTCGCGATCCTGCTGTGGGGCGTGACGTGGCTGAAGGAACTGTCGCTCGCGCGCCAGGTGAAGGTGTGGAAGGTGCGCTTCGAGCAGACGGGAGGGCTCGGCGCGAGCGACGAGGTGCAGGTGAACGGCATCCGCAAGGGCTCCGTCGCGGCGATCCACCTCGCGGGCGACCAGGTGATCGTGGACCTCGGACTCGCCTCGGACGTGACGCTGACGCGCGACTCGCGCGTCGCGATCCGCAACGTGGGCCTGATGGGCGAAAAGGTGATCGCCGTGGACCTGAAGGCCACGGGCGCGCCGTACGGCGCGAACGACACGATCCCCGGGATCTACGAGAAGGGCATTCCCGAGGTGATGGCGGCGATGGGCGACGCGGTTGGCACGATCCAGCAGCTCACGAACCAGCTGCAGACGGTCGCCGACGCGATGAACAAGAACGGCGACTTCTCCGCGGTGATGAAGAACGTCAAGACGACGAGCGAGGAGCTGAAGCAGGCGGCGATCGAGAACCGCAAGGCGCTCAAGCTCACGGTCGAGAACTTCGCGGCGGTGTCGAAGACGGCGAAGTCGCTCACGGCCGACCGCGAAGGTGAACTGCGCGCGGCGCTCGCGCACTTCGAATCCGCCGCCGAGAAGTTCGACCGGATGTCGAACCGCATCGACTCGCTGCGCGCCACGATCCAGAACGTCTCGAACAAGGTGGACCGCGGCCAGGGCACGCTCGGAAAGCTCGTGAACGACGACCAGGTGTACGTCGAGACGCGCGCGGCGGTCGCCGAACTCAAGGCGCTGATCGCGGACATCAAGGCGAATCCGAAGAAGTACCTGACGGTGAAGATCTTCTAGGTCAGCGACGACCGCTCCCGGGAACGGAACTCGGACATGGCGAAGGCGGCGAAGACACATTTCTTCTGCAGCGCGTGCGGCCACGAGGACGCGAAGTGGTTCGGGCGCTGCACCGCGTGCGGCGCGTGGAACACGGCGGCGGAGGCGCCGACCGCGAAGGCGGCGGGCACGGCGCGCGGCGTGGCGCGCCAGCGCTGGGCGCCGGCGGGCGCGGCGTCCGCGTCCGCGCCCCGGCCGCTCGCCGAAGTGGACGTGGCGCGCGTCGCGCGCACGCGCTCGGGTCTCGCGGAGTTCGACCGCGTGCTCGGCGGCGGACTCGTGCCCGGCTCGCTCGTGCTCGTCGGCGGCGACCCGGGCATCGGGAAGAGCACGCTGCTGCTGCAGCTCGCGCTCGCCGTCGCCGGCGCCGGACGGCGCGTGCTGTACGTCGCGGGGGAGGAGAGCGAGGAGCAGGTGCGGTTGCGCGCCAACCGGCTCGGTGCGATCCCCGACACGCTGCTCGTCTACCCCGAGACCGATCTCGAACGCGTGCTCGAGGCGGCCGCGCGCACGCAGCCCGACGTGATGATCGCGGATTCCATCCAGACGCTCGCGCGCACGGACCTCGAAGGCGGGCCGGGCACGGTGACGCAGGTGCGGGAGTGCGGACTGTCGCTGCTCCACTACGCGAAGGCCGCGGGCACGGCCGTGTTCCTCGTCGGGCACGTCACGAAGGACGGCGCGGTCGCGGGGCCGCGCGTGCTCGAACACATGGTGGACGCGGTGCTGTACCTCGAGGGCGAGCGCTACCAGCACTACCGCGTCCTGCGCGCCGCGAAGAACCGTTTCGGCGCGACGCACGAGCTGGGGGTGTTCGAGATGACGGACGCCGGACTCGAGGGCGTCGAGAATCCGAGCGAGGCGTTCCTCTCGGAGTCGCGCCGCTCCGAACCCGGCTCGGCCGTGGTCGCGAGCGTCGAAGGATCGCGGCCGCTGCTCGTCGAAGTGCAGGCGCTCGTCTCGACGTCGTTCTACGGCACGCCGCAGCGCGTGACGAACGGCTTCGACGCGAAGCGGCTCGCGGTGCTGCTCGCCGTGCTCGAGCGCCGCGTCGGCCTGAGGCTCGGCCGCCACGTGTTCGTGACGGTGACGGGCGGCCTCACGCTCGACGAGCCGGGCACCGATCTCGGCGTCGCGCTCGCGGTCGCCTCGTCGTTCCGCAGCCGCCCCGTGCTCGCGCGCACGCTCGCGATCGGCGAGGTGAGCCTCTCGGGCGAACTGCGGCGCGTCTCGCACCTCGACACGCGCGTCCGCGAGGCGCGCCGGCTCGGCTTCGAGCGCGTCGGCGTGCCGCGCGCCCAGGCCGAGGACCTGCGCGACGCGGGGCTCGACGTCGCGCCGCTCGCGACCGTGCGCGAGGCGATCGAACAGCTGCTCGGGGAGCGCGTCGCCGCGCCCGCGGCCGGCGGGGCGGACGCGTCGCCGGGCGAGCGCGCCGAGACCTCGCACGCGCGCTGAGCGCGCGATTGCGCGGGGCGCGGCGGTTCGGCATGCTGCCGGCGTGAACGACCCCGTCCGGCACGATTCCGCCGCGCCCGCGCCGACGTTGTCCGCGAGCGCGCAGCGCGTTCAGGACGCGATCCGGGCGCGCGGCTACGACTACCGCGTCGTCGAACTCGCGG
Organism: Candidatus Eiseniibacteriota bacterium; assembly: GCA_044222065.1. Classification (GTDB taxonomy): domain Bacteria; phylum Eisenbacteria; class RBG-16-71-46; order RBG-16-71-46; family RBG-16-71-46; genus JBGAOA01. The sequence goes on from JBGAOA010000030.1 coordinate 39,728, forward strand.
TCCCGGTGCGCACCGCGGCCGACGCGGCGCGCGAGGTGGGCTGCGAGGTCGCCGAGATCGCGAAGAGCATCGTGTTCCGCGCGGCCGGCGGGCGCGCCGTGCTCGTGATCGCGAGCGGCGCGAACCGCGTGAACGAGGCGCGCGTCGGAGAACTGATCGGCGAGCCGATCGGCCGCGCGACGCCGGACTTCGTGCGCGAGGCGACGGGCTTCGCGATCGGCGGCATCCCGCCGCTCGGCCACGCGACGCCGCTCGTGACGCTCGTGGACGAGGACCTGCTGCGCCTGCCGCTCCTGTGGGCGGCCGCGGGGCATCCGAACGCGCTCTTCCGGCTCGATCCGCACGAACTGCCCGCGCTGTCGGGCGGGCGCGTGGAGCGGATCGCGTGAGCGAGCCGAAGGTCGCCGCGCTGCTGTTGTGCGCGGGCCGGGGCGAGCGGCTCGGGCTCGGCGTCGGCAAGGCGCTCGCCCCGCTCGCGGGCCGGCCGCTGTTCGCCTGGAGTCTCGAGGCGCTGCAGCGCTGCGACGCGATCCACGGCGTCGTCGTCGTCGGGCCGACCCGCACGCTGCGCGAACTGCTCGCCGCGAGCGGGCGCGCGTCCGACAAGGTGCTCGCGTGGACCGAGGGCGGCGCCGAACGCCAGCACTCGGTTGCGCGCGGCCTGTCCGCCACGCCGCCCGAGTTCACGCACGTCGCGGTGCACGACGCCGCGCGCGCGCTCGTCTCGCCGGCGCTCGTCGCTCGCGTCGTCGCGGATGCCGTGGCGCACGGCGCGGCGCTCGCCGCGGTGCCGCTCGACGACACGCTCAAACGCGCACGCGACGGCGAGGTCGCCGAGACCGTGCCGCGCGCCGGGTTGTGGCGCGCGCAGACGCCCCAGGCGTTCCGGCGCGACTGGCTCGAGGCCGCGCACGCCGTAGCCGCCGACGTCGCGACCGACGACGCCGCGCTCGTCGAACGCCTCGGCCACGCGGTCCGGCTCACGCCGGGCGAGCCGCACAATTTCAAGATCACGACCCCCGACGACCTGAAACTCGCGGAGGCGCTGCTCTCCGCATTACCGACGAGGACCTGAGATGCCGGTGCGCGCAGGGATCGGATACGACGTTCATCGGACGACGAAGGGCCGCAAGCTCGTGCTCGGCGGTGTCCGCTTCGAGGCCAACTTCGGGCTCGACGGCCACAGCGACGCGGACGTGCTCTGCCACGCGATCGGGGACGCGCTGCTCGGCGCGCTCGCCCTCGGCGACCTCGGGACGCACTTCCCGCCGTCCGACGAGAAGTGGAAGGACGCCTCGAGCATCGACCTGCTCAAGCTGATCCGCTCGATGATCGAGGGCGCCGGCGGGCGCATCGTGAACGTGGACGCGACCGTGGCGTGCGAGGAGCCGAAGCTCGCGCCGAAGCGCGACGCGATGATCATCAACATCGCGCAGGCGCTGAAGCTCGGGAGCAAGCAGGTGTCGGTGAAGGCGACGACGAACGAGGGACTCGGCGCGATCGGCAAGGGCGAGGGCATCGCCGCCTGGGCGGTCGCGAGCGTCGAGGTCGCGGACGTCGCCTACCGGCCGAAGGGCACCGGCGCGTGAGCGTGCGCGTCCGCTTCGCGCCGAGCCCGACGGGCTGGCTGCACGTCGGCGGCGCGCGCACGGCGTACTTCAACTGGCTGTTCGCGCGCCAGCGCGGCGGCGCGTTCGTCGTGCGCATCGAGGACACCGACGTCGAGCGCTCGAGCGCCGACAGCGAACGCGGCGTGCTCGCCGACCTCGAGTGGCTCGGACTCGCGCCCGACGAGGGTCCCGCGCAGGGCGGACCGTACGGACCGTACCGCCAGAGCGAGCGCACGGCGCTCTACCGCGAGCGCGCCGGGCAGCTCGTCGCGTGCGGCGCGCAATACGACGGCACGTGCCGGCGCCTGTCCGCGGCCGAGCGCGACGCCGCGCGCGCGAGCGGGCGGCCCGAGAGCATCCGATTCGTGGTCGAGGACCGCGACTGGGTGTTCGACGACCTCGTGCGCGAGGAGGTGCGCTTCCCCGCGGGGCAGGTCGGCGACTTCGTGATCCTGCGCGCGAACGGACTGCCGACCTACAACTTCGCGTGCGCCGTGGACGACGACGGGATGAAGATCTCGCACGTGATCCGCGCCGAGGAGCACCTGCCGAACACGGCGCGCCAGCTGATGATCTACGCCGCGCTCGGCGCCGAGCCGCCGCGCTTCGCGCACCTCGCGCTCATCCTGAACCGCGACCGCACGAAGATGAGCAAGCGCTCGGGCGAGGCGGCGGTCGCCGTCGGCGACTGGCGGCGCGCGGGCTACGTCCCGGACGCGCTGCTGAGCTACCTCGCGCTGCTGGGGTTCCACCCGGGCGACGACCGCGAAATCCTGTCGCGCGCCGAACTGCTCGAGGCGTTCACGTTCGATCGCGTCGGCAAGAGCGGATCGGTGTTCGACGCGGCGAAGCTCGCGTGGACGAACGCCACGGTGCTGCATCACGCGGACGGCGCCACGCTCGCCGGCTGGAGCGCCGAGTTCCTGCCCGAGTCCGCGCGCGCGCTGCCGCGGGAAGAGCTCGAGAAGCTGCTCGAGACCGAGCGCGGGAACATCGCGACACTCGCCGACCTGCCGAACGAGCTGCGCTGGTATCTCGAGGACGCGCCGCCGCTCGAGGCCGAAGCCGCCGCCGCGCTCGAGGCGCCGCGCGCGAAGGAGCTGCTCGGCGCGCTCGCGTCGGAGCTCGCGCCGCTTGCGCCGTGGAGCGGCGAAGCCTTTAAATCCGCGCTTCAATCGACCGGAAAGCGGCTCGGCCTCAAGGGCCGCGACCTCTTCCAGCCGGTGCGCGCGGCGCTCACCGGACGCACGCACGGCCCGGAGCTGCCGCTGCTCGCCGAACTGCTCGGCCGCGAACGCTGTCTCGCGCGGATCGAACGCGCGGCGAGCGCGTGAGCCGCATCGCGCGTCCGGACGTGAGGCTGCTTCGAGGGAGGAACGCATGAAGGTCGCGGTGCTGATGGGCGGGACGTCGTCGGAGCGCGAGATCTCGCTGCGCACCGGGCGGGGCATCGCCCAGTCGCTGCGGAACCTCGGGCACGCGGTGACCGCGATCGACGCCGCCGATGGCCGCCTGCTCCCGGCGGGCGAGGAAGAGCGCGCCGCGCTGCCGGCCGCGGAGGTCGAGCGGCTGCCCGCGACGAGCGAGGTCGCGATCGCGCGCGCCGACGCGGTGAACGAGGCCGAGGTCGTGTTCATCGCGCTGCACGGCGGCGCGGGGGAGGACGGCACCGTGCAGGCGCTGCTCGATCTCGCGGGCAAGGCCTACACGGGCTCGAGCGTGCTCGCGAGCGCGCTCGCGATGGACAAGGCGATGTCGAAGCGCGTCATGCTTCAGGCCGGCATCCCGACCCCGAAGTGGCAGCTGCTGCGGCGCGGCGAAGGCGCGGCCGTCGTGGACGCGACCGCGCTCGGAGGCTATCCGATCGTCGTGAAGCCGAACTCGGGCGGTTCGACGATCGGACTCACCGTCGTCACGTCGCCCGCGGATCTGCCGGCGGCGATCGACCTCGCGGCGCGCTATCCCGGCGACGTGCTGCTCGAGCAGTTCATCCCGGGCCGCGAACTCACGGTCGCAGTCGTGGGGCGCGACGCGCTCCCGATCGTCGAAATCCGGCCGAACAGCGGCCACTACGACTACGAGGCCAAGTACACCGCGGGGCGCAGCCAGTACTTCTGCCCGGCCGACCTGCCGGAGCCGCTCGCCGCGCGCATCCGCGAACTCGGCGCGCGCGCCTCGGCGGTGCTGCAGTGCGCGGGCGTGTCGCGCACCGACTTCCGCCTCGACCCGAACGACGAACCGTACTGTCTCGAAGTGAACACCGTCCCCGGCATGACGCCGACGAGCCTCGTTCCGATGGCCGCGAAAGCCCGCGGCATGTCGTACGACCAGCTCGTTCAGCGCATGCTCGAACTCGCGATCGAAGAGCGCCACCGGCGCGACGGCCGCGGCACCGCCGCGGGCTCGCCGGGGCGCTGAACCCACCTCCAAGGAACGTCCATGGACTCGACGCTGAGCTTCCTCAAAGAACTGGTCGAGGCGCACGGTGTGCCCGGCCACGAAGGCGACATCGCCGCCGTGATGGCGAAGCACCTGAAGGGCGTCGGCACGGTCTCGCGCGACCGTCTCGGCAGCTTCATCTGCGAGAAAAAGGGCCCGGCCAAGGGGCCGAAGATCATGCTCGCCGGGCACCTCGACGAAGTCGGCTTCATGGTGAAGGGCATCACGAAGGACGGCTTCGTGAAGTTCCTGCCGCTCGGCGGCTGGTGGGGCCACGTCGTGCTCGCCCAGCGGCTCATCATCCGCACGCGCAGCGGCGACGTGCTCGGCGTGGTCGGCTCGAAGCCGCCGCACGAGATCAAGGACGACGACCGCAAGAAGGTGCTCGAGATCAAGGACATGTTCATCGACGTCGGCGCGACGAGCGACTGGGACGTCCGCAAGAAGCTCGACATCCAGATCGGCGATCCGATCGTGCCGGACTCGCCGTTCACGACGATGGCGAATCCGAACCTGCTGCTCGCGAAGGCGTGGGACAACCGCATGGGCTGCGCGGTCGCGGGCCTCGTCGCGAAGCAGCTGAAGGGCGTCGCGCACCCGAACACGGTGTACGCGGTCGCGACCGTGCAGGAGGAAGTCGGACTCCGCGGGGCGCGCACCTCGGTGTTCCAGGTGCAGCCGGACGTCGCGTTCGCGCTCGACGTCGGCATCGCGCACGACACGCCCGGCACCGAAGGCGACGAGAAGCTCGGTGGCGGGCCGCTCGTCGTCGCGTACGACGCGTCCATGATTCCGCACAAGGGACTCTTCGATCTCGTGCGCGGCACGGCGAAGCAGCTGCGCATCCCGCTCCAGTTCGAGACGATCGAGCGCGGCGGCACCGACGCCGGCGCGTTCCACGTCAACGCGGCGGGCGTTCCGTCGCTCGCGATCGGCGTGCCGTCGCGCTACATCCACAGCCACGTCAGCATCATCGACCGCCGCGACGTGGACGCGCTCGTGAAGCTGCTCGTCGGCGTCGTGAAGAAGCTCGACGCCAAGACGGTCGCGAAGCTCGGCTGACGGACCGCGGCGGACTGCCCCGATGCCCCTGTTGCGCGCCCAGCTCCCGGTGCTTCCGGACTCCGAGAAGCTCCTCGAGATGGGCGCGCGCATCGGCCTCGTCGTCGTCGTCGCGTTCCTCGTCCTGCAGCTCGCGCGGCTGCTGGTCGGGCGTTTCGAGCACGTGCTCGTGCGCGCGGGGCGCGAGTCGCCGCACGCGTTCCAGCGCGCGAAGACGATCGGCCAGATCCTCCGCAGCCTCGTCGCGGTGCTCGTCATCGGCGAAGCGACGATCCACTCGCTCGGCGTGCTCGGCTGGGACGTCCGGCCGCTGCTCGCGGGCGCCGGCGTGCTCGGACTCGCGATCGGGTTCGGCGCCCAGACGCTCGTGCGCGACGTGATCGCCGGCGTCTTCGTGCTCGTCGAGGACCAGTACGCGGTCGGCGACCTCATCGAGATCAACGGGAAGGTCGCGAGCGTGGAGGCGATCAGCGTGCGGTCCACGACGCTGCGCGACTTCAACGGCCACCTGCATTTCGTGCCCAACGGCGAGATGCGCGTCGTGACGAACCGCAGCCGCGGCTGGCAGCGGCTCGCCGTGGACGTGCCGGTCGCGAGCGAGGAGGATCTGGAGCGCGCGCTCGCCGTCTGCCGCGACGTCGTCGCGCGATTCAACGCCGATTCGGAATGGCGACCGCGGCTGCTGGATCCGATCGAGCTGTGGGGCATCGAATCGCTGACGCCGACGGAGGCGACGATCCGGCTCGTCGTGCGCGCCGAGACCGGGCCGAACGCGCCCGAGGCCGCGCGGGAGCTGCGTCGCAGGGCGCAGCAGTCGTTGCGGGTCGCGGGGCTGCGACTCGCCACGCCGCGCGAGCCCGTCCACATGCCGCTCGCGGCCGCCGACGCGGCCGGAGCCCACGAGCCCAGGAGAACGACATCGTGACGCTGCGGATCTACGACCACCTGAAGCGCGAGAAGCGGGAGTTCGCGCCCGTGACCCCCGGCAAGGTCCGCATGTACGTGTGCGGGATGACGGTGCAGAACAAGCCGCACGTCGGTCACATTCGCGCTTCGCTCTCGGCGGAGGTCATGCGGCGCTACTTCGAGCACCTCGGCTACGAGGTGGACTACGCCTACAACTTCACCGACATCGACGACAAGATCATCGAGCGCGCGGCGAGCGAGGGCGGGGAGTGGACGAAGGTCAGCGAGCGGAACATCGAGGCCTACCTGCGCTTCGCGGACCTGCACAACGTGAAGCGCGCGACGGTGTATCCGCGCGCGACGCAGCACATCGCCGAGATGCACGCGATGATCGCGCGACTGATCGAGTCCGGGCACGCCTACGCGGCCGGCGGCGACGTGTACTTCGACGTGCGATCGAAGTCGGACTACGGAAAGCTGTCGGGCCGGCGCGTGGACGAACTGCGCGAGGGCTACCGGATCGAGCCCGGCGAGGCGAAGCGGGACGCGCTCGACTTCGCGCTCTGGAAGGGCGCGAAGCCGGGCGAGCCCGCATGGGAGTCGCCGTGGGGCCCCGGACGCCCCGGATGGCACATCGAGTGCTCGGCGATGGGCATGAAGTACCTCGGCGAGACGTTCGACCTGCACGGCGGCGGCGAGGACCTGCTGTTCCCGCACCACGAGAACGAGATCGCCCAGTCGGAGGCCTACAGCGGCAAGCCGCTCGCGAACTTCTGGACCGAGAACGGGCTCGTGAACCTGGGCGGCGCCAAGATGTCGAAGAGCGACGGCAACTTCTTCTTCATCGAGGACATCGCCTCGCAGGTGGACGCCGAGGTCACGCGCTTCTACCTGCTCTCGACCCACTACCGCAGCCCGATCGAGTTCAGCCTCGAGCGCCTGAAAGAGGCGGGGGTCGCCTATGCCCGGCTGCGCGCGCCGCTCGAGCGCGCGAACGTCTGGGCGGCGCCGCCGGCCGCGGGGCGTCCGGGGGGCGCCCTCGGGGAGGCCTGCGCCGAGGCGGAGCGGCGCTTCCACGAGGAGATGTCGGACGACTTCAACACCGCCGCGGCCCTCGGCCACCTGTTCGACCTCGCACGGGCCGTGAACCGGAGCTTCGACGAGGGCGGCCACGCCGAGGCGGTCGCCGGGGCGACCGAGCTGTTCCGGCTCGGGTCGATCCTGGGGCTCTTCTGGAAGGCGCCGGCCGGTGAGGCGTGGTCCGCCGAGGTGCTGGAACTGGCGGCAGCCCGCGAGGCGGCCCGGAAGGGGAAGGACTGGAAGCGTTCGGACGAGCTGAGAGACCAGCTCGCCGGCCTGGGCGTCCTCGTGAAGGACACGGCTGAGGGGCAGAAGCTCAGCCGAAAGTAGTCGCCGCCGTGCTCCGGCGCATCCGGTGGGTCCGGGCTTCCCGGTCCGCCGGCCCGATGACCGACGCGGGGCAGGGGAGAGAGTTTTTCGTTGACCGGCCGGAGAAGGCGGGCCTAGGCTCTTGTCAGCGATCGGGCTACGTCGCTGAGCGGCTGGAAGAAATCACCCCGTATCCATCCCCCACTTCCCGCCTCGAAGCCACGCGATAGCTCGATGGACCGGGGCCAGGCCATCGCCATGGCCCCATTGTTCTTTTCGCAGGGGAAGGGAGTACATGCGTCGATTCGCAGCGAATCGGTGGATGGCGCTCGTTCTCGCAATCGCGATGTCGACTGCCACGCTCATCGCCTCGTACGGGACAGCGTCAGCGGACCCGTTCATGGGCGGTGATGGCGGCGACGACGGCGGCGTCGGCGGCAGCTCGGGAGGCGTCACCAATCCGCCCGTGCCCGGCCCCGGCAACTACGGCGATCCGGACGTTCCGGAGACCGGAGTCAAGCGGCTGTCGCCTCGCATGCAGGTGGGTCGGCTGGCGAGCACGCAGACGAATTCGACCGCGGGTGACGGTCGCGTCGCGAGCGTGAGCTGGTTGCAGCGCTATCAGTGGGTGCTGAAGGCCTATTTGAAGGCGTTCATGCGCTAGTCGTCGTCGGGCCGCCAACGCAGTTCGTCGTGACCGGAGTGACCGAGTGTCGAGCTACGACCCGAACCGCATCACGCAGCTCGAGGAACAGCTCACGGTCGACCCCCAGGGGGCCGAACCGCATCTGTCTGAGCTGGAGATGCTCGCCGATCTTTACCTGAACGCCGACAGCTACGTGCCGGCGCTGGAAACGATCGAGCGGCTCCTCCGATTGCCCGCGTCGAGAACGCTGTCCGCGACTCGACGCGCGGCGCTCGAGTCGAAGGTGATCGCCTGCCGACTGGCCCAGGGCCAGGCGCAGGCGGCGCTCGCGCACTGCCGCGAGGTGCTGGTCCAGGAGTCCGAGATCGACGCGCCGGCCGTTCGGGCGCGACTGCACCTCCAAACCGGGAATGCACTCTTCCTGCTCTCGCGGTTCGCCGAGGCCCGGGAGCAGGACGAGGTCGCGCTCCAGATCGCGGATGCGGCGAACGAATTCGCGCTGTCCGCCGCCGCGATCAATCAGCTCGGACGGGTCGCCTACCGGGAGGGCGATCTGCTGCGGGCGCGCGATCTCTACGAACAGGCGCTGGCGTTGTTCCGGCGCCTGGGGGACGAGGCGAGCTGCGGCATCCTGCGCAACAACCTCGGACTCGTGCACAAGCAGCTCTGCCAGTGGGAGTCGGCGATCCACTGCTTCGAGGCCGCGCTCGAGCACTACCGTCACGCCGGACGTTTCGCGCTGACGGGCGGCCTGCAGATCAACCTCGGCATCGTCTATCAGAAGCTCGGACAGTGGGCGCGCGCACGCGAGTGCTACCTCGCGGCCCAGCAGGTGCTCGAGCAGGTCGGCAACGATCGCCGGCTCGCGAACGTCGCCATCGGGCTCGGGAACGTCGCGCGCCTGGAGAGACGCTTCGTCGACGCCGAAACGCACCTCCTCAGCGCGCTCGCGCGCGCCCGCGAGCACGCCGCCGCGCGCGAGGAAGCGCTCGCGCTCGAGTTCCTCGGCGAGAACGACTTCGATCGCGGCCGGCCGGAACGCGCGATCGAGCGCTACGACGAAGCGATGGCCATCGCGCGCCGCATCGCGCCCGAAGGCGACATCGTCGTCGAGCTCGAGCGGCGCCGCGCCGAAGCCCTGGCCGCTCTGCGGCGCTTCGACGACGCCGCGGGCGCCTGCGCGCGCGCGTGCGACCTCGCGCGGCGCACCGAAGACCGTTTCGAATTCGCCGTCGCGCACCGCGTGCTCGGCGACATCGCGTTCGGCGCGGGCCGGCGCGAGGACGCGGTGGGCGCGTGGACGCAGGCGATCGCGCTCCTGACCGACTGCCGCGAGAAGCTCGAGCTCGGTCGCACGCACCTCGCGCTCGCTCGCGCGGCGAACGATTCGCGCGAGGGACGCCGGCACGCTTACCGCGCCGCGTCGCTGTTCTCGGAGCTCGGCGCGGAACACGCCGTGCGCGACGCCGAACAGATCCTGGAGCGGTTGCTCCAGAGCGGCGCGGAGCCCGCCCCGGCACCGCCCGCGTCGCTGCTCGGCCGCCGTCATCGTGCGCCGAGCCTCGTGGCCACCACCCCCGAGATGCAGCGCGTCGAGAGCCTCGCGCGCCGAGCCGCGGCGACCGAGCTGTCGGTGCTGATCCTCGGCGAGACCGGAACGGGCAAGGAACTCGTCGCGCGCACGATTCACGGGCTGTCGCCCCGCGCGCCGCGCCCCTTCCTCGCGGTCAATTGCGGCGCGTTGCGCGCGGAGCTCGCGCTCTCGCAGCTGTTCGGCCACCGCAAGGGCGCCTTCACGGGCGCACGCCGAGGGCGCAGGACTGGTCGAGGCCGCGAACGGCGGCACGTTGTTCCTCGACGAGGTCGGCGAGCTTCCGCACGACGTGCAGGTCACGCTGCTGCGGTTCCTCGAGACCGGCGAATACCTGAGGCTCGGTGAGACGCAGGTGCGTCGCGCCGACGTGCGGTGATCGCCGGCGACGAATCGCGCGCTCCGTGGCAGGGCGAGGAGAGCGCCTGTTCCGCCGCGACCTGCTGTTCCGGCTCAACGAGATCGAGATTCGCCTTCCGTGCCTGCGCGAGCGCATCGAGGACGTCATTCCGCTCGCACGCCACTTCCTCGGCTTCTATGGCGGCATCGAGGGACCGCGCCTCACGCGTGCGGCCGAGAGCGTGCTGCTGGGCTACGCCTGGCCGGGCAACGTGCGCGAGCTCGAGAACGCGATGAAGCGGCTCGCCGCACTGTACGTCGGCGAGGGCGAGGTGGACGCCGAGGCCGTGACCTCGCTCTTGAGCCGCGACGAGGCGGTCGAGTCCGCCGTCGCCGTGAGTGGCGAGGACGAGCGCTCGCGCATGCTCAGCGCGCATCGCGAGTCGCGCGGCAACAAGAGCCGCATGGCCGAGCTGCTCGGGATCTCGCGCAAGACTCTGTACGCGCGGCTCAAGCGTCTGGGCCTCGAACTCTGATCGAAGTCCCTCGATGTGCTTCGCGGCGAGCCTGAAGGCTCGCCGTTTCGCTTTCCGACCGACTCGACGACCGCTTCCTCCGTGTCACCCTGTTACCGTGAGGTGACACTCCACCAACCACATGGCTTCCAACGGTTTGGTGGGATCGAGGGCCGCACCTCGTGTTACCGCAATCGGTGACACCTCGAGCGCTCGAGCCTCGATCACGAGCGGGCATCACGAGCGCGTGGCGCCAAGAAAGCACGATTTTGGCGGGTTTTTCGCGCTACTCGCGTGTCCCACACCGATTCGTGACGAGTGGCACGCAGGGTGCTGAGTGTCGTCCGCGGATACGGGGATCGTTGCTTCAACAGTAGTCGCAGGGGCGAGTCTCTCAGGGGAAGGAGACTCACGACCAAGGGCGGCCCGTTCGCGGGTTCGCACCTCCATCGGCGATCGAGGCCGCCCGAGGTCAGCCCCGCAATCGAAGCAGCGCTTCGCTCGCAGTAGATGTAAGTCGGAGGGCGACTCGATCGCCCGGGGCTCGTACCCAACTGACACTGCTTGATCTCGTTCAGTACTCGACTCGAAAGGGGTGAGAGGAACTCAGGTCAGTCGAAGTTGTCAGTTCGGTGAGTAGTGGTTCAAGTTCGTCACAAAAAACCAAATACGCCCGGTCAACGAAGCCGGGAGAGCAGAGGGGTTCATCCCGGTCACTCCCTGTTCTCTCGGGAAGAGGCAGCCAGAAGCAGTCGACCTGGCTGCCTTTTCGCTTGGGGTCGAATGGGCCCGATGCTAGCTTGCCCCGCCATGCCTCGCTCCAAGCTCTCGCTCGGTTCGACCTCTCTGCTCGCGTTCGCGCTCGCCCTGAGCGTCGGCAGCTGCGGCGGGAACGCAGGAGACGACGCCAGCACGTCCGCGCAGGGCACGCCGCCGGCGAATCCGCCGGCGTCCACTCCGTCCGCAGGGGATTCGGCGTCGGCAACCGCGATCGACGGTGCGGCGATCTTCGCCAGCCGTTGCGCGCTGTGCCACGGCCCCAGCGGGCACGGCGATGGGACCGCGGCCAAGGCGCTCAATCCGAAGCCGCGGAACTTCCGCGATGCCGCATACATGAGTTCGCGGACGGACGAGCAGCTGCTGGAGGTCATCCGCAACGGCAAGGGCGCGATGCCCGCGTGGGGCAAGAGTGGAACGCTGACCGAGGCGCAGATGCGCGAGGTGCTGCGACACGTGAGGTCGTTCGCCGGTCAGCCTTGACGGGCCCGGGCTCCCCGGAAGAGCATTTGAACCGCGCGGGGAGCGGCTGATCTTGACAGTGCCCGAATCGGCTGACTATGTTGCGCGCGCTTGCCCTCGACGCCCTTCGCTGGCGTAGCTCAACTGGTAGAGCATCTCATTTGTAATGAGGTGGTTGGGGGTTCGAGTCCCTTCGCCAGCTCAGTTGTCGCCGCGGCGCCCCCGCGGTCGCGGA
>JBGAOA010000120.1:0-6517 GCA_044222065.1 Candidatus Eiseniibacteriota bacterium
GGCCGCGCCCGCCGGCGCGGGCGCCGACCTCGCGCGGCTCGTGTCGGACACGCTGCGCGGCCGCCTGCCGTGGCGCGCGATCGCCGATCGCAACGCCTGGCGCGCCCTCGCGGCGCGGCACGCGGGCGCGCTGCACGCGCCGGTGGACGACGCGCGCTACGTGCGGCTCTTCAGCGAGAGCCGCATCGCGCTCGGCTTCCTCGTGCTCGGCGACACGCACCGGACGCTGCGGCCGCTGCGGCAGGTGCGGCTGCGCGAGTTCGAGGCCACGATGGCGGGGGCGTTCTACCTGACGGGCTGGATCGAGGAGCTGGAAGAGCTGTACGTCGTCGGGCGCGAGATCGAGACCTACCGCTCGGCCGACGAACTCACGGACAAGGCGCGCTACTACCTGCGCGACGAGACCGCGCGCGAGCGCGTGCGCCGGGCGGGCTTCGAGCGCGCGCGGCGCGACCACACGTGGACGCGGCGCTTCGAGGCGCTGTTCGCCGAACTCGCGACGCGCGGGCTCGTGCGCTGAAGCGTCAGCGCAGCCGCGTGAGCGCGAGTGCGACGAGTGCGGCGAGCGTGCCCGCGAACCACGCGAGGTCGCGGCCCGCGAGCGTGACGCCGCGACGGCTCAGCGTGACGCCCGTGAACGCGAAGCCGCCGAAGCCCGCGGCCGCGTACGCGAACGGCAGCGCGTAGGCGCCCGCGCCGAAAGCGCTCGCGACCGCGTACGTCGCGAGCATCGTCGCCGTGTAGACGAGCCCCGTCGGCAGCCACAGCGCGACGCCGCCGATCGAGATCGCGCCGATCACCCACGCCTGCATCGCGATCTTCGAGTACTCGCCGACGAGCGTCCACGCGAGCGGCCCGGCGGCGCCCGTGAAGCGGTCGGAGTAGAGCACGTGCAGCAGCGGACCCGCGAGCACCGCGCCGCCGCCGCACGCGAGCGCGGCGACCGCGGTCGTGAGGCGCCACTGGCGGCGCGTGTAGTCGCGCACGGCCTCGAGGCCCGAAAGCCCGCTCACGCGTCCGAACGCGTAGCCGCCGAGGTAGGCGTAGAACGGCGCGCCGGCCTGCTGCGCGAGCCCGATCGCCGCCTGCAGCAGGCCGTTCGCGGACGCGCCGTGCGCGCGCACGACGTGCGCGCGGATCGAGACGAGCGTGCCCTGGTCGAGCAGCGCGAGCAGCAGCGAGGCGAACGCGATCTGGAGCATCGAGCGCAGCGTCGGCCCGTGGAAGCGCGGGCTCGGCGCGGGCGAGAACGCGGCGCGGTAGCGGCGGCGATGGACGAACAGCGACGTTAGGATCGCGACCGGGAAGAAGCTCGCGACGCCGAGCACGGCGCCCGCGAGACCGAAGCGCGGCACGAGCGCGAGCGCGAGCGCCGTCGCGACGAGGTTGCCCGCGAGCGCGTACGTGAACGTCGCCTTCACGTCGGAGAAGCCGGCGTAGATGCCCTGCAGGATCATCTGCAGCGACAGCCCCGCGACGCCGAGCGTCGAGAGGCGCACGAGCGGCGCGAACTCGGGGCTACCGAGCAGGGCGGTCGAGAGCGCGGGGGCGAGCAGGATCGCGAGCGCGCACACGGCGAGCGCCGTGCTTCCGACCGCGACGAGCGCGGTCCACACGACGCGCCGCACGGCCGGCTCGTCGTTCGCGCCGCGCGCGGTCGCGATCGCGTGCGACACCGGCAGCGCGAGCCCGCCGGTCGTGAACGTGCCGAGCCAGTTCTGGCCCGAGAGGATCTGCGCGAGCTGGCCGACGCCGGTGGTGTCGAGGAACGTCGCGAAGATCTTGTTGCGGGCGACGCCGCCGAGCGCCCCGAGCACGGACGTGAACCCGCTCAGGCCCATGCGGCCGCCGCGACGCATCCACTCGAGGGCGCGGGAGGACATGCGGCCGCAGTCTCGGGGCGCGCCCGAAGGGTGTCAACGTCGGCGCTCGTGCGGCGGCGCGCGAGCGCGTGCTACTTTGCCGACGGCTCCATTCGCGAGGCTCGACCGCTTGTCCCGACTGTTCCGCCTGCTGTTCGCGCTCGTGCGCTACGGCGACGTGCACTACGCGCGCCGCCTGCTCGCGCGCGCCGCGGCGAACCTGAAGCTCGTCGGCGGCGCGCTCGGCGCGCACTACGTGCGGGTGCTGCCGTACCGCGACTTCGGCGGCGTCGATCCGGCCGAGTCGTGCGAGCGCCACGTCGAGGGCGCGCAGCCGGCGGGCTTCGTGCGCGTGAACCTGATCCCTTACCACCTCGTGCTCGACGACGTGGCCGGCCGCGTCGTCGTGGAGCTGGGCTGCAACGAAGGCGCGGGCTCGGCGCTGTTCGCGAGCCGCGCGCGCGAGGTCCACGCGTTCGACGTGAGCGCGGAGGCGATTGCGGCCGCACGCGCGAAGCGCGCGCGTGCGAACCTGCGCTTCGCCGTCCACGACGCCGCGCGGCCCCTGCCGCTCGCCGACGCCTCGGCCGACGTCGTGTTCTCGAGCGAGGTGATCGAGCACGTGCGGGACGGGGAAGCGTTCCTCGCGAACGCGGCGCGCGTGCTGAAGCCGGGCGGGCTCGTCGTGATCAAGACGCCGAACGACGCCTACAACCGCTACGAGAACCGCCTGAACCCGCACCACGTGAACCCCTACGACGCGCCGCGGCTCGCGCGCGAACTCGCTCGTCACTTCGAGCGCGTCGAGGTCCAGGGCCTCACGTTCGACGTCGCATTCGGCACCGCCCCCGAGGAGCGCGCGGACGGCGCCGCGCCCGAGGCCGCCGAGTACCGATTCGGCGAGCCGGTCGAAATCGACCGCGTGCTCGTGACGCGCATGCGCGTCACGCCGCGCCGCGTCGCCGCGGGCGAGGCGCCCGAATACCTGTTCGCCCGCGCGGTGAAGCGCGGGGGCGCCTCCTAGATGTGCGGCATCGCGGGTGTGCTCGCGCTCGGCGAGCGGCCCCCGGACCCGGCGTGGGGCGCGCGGCTCGCCGATGCACTCGCCCACCGCGGACCCGATGGCCACGGCGTGTTCCACGACGGGCGCGTCGTGCTCGCGCACCGGCGGCTCGCCATCATCGAAACGGGTGCCGCGGGCGCGCAGCCGATGCACTCGGGCGACGGCCGGCGCGTGATCGTCCAGAACGGCGAGATCTACAACTACCGCGCGCTCGGCGAGGAACTGGCGCACGAAGGCGTTCACCTGCGCACGCGCGCCGACACCGAGGCGCTGCTCGAGCTGGTCGCGCGTCACGGCGAGTCCGCGCTGCCGCGCCTCCACGGCATGTTCGCGTTCGCGCTCTACGACCGCGAGACGGGCGAGCTGCTGCTCGCGCGCGACCGGCTCGGCAAGAAGCCGATCGTGTGGACCGCGACGGACGAGTGGTTCGCGTTCGCCTCCGAGGCCGCGGCGCTGCTCGCGCTGCCGTTCGTGAAGGCGCGGCTCGACCGCGAGGCGCTGCCGCACTGGCTCAGGCTCCAGTACGCGCCGGCGCCGCGCACGCTGCTCCAAGGCGTCTCGAAGCTGCCGGCGGCGAGCTGGATGCGCGTGTGCCCGCGGCCCGCGGCGGGCGGGCGCGCGGTCGGCGAGCCGCGCCGCTGGTGGCGGCTGCCCGAGCCGAACGCGGACGCGCGCGCGGACGCGGCGTGGTTCGAGCGCTTCGACCGCGCGCTCGTCGCCGCGACCGCGGCGCGCACGGTGAGCGACGTCCCGATCGGCGTGTTCCTCTCGGGCGGCGTGGACTCGACCGTCGTGCTCGAAGCGCTGCGCCGCTCGGGCCACCGGCCGATCCGCACCTACACGCTCGGCTTCGGCGGCGCGTCGGACGAGCGCGCGCTCGCGGCCGCGACGGCGCGCGCGTTCTCGGACGAGCACGCCGAACTCGAAGTCGTGCCCGATCCGGCGCGCGACCTCGAAGCGACGCTCGCGCGCTTCGGCGACCCGCTCGGCGACTCGGCCGTCGTCTCGAACGCGCTCGTCGCGCGCGCGGCCGCGCCGCACGTGAAGGTCGTGCTGAACGGCGACGGCGGCGACGAGCTGCTCGGCGGCTACCCGCGCTACCCGTTCGCGCGGCGCGCGGACCTCGCCGCGCGCGTGCCCGGCGCGCTCGCGCTGCTGCAGCGGCGCTACCGCGAGCGCGCGAACGCGGGGCCCGCGCTCGCGTGGCTCCAGTCGGGACAGCCCGCGCGCGCGGCCGCGGCGCTCACGGGGTTCTTCTCGCACGCGGGCCTCGAGGCGCTGCTCGCGGGCGGCGCGCACGCGGACGAACTCGGCCCGCCGCCGTTCCCGGGCGCGAACGGTCCGGGGCTCGTGGACGCGCTGTTCGCGTGGGACGCGGGTGCGTACCTGCCGGACGACCTGCTCGTGAAGGTGGACGTCGCGTCCATGGCGCACGCGATCGAGAACCGCTCGCCGCTCTTGGACCACGCGCTGTGGGAGATCGTCGCCGAGCTTCCGCCGGCGCGCCGCGTCGAGGCGTTCGCGACGAAGCCGCTCCTCAAGCGCCACGCGCGCGGGCGCGTGCCGGACGCGGTGCTCGATGCGCCGAAGCGCGGCTTCCAGCTGCCGGTGGACGCGTGGCTCCGGGGCCCGCTCGCCCCGTGGCTCGAAAGCCTCCTCGCTCCACCGATCGCGACCGCGCCGCTCTGGAAGCCGGGCGCCGTCGACTCGCTCGTCGGAGACTTCCGCGCGGGTCGCGGCGACGACCTCGCAGGTCTGCGCCTCTGGTCGCTCGCCGCGCTCGAGTTCTGGGCGCGCCGATTCGGCGTCGAGATCGCGCCGTGAGCCCGCGCGTTTCGGTGCTGATGGCGACGCGCGACGGCGAGCGCTTCCTCGACGCCGCGCTCGCGAGCGTGCTCGAGCAGACGTTCCGCGACCTGGAACTCGTGGTCGTGGACGACGGTTCGCGCGACGGGAGCCGCGCGCGGCTCGACGCCTGCGCCGCGCGCGATGCGCGCGTGCGCGTCCTCGCGGGCGAAGGCGCGGGGCTCGCGGCCGCGCTGGCGCGTGCGGCGTCCGAGGCGCGCGGCGAGTACTTCGCGCGCCAGGACGACGACGACGTGTCGCGCCCCGAGCGCCTCGCGCGGCAGGTCGAGTTCCTCGACGCGCATCCCGAAGTGGCGGTCGTGGGCAGCGCGGCCGACGAGATCGACGAGCGCGGCGCACGGCTCGGCGCGGTGCCGGTGCCGCTCGAAGCCGAGGCGATCCGCCGCACGCTGCGTCGCGCGCCGCCGTTCGTGCACGGCTCGGTCGTGATGCGCGCGAACGTCTACCGCGCCGCGGGCGGCTACCGCGCCGCGTTCCTCGCCTCGCAGGACCTGGACCTGTGGCTGCGCCTGCCGCGGGACGCGGGGCTCGCGAACCTCGCCGAGCCGCTCTACGCGTGGCGGCGCCACGGCGCGAGCGTGTTCGCGCGCGCTCGCGACCGCCAGCTGCGCTACGCGGCGCTCGCGCGCGCGTTCTCGGCCGAGCGCGCGGCGCGCGGCGCGGATTCGTACGACGCGCTCGTCGCGGCCGGCGACTTCGAACGCTTCCTCGCCAAGTACCGCGACCGCGACCGGCTGTGCCTGCTGCTCGGCGACGTGCACGCGCGCGGCCGCGTCGCCGAGGCGTGGGGCTGGTTCGCGCGCGCGTTGTCGAGCCCGCGCACGTGCGCCCCCGCGCTCGCGTGGTCGGCGGCGACGTGCGCGATCGCGCTCTCGCCGCGCGCGCGGCGGGCGGAGGCGCGATGAAGATCCTGCTCTACGGCGGCGTGGACCTGTCGCTCCCGGGCGGCCTCGAGACGCACCTGAAGCAGCTCGCGCTCGGCCTCGAGCGCCGCGGCCACGACGTCGAGATCTTCGGTCGCCCCGCTTCGCTGCCGCCGTTCCGCATGGTGAGCGAGGTCGCGCTGGCGAAGTACGACGTCGTGCACCACCACGGCGCGACCTGGCCCGCCGGGCTCGATGCGGGCGAGCGCTACGTGCGCACGCTGCACTTCTGCACGGCGGCGAAGATGGAGAACTACGTGCGGCTCGGCCGGCTCCAGACGCTCGCGAACCCGGGCAACTGGCGCGGCGTGCGCGAGGAGCACGCGTCGGCGCGCCGGCGCGGCCGCATCATCGCGGTCGCGGCGCGGGTCGTGCGCGACTTCGCGCGCTTCTACGGGCTCGACCCCGCGCGCGCGACCGTGATCTCGAACGGCGCCACGTTCGCGCCGCCGCGCGAGACCCGCGAGGCGATCCGCGCGCGCTTCGGCGTCGCCGCGGACGCGCCGGTGCTGCTCACGATCGGGCGCGCGGACTTCGTCAAGGGCCACGACCTGCTCGCGCGCGCGTGGGCGGACGCCTACCGGCCGCGCGGCGCGACGTGGGTGGGCGTCGGCGGGGACGCGCCGTCGCGCGCGGACGACCGCGTCGTGACGGGGCCGCTGCCGCACGACGACGTCGTGAGCTGGATCCATGCGGCCGACCTCGGTGCGATGCCGTCCTACTACGAAGGGTGCAGCGTCGCGATGCTCGAGATGCTCGCGGGCGGCCTGTTCACGCTCGCGCACGACGTCGGCAACGCCGAC
>JBGAOA010000031.1:0-52667 GCA_044222065.1 Candidatus Eiseniibacteriota bacterium
GGCGCAGGCGCGCCACGCGGCCGAAGACCTCGAGCGCTACCGCGCGCTCGCGCCGCGCGGCGTCGTGAGCCGCCAGCAGCTCGACGCGGCCGTGAACGCGTCGGCCGTCGCCGACGCCGCGCTCGATGCGGCGCGCCGTCAGGTCGCGGCCGCCGAAGCGGCGGTGAGCGGTGCGGGGGCGAAGCTCGCGGCGGCGCGCGCGAAGCGCGAGCAGGCGGCGCTCAACGAGTCGTGGACGACGGTCGTTGCGCCCGCGGGGGGCGTCGTGAGCCGCAAGAGCGTCGAACCCGGCCAGCTCGTCCAGCCCGGCCAGCCGCTGCTCGCCGTCGTCCCGCTCGACGACGTGTGGGTGATCGCGAACCTCAAGGAGACCGAGCTCGCGGACGTCGGGCCGGGCGACCGCGCGACGATCGAGGTGGACGCCTATCCCGGCCGCAAGTTCGCGGCGAAGGTCGAGAGCGTGAGCCCGGCGACGGGCGCGCGCTTCTCGCTCCTGCCGCCGGACAACGCGACGGGCAACTTCACGAAGGTCGTGCAGCGCGTGCCCGTCAAGATCCGGCTCGACGGTCCGGCCGATCCGCAGCACCCGTTGCGGCCCGGCATGAGCGTCGTCGCGACCATCACGACGCGCTGATCCCGTGACGGCCACCACCTTCGGCGGCGTCGCGGACCTGCGAACGACGTTCGAGTACCGCCACCGCTTCGTCATCGCGTTCACCGTCGTCATGGCGAGCGTGATGGAGCTGATCGACACGAGCATCGTGAACGTCGCGATCCCGCACATGATGGGGACGCTCGGCGCGACGCTCGACCAGATCGCGTGGGTCTCGACCGGCTACATCGTCGCGAACGTGATCGTGCTTCCGATCACGGGCTGGCTGTCGGCGTACTTCGGCCGGCGCCGCTACTTCGCGGGCTCGATCGCGCTGTTCACGATCGCATCGTTCTTCTGCGGGAACTCGCACACGCTCGGCGAGCTCGTGTTCTGGCGCATCGTGCAGGGGCTCGGCGGCGGCGCGCTGCTCTCGACCTCGCAGGCCGTGCTGTTCGAGGTGTTCCCGCGCGAGGAGTACGGCATCGCGACCGCGATGTTCGGCATCGGCGTCATGGTCGGGCCGACGATCGGCCCGACGCTCGGCGGCTGGATCACCGACACCTGGTCGTGGCCGTGGGTGTTCTACATCAACCTGCCGTTCGGCGCGCTCGCGCTGCTGCTGTCGCTCACCTACGTGCGCGATTCGCGCTTCCAGCGGCGGATCGAGCGCGTGGACTGGATCGGACTCGGCCTGCTCGCGGCCGGCATCGGCACGCTGCAGGTCATGCTCGAGCGCGGCGAACGCCAGGACTGGTTCGCCTCGCGCGAGATCGTGCTCTACGCCGCGACGAGCGCCGTGTCGCTGATCGCGTTCGTGTGGCACGAGCTGACGACCGAGCACCCGGTCGTGGACCTGCGCATTCTCGCGAGCCGTCAGCTCGCGAGCGGCGTGACGATCGGCTTCGTGCTCGGACTGTGCCTGTACGCGACGGTGTTCGTGCTGCCCGTCTACCTGCAGACGCTGCTCGGCTTCACGGCCAACCAGACCGGGCTCGTCATCCTGCCCGGCGCGCTCGCGACCGCGTTCACGATGGCGTTCGTCGGGCGCACGGCCGGGCGGCTCGATCCGCGGCGGCTCATCGCGGTCGGCGTGCTCATCTTCACGTTCTCGATGTGGCAGTGGTCGCACTTCACGACGCAGAGCGGGCACGACGACTTCTTCTGGCCGCTGATCGTGCGCGGCGTCGGACTCGGGCTCGTGTTCGTGCCGGTGACGAACCTCTCGGTCGGCGAGCTGCCGATGACGAAGATCGCGGCCGGCACCGCGCTGTTCAACCTCATGCGCCAGCTCGGCGGCAGCGTCGGCATCGCGCTCTCGGCCACGCTCGTCGCGCGCTTCGGCGCCGAGAACCGCGCCGTGCTCGGCCAGCACCTCTCGCGCTTCGAGCCCGCGACCCAGGAACGCCTGGACGCGCTCGCTCGCGCGCTCGTCCAGCGCGGCCAGTCGCCGTCCTCGGTCGAGACGCAGGCGCTCGGCATCCTGAGCGGCCAGCTCGCGCGCCAGTCGCTCATGGTCGCCTTCGAGCGCATCTTCATCCTGTTCGGCGCCGTGTTCCTGCTCGTGCTCCCGCTCGTCGCGCTGATGCACTGGAAGCGCGGCATGCGGTCCGGAGGCGGCGCGGCGCATTGAAGCGCCGCCGCGCGCGGCGTTAGCGTGCCGGCATGAGCGCCGAAGCCGCCGCGGTCGTGGTCGCCGGCGCGGGCCTCGTCGGGCTCGCGACGGCGCGCGCGTTCCAGCGCGCCGGGCTCCGCGAGGTCGTCGTGCTCGAGGCCGAGGCCACCGTCGCCGCGCATCAGTCGGGCCGCAACAGCGGGGTCGTGCACTCGGGGCTCTACTACCGGCCCGGATCGCTCAAGGCGCGGCTGTGCGTCGCGGGACGGCTCGCGCTCGAGCGCTACTGCGCCGAGAAGGGCGTCGCGCACGAACGCTGCGGCAAGCTCGTGGTCGCGACGCGCGCGGAGGAGCTGCCGCGCCTCGATGCGCTCGCCGAGCGCGGCCGCGCGAACGGCCTCGCCGGCGTGCGGCGCGTGGGCCCCGAGGCGCTGCGCGAGATCGAACCGCACGCGGCCGGGCTCGCGGGGCTCGTCGTGCCCGAGACCGGCATCGTGGACTTCGTCGGCGTAGCGCACGCGCTCGCGGAGGACCTCGCCACGGACGGCGGACGCGTCGCGATCGGCACGCGCGTCCTCGCGGCTCGCGAGTCGGGGGGCGAGGTCGTCGTCGAGACGACGCGCGGCGCCCATCGCGCGCAGCGCTTCGTCGGCTGCGCCGGACTCCACGCCGACCGGCTCGCGCGCGCCTCGGGCGTCGAGCCCGGCGTGCGCATCGTCCCGTTCCGCGGCGAGTACCACGTGCTCGCGGAATCCCGACGTTCGCTCGTTCGACACCTCGTCTATCCGGTGCCGGATCCGCGGCTGCCGTTCCTCGGCGTCCACTTCACGCGTCGTGTGAGCGGCGAGATCGAGGCCGGCCCGAACGCCGTGCTCGCGCTCGCGCGCGAAGGTTACGGCTGGGGCGTCGTGTCGGCGCGCGATGTCACCGAGACGCTCGCGTGGCCCGGATTCTGGCGACTCGCGCGCCGCCACGCGCGCCACGCGGCGGGCGAGGTGCGCCGCTCGCTCGACCGCCGCGCGTTCGCCGCGGCGCTGCGGCGGCTCGTGCCGGAGCTTCGCGACGGCGACCTGCGCCCCGCGCGCGCCGGCGTGCGCGCCCAGGCGCTCGGCCGCGACGGCGCGCTCGTGGACGACTTCCAGCTCGTCGAGACGGCGCGGCAACTCCACGTGCTCAACGCGCCGTCGCCCGCCGCGACCGCCTCGCTCGCGATCGGCGAGTGGGTCGCGTCGCGCGCGCTCGGCCGCGATCTGACATCGCGCTGACTTTCGCGCGCGACGAGCGCCGGAAATCGCGGCGCGCGCGCTCGCCCCGCGCGAAATTCCCACTGGACACGATGCGACCTCGTGCCGAAACTGCGGTCAGACCACTCGCGCGGCCACATCCGCGCGCGATCCGGGCGGCTCGGGCGGCCGAATGGATCGGGAGGGTTGGGTCCCTCCGCGTCGCAGGCCCCGAAAAGGAGGTGATCCATTGGACAGTAGTCGCCGTAGTTCGGTGGAGGTGGCGTCCTCGTAGGGGACCTCCGGACGCAGTGACGCCGAGGCGACCCCAGGACGGGGCAACCCAGCGCCATCAAGACCGAAAGTCTCGGGACTCCGGCTCGATTCGAGCCGGAGTCTTTTTTTCACCCCGGAAGCGGACGGCCGCCCCGGGGGAGCGGGGCGGCCGTCGAGCGGGGCGCGCGTTACTCGATCGCGGCGAGCCTCGCCGAGCGCGAACCGAACGCGCTCTCGAGCCGCAGGAAGTAGAGCCCCGCGGCGAGCGTGCGGCCGGCGTCGTCGCGCCCGTCGAAGCGCAGCGCGTGCTCGCCCGGGCCGAAGCCCGCGTCCGCGATCCGCCGCACGCGCCGGCCCGCGGCATCGAACACGCCGAGCGTCACGCGCGACGCGGCCGGGAGGCCGAAGCGCACGAGCGCGCCCGAGCCGCGCAGCGGGTTCGGAGACGGCGGCGCGAGGAACAGCGGCACCGCGACGCCGTCGTCCACGGCGAGCACGCCGTCCGGGATGAGCGTCGTCGCCGGCGACTCGTTGCCGTGCGTGTCCACGGCGGTGAGCTTGTAGACGAACGGCGCGCCGGCGGGATCGCTGAAGGTGAGGACGTTCGGCTCGGCGATGCGGTTCGCGAGCGAGGGCGTGAAACCGAGCCCGTGGCCGCGATAGAGCCGGTAGTTCGCGAGATCGCTCTCGAGGTTCGCGCCCCACTGGAGCAGCGACGAGCCCGAGGCGTAGAGGCCCGTGAACGGCGCGGGCGCTGCGGGCGCGAGATCGTCGACCGAGTAGCCCGAGTCCGGCGGCGACTCCCAGTGCCACCCGTAGTAACTGAAGGCCTGCACCATGTAGCTCGTGAGCGGATTGCTGCCCGCGATCGAGTCGCCGGTCGTCGCGGCGAGGAAGCTGTAGCTCGGCAGGTGGTAGGCGTTCTGCGAGCCGACGAACTCCCAGTAGCTCGTGTTCGTACCGTTCGGCACGGCGAGCAGCAGGGGCTGGCGGCGCATCGCCGCGGCCGCCGCGTCCTCGCCGCGCGTGGTGACCGCGCCCGCACGCAGCGCGTTCGCGACCAGCGAAGCCGGCGCCGAGCGGAACACGTAATACCCGCCGATGTTCTCGAACGCCGGGTCGGTGTCGAGCGGGCTCGCGTCCCAGGACACTTTGACGCGGCCGCCTTGATCGTTCGGTACGTCGGCGACGTCCGTGACCCACGGTTCGGCGCCGAGGAAGCCCCAGCGGTCCACGTGCTGGACGCCGGCGTGATTCGCCGACACCGGCGTCAGGAAATCCTCGAACACGAAGTACGCGCCACCCTGCGTGTCGGGCACGAGCAGGAACGCGTGCGGGGCCGACGTGCCGCTCGCGAGCAGCGTGCCGCCATTACCCCACTGGCGCACGCCGGAGTCGCTGAGGCGCTGCGCCGAATAGTACGGGGTGCCCGACGCGCGGTAGTCCTCGAACGCGACGATCGTTCCGCCGAAGCCGTCGGCGACGACTGCCGGCAGGGCCTGCTGCTGGAGCCCGGACGCGACCGGGACGCCGTCCGTGGCCCACTGCGCGAGGCCATAGAACGGATCGAGCCGTTGTGCGTAGACGTCGGAGAGTCCGCCGCCGGGCCGCGAGTCCGTCCACGCGATCACGACGCCGCCCGCGAGGTCGTTCACGATGCGCGGCGAGGTTTGTGAGCTGCCGTCCGTGCAAACGGGCAGACCGTCGGAAGCCCAGTATCCGATTCCGCCCTGGACGCGGCGCGCGTAGATGTCGAAGCCCGAACGCGTGTCCGTCCACGCGACGACGCTGCCGTTCGAATTGTCGGCGCAGATCGTGGGGGCGAACTGACTCCCGACCGCGGTGCTCAGGGCCACACCGTTCGTGCCCCACGAGGCGAACCCGCCCCAGCTGATGCAGTTCGCGTAGATGTCGCCGGCGTCCGTGCGGGCGTCGCGCCACGCGACGATGCCGCCCTCGCTCGGCGACACCGCGATCGCCGGCTGCGTCTGCTGGCCCGTGGCCGAGACGAGCGAGATCCCGTTCGCCGGCGTCAGCGCGACGCCGTTCGCGTACAGCAGCGCGCCGTACACGTCCCAGTCGGCCGCATTGCGCTTGTCGGTCCACGCGAGCAGCAGGTTCGAGAACAGGTCCGTCGCGGCCGTGAGTTCGACCTGGTCGCCCGCGGCGCCGCACACGAGCACCCCGTTGGACGTCCACGTCGTCACGCCGTTCGCATTCACGCTCTGGGCGTAGATGTCGCTGTTGCCCGACCGGTAGTCCTCCCACGCGATCAGCGCGCCGCCGCGCACGTCGGGCAGCACGACGATCCGGCCCGGGTTCCCGGTCGCGGTGCAGATCGCGACTCCCGTCGAACCCCAGAGCTTGTTGCCGAAGTGGTCGAAGCGCTGGGCGCGGATGTCCTGATCGGAAACGCCCGCCGTCGTGTACGCGACGATGAGTCCGCCCGAGCCGTCGCGGACCGCTTCGGCGCCGGAACCCGTGCCGACGTAGCTCGGAACGAATCCGGTCGAAGGATGGACTTCGAGGCTCACCGCGGGATCGTGGGACCAGCGCGCGGCGGCGGGAGACGAGACGAGGACCGCGGCCGCGAGGGCCGCACAGGCGATGCGAATCGTGCGCACAGAGACCTCCGTGTCAGCGTCACGCGTCGTGCGTCGCCAGCGTCGGCACTCGAGGCGTCGCGGCGCACGAACGGCGACAGGCTAGAGGCACGGCCGGCGCCCGCCAAGTGCGGAAGTGGAGCGCCGCCCCGGCGTCAGTCCGGGCGTACGGTCGTGCGGCGCAGCACGGCGGCGAGGTGCGCGCCGACGAACGTCAGCACGAGCATGCTCGTCACGTTGTGCAGCGCGGAGACGGACGGCGCGTAGTTCGTGAGTCCCGTGCCGTCGAGCCGCGCGTTCCACCACGCCGCGCCGAGCGCGAGGCCGCTCGCGAGCGCGAGCACGAGCGAACCCGCGGCGAGCAGGCCGAGCGCATAGTCCAGTCGCGAGCGGAACGGGGCGACGCGGCGCCAGTGACCGAGCTGATAGAGCGCGTAGACGAGCGCGAGCGCGAGGCCGCCGACGACGTGCAGCGCTTCGCCCGGCGTCGTGCCGGCGGCGAGGCGCGCGAAGAAGATCACGAGTCCGCCGGCCGACTCGAAGGCGAGCAGCGCCGCGAGCGCGACGAGCAGCGGTGCGCGCAGGCGCCGGGCGCGCGCCGCGGCGGCCGGCGGAGCCGCGGCGGGGCTCACACGAGGTAGCGCAGCGCGAAGATCGCCTCGCCCGAGACGATGCTGATCGTCCACAGGACGAGGAACGCCGCGGTGAGCTTCGGGTGCTCGCGGAAGAACCAGCGCCCCTGTCGCTGCTCCTGGTGCGCGAGCGCTCCGAGGATCACGAACACGACGTAGCCGACGAGCGACAGCAGCCCGTGCGCGGCGAAACCGATCTTCATGCCGACCGGCAGCGCCGCGGCGGCCGCGTGGCCCGCGGACGCCTCGGAGGCGCGGTTCGCCATGTAGAGCACGTTCACGAGCCCCTCGAACAGCGCGACCCCGAGGAACAGCGCGAACGGGAACGGCCGCCGCGTCCAGTTGCGTCGGATCACGAACAGCACGCCGGCCGTCACGAACAGCTCGCTGACGGCGGAGAAGATCGAGAACGGAGGCGCGTTCATGCGGCGCACTGTAGGGAGGCAACGCACCGGATGTCACGCGCGGGGTGACGGACATCGCGCTTGAGCCCGGTCCCCGAACGGCGCAGATTGCCGGTCGTGAAGAGCCTCACGCCATGGAAGATCCCGCTGCTGGTCGCGGCGGCGCTGCTGCTCGGCGTCGGGGAGTTCGTGCGCCCCGCATGGGAACTCGTCGTCGCCGGCGCCGAAGCGATCGGCGACGCGGTCGTCGCCCGACTCGACGCGCGGCCGCCTCGCGAACTCGCCCCCCGACCCGAGGACCTCACGAAGTTCCCTCGCGCGTCCTTTCAACTCGTCGTCTCCACCGGCAGTGAGACGCTGCTCGACACCTCCGCGGGCACGCGACTCTTCCAGCGGCCCTTCCGTGCGGACACGGTCCTGCCGTTCAACCTGAGCTCCGCGCAGATGGACACGCTGTACGAACTCGTGATTCGAAGCCGCTGGCTCGATTCGCTCGAGACTCGGACTTCGCCGCCGTCCGGAATCGCACCCCGGTTGATGCTCTGCCGGATTCGCTTCGGCGCCTCGCTCCGAAGCCTGGATGAAGCGCGCTACTTTCCCCCGGGACCTCGGTCTGATGAGCAGAAACGACGACTTCAGTTCTTCTCGATGATCCGCAGGATGCTGGCGGACCGGCTCGAGAGCGCGTGGAGCGCCACCCGCGCGCGCGAGGTCGGAGCCGCCCACGACCCCAACCCGAGGCCGAACTCATGAGCGACACCCGAGCCAGCGACCGCTCACTTCCCGCCGCGGCATTGGACGCGCTTCAGCGCGGCAACGTGATCGAGGCGATCAAGATCGTGCGGCTCGATGGCCGTCTCGGACTCAAGGAGGCGAAGGACCTCGTGGACGCCTACCTGCGCGACCATCCCGAGGTGCGCGGCCCGATCGAAGAGCAGAGCCAGTCGGCGAGCCGCGCCTCGCTCTTCTGGATCCTCCTGATCGCGGGCGCCGGGGCCGCGGTCGTGCTGCTGCTGCGCGGACGCTGATCCCTCGACCGGAGGCTCCATGAACTACTTCGCATTGCTCTACGACGTCGTGCCCGATTACGTCGAACGCCGCGCCGCCTATCGCGCGGATCACCTCGCGCTCGCGCGCGAAGCCGCATCCCGCGGCGAACTCGTGCTCGGCGGCGCGTTCGCCGAGCCCGCCGACGGCGCGCTGCTCGTGTTCCGCGGCGCCGACCGCTCCGTGGCGGAATCGTTCGCCGCCGCCGACCCCTACGTGCGGAACGGCGTCGTGACGCACTGGCGCGTGCGCCCGTGGACCGTCGTCGTCGGCGCCGCGGCCGTCATCGGCTGACGCTCGCTCAGCGCCTCTTCGGCGCGAGCTCCCGGTAGCCGTAGGTCGGATCGGTCTCACGTTCGAACGCCGCGTTCGAGAGTTCGCCGATCACGATCTCGGCGGTCGTGTACACCGCCGAGCCGTCCACGAGGTGTCCGCCGAACACGGCGCCGGTCGAGTCCGCGAACGACGCGTGCAGGTGAGCGCCGTCGCGCGTGAGCGTGCCGCCGAGCGACACGATCTCGAAGTGCCCTTCGCGCGCGCTCGTGCCGGGCTGGTTCGCGAGCCGCAACGACGCGCGCGTCACGCTGCCGATGGCCGAAGCGACGAAGCCGGCGCGCAGCCCGCGCGCGCGCGCGAAGCGGAGCAGCTCCGCCCGCGGGTCCTGCCCGGGCTTCAACCGCAGCGCCCAGTAGCGCGCTCCGCCCGGTCCGGTCCACGGGAAGGCGAGGGTGGTCGAATCGGGCGCGGGCGCCGCGAACACGGTCGCCGCGAGCGCGAGCGCGAAGGTCGGGAACATCGTCGGTCTCCTTCCGGCGAGCGGGTGGGGCGCGACCGTAGCACGCGCGCGTGGAGCCGCGCGCCGGTTCGCGCTATCGTGCCGCCTTCACCCCACGGGTTCGACGTCCCGCGCACTGGAGAGGAATTCCCCGATGTCGGTTCGCAATCTCGCGATCGTGTTCGTGATCGTCATGGCGTTCGTCGGCGGCATGGTGTGGCAGCGCCAGACCATGCACTCGCCGCAGCAGCAGGCGCAGGAAGGCGGCGAGATGCCGCCGGGCGGCGAGATGCCGTCGATGCCGCAGGACGGCGGGCAGGGCATGCCGCCGCAGGGCATGCCGCAGCAGGGCACGCCGAACATCCAGGCCGCGGACCCGGGCCTCGACTGGAACGTGCCGAAGCGCTGGTCGAAGGCGCCGGACCGCGCGATGCGCGTCGCGACCTACGTGATTCCGAAGCAGGGCGGCGATCCCGAGGACGGCGAGTGCGCGGTGTTCCACTTCGGCCCCGGCCAGGGCGGCCCCGTGGACGCGAACATCCAGCGCTGGGTGGATCAGTTCGCGAACGTGAAGTCGCCGAACCGCTCGACCAAGACGATCGCCGGCATGTCCGCGCACTACGTGAGCCTCGAGGGCGACTTCCTCGCGCCCGCGGGTCCGATGATGGAGTCGCAGGGCACGAAGACGGGTTACGCGCTGCGTGGCGCGATCATCGAGGGACCGATGGGCGGCGTGTTCTTCAAGTTCACGGGACCGAAGAAGACGGTCGCCGCGGCCGCGCGCGAGTTCGACGACATGATCGCGTCGGTGCATCCGCGCTGAGCGAATCGCAGGGGAGTTCCTCGCGGGGGCCGGCGCTCGCCGGTCCCCGCGTGCGTTTCGTACGTCGCCTCGGGGGCGCCGGGCGTCAGCGCGGGCCCCAGGCCGACATCGGCCCGAGGTTGCGCACGGTCGCGTATCCGCGCGACTCGAGCACGCGCCGCGCCTGCGCGCTTCGCGCGCCGCTCGCGCAGTAGAGCACGAGCGTGCGCGACGTCTCGCCGGCCTTCTCGGGGCTGCGCACGAGCGCGTCGAGCGGCAGGTTCACGGCGCCCGGGAGGTGCCCCGCGCGAAACTCCTCGGGCGTGCGCACGTCGATCAGCCCCGCGCCTTCGGAGACGAGCCGGCGCGCCTCGGCGCCGCTCACGTCGGGACGCAGTCCCGTCAGCATGAAGAACCCTCCGGCGATCACCGCGACGACCACGACCGCGAGCAGGACGAATTCGCCGCTCACGACGCGGCGCCTTCCCGGATGGAGCTTCGGCCCGCCCTCGTCACGGCTTGAGCCCCGCCTTCTTCAGGATCGCCATCATCGGACACCACTTCGTGAACGCGCTCTGGAACAGGTTGAGCCCCACGAACGCCGTGAACGCGAACCACCACGGGTTCACGAAGTACCCGAGCGCGACCGACAGCACCACGAACGCTCCCGCGATCATGCGCAGCGCTTCTTCGATCCTCATCGCCGTCACCTCCTCACGCCTGGCGTTCCACGGGCATCAGGAACAGCCGCGAAATGTCGTCGCCCTGCGCGCGCACGCGCTTGGCGAGTTCGTCGAACAGCCGGTCGGCGCGCGCGTCCTCGTCCACGACCATGACGAGCGCGAGAGAGCCGGGGTGCACGCGGTCGCCGGTGTGGATGCCGGTGCGCCCGCCGCCTTCGGCAATCGGGATCACCGTGTAGCCCGGCGCGCCGAGTGTTGCGAGATCGGAGCGCAGCGCGTCCACGCGCGAGGCGTCCGCCATCATCATCACGAGCTTCATGCGGGGTTCGTCTCCTTCGCGCGCGCGGGGCGGGGCGGCCGCGGGCCGCGCGTCGGCGGCGTGGGTGGGCGCGCCCGCCGGCGGGGCGCCCTGCGCGGCTTCGCCGCGACGTAGCAGGTAGTAGAGGTGCGGCACCGACGCGCGCGACAGCACGGGCGCGGCGAACGCCCCGCCGATCAGCGCGACGGCGAGTCCCTGGAAGATCGGGTCGAACAGGATCACGGCGCCGCCGACGATCACCGCGGCCGCCGTGAGCACCATCGGCCGGAAGCGGATCACGCCCGCGTCGATGCAGGCATCCTGCAGCGACAGGCCCTGCGCCATGCGCAGTTCGATGAAGTCCACGAGGATGATCGAGTTGCGCACCTGGATGCCGGCGCCCGCGATGAAGCCGATCATGCTCGTCGCGGTGAAGAACGCGCCGAAGGCGGCGTGCAGCGGCAGGATGCCGACGAGCGACAGCGGGATCGGCAGCATGATGACGAGCGGCGTCGTGAAGCTCTTGAACCAGCCGACCGTGAGCACGTAGATGAGCACGAGCACGACGGCGAAGGCGGCGCCCATGTCGCGGAACACCTCGTACGTGATGTGCCACTCGCCGTCCCACTTGAGCGAGTAGCCCTCGTCCGAGTCGGGGAGCTTCGTGGACAGCTGGTGCGCCGTGCTGCCGTCGGGCGTCGCGAGCTTCGCGATCTTCGGCCGCAGCGCGCCGATCGCGTACACGGGCGCTTCCTCCTTGCCGGCGACGTCGCCGAGCACGTACACGACGCGGTGCAGGTTCTTGTGCATGATCTCGGGCGCCGCCTCCTCGCGCGTCACGCGCGCGAGCTCCGAGAGCGGCGTGCCCTCGCGCGCGCCCATGCGCAGCGCCGCGAGCGCGCTCAGATCCGCGCGGTCCGCCGCCGCGAGCCGAACCTCGATCGGCACCGCCTCGGGTTCGTTCGGCGCGCGCAGCGTGCCGACCGTCTGGCCGCGATAGAGCGTCATCGCTGCGGCGGCCGCCTGCGCGGGGGCGAGTCCGGCGAGCGTCGCGCGGTCGCGGTCCACGTCGAGGCGCGCGCGCGGCTGGCCCTCGGTCAGCATCAGGTCGGTGTCCACGACGCCCGGCGTGTCCTGGAACACGCCCCACACCTGCTTCGCGAACCGGCGCTGGCCTGCGAGGTCCGGGCCGTACACCTCGGCGACGAGGGTCGAGAGCACGGGCGGTCCCGGCGGCACCTCGACGACCTTCACGCGGCCGCCCGCCTTCGCGGCGATCGCTTCGAGCGCGGGGCGCACCTCGCGCGCGATCGCGTGGCTCTGCTTCTTGCGGTGCGAGCCGTGCGCGAGGTTGACCTGGATCGAGGCGAAGCGCGGGTCCGAGCGGAAGTCGTAGTGGCGCACGAGTCCGTTGAACGTGATCGGCGAACCGAGGCCGCCGTAGATCACGTAGTGCTCGACGTCGTCCCGCTTCGCGACCTCGCGCGACATGCGGTCGGCGACCGCGAGCGTGGTCTCGAGCGGCGTGCCGGGCGGCATGTCGAGCAGCACCTCGAACTCGCTCTTGTTGTCGAACGGCAGCATCTTCACGGTCACGGCCCGCACGGCGAACAGACCCATCACCGCGACCAGCAGGCCGAACATCGCGCCGAAGAACACCCAGCGTTCCTTCGGGCGCTCGATGAGGCGCGCCATCCAGCGGCGGTAGAACGCGTCGAAGCGCGACTCGCGGTGCTCGTGCGCGTGCGCGCTCGCCGCTTCCGGCTTCAGGAGCCGGCGCGCCGCCCACGGCGAGACCATGAACGCCACGACGAGCGAGAACAGCATCGCGAGCGACGCGCCGATCGGGATCGGCGACATGTACGGGCCCATGAGGCCGCCCACGAACGCGAGCGGCAGGATCGCCGCGATCACGGCCACGGTCGCGAGCACGGTCGGATTGCCGACCTCGTCCACCGCCTCGACGACGCGCACGTCGGTGTCGCGCCGGTCCTTCATCGCGAAGTGGCGCGTGATGTTTTCCACGACGACGATCGCGTCGTCCACCAGGATGCCGATCGAGAAGATGAGCGCGAACAGCGTCACGCGGTTCAGCGTGTAGCCGAGGAAGCGGTAGAGGAACAGCGTGAGCGCGAGCGTCACCGGAATCGCGATCGCGACGACGACCGCCTCGCGCCGCCCGAGCGCGAGCGCGATCAGCACGATCACGGACAGGGTCGCGAGCAGCAGGTGGAACATGAGGTCGTCGGACTTGTGCTTCGCGGTCGCGCCGTAGTCGCGCGTCGTCGTCACGTCGAGCTCGCCGAGCAGCGTCGGCCGCAGCGCCTCGACCCGACCGTGCAGGAAGCCGACGAGTTCGGTCGCGTTCACGCCGGGGCGCTTCGCGACCTCGATCGTGACCGCGGGGCGCACGCCGTGCTCGCGGCTGCCGAGGAACACGTAGTTCGTGCGCTCGCCCGGGCCGTCCGTGACGGCCGCGATCTCGGACAGCCGCACGGGCCGCCCCGTCGCGCTCGGCACCATGAGCGCTCTCAGTTCGTCGGCGCTCGCGAGCGGCGATTCCGCGCGCAGCTCGGTGCGCACGCCGGCGCCGACGATGTCGCCCGCGGGCAGCGACAGGCCGGCGCCCTCGAGGCTCCTCGCGAGCACGTCCACCGTGACGCGGGCCGCGTTCATGCGCGCGGGGTCGGGGGCGACGCGCACGACGCGCGGCTCGCCGCCGAGGAGCCGCACGCGCGCGACGCCGGGCGCCTTGCGCAGTTCCGACGCGAGCTCCGCCGCGACGCGGCGCAGGTCGCTCTGCTCCATCGCGGGATCGGGGCTCGTCAGCGTCAGCGCGAGCACCGGCACGTCGTCGATCGCGCGCGGCGAGACCGACACGACGCGCGCGCCGCCCGGCAGCGCGGCGCCCGCTTCGTCGAGGCGCGTGCGCACTCGCGTCAGCGCCTGGTCGGGATCGAAGCCGACCTTGAAGCGCAGGATCAGCACCGCGCCGTCCTCGCGCGAGATCGAGTAGAGGTATTCGAGATCCGGGATCTGCCACAGCTGGCGCTCGATCGGCGTCGTGAGCTGGCGCTCGACCTGTTCGACCGGCGAGCCCGGCCACGCGATCTGCACGTCCACCATCGGCACCTTGATCTGCGGCTCCTCCTCGCGCGGCAGCGTGGCCGTCGCGAGGAGTCCGAGCAGGATCGAGGCGAGGATCGTGAGCGGCGTGAGCCGCGAGTGCAGGAACGCGCTCGCGATCCGGCCCGCGAGACCGACCGTGCGCAGCTTCGCGTTCACGATGCGACCTTCACGGCGCGGCCGTCGGTCAGGCCTTCGGGATCGGCGACGACCGAGTCCGCCGCAGCGAGCCCGGCGAGCACCTCGATCGCGCCGTCCGATTCGCGGCCGACGCGCAGCCAGCGCAGCCGCGCGATTCCGTCCTCGACGACGTACACGCCCGTGAGGCCGCCGCGCCGGACGAGGGACCGGGTCGGAACGGTGAGTGCGCGCGGTGTGCTGGCGGCGTCCTTCCCGGCGCCCTCGCTCGTCGCGGGAGCCAATCGAATGCGCGCGAACGCGCCGGCCTCGAGCGCGCCGCCGTCCGCGGCGCGGAAGCGGGCGACGCGGCTGCGCGTCGTGAAGTCGGTCATGCCGTCCACGCGCGCGAGCTTCGCCGCGCGCCACGGCCCGTCGCCGAGCTGGAACTCGGCCGTCTTCGCGGTGAGGCGCGCGAGTTCGGACTCGGGAACGGTGGCCGCGATCTCGCCGACCGCGGTGGAGCGCACGTCGAGCAGCGGCTGCCCCGGGCCGAGCGTCGCGCCGACGTCGGCGTGGCGGCGCACGACGACGCCGTCGAACGGCGCCTCGATCGCGACGCCGGAGCGCAGCTGGTCCACCTGCGCCTTCGCCTGGGCGCAGGCGGCCTCGGCGGCGCGGCGCTCGGCCTGAGCGCCCTCGAGTTCGCGCAGCGCCGCGACGCGGGATCCGTAGAGCGAGTCCATGCGCGACTCCTGCCGGCGCGCGAGGTCGCGCGCGAGCGTCGCCGCGGCGAGCCCGGCCTCGGCGCCTTCGAGCGCCGCGCGCGTCTCGGGGGCGGCGAAGCGCGCGAGCGTCGTTCCGGCGCGGAAGCGGTCGCCCTCGCGCAGCGGGAGCGCGGTGAGCTGCGCGGCGAGGCGCGCGGTCAGCGTGACTTCCTCGCGCGCCGTGACGCGCGCCGGCAGCTGGCGCGTCAGCGCCACGCGCCGCGGGGGCAGCACGGTGACGGTGGCGGGTTCGCCGGCGCCCGGGTGCGCGGGCGCGTGCGGCCGCCGCAGCCCGCGGCGAACGCGGCGAGCGCGACGGAGGCGGCGATCGGGAGCAGCTTCTTCATCGCAGTTCTCCGAGAGCGTGGAGGAGTCGGTAGCGGGACAGCGTGAGCGATGCGGCGGCCTCGACGTCGGCGCCGCGCGCGGCGGTCAGCTTCGGCGTCCGCCGCGAGCAGATCGGTGAGCGGGAGCAGGCCGGCGCGGTAGCGCGATCCGGCGAGCGTGAGCGCGGCTTCCCGCGGCCGCGCGCCCGTCGCGCGCCGCCGACCGGCGTTCCTCGGCGACCGCCGCCTCGGCGCGTGCGGCGGCGAGTCCGACGGCGAGGTCGCGCTCGAGCGCCGCGGCGTTCGCGCGCGCTTCGGCCGCCTTCGCGCGGGCGAGCTTCCAGGCGTTGAGCTTCTGCGCGCCGTCGAACACGGGGAACTCGGCGACGAGACCGACGAGCCAGCGGCGCTCCCACGCATCCGAGCGCGCGGGGCGTACTGCGTGGCGGCGAAGCGCGCATTCACGGACGGCAGCAGCGCGAGCCCGGCCTGCGTCGCCTGGCTCGCGGCCGCGGCGGCGGATTCGCGCATCGCGACGAGTTCGCCGCGCGTGCCGTCGGCCGGCGCGGCGCGGGCGCGTCGCCCGCGTCGAGTTCGTCCGGCGCGACCGGTGCGCCGACGAGCTTCGAGAGCCGCTCCATCCTCACCGCGAGCTGGCGGCGCGCGCCGAGCTCGCGCACGCGCGCGTCGCTCGCGCGCGCCGCGGCGCGCAGCGTGTCCACCTCGGGCACCTGCCCCGCGCGGAAGCGTTCGGCGGCCGAGAGCCGCATCGCCTGCGCGAACTCGAGCGCCTGGGCGGCCGCCTTCGCGTTCTCGCGCGCCGACACCGCGTCCACCCACGCTTCGACGGCCGCGAGCAAACGGTTCGCGACGCTCGCGCGCTCCATCGCCGTGGCGGCGCGGCCGTAGCGGGCCGCGAGCCCGGGCGTCATCAGTTCGCGCCCGCCGTTCCACAGCGGCTGGTCCACCGTGACCGACCACTGGAGCGCCGTCGCGGGCGCGGGCTGGTTGAGCGCGTCGATCGCGAAGTCGGCTGGCGTGAATCGTCCCTGCCAGAGCTTCTGCGAGAACAGCACCGCCGGATCGTCCGTGCGCGTGAGCCCGCCGCCGAGCGTCACGTGCGGCGAGAGCTGCGCCCACGTCATCGAGGCCTGCGCGCGGCCCGCGTCGCCCGCGGCGCGCGCGGCGGCGAGCGCCGGGTCGTTCGCGCGTGCCGCCTCGAGCACGCGCGCGACGCTCCAGGGCTCGGCGGAGGCGGGAGCGGGGAGCAGCGGGTTCGAGAGGAGCAGGGCGGAAGCGAGGAAGGAGGCCCGCGCGAGGCGGGCACGGAGGCGGTCCACGGGAGTCGCGTCGTTCATGGCGACCGTGAGAGCCCGATCGAGCGCCGAGGATTCGGGGGCGCGGGCCGCGGGCCGCAAGCCTCTGCTAACATGCGTCGCCCGAACCGCCGCACGACCCGCGAGAGATTCCGGCGATCCCCGATGCCTCCGCACTTCACCGACGCCCCGAAACCCGCCCGCACGCCCCGGCCCGCGCCGCCCGCGCCCACGCGCCGCGACGAGGCGAGGCTGCTCGCCGCCGCGCGCGGCGGCGACCGCACCGCGCTGACGAAGCTGCTCGAACTCGTCGCCGGCCCGGCCCAGCGCTTCACGCAGGGCTTCTGTCGCGACCCGCACGACGCCGAGGACCTCGCGCAGGACGTGCTCGCGACGCTGCTTCGATCCCTCGACACGTTCCGCGGCGACTCGTCGCTCACGACGTGGGTCTACACGGTCGCGCGGCGGAGCTGCATCCGCATGCGCCGGCGCGCCGCGCGACAGTCGCCGCTGCCGAACGACGACGCGACGCTGATCGCGCGCCCGGACCCGGGCGCCGAGCCGCACCGCGGGCTCGAACGCCGCCAGCTCGGCGAGGCGCTCGAGCGCGCGATCGCCTCGCTGCCGATGGCGCAGCGCGAAGTGCTCGTGATGCGCGACGTCGAAGGTCTGCCCGCCGCCGAGGTGGGCAAGGTGCTCGGGCTCGGCGAGCGCGCGGTGAAGTCGCGGCTCCACCGCGCGCGGCTCGTGCTGCGCGAGAAGCTCGCGCCGCACTTCGGACACGCCGACGCGCCGGCGGCGGGCCCGAGCTGCCCGGACACCGCGCGCGCCCTGAGCCGGTACGTCGAAGGCGAACTGAGCCCGGGCGTGTGCGCCAAGATGGAGGCGCACGTGAAAGGCTGCCCCGCCTGCGGCGAGGCGTGCCAGTCGCTCAAGCAGGTGCTCGGCGCCTGCCGCGACTACGGCGACCGCAAGCTGTCGTCCGAGATGCGCGCCGCGGTGAAGCGCGCGGTGCGCGGGTTGCTCATCGAGGCGCGATCCTGACTGCGGCCGGGCGAGCGAGCGGGATCCTCGCCGCTACATGAACCACCCGCCGTGCTCGTGCACCCAGTCGCCGTATTCGCGCATGAACCTCATTTCGTCCTCGGCGAGCGGGCCACGCTTCACCGATTCGACGTTCTGCAGCAGCTCCCGCGTGCTGCGCGGCGCGGTGAGCACCACGTCGACGTCGGGGTGGGAGAGCACGAAGCGGTACGCGAGATCGGCGGTCGGCACCGGCCGGTTCTTCGGCCAGCCGCCCACCCGCCTCACGAGATAGGTCCAGCGCGTGGCGGTGTAGCTCACGATCGCGGGGTCGTGCGCGTGCGTGTGCGGGAAGATCTCGGTCTCGGCGCCGCGGTGCGCGGCGTTGTAGCGAATCATGAGCAGGTCGACCGCTCCGGTGCGCGCGAGCTCCCCGGCGAACCGGCGATCGTGGGTCGAGATGCCGATCGCTCGCACCTTGCCTTCGTCTCGAAAGCGCAGCATCTCCTCGCGCACGCGCTCGGGGAACTGCTCGGGCTTCATCACGCCGAGGAACATGAAGACGTCGAGGTGGTCGGTGCCGAGTTCGCGCAGGCGCTTCTCGAGCAGCTTGCGCAGGTTCGACCTCCACAGGATCCAGTTGTAGCCGCCGGTCGCGATGACGAAGTCGTCGCGCCGAGTGCGGCACGCGTCGCGCAGCGTCCGGATCAACTGAGTGTCGATCCCGAAGGCGAAGAAGTAATTCACGCCGTGGTCGATCGCCGCGACGACCGCGGGGCGCCCCGGCCGATAGGTCGCGGACAAACCGAGCCGGAACACCTCGCGTCCGATCCGCCCGAGACGCGCGTAGCTCGCATCTCGAGCCATCGTGCCCTCCTCCGATTTCGGTCGTGGTGGCGGGCGGGCGGGGTGGACCCCGTGCGGACCCGATGACGGGCGCGCCGAGCCGATCCGTCACACGGGCCCCGAGCGGGCGTGGAACCGACCGGAGGCTAACCCTCCGATCGATTTTCGGCTACTCCCGGGTGCGCGGCTGGGCTACGCTTCGCGGCGCCATCGAGGCAGCGACGCGCGACATGCGCGCGCTCGTCGCCAGTCGTCCCGCCGCCTCGTCGTTCCGCACAGGCCACGAGCGGGAGCATCGAGATGCGAGCACTCCGAGTCGTGACGGCCGTGGCGGCCGCCCTCCTGATGGTCGCGCGGGTGCGCGAGTGCGCCGCCGGCGTCACCGTGTTCTTCGATCCGAGCCAGGTCGCGGTTTCCTCCGACAGCGGAGCCACGTGGGACCAGGTCACCTGCGACGGCTACGTGTTCACCTACACCCGCGACAAGCTCTTCACCGGCGGCGGCCCGGCGCCGATCGGACGGCCCGTTCGTGTGTGGTGGCCCGCGGGCGTCGAGGCGCAGTACGTCACCGCTGGCCCGACGCCTGACAAGGCCACGATCACGCTGCGGCGCGTGGACGGCGGCGTGTTCGACTTCACATCGTTCACCGCGAAGCTGCTCGCGAACGCCGGCGCCGGCCGCGCGATCGAGATCGTGCCCATGCTGAACGGCGAGGAGCCGTTCGCGGATCCCTTCACGTTCGACGTCTCGGGCGTGTACGGGCAGCAGTTCTCCTACGACACGTCGCCGAACCCGTGGGGCTCGACGGCTCCGCTCGTGGGCTTCGACACGTACAAGGTCCGACTCACGCTCGACTACGCGCTGACCGCGCTCACGCTGACGGATCCCTCGACGATCTCGGTCGAACCCGGCGCCCGCGCGGTCGGGGAACTGCGAGCCGCTCCGATCCCGGCCGCGAACGCGGTGCGGTTCGCGCTGCCCGGCGTCCCCGGCGCGCAGACGCTCACGATCCACTCGGTGGACGGCGCGCTCGTTCGCACGCTCGCGCTCGATGGCGCGGGCGGAGCGCGCTGGGACCTGCGCGATGCGTCGGGGCGGCGCGTCGTCGCGGGCGTGTACTTCGCGCGCAGCGGGTCCGAGCGCGGGCCCTCGCGGTCGCGGAGGCTCGTCGTGATCCGCTAGGACGCCGCGATTCGCGCGGCGTCGCGGCATTCGCTTCGCCCGGCTACTCGACGAGGACGTGCGGGAGGATGCGCGTCAGGTCGTCCTCGCGGATCGCGACGCGCGCCGTGTCCTCGACGACCGTGTCGCCGGGCGGATAGGCGATCGCGAGGCTCGCGCGCAGCATGATCGCCTCGTCGTTGAACTGGTCGCCCACGAACACCGCCTCGTCGGGGCCGCAGCCGGCGCGGCGGCACACGAGTTCGAGCGCCTCGGCCTTGCCCTCGAAGTCGAACGCCGTGGCGCGCACGCCGGCCACCACGCCGTCGCCGTCGAACGTGAGTTCGTTGATGAACACGAAGTCCACGAACTCCCGGAAGTCGGGGAAGCCGTCTTCGAGGAACGTGTGGACGCCGCCCGAGATGATCGCGGTGACGCACCCCGCGTCGCGCAGCGCGCTCATCGCCTCGCGGCACTTCACGGTCAGGTGCAGCCCTGTGGCGAACTGCGCGAGTTGCGAGCGCGTGAGCTTCCGGTCGCGGAAGTGGCCGACGGCCTGCTCGCACCAGTTGCGATACGCGTCGAGGCGCTGGCCCTTGCCGGCTTCCGCCTTGAGACGGTATTCGCTCCTCAGCTGCTGGCGGACCGACTTCGCGAATCGCAGCTCGGTCCAGATCCGCTCCCACGAGAACGCGTACTTCTCGCCGCGCATCAGCGTGCCGTCGAGATCGAACGCCACGACCTTGTAGCGGTGGGCATTGCGGTGGATGGGGGAGCGCCACGCGGCGTCGGGCACGTGGAAGAGGCCCGGCACGCCTCCGCCCTCGGCGCGAGGCGCGCCGGATGCCGCCGGCGTCGCGCCGGCGGCGGGGAAGGCCGGTCGCGCGGCGGGCGCCCCCGCGCCGCCCGGGAATTGCGGTGCGACGTCCGGCTTGCGGCGCTTGCCCTCCACCCGGTCGAGCAGGCGCTTTCCCGCGGCCGCCTCGTCGAGCCCCACCAGATCCACGTACACGATGTTCGCGAGCACGCCGTCGAGCGGCACGTCCTGGACGCGCACCGGGATCAGCAGGTCCTTCGCGCCCGTCGGATCGCGGCGGAACGCATCCGCCCACTCGGGATGCGTGTAGAGGGCATTCAGATAGTTGGGCGACAGCACCGCGATCGTGCGCTCCGAGTCCTTCATCGCGCGATCCATGTCGAGCACCCAGTTGCCGACGAAGTCCCAGGCCTGGACGACGA
This sequence comes from Candidatus Eiseniibacteriota bacterium, assembly GCA_044222065.1. GTDB lineage: Bacteria > Eisenbacteria > RBG-16-71-46 > RBG-16-71-46 > RBG-16-71-46 > JBGAOA01. The sequence continues at coordinate 20,872 of JBGAOA010000031.1, forward strand.
CGCTGTATCCGGCCGCCTCGAGCTGCCACGAGATCCACTCCGCCCACCGCCGGTCGGCGCCGTTGTAACTGACGAAGAAGTCCTTCATCGCATCGGGTCTCGCGGGCCTGGGGGATCGCCTCGAATCGAGGCGGGACTATAGCCCAGCGCCGCGGTCGCGAGCCGCGCGTGCGCGGGCGCCCGCGATCGCGGCGCCGCGTCGCGGGCACGGCCGCACGCGCCCGGAGGCCGCGCGAGGACGCGGCGCCAGGGCACTTTGCCGTTGGAGCGGTCCTCGGGCGCGACTAGGCTTCGGGCGACCCGAACCCCGCGCGCGACCGCCGCCGGCGACGGGACGCTGTCGAGGAGGCAACGGCATGGCCGCGATCCGAAACGTGCAGCTCTCGATCGACGACACCCCGAACCCCGACCTGTTCGTGGTGAGCGTGACCTACGATCTCGAGATCTCCGCGCACGACGCCGAGCGGTTCTCGGCGTACCGGGAGGAACTCGACGTGCTCGGAGAGGACGGGCGCACGTTGCACGTGATCGAGGATCGCGTCTCGCCGACGACCTTTCGCCCAGTCGCGGGGACCCAGCGACGCCGCATGCAGACGACGATGACCCGGCGTTCGCTCGCGGAAGACCCGGATCCGCCGAACGTGCCGTTCCTGCCGCCGCTGCCGAAGAACCTCGACGAGATCCGAGCCCGCGTGCGCCTCGTTCCTCAAGTGACGCCGCACCTCGAAGCGCTCTCCCAGCGCGTCCAGCGGCACTTCGGCTAGCCGCATCGCTCGTCCGAGCGCGCCGCGCGCGTCTCGTGGGGCGCGTGCGTTCCCCGGCGTTTGCCCCCGGCGCCCGCCGCTCCTAACCTGCGCGCGACTCGCGAGCGATCCCCGCTCGCGCTGCTCCCGGAGGCGCCATGCGCGACACGCCCTCTCCGTCGAATCGCGGCCGGCGACGCTTCCTGCGCGCGGCGGCGGTCGCCGGCCTCGCTCAGGCGGCGAACGTTCCCGCTCTCGTCCTCGCCCAGTCCGCGCCGAAGCCCGCGGGCGCCGCATCCCCCGCGCCGACCCAGCCCGAGCCCGCCGCACCCGCGGGTCCGCCGCCGATCTCGGAAGACGCGCGCTCGCTCGCCGAGATCGTGCGCCGCCGCTACGGCCAGCACCTCACGCCCGAACAGCTCGAGGGCGTCACGCGCGAACTCGACCAGCGCGTCCAGGCCGGCCGGCGCCTCAAGGACGCGAAGCTCGCGAACGGCGACGAGCCGGACTTCGCGTTCCGGGCCTAGGGGAGGCGCGCATGGACGACACGCTGCTGTTCCTGCCGGTGCGCGAACTCGGCGCGCGATTGCGCGCGAAGCAAGTGACCTCGGTCGAGCTGACCGAACTCTCGCTCCAGCGGCTCGAGACGATCGGGCCGAAGCTCAACGCGGTCGTCACCGTGATGCGCGACGGCGCGCTCGTGCAGGCGCGCGCGGCCGACGCCGAACTGAAGCGCGGCAAGCCGCGCGGTCCGCTGCACGGGATCCCGTTCGGCGTGAAGGACCTGCTCGCGACGAGGGACGCGCCGACGACGTGGGGCGCCGCGCCGTATCGCGACCAGCGCTTCGACCACGACGCGACCGTCGTCGCGCGGCTCCGGAACGCGGGCGCGGTGCTCACGGCGAAGCTCGCGATGGTCGAGCTCGCGGGCGGCATGGGCTACAACCACGCGAACGCGTCGTTCACGGGGCCGGGGCTCACGCCGTGGAACACGAAGTTCTGGAGCGGCGGCTCGTCGAGCGGTCCCGGCGCCGCGGTCGCGGCCGGGCTCGTGGCGTTCGCGATCGGCTCCGAGACCTCGGGCTCGATCCTCACGCCGAGCGCCTACAGCGGCGTGACCGGACTGCGGCCGACCTATGGACTCGTCTCGCGGCACGGCGCGATGGCGCTCGCGTGGACGCTCGACAAGCTCGGCCCCATGACGCGCAGCGCCGACTGCGCGGGTCTCGTGCTCGCCGCGATCGCGGGCGCCGATCCCGCCGACGCGACGAGCGTCGCGCGCGGCTTCGAGTGGCGCGGCGCGGCGACGTCGCCGCGCCGCTTCCGGCTCGCGGTGCCGAAGGGCGTGAGCGACAAGGAGCAGGCGGACGTGAAGGCGAACTTCGAGAAATCGCTCGGCGAGTTCGCGCCCCATTGCGAGATCACGCGCGACGTCGAGTGGCCCGACTTCCCGTGGGGCCCCGCGGTCGGCGCGATCGTCGGCGCGGAAGGGGCGACCGCGTTCCTCGAGCTGATCGAATCGGGGCGCGTGAAAGAGCTGACCTGCCCGAAGGACCGCTTCGGCGGCTACGCGGGCACGCTCATCCCGGCCGTGGATTACCTGCAGGCGATGCGGCTGCGCGCGCCGATGAAGCGCGCGGTCGCCGCGCTCTTCGAACGCTTCGACGCCGTCGTCGCGCCGACGCGCGCGAGCGTCGCGTACCCGGCCGACCAGAACTTCGAAGACGTGTACCCGGGCGTGAGCGGCGGACCGCCGCTCATTCCCGCCGGCAACCTGTGCGGACTCCCGGCGCTCGCCGTGCCGAACGGCTTCGGCGAGAACGGGCTTCCGACCTCGCTGTCGTTCCTCGGCGCCGCGTTTTCCGAGCGTGACCTTCTGACGCTCGGCGCGGTCCATCAGCGGAGGACCGACTGGCACCTCCGCCGTCCGCCCGCAGCGTAGGCGGCGGCGATTCCCCCGATCGAAAGGAGAACATTCGCATGAAGCGTGGTCTGCGTTTCGTCGCTCTCGCCGCCGTCACGGTGGCGCTCGTCGCCGGCTGTCAGGGCGACATGATGAACCAGCTGATGTCGAACCAGGAGATGCAGGGCAAGGTCATGGACATGATCGCCGGGCAGGCGCCGATGGCGCAGCAGATGCTCGACAAGTTCATGGCGAACGACACGCTCAAGGCCGCCGTGCTCGACAAGGTCATGGGCGACGAAGGCCTGATGTCGCAGGTCGTTTCGAAGGTCGCGGGCAATCAGGACATGCTCGACAAGGTGCTCGGCGCCGCCGTGCAGGACCCGGCGATGAAGGAGCACATCATGGGCTTCGTGAAGGGGCTCGCCGCGGCGAAGTAGCGGCGTTCGACGAGACGGGCGGCGACCGCGAGGCCGCCGCCCGTTCTCTTGCCCCGCGGGTCGCTCACCCGCGCGGCGGTTGCCACTCGATCGGCGTCGCGTCGATCTCGATCCGCCGGCCGCGCCGGAGCAGCGTGAGCGTGAGCGCGCGTCCGATGACGTCCTCGGTGAGGAGCCGCTGTAGGTCGTCCACACCCGTGACCGGCGCTTCCGAGACGGCGACCACGATGTCGCCTTCCTCGATGCCGGCGCGCGCCGCGGGACCACGGGGCTCGACGTGCAGCACGAGGAAGCCGCCGTCGCCCGCGAGCTGCATCTCGAGCACGCGGCGACGCTGGAGCTTGACCGTCTGGCCGCCGACGCCGATCCAGCCGCGGCGGATGCGGCCGTGCGGAATGAGGCGGCTCGCGACCCAGCGCGCCGTGTTCGCCGGAATCGCGAAGCACAGGCCCTGCGCGGGCAGGATCACGGCGGTATTGACGCCGACGACCTCGCCGCGCGAGTCCACGAGCGGTCCGCCCGAGTTGCCGGGGTTGAGCGCCGCGTCCGTCTGCACGATGCCGTCCATGAGGCGTCCCGAGCGCGCTCGCAGCGAACGCCCGGTCGCGCTCACGACGCCAGCCGTGACCGTGGCCTGGAAGCCGAGCGGATTGCCGATCGCGATCACGAGCTGGCCCGGGCGCAGCCGGCCCGAATCGCCGAGGCGCGCGACCGGCAGGTCGCCGCCCGGCACGCGCACCACGGCGAGGTCCGTGTCCGGGTCGTCGCCGACGAGCGTGCCCTCGCAGTGACGACCGTCCTGCAGCGTCACCTCGATGCCGCGCGCGCCGCTCACGACGTGGCTGTTCGTGAGCAGCAGCCCGTCGGGCGTGAACAGGAATCCGGAGCCGCTGCCGCCGCGTCCACGCGCGACGCGCACGTCGAGCTTCACGACGGCGGGCGCGACCGTGTCCACCGCGTGCGTGACCGCGCGCGAGTAGGCGTCGAGAAGCTCGGCGTCGTCGGATCCGGCGGGCGTCGAGGCGGCGTCCGGCGCGTCTCCGAGGCCGCTCACGAATTCGAAGCGGGGCGTGTCCAAGGCGAAGTCCTCCCCGAGGTCGGTGGTGAGGACGTTCGATGCCGCGGGGCGCCGGGAGGAGCAGTCGGAGCCGGGCGCTCAGCGTTCGCGGTGCGCTTCGGCGACGTGACGCGCGACGTGGTGATCGAAGCGCGCGCGGGGGGCGATGTAGTAGATGGGAATCAGCGCGTAGAGGAACAGCGTGACCCGGGCGTTGAGCAGCGAAACCAGGATCGCGACCGCGTAGAGGGCGGGGCCCACCAGCGTTCGCCGCAGCACGTCGCGCACGAAGTCGTCGTCGAGTTCGGGCGACACGAGCCGGTGCCCGCGGGTCGCGTACCACCACACGAGCGCCATCGCGAGACCGGTCGCGATCAGCGTCAGCCCGTAGGGCACGACCGCGATCGGCGTGCCGACGTACTCACCCATGAGCGCGGTCGGGAACGGGATGAAGGCGACGCACAGAAGGAACAGCAGATTCAGCCACAGGAACGTGCGGTCGGTGCGGCGCACGAGGCTCAGCATCATGTGCTGGCCGACCCAGAACACGCCGATCACGACGAAGCTCACGAGCCAGCTCAGCAGCTTCGGCCACAACCCCATCAGCGCGTGCAGCAGCTCGAGGTCCTCCATGCCCTTCGGCAGCGACGGGACCTTGAGCTCGAAGATCAGCAGCGTCATGACGATCGCGAACACGCCATCGCTGAAGGCCTCGAGGCGGTTCGTCGGAATCGAAGCGGGGTGCGGCTCGTGATGCGGATGACGCGCAGGCACGCGGTGGGTTCCTCGGGGAGCGGGGTCGTGGAAGGTCGACGCCGGAATGCCGGCGACGTGCCGGGAGTTCCCGGGCGCCGCGATCCTGGGTTCTGTCTGAGAACTCCGAGTGCAAGGCACGAGCGAGCGACGAGCGAGGCGTATCCTGCGGGATACTCCGCAGCGAGGAGCGAGCGAGAAACGCAGCACTCGGAATTCTCAGACAAAACCTAGGCCGCGCGGGCCTCGCCGCCGTCGGCGCGCGCGAGCGTCCACGCGCGCAGCTCGATCGGTTCGTTCTCGTCCGCGACGGCGCCCGACCACACGCCGACGACCGAGTGGCCCGCGACGAACGCGCGGCACGAGTTCGCGTCCGAGGGCGTGAGACCGGACAGCCAGCGCGCGAACCACGCTTCCGGGTTCGCGCCCGAGGCGCGCGCGACGATCACGCGCACGCCGCCGAGGCGCGCGAACGCGCCGGGCGTGTAAGGCCCTTCGGTGTCGAGCGCGACCCACGTCGGCTGCGTGGCGGCGAGCGCGTCGGCGAGCGCCGGCGGCTCGACCTCGCAGATCACGGCGCGCGCGGGGCGGTGCCGGTACACCGAGTGGTCGGCCGCGATGACGATGCCCTCGGGGAACTCGCCGCGCGCGGCGACGAGCGCGTGGATCACCTGCGAGGCCGCGTCGGCGTTCGCGCCGCCGACGAGCACGAGGCCGTCGCGCATCTCGTCGAGCAGCGCCAGCTCCTCGGGCCGGCCGTGAAAGCGCTCGCGCGCTGCCGGCGCGAGATCCACGGGCCTCAACCACAGCGACTCGCCGCGATGCTCGACGATGCGGGTGACGCTCCACGAGCGGCCGCCCGTGAGGCGCGCGATGATGCGGCCGCCCGGGCTCGTGATGACACCGGGGCCGGTCGTGATGCGGCGCGACAGGTCCACGTACTCGGTCGTGCTCATGGCCGCGTCGTGCGATTCACGCCACTCGCCCTGGAGCTTCATGCGCACCGGGTGTCCGGGCCGGAACACGGTGCGGTCGTCGGGCCGGGTCGCGTTCGCCTGCGGCAGCGTGTCGCTCGGGCTCGCGCCGCGCGCCGAGCGCGCGTCCACGACCGCGGCGTGGAACGCCTGGCGCAGCTCGTCGAGCTGGCCCGCGCGCTCGCGCAGCTTCTCGGTCGCGGCGTCCGGCGGCCCGCCGCTCTGCGCGGACTTCTCGTCCATGCGGCGCGCGGCCTCGAGCATGAGCGCCTCGCTCGTGACCTCGATCGGGCCGTTCGGATCGGTCGTGTCGGGGCGGAACTCGAAGCGGCCGGTCTTCCACGCGAACAGCGTGTAGGCGCTCTGCTCGCCTTCGCGCCATTCCGGGTCGATCGCGTTCACGATCCGGCCGTCGTGGAAGTAGAAGTGCCCCTTCTTGCCGCCCTGCTCGATCGTCAGCACGCCGGAGGCGCGGTTGAGCGTGAGCAGCTGCCCGAGGTCGAACAGCGACAGCAGGCCGAGTTCGCCCGAGATCGCGTGACCGCCGGACATCACGCCGCCTTCGCGCGCGGATCGGCTCCGGCGGTTCCGAGCATCTCGCGCACGACCATGTGCGGAGTGGCTTCCTCGGTGCTGATGTTCCCGGCGCGGACGTGCGCGACGAGGCTCTCGTCCATCGTCTGCATGCCTTCGCGCTTGCCGGTCTGGATCACCGACGGCAGCTGGAACGTCTTGCGCTCGCGGATGAGGGCCGCGACCGCCTGGTTCGCGACCAGCACTTCGAGCGCGAGCATGCGGCCACCGCCGTCCTTGCGGCGCAAGAGCCGCTGCGCGAGCACGCCCTTCAGGCTCTCGGACAGCATGTAGCGCACCTGCGCCTGCTTCTCGCCCTCGAACGAGTCGAGGATGCGGTCCACGGTCTGCGACGCGCTCATCGTGTGAAGCGTGCCGAACACGAGCTGTCCGGTCGCGGCGGCGCTGATCGCGAGCGCCATCGTCTCGGGGTCGCGCAGCTCGCCGACCAGGATCACGTCCGGGTCCTGGCGCAGCGCCGCGCGCAGGCCCTGGTTGAAGCTCGGCGTGTTGCGCCCGATCTCGCGCTGCGTGACGAGCGCGGTCTTGTTCGCGTGCCGGTATTCGATCGGGTCCTCGAGCGTCAGGATGTGCTTCCGCTGCGTGCGGTTGATGTGGTCGATCATCGCCGCGAGCGTGCTCGACTTGCCCGAGCCCGGCGGGCCCGTGACGAGCACGAGGCCGCGCGAGAACTCGGTGAGCTTCAGGATGTGCGGCGGCACGCCCAGCTGGTCGAGCGACGGGATGTGGTTCGGCAGGATGCGGAACGCGCCGGCGAGGCCCTTCCACTGCTCGTAGACGTTGCAGCGCACGCGCACGATCCCCGGGACCTCGTAAGAGAAGTCCACGTCGCGCGACTTCTCGAAGCGCGCGCGGATCTCGGCGTCCATGATCTCGAACATCAGCGTTTCGGCCAGCTCGCGCGACAATTCCTCGTAGGGAATCGGAGTGATCTGGCCGTGCAGCCGGACCATCGGCGCCGAGCCCGTGGTCATGTGCAGGTCGGAAGCGCCCTGCTCCTTGACCAGCTTGAAGATGGCATCGATGCGCGCCATGCGCGGTGTCTCCCTGGGATCCTGCCGGGCCCGGGCGAGCGGGGGATTTCGCCTCTGGTGTCGGCCGGCCGCGACCGGGACTCCAGTCCGACGTGGGAACGCGGTTCGAGGGACCGCAAGGGCGCGAGCCGGGGCTCGGGAGCGGAAAAGCACCCGCACCCCTCAATTCGCACGATCGAGGCGCCGATACCCGCGACAGGTCTCGAGGAGGAGAGAGCCGTGGCAGGCTACATCTCGAAGATTCGAGTCGCCGTGCGTCTGGCCATCGTCGGCCACTTGCCGATGGAAGGCGCGTTCTCGCTGGAGCCGACCGCGCAGCATCGCGCCGGACCCGAGACGATTCTCGAGCGGCTGAACTCGCACGCGCGCATGATTCCGTTCCATCGCGTCGAAGACGACGTCACGCTGCTCATCAACCGGCGCGACATCGAGTACGTCGCCGCGGGCGACGACGTGACGATGGACTACGTCATGCCGCCGACCTACCGCATCACGCACCAGGAGCGCGTGCGCGTGAGACTCGCGAGCGGCGCCGAGCTGACGGGCGTGCTGCGCCTCGAGCTGCCGGACGACCTGAACCGGGTGTCGGACTATCTGAACGGTCCCGAGCAGTTCTTCCCGCTCGCGACGCCGGGCGAGGTGCTGCTCGTGAACAAGCGCCACCTGAGCGTCGTGCGCCTGTTCGAATCGTCGCCGCGTCCCGTCGAGGACGGCGACTCGCGGCTCGTTTACCCGGCGTAGGCCGGCGGACGGTTGCGGCTTCGATACCCCGCGGATAACCTCGCGCGCTCGTAACGACGAGCCCGTTCCACGCACCCCCGCGAGGACCCCGCATGCACTCGATCGAACCCGCACGCCCGCTCGCCGGCGTGAACCTCGAGGCGCTCCCGTCGCCCGGCGCCGCCGTCGCCGCCTCGTCCGGCGCCGCTGCCGTGATCCGCGGCCGCGCGCTCATCTTCTGGGACCCGAAGGTGCCCGGGAAGAAGCTCGACGCGATCGACACCGACCAGATCACACCCGCCGCCGACTGCGTGAGCGAGAGCCTCGAGACGCTGGATGAGCGCTGGAAGGCGGGCTCGTTCCGCTACCTGATGCCCGACTTCCGCAAGCGCGTGCACGCGGGTGAGACGTTCGTGATCGCGGGCGACCGCTTCGCGATCGGTTCGTCGCGCGAGATGAGCCCGGCGGGGCTCAAGGGCGTCGCCGAGGAAGCGGGCCTCGAGATGGTCGTCGTGTGCGGGAACAACATGGGCGACATCTTCCGCCGCAACGCGCTCAACCTCGGGCTGCAGGTCGTGCAGAGCCCCGAGGCGGTCGCGGACGCGCAGGAGGGCGACGAGTTCACGTTCGATCCCCAGTCGCGCGCGCTCGCGAACGTGACGCGCGGCAAGACGTACGATCCGGTCGCACTCACCCCCAAGGAAGACGAGATCCGCCGCACCGGCGGCATCTTCACGATCGGGCGGCGCGAGTTCCGCGAGTCCGCGCTCCGCAAACCGGACGTCGCGTGGGCCGACCCCGACACCGCGCGCCGCCTGACGACGACGGAGCAGATCGTGTGGGCGCACCGCGTGGACAAGAACGCGGAGCTCCGGCCGGGCGCGACGCTGCGCGTCTACGCCGATCTGCTGCCCGCGAGCGACGGCACGGCGCCGTTCTCGATCCACACGTTCAACCAGATCACGGGCGGGAACGCGATCTACCCGCGCCGGCTCGCGATCGCGAACGACCACTTCGTCTTCACGGGCGTGGATGCGGACGACAAGCAGACCTCGATCGGGCGCGCGTTTGCGAAGCGCTTCGACATCCGGAAGCCGTACTACGCGACGCCGGGCGACGGCATCTTCCACTTCTACTTCCCCGAGCAGGGCCTCGTGCAGCCCGGCATGTTCATCCCCGGCGCCGACTCGCACTCGCGCGCGTACGGCGCGTACGGCGCGGTCGGCATGGGCGTGGGCTCGACGACGCTCGGCTTCGGCTGGTCCACGGGCTACGTCTACTTCACGGTTCCGAAGGCGCGGCGCGTCACGTTCGCGGGCGCGCTCAAGCCGTGGGTGAGCGGCAAGGACATCGTGCTCGAGCTGCTGCGCCGCTGGGGCGCGAAGCAGTCGCAGGGGATGAGCGTCGAATTCGTGGACGCGTCGATGCAGCTGCCGATCGCCTATCGCAACACGATCTGCAACATGATGGCCGAGGCCGAATCGCTGAACGGCATCTTCGCCGCCGACGACGTGACGTACGAGTGGTACCGCTCGAAGGGCATGGCCGAGCTGCCGTACCCGCGCATCGCGCCGGGCGCGGACGCGCGCTACGAGATCGACGAGACGCTCGTGCTGTCGGACGTCGCGCCGATGATCGCGAAGCCGTTCAGCCCCGGGAACGCGTTCCCGGCCGACGAGGTCGCGAAGGAGCGCATCGCGTTCGACAAGGCGATGATCGGCTCGTGCACGAACGGCGGCTACGAGGACCTGCTGTCGGCGGCGCTCGTGCTCGCGGCCGCGCGCGCGAAGGGCGCGACAAAGGCCGCGAAGGAATTCGTGATCTTCCCGGGCTCGCGCGGCGTGGGCGAGGCGATCGAGCGTCCCGAGCCGCGCCTCGAGGGCGCGAGCATCGCCGACACGTTCCGCGGCGTCGGCGGCGTGATCCGCGAGTCGTGGTGCGGACCGTGTTTCGGGCAGGGCCGCGACGCGCTCGCGAAGGGCCAGAAGGCGATCACGAGCTTCAACCGCAACTGGACGAACCGCATGGGCCTCGGCGGCGAGGGCTACCTCGCGAGTCCGTCGGTCGTCGCAGCGAGCGCGATGCTCGGCTACATGGGCCCGCCGAGCGAACTCGGCCTCGCGTGGGAGGCGGAGCGCTTCGAGGTGTAGGCGGCGGCTCGCGGCGCGTGATTTCCGCGCCGCTCCGCCGGTCTCCGGAAGCGAGCACCCGCGGACCTTTCCCGGAGACCAGCGATGACTCGACGCTCGTTCGCACTCGCGCTCCTCACGACGCTCGTCGCGTGGCGCGGCGATGCACACGCCACGACCGTCGTCTACGACGCGTCCCTCGGCACCCTGCCCAGCTCGCAGGGGTTCACGCTCGGGGAAGTCGAGCCGTCGAGTCCGGCGCCGTTCGTCTCGGGCGGTGTGCTGCACCAGGGGCCGACCACCGAGACCGGGCAGCAGTACTGGGACCGGTCGTCGGAATCGTTCGAGTTCTCGAACGGTTTCGTGTTCGAACTTCGCGGGAAGATCCTTCAGTCGACGTATGAGCTGCTGCTCCAGGACGGCAGCCAGCGCTCGGGTTTCTATCTCGAAGCGATCGACGCGACGGGCCATCGGCTGACGCTCGGATTCGGGGGCGGCGGACTCACGCTCAACACGGACGCCCCGCTGATGCCGGCGAACGGCATTCCGTTCCTTCCGGACCCCGCCCCGGCCACGACGGCGGACTACCGCGTCGTCACGCAATCGGGCCTCGCGACGCTGTTCGTGAACGGCCTGCCGCGGGGATCGACCGCGATCGAGCCCGCCGCCTTCGCGCCGGGCGCGAGCCGCATCCTGTTCGGCGATCTCACGAGCGCCGGGGGATCGCAGGTCGAGATCGAGAGCGTGCGAGTCGTCTTCCCGCTCCCCGCCGCCGACGTCGCCGGCTCGGACGACCGGGTCCTGCCGACGTTGCGCGCCCTCGCGGCCGCGACGCCCGGCACCGCCGAGTTCGCGCTCGAGGGCTTCGGCGAAGAAGCGCCGCGACTGCGCGTCTTCGATGCCGCCGGCCGGCGCGTGCGAGCGCTCGAGGCGGGAGCGGGCTCGACGCGCATCCGGTGGGATGGCCGCGACGCGGCGGGACGCGCGTGCGCCGCGGGGCTCTACTTCGCCGCGGCCGAAGCGGGCGCGGGGCGCGCGGCCGCCCGGGTGGCGCTGACGCGCTAGCGTTCGCGGCGCCTTTCCGGACGCAGGCGCTGCCGCGCGGCCACCCCCGCGCATCCGCGAATTCGCCGCGCCCGTCGCGCCGATTCGTCGCACGCGCGGCGCGCGCGTAGGATGCGTGCCGCATTTCCCCCCCGCACGTTCCACGCACACTTCCCGGAAGGTCCAGGCATGTTCCGTCGATCGAGTTTCCACACCCTCCCCGTGCTCGCCGCCGTCGCGCTCGCCGCGCTCGCGCCGGGCGCGTTCGCCGCGACGCCGCTCCCGCCCGACAAGGATCCGCTCGTCAGGAACAGGGACGCGTCGGTCCGCCCGGGCGACGACTTCTTCAAGTACGCCTGCGGCGGCTGGCTCAAGCAGAACCCCATTCCCGCTTCCGAGCGCGGCTGGGGCATCGGGAACCTCGTCAACGAAGAGACGTACCGCCAGTGCATCGAGATCTGCGAGACGGCGGCGGCGGCGAAGGCCGCTCGCGGCACGAGCGAGCAGAAGGTCGGCGACTTCTGGGCCGCCGGCATGGACTCGGCGAACGCCGAGAAGCTCGGCGTGAAGCCGCTCGCGCCCTACCTCGACCGCATCGCGAAGCTCGAGTCGCGCGCCGAACTGCTCGACCTCGCCGGCGAGTACCACGTGTACGGATTCCGCCCGCTGTACGCGGCCGTCATCTGGCAGGACGAACGGAACAGCGAGAAGTACGTCGTCCACCTGCTGCAGGGCGGCATCCGCCTGCCGGATCGCGACTACTACTTCGGCACCGACGCGAACACGGTCCGCATTCGCGAGGCGTACCAGAAGCACGTCGCCGCGATGTTCCGGCTGCTCGGCGACGACGCGAAGGCGGCGGAGCGCGCGAGCGCTACGGTGTTCCGCATCGAGCGCGAGCTGGCCGCGCGCTCGCGCACGCTCGAAGAGCGCCGCGATCCGTGGGCGAACTACCACAAGATGTCCGCGGCCGAGCTGCAGAAGCTCACGCCGACCATCGCCTGGAGCCGCCAGTTCGAGACGATGGGCTTCGGACCCATCGACACGGTCATCGTCGGTCAGCCCGAGTTCTACGCGAAGCTCGACTCGTGCCTGAAGGCGTATCCGCTCGAGGACTGGAAGACGCTGTTGCGCTGGAACGTGCTCAACAGCATGGCGAACCGGCTCAGTTCGCCGTTCGAGCTCGAGAGCTTTCACTTCTACGGCACCGTCATGTCCGGCATTCCGACGCCGCGCCCGCGCTGGAAGCGCGTCCTCGACGCCGAGGAGGACGGCATCGGCGAACTGCTCGGGCAGGTGTGGGTGAAGAAGTACTGCTCGCCCGCGACGAAGGCGCGCTACGAGAAGCTCGTGCAGGACATCTTCGCCGTGTATCGCGACCGCATTCGCGCGCTGCCGTGGATGACCGAAGCGACGAAGCAGAAGGCGCTCGCGAAGCTCGACCGCGTGACGGCGAAGGTCGCGTACCCGGACCACTGGCGCGACTTCTCGGCGCTCGAAATCGGCCGCTCGTCGTACGCCGCGAATCAGGTGAACGTGAACGCGTGGTGGTGGAAGCACGAGGCGTCGAAGCTCGGCAAGCCGATCGACCGCACGCTGTGGGACATGACGCCGCAGACGTACAACGCCTACTACGACGGCTCGAAGGTCGAGATCGTGCTGCCGGCGGCGGCGTTCATGCTGCCGGGCCTGCCGGACGAAATGGTGGACGACGCGATCCTGTACTCGTACGCGGGCGGTTCGACGATCGGCCACGAGATCACGCACGGCTTCGACGACGAGGGCCGGCAGTTCGACGCGCAGGGCAACATGAACCCGTGGTGGAGCGACCAGGACTCCACGCAGTTCGCGGCGCGCGCGGACAAGCTCGTCGCCCAGTTCGACGGATACGTGATCGGCGAGAAGCACGTGCGCGGACGCGCGACGCTGGGCGAGAACATCGCCGACCTCGGCGGCGTCGTGCTCGGCTACGAGGCGTTCAAGAAGACCGAGCAGTGGAAGAAGGGCGAGAAGCTCAACGGACTCACGCCCGACCAGCGCTACTTCCTCGGCTACGCGCTGTCGTGGCTCGGCCAGCGCCGCCCCGAGGCGCTCCAGCAGCAGATCATGACCGACGTGCACGCGCCCGGATTCCTGCGCGTGAACGGGCCGGTCGCGAACGTGCCGGCGTTCTACGAGGCGTTCGGCATCCAGCCCGGGGACGCGATGTACCGCGGTGACGACGTGCGCGTCGCGATCTGGTAGCGCGCACCGCGAAACGACGAGCCCGGCGGCCGCGAAGGCCGCCGGGCTCGTTCGTTCCGGGACCGCTCGCTCAGCGCTCGAGCACGATGCGCCGCGATTCGCGCGCACCGGGGAGGTCGAGCCGCAGGTAATAGACGCCGGCGCGGGCCAGCGTCCCGGCGGCGGTGCGGCCGTCCCACGCGCCGCCGTGGACACCGGCGGCGAGTTCGCGGTCGAACGCGACCGCGACGCGTCGGCCCGAAGCGTCGAACACTTCGGCGCGGCCGCGACCCGCGACGGCGACCGCGAAGCGGAACGTCACGACATCACGCGTGGGGTTCGGCGAGGGCGCGCCGACGAAGCCCGTGCGCGCGGCGAGCGGGCCGTCCGCGACGTCGACCGTGGCGTCGGTCACCTTCACGAAGCCGCGCATGTTGAAGAACTGGCCGTGCGGGCGGCAGTGGTACGGATAGAGCCCGGGTGTCGGGAAGTCGACCTGGAACTCGGTCTCGCTCGGGGTGATCGGTGCGTCCCACAGCGAGCCGGCATTCAAGTCGCCGGGGTTCCCGCTCGTCGTCGTGTGGAAGCCGTCCGAGAACTTGAACAGCACGCTTTCGCCGGTGTGGATCTTGACCGTGTCCACCTGCGTTCCCGCGCTGCCGTCGGTGTCGAACCGGAAGCTGATCACGAGTACCGTGTCGGCGGCGGGCGGTGCGTTGATGACGCCGCCGTGCGCGGGATTCGACGCGTACCATTGCGCGACCTCGCGGCGCATCACGGCCGGGTCCATCGCGTGGCCGTGTTCGACGTAGGCTTCGTTCGTGGCGTGCGACTTCGAAGTGTCCGCGCGCCGGGCGAGCGCGACGAGTCCGGCGATGGCGACGAGGACGACGAACGACGCGGACAGCGGGCGGGCGAGGCGGTGCAAGGCCGGCATGAGGGACCTCGGCGGGTTCGGCTCCGCAGCGACGGAGGGGGAGGATCGGTGAGCGAGTGGACAGCGTAAGAACCTCGGCGCGCTGGCCGAAGGATTTCCGCGCGAGCGCGAGTCGCGCGGAGCGAATTCGCGCCGCGTGTTTCGTGCGGGCGAACGCGGCGCTCGCCCGGACGCCCGCGGCGCCGGCCGCGTGCGCGGCGCGGAGGCTCCGCTGGCACGAGCCGGCGTCCGTGCGTCGTCGCGCCGGCGCGGAGGCGGGCGCGTGAGCCGCCGTCGCGCCGCGGCCGCGACCACGCCTCGCGCGACCGCAGCCCACGCGTGGACGACGCGCCGATTCGTCTCGATCGCCGGCCTCGTCGCGGCGGCGCTCGTCGCGATCGGTTACGGGCGCACGCTCGGCTTCCCGTTCCAGTTCGACGACTTCGACTGGATCCGGGACAACGCCGCGCTCGGTCCGCCGCTCGACCCGGGGGCGATCTGGCGCTTCCGGCCGTCGCGCTTCGTGCCCGACCTGTCGTTCGCGCTGCAGATCGCGGCGTGGGGCCGCGACGTGTCGGCGCTGCGGCTCGCGAACCTCGCGATCCACGTGCTCGCGAGTGTGCTCGCGGGCGCGTGCGCGCGCGCGATCGGGCGGCAGACCTCGCCGGGCGCGACGCGCCGCGCCGACGTGGCCGGACTGCTCGCCGCGGGGCTGTTCGCGGCGCATCCGCTGGCGACGCAGGCCGTGACGTACGTCACGCAGCGCATCACCTCGCTCACGGCCGTGCTCGAGCTGGCCTGCCTCGCGGCGTTCCTGAGCGCGCGGGCGAGCGGCTCGCGCCGCGCGTGGAGCGCGACGTGGGCGTTCGGCTTCGCCGCGGCGCTCGGCAAGGAGATGGCGGCGGCGCTGCCGCTCGCGCTCGCGGCGATCGAGTGGGTGCTCCGGCGCGCGGGGGCCGCCGGTCGCGCGCCGTGGCCGCGGCCCCTGCCGCTCGCGCTCGTGCCGGTGCTGTGCGCCGTGCTCGCGCGCGCGCCGCTCGGGCCCGAGGCGCGCGTCGCCTCCGCGTTCGCCGAGACCGGCGACCTCACACGCACCGAGTACGCGCTCACGCAGTGCGTCGTCGTGCCGCGCTACGCCGCCCTGTTCGCGTGGCCGCGCGGCCAGCAGCTCGATCCGTGGATCGCGCCGCGCCGCGCTCCCGATGTGGCGGTGCTCGCCGGCGCGGCCGCGCTCCTGCTCGCGCTCGCCGCCGCCCTCGCGGGCGCGCGCGGCGCCGCCTCGCTGCGTCCGGCGCGCTGTGGTTCCTCGCCACGATCGCGCCCGAGTCGAGCGTCGTGCCGATTCGGGACCTCGCGAACGAGCACCGCGCGTACTTGCCGATGGCGGGCTTCCGCGTGGACCGCCGCGGCGGCGCTCGCCGCGTCCGGCGCCCGCGGCGGTCCGCGTCGGCGCGCCGTTGCCGCGATCGCGGCGATCGCGATCGTGCTCGCGCTCGCGTTCGCGACCCGCGCCCGCAACGAGGTCTGGCGCAGCGGACGCGCGCTCTGGGGCGACACCGTCGCGCGCTCGCCGCGCTCGGCCCGCGCGCAGAACAACTACGGTCTCGCGCTCGCCGAGGACGGCGACCCGGCCGGGGCCGAGGCCGCGTTCCGCGCCGCGATCGCCGCCGAGCCGCGGCACCTCGCCGCACGCGCGAACCTCGGCATGCTCTACGGCCGCGCCGGCCGGCTCGACGAAGCGATCGCGATCCTCGAGGAGGGCCGCCGCTACGGGCCCGGCGACCCGCGGCTCAACTCGAACCTCGGCGTCGCCTACTGGCAGCGCGGCGACACCGCGCGCGCCGCCGCAGCGTTCGAGCGCGCGCTCGCAACCGATCCGGCCGAGCGCGGCGCGCGCTCGAATCTGAACCGGCTGCGCCTCGGGCTGCCGCCGCGCTGACGCGCTGCCCGCGCGCGTCGTGGCGCGAAATGGCCGGAAACCGCGTCGCGCCTCGGCCATCCGAAGACACGTTTCCCGATCCGCGCCGCGGGTCCCGATCGAATTCCCGGCCTCACCTCCGACGAGGAACCCCCATGCGACTCCTGTCGTTCGCACTCGCTGCCGTCCTGTGCCTCGCTGCCGCGCCGTCGTTCGCTTCGTTCGGAGGCGGGAAGAAGTCGGACGCCCCGGCCTCGACCGATACGCCCCAGGAGAAGGCCGCGCTCACGCCGCGCCAGGAGGCCGAGCGCTGGTACTCGGACGCGTTCGAGGAAGTGACGAAGGCCAAGAAGGACGCCGCCGAGGGCAAGACCAAGGGTGTCGAGAAGCGCTGGCAGAAGGCGCTCGATCGCGGGCTGCGCGCGACCGAACTCGACCCGAAGTACCACGAGGCGTGGAATCTCGTGGGCTACACGTCGCGCATGCTGGGCAAGTTCGACGCGTCGGTGGACGCGTACCTCAAGTCGATCGCGCTCAAGCCCGACTACGCCGCGGCGCGCGAGTACCTCGGCGAGAGCTACGTCGAGCTGGGCAAGCTCGCCGAGGCGAAGGAGCAGCTCGCGTGGCTCGACAAGCTGAACGCCTCCGAGGACGCGAAAACGCTGCGCGCCGCGATCGAGGCGAAGGAAGCGAAGTCGCCGGCCGCGAGCGAAGGCGACTCGAAGTAAGGCGCGCCCCGGGCGGCCTCCGGCCCACGCGGCCGGAGGCCGTTCGGCTTCGACGCGAATTCGGTCTTGTGGGGGGCCGGCGCGCCTTCGATACTGCGCCTCGCCGCAGGCCGATCCCACCTCGCCGTGCGGCTCCCGAGACTTCCGACCGCCCCGTCCGAAGGAAGGAGAGCCTGCCGATGGCCCCGCTGTCCGCGACGTTCTTCGAAGGCGTGCGCGACTTCGCGCAGGGCATCAACTCGATGGCGCCCGACCTCGTGTTCGGGCCCAGGCCCGGCAGCGGGCTCGGCCTCTACCACTACACCGACCTCGGTGCGCTCAGCGGCATCGTGCAGTCGAACGACCTGTGGCTGACGCACGCGCGCTACTCGAACGACGAGGACGAGAGCGTCTACGGCGAACGACTCGCGCGCGAGCGCGTGCAGGCCTGGACGTCGAACACCGCCGGCGCCGACGCCTTCCGCGACGCCGTGCTCGCGGCGCTCGACGACGCGGAGGGCAGCGAGGCGTACGTGTGCTGCTTCTGCGAGCAGGACAATCTGCTCGGACACTGGCGCGCGTACGGAGCGAACGGCACCGGCGTGAGCCTCGGATTCGTCACCGACGGCTTCGCGCGCTACACGGAGGAGGCGGAAGCGCGCGGGCTCGTGCTGCGGCTCTGGAAGGTGTTCTACGAGCGCAAGACGCAGGAGCGCATCGTCGAGCGTGCGATGACGTTCTCGTTCGCGGAACAGTGGCGCGCCCAGGATCCGGCCGAGAAGGCGCTGCTCGCTCGCGACCTGCTGCGGTTCTTCATTCCGACCTTCAAGAACCCGGACTTCGCCGAAGAGCGCGAGTACCGGCTGATCCTGTCGCCGACGGGGCCGAACGCCCTGCCGCCGCGCTACCGAACCGGGCGCGGCATGCTCGTGCCGTACCACGTGCTGTCCTCGGTGCTCGCGAACCCCGCCACGTCGCTGCTGCCGATCCGTTCCGTCCGCGTCGGCCCCGGGCCGCGCAAGCTCGAGAACGCCCGCAGCGTCGAGATGCTGCTGCGTCAGTCGCGCGCCGACGCGGTCGCGGTCCACGCCTCGGACACGCCGTACCGCGGCTGACGGCGCCGCGGCTCCGCGCGGAAAGCGAAGGCCCCCGGTCCGTGAGGACCGGGGGCCGCATCGCGCGGGCGAGCGAAGGAGTCCGCGCGAACGAGCTTACTTGGCCGCGGCTTCAGGCTTGGCCTTCGTCGCCTCGACCTGCAGCGAGATCGTGACGTCGTCGCCGAGCAGCGTGCCGCCCTGGTCGAGCGTCTTGTTCCACGAGATGCCGTAGTCCTTGCGGTTCACGGTCGTCGTGGCCTCCCAGCCGCCGCGCACGCCCATCGCGTTTCCGCCGATGCCGACCGCGCCGAGGCCGAGCTGCGTGGCCTCGAGCGTCACGGACTTCGTCACGCCGCGCATCGTGAGGTCGCCGACGATCTGGAACTTGCCGTCCTTGCCCGGCACCACCTTCGTGCTCTTGAACGTGATGTTCGGGAAGTGCTCGAGGTCGAAGAAGTCCGCGCTCTTCAGGTGGTTGTCGCGGCGCTCGTTCTCGGTGTTGATGCTGCTCACCGGGATCGTCACCTCGACCGACGAGTTCGCGAGGTTCTTCTCGTCGAGCTGGATCGTGCCGGAGATCTCGTTGAAGCGGCCGGGCACCTTCGAGAAGAAGTGGCGGACGGTGAAGCCGGCCTGCGAGTGCGAGGCGTCGATGTCGAACTTGTCGGCGGCGAACGCGGGCGCGGCGAGCAGCACGGCGGCCACGGCGAACCACAGGGTCGAACGGTGCTTCATGGGGCAAGCCTCTCCTTGAGAAATGGGGTCGTGCTTCGATTCGGGCGATTGCAGAGCCGTCGGGGAGTTTCGAAGCGGCGGCAATCTAGCAGCGCGCCGGGGTGCCGGGAACGCGAGCGTGGCACCTTCGACGCTCGGAACGGCGAAAGTTCGCGTTCCGAGGGCCACCTTTTGCCACGGCTTGACCTGCGTTTACGCGGGCGCGACGGCGGCGGCGGCGGGCGCGCGCCGCGGGCCCGCCGCGCCGCGCTTGTGGGCCCCGGGAGTGGCGGCTACTGTCCGTCGCCGTGCCCGATCCGAACAACATCCCGCCCAGCGCGCGCCCGCTGCTCGAACAGCGCATCGACAAGCTCGGTCTGACGCTCGAGACGCCGGCGGTGCAGCGCCCGATCCAGCAGCTGCGGCGGGAGCTCGACCGGAAGGGACTGCGGCGCTTCCGCCCGCAGTTCTACCTGACCGACGAGTGGGGATGTCCGGACGAGCAGCCGATCATCGGCATTCCGTTCTACCTCGCCGATCCGCGGCTGCGCCTGATCGAGCGCGCCGTCGTGCACGAACTCGAGACGCCGCGCCAGGTGCTCATGTACCTGCGGCACGAAGCGGGTCACGCGCTCAACTACGCCTACCGTCTCTACCGCACGCCCGAGTGGCGGAAGATGTTCGGACCGTTCGGGCGCCGCTACGGCGACGACTACCGGCCGACGCCGTTCAGCCGGAAGTACGTGCGCCACATCGCGGGCTGGTACGCGCAGAAGCATCCCGACGAGGACTTCGCCGAGACGTTCGCCGTGTGGCTCGCGCCGCGCTCCAACTGGCGCGTGAAGTACAAATCGTGGCCGGCGCTCGAAAAGCTGCGCTATGTTGACCGCGTCGTGCGCACGCTCAAGGACGTCGAGCCGCTCGTGCCGGTCGGGGAAGCCGATCTCACAGTCGGCGACATGAAGCTCACGGTGGCCCGCTTCTACGATCGCCTCGAGCGGCGCAGCAAGACGCCGATCAAGATCGCGCTCGAATCCGATCTCGGAGACATCTTCATTCCGAAGGGCCGGCGCCGGAAGAACGTGCGTCCGGCGTGGAAGCTCGTGGACTCGATCCAGGACCAGCTGACGTCGAAGATCACGTACTGGACGGGTCTGCAGCGCCGCGTCGTCGGCGCGATGGTTCGCCAGATCATCGAGACGTGCCGTAATCTGGAGCTGGCCGCGGACACGACCCGCGAGGCGGACTACCTCGTGGAGCTGACCGCGTACGGCACCACCCTCGCGATGAACAAGCTGATGCGGGGGAAGTTCGAGCATCTCTGAGGATCGAAGCAGGCAGCCGAAAAGACCGAGGACAAGGCGGCGAGGGAGTGAGGAACGAGGTGCATCCGCAGGATGCTCCGCAGTGACGAACGACCGAGCGAACGCAGTGATCGGGCTTTTCAGCAGCCTGCTCGGGAAGGATCCGACGGCAACCGGCGAGGACCGCCATGGCGAAGCTCCGCATCGGGGTGCTCTACGACTACTGGTGGGACGAGGACGAGGCGCGCGAGCCCGGCGCCCGTCCCCGGCGCAAGTCCCCCGACGAAGACGTCCAGGCCGTCTACGACGCGCTGAAGAAGGCCGGCCACCACCCGGTGTTCGTGCGCGTGGACGGCTCGCCCGAGAGCCTCGTCGAGCTCAAGCGCTCCGAGACCGACCTGCTCTTCAACCTCACCGAGTCGTTCGCGGGCGACGACGCGTTCGACAGCAACGTCGCCGCCTACCTCGAGCTGCTCGGCCGCAAGTTCACGGGCACGGGCTCGCGCGGCCTCGCGCTCGCGCAGGACAAGGCGCTCGCGAAGAAGATCTTCGCCTTCCACGGCATCCACACGCCCTACTTCGCGACGGTCTACCGCGGCCGCACGGAACATTCGCACGACCTGCAGTTCCCGGTGATCGTGAAGCCCGCGCGCGAGGACGGCTCGATCGGCATCCACTTCGGCGCCGTGTGCGGTTCG
The DNA here is from genome assembly GCA_044222065.1 of Candidatus Eiseniibacteriota bacterium. Lineage (GTDB taxonomy): Bacteria > Eisenbacteria > RBG-16-71-46 > RBG-16-71-46 > RBG-16-71-46 > JBGAOA01. The sequence goes on from JBGAOA010000031.1 coordinate 41,840, forward strand.
ATCAAGGAACTGATGGAGCGCATCGACTACATCCACGCCGAGTTCGACACGCCGGCGCTGATCGAGGAGTACATCGAGGGGCGCGAGCTGTACGTCGGCGTGCTCGGGAACGAGAAGCCGGTCGCGCTTCCGGTCGTCGAGCTCGACCTGTCGAAGCTGCCCGAGGGCACGCCGAAGATCGCGGGCGCCGAGGTGAAGTGGGAGGAGGGCACGGAGGCGTACGAGAACACGCAGCCGTTCTTCCCCGACGACCTCGGGGACGCGCTGACGGCGAAGCTCCACGAGGTCGCGGTCCAGGCGTTCCAGGCGCTCCAGCTCAGGGACTACGGCCGCATCGACTTCCGCGTCGCGAAGGACGGCGCCGTGCACGTGCTCGAGGTGAATCCGAATCCCTACCTGCTGCCGAGCGCGGAGTTCTCGATGGCGGCGAAGAAGTCCGGGCGCTCCTACAACGCGCTCATCGCCGAGATCGCCGACCAGGCGCTCGCGCGCTACGGGAACGGCTCGGGCTCCTGAGCCGTCGTTCGCGGCGGCGCGCGCGAGGCGCGCCGGTGCTCAGCGCAGGACCGTGAAGATCCGCGACAGGCTCTTCGTCGCGGTCTGCACCCGCAGCGCGTAGACGCCGGCCGCGACCGGAGCGCCGGAGGCGTCGGTCTCGTTCCAGCGGAACGTGCGCTCGCCCGCGTCGAGTTCGCCGCGGTGGATCGTCGCGATGCGCCGCCCGGCGAGGTCGAGCACGTCGATCGTCACGCGCTCCGAGCGCGGCAGCGCGACCGCGAACACGAGCACGCCGCGGCTCGGGTTCGGCGCGGGGTTGCGCGCGAACGCCAGCGTCGCGGGCAGCCCGCCGCCCGGCACTCCGGCGTTCGCCGACACGACGAGACGACCGGTCATGAACGGTTCGTGGAAGAAGCAGAAGAAGTCGATCGTGTCCGGCTCGGTGAACGTCGAGTCCCAGTCGGGGTGCGTGTCGTCGAGCAGGTAGTCGAACCGCGTGCCCGCCTCGGGATCGCTCGAGCCCTTGCCGTTCGTGATCGTGTGGATGCCTGCGGCGAGGTGCCAGCGCACCGTGCTGCCGACCGGCACGACGAGCGTGTCCACCGGCGTCGTGGATTTGCCGTCCGCGTCGTACCACGCGTCGAACGCGTTGATCGTGTACTGCGGCGCGGTCGCGCCCGACCGGGGCGCGGGATAGCGGACCGTGCGGCTCGAGCCGCCGCGCGTGACGCGGAACGCGCCGGGCGACTCGGTCGAAGCCGCGAGCGTCGCGCTCGAGACGCACAGCGGCGCGCCGCCCTTCGCTGGGCCGGAAGCGGCGAGTGCGAGGACGACGAGCAGCGGGAGAGCGAGGAACCGCGTGCGCATGCGAGGGCCAGTGGGGATCGTGACGGGCGGCGGGCCGGGGGTGCCCGCGGAATCGGCCGCAATTCTAGCGCCGCGCCGCGCTTCCGGCGCGGGGAAAATTCGCCCCCGCGTCGCCGGTCAGCCCTCTTCGCCGACCGCCAGCTCGGGTTCGCCCCGGGCCACGACGACCGCGGCCGCGAGGTCGCCGGTCACGTTGAGCGTCGTGCGGCACATGTCGAGGAAGCGGTCCACGCCGAGGATCATGCCGATGCCCTCGGCCGGCACGCCGACGAGCCCGAGGATCATCACGACGACCGGGATCGAGCCCGCCGGGACTCCGGCCGTGCCGATGCCGCCGAGGATGCAGATGAACACGACCGTGATCTGCTGCGCGAGCGTGAGCGGCACGCCGTAGAACTGGGCGAGGAACAGCACGGTGACGCCCTCGAACAGCGCCGTGCCGTTCTGGTTCGCGGTCGAGCCGAGCGTGAGCACGAAGCGGCTCACGTGCGGCGGCAGCTTGAGCTCGCGCTCGGCGACGAGCAGCGAGGTCGGCAGCGTCGCGTTGCTCGAAGCGGTCGAGAACGCGGTCACCATCGCGTCCTTCACGCCGCCGAAGAAGCGCGCCGGGCTCATGCCGCCGAGCCACCACACCGACACCGAGTACACGACGAACTGCTGGATCGCGAGCGCGACGAGCACCACGGCCACGTACGCGCCGAGCTGGCGCAGCACGTCGAGGCCGAGCCGCGCCGTGAGCGTGAAGAGCAGGCAGCCGACGCCGACCGGCGCGAGCGAGATCACGCCCGCGAGCAGCCGCATGACGACGTCGTAGAGCCCCTCGAGCGCGCCTTCGAGCGCACGCGCCGCCGCCGTGCGCGTGAGCGCGAGCCCGACGCCGAGCAGCAGCGCGAACACCATCACCGCGAGCATGTTGCCCTCGGCCATCGCCTTCACGGGATTGTCGGGCACGAGCCCGACGAGGAAGTCCACGCCGGTGCTGCCGGCCGCGGGCGCCGGGGGCGGCGCGGCCGTGGCCTGCGCCGCGAGCCGCACGCGCAGTTCGGGCGAGAGCCCGCTGCCCGGACGGATCAGGTTCACGAGCGTCACGCCGATCAACACCGCGATCGTCGAGACCGCGACCGTGTAGGCGAACGTCTTGAGGCCGATCCGGCCGAGCCGCCGCAAGTCGCCGAGCCCCGCGACGCCGAGCGCGAGCGCCGAGACGATGAGCGGGATGACGAGCACGAACAGCAGCCGCAGGAAGATCCGGCCGGCGGGCTCCGTGACGTAGCGCACGACCCGATCGAGCGCCGGGGAGCCGGCCGCGAGCGCGTGAGCGGTCGTTCCGAGCGCGATGCCGAGCACGAGACCGATCGCCATGCGCGCGGAGAGCGTGAGTTTCATGGCGCGGCAGTATGGTGGGCGACCACGCACCGCGCAACGGCCATCGCCGCCGCGGACCGCGAGTGGCGCGAAGGCGCGCATCGCGGTATCCCTTCGCGCGGCGACGCCGCATCGCCCGTCCGTTCCGCACCGTTCGCCGCCGTTCGATCGCCGATCCGGAGACCCCCTCATGCGCCCCACGGAAGGGCCGTCCGCCACCCGCCGAGTCCGCCGTTCCGCGCGTCGCTTCGCCGCGCTCGCCGCCGTCCTCGCGCTCGCATCCGCCGCGCTCCCGCCGCGCCTCGCGCACGCGCAGACGCCCGCGCTCCCGGACGGCTTCCGCGACTCCGTCATGGTCCGCAACCTCAACGAGCCGGTCGGCCTGGCGTTCGTCCCCGGCGGCAACCGCCTGCTCGTCGTCGAGCAGCGCACGCGCTTCATCCGGCTCGTCGTGAACGGCGTGCTGTCCACGACCGATCCCGTCGGACAGGTGGACAGCGTGCAGACGAACGGACCCGAGCAGGGGCTGCTCGGCATCGCCGTGGACCCGGGCTTTCCCGCGCGGCCCTACGTGTACGTGCACTGCGACAACCTCGGGAACCAGACGATCCGCATCTCGCGCTACACGCTCGCGGGCGACCTCGACTTCACGGGCAACGGCGCCCTCACGCTCGTCGCCGGTTCGCGGCGCGACATCCTGCGCGACCTGCCGGACGTCGCGAGCAATCACAACGGCGGCACGCTGCGCTTCGGCGCCGATGGCTACCTGTACGACTCGATCGGCGAGGACGCGAACCCGTGCGCGGCGCAGGACACTTCGGGCACGAGCACCGCGACGGCGCTGCGCGGCAAGATCCTGCGTCTCGACGTCTCGAACGTGCCCGCGGGCGGCGGGGCTCCTCCCGCGCTCTCGACGATCACGCCGCCGACGAACCCGTTCGTCGCGACGAACGCGCCGCGCTCCCGCCTCATCTGGACCTACGGCCTGCGCAATCCGTTCCGCTTCCACGTCGTGCCCGGCACGAGCACGCTCGTGATCGGCGACGTCGGCGACGGGACGTGGGAGGAAGTGGACATCGTCTCGAGCGGCGGCCTGAACCTGGGCTGGCCGCTGCGCGAGGGCTTCGCGAACCACGCCGGCAGTTGCAGCCTGCTCGGCACCGCGACCGCACCCGTGTACGTGTACAACCACAGCGACGGGATCGCGATCATCGGCGGGCCCTCGTACCACGCCGCGAACGGGTTGCCCGCGGGATTCCCGGAGGCGTACGAGGGCGACGTCTTCCTGTCGGACTACTACACGGGCTTCGTGCGCCGCCTCGAGAACGTCAGCGGCACGTGGACGGCCACGACCGCGGCCGGCTCGCCGAACGGCACGGACTGGGCGCTCGGCTACGAGAACGTGAGCGACTGGATGGTCGGGCCCGACGGCATGCTGTGGTACGTGCGCCAGTTCGACGCGAACTTCAACGACGTGAGCGGCAGCGTCGGCGCGATCGCCGGCGGCGGCTCCGCGCCACCGCCTCCGCCGCCGCCCGCCGACACGACCGACGCGTTCGCGATCGGCAAGCGTTATCCGGTGCCGAGCAACGGCACGTTCTCGGTCGAAGGCGACGTGACGGGCAACGTCACGCTCACCGTGACCGTGCACGCGCTCGACGGCCGGCTCGTCCGCCACGTGCTCGGTCCGCGCGATTTCACGAGCGGACCCGTCACGCTGACGTGGGACGGCCTCGACGACGACGGCCGCAAGGCTCCTTCGGGCGTCTACCTGTTCCGCATCGAAGGACGTGGCTTCGATCGCACGTTCCGGGTGCCGCTGGTGCGCTGATGGGTCCCTGGATCCGGCCGCTCGCCGCAGGGCTGGCGTTCGTCGCGCTCACGAGCGTGACGCCCGCGCCGTCCCGCCCGCGCGTTCCCGCGCTCGTCTTCGTCTCCCGCAATCCCGTCCGGCAGGAGCCGCGCGTCGTACCCGGCCTCGGCCTCCACGGCCGGCTCGTGACGACCGGCGGACGGCTGCTCGTGCGCGAGGCGACGGGCCGCGTGCGTCCGCTGCTCCCCGAGGGCGCGCTCTACGACGTCTCCGATCCGTGCGTGTCGTGGGACGCGAAGTGGATCGCGTTCGCGGGCACGCCGGCGAGCGACGCGCCGTGGCGCATCTACGTCGTCGGCGCCGACGGGCGCGGCGTGCGCGTGGTGACGCCCGAGCCTCTCGGCGTGCTTCGGCGCGTGGACGACTTCGATCCCTGCTGGCTCCCGGACGGCCGCATCGTGTTCGCGAGCACGCGCTGGCCCGAACGCGCGCAGTTGGGGCGCATCCCCGCGACGAACCTGTACGCGATCCGGACCGACGGTACGGGGCTCGTGCGCGTCACGACCGAGCGCAACGCCGCGGGCGAGCCGACCGTCGATGCGGCCGGCCGCATCGTCTACGGGCGGTGGTTCTTCAATCGCTGGCTCGCGAGCGACGTGGCGCCGGGCGGCGCGACGGCCGATCCGAAGCTCGCGGTTGAGCCGCCGAGCGTGAACCAGTGGCAGGTCGTCTCGATCCTCCCGGATGGCGGCATGATCCGGCTCGCGGGCGGCGATCCGCGCACGCGCCCCTCGAGCGCCGGCGACCAGCCCGCCGTGCTCGCGAACGGCGACGTGCTCGCGGTGCGCGGCGACGTGCTCGCGGCCGAGCAGTTCTCGAACCGGTTCGTCGTGCAGCGATTCAAGGGCGGCGTGGGGGAGGCGAGCATCGCCGCCGGATTCGGCGTGCGCTGCGAGAGCGCGTGCGCGCCCGCGGCGCTCCCGGGCGGGGGCGCGGTGCTCGCCGTGGACGCCGAAGGCCGCGGCGACTACGGGCTCGCCGCGCTCGGCGAGGACGGCGCGCTGCGGACGCTCTACGACGCACCGGGAACGCTCGAACTCGACCCCGCGCCGCTCGTCGCGCGGCGCACGCCGCCCGTGATCGGCGAACTGCGCGGCCGGCCCATGGAAGAGCGGCCCCCGACGACGATCGAGGAAGTGACGCCGACCTCGCGCTCGTTCCGCTTCGACTGCATGAACGTCTTCGCGCAAGGACCCGTGGACGGCCCGTGGCCGAACGCGGTCCCGATGCAGCGCGGGGTCCGGATCCGCTTCTACTCGACGCTCTCCCGACCCGACCGCGTGGGAGGCGACACGCTCGTTCTGTTCCGCGAGATTCCCGTCCAGCCGGACGGCAGCGTGCACGTCGAGGACGTCCCGGGCGATTCACCCGGCTTCGAGCAGCTCGTCGGCGCCGACGGCAAGGTGCTGCGCTCGGCGCTCGGGCCCGCCCACGTGCCGGGCTCGAACTTCGCGATCGCGGGCTCGGGCACGCAGTGCGCGGGCTGCCACGCCGGCCACTCCGCGCTGCCGGTGCCGGGCAGCTACTCCGCGGCCAAGTGGACGAACGCGGCTCCGTCGGCCGAAGTGCGCGTCGTCGCGGCCTACGGCGCCCGCGAGGCGAACGGTGTGACGGATCGTCGCACGTTCGGAGACCCCGAGCGGATCGGCTGGGTGAGCGGGGACCCGGCGGGTGAAAAACTCCAATTGCGTTGGCGATACCCCATTGAAGTGCGCGAAATCGTCCTCTATCCTCTGCACGCCGATCGTGTTCGCGGAACGGATCTGCGCGTTTCTGAATGCGAGATCGCGTTCTTCGACGGTGAGCAGGAAGTGGAACGGACCCTGCTGCGCGAGCCCTTGAGTCCTCTAGGCACTCGCGCAACTTGCAAGAAGGCGCGGGTGGATCGTCTCGAGATCCGGCTGCTGCGCTGGGACGGCCGGGTGCTCGGGAGGCAAGCCGCGGGGTTGGCCGAAGTCGAGACCATCGCGCGGCTCATCGAGGACTGACCTTCCCCAGTCCGGGTCTCATGCGCCGACACCTTGCCTTCCCCCTGGCAGTGCTCGCGTGCGCCCTCGCCGGCGCCGCCGCTCCCGCCCACGCTCAGTTCCTGCGCGACGTCTTCTCGAAGGACGGCACCGACGTGATCGCCGTCGGCGACTCCGGCACGGTGATGCGCTCCGTGGACTCCGGCGTCAGCTGGCTCCAGACCAAGGTCGGCGCGAAGCCGCTGCGCGCGGTCGTCGCGCGCGGGCTCACCGTGATCGCCGGCGGCGACAGCGGAAAGGTCTGGCGCAGCACCGACAGCGGCTTCTCGTGGGCGCTCGCGGTGCTGCCCGGCACGCCGACCGTGCGCTCGATCGCGTGGCCCGCGGACGCCGCGGCGTGGCTCGTCGGCGACGGCGGCGCCGTGTACTTCTCGGCCGACGGCGGCGCGAGCTGGTCGCCCCAGTCGAGCGGCACCTCGAATGCGCTCAACCGCGTGCGCTTCAAGGACGCGAACGAAGGCTGGATGGTCGGCAACGGCGGCTTCGCGGCGCACACGACGAACGGCGGCGTGAGCTGGACGCCGAGCACCGTCGGCACGGCGAACCATCTGCTCTCGGTGGACTTCGCGGGCTCGGCCGTTTGGGCGGTCGGCGCGAACGGCTGCGCCTACTCGAGCGCGACCGGCGGCGCGAGCTGGACGCCGCGCAACCTGCGGCTCGATGCCGCCTCGGCCGTGAACGACGTGCAGGTCGCGAGCCTCGACACGATCACGATCGCCGGCGGCGGCGGCTTCATCCGCAAGAGCACCGACGGCGGCATCTCGTGGACGTTCCAGCGTTCGACGTACCAGTCGCCGGTCGCGTCGCTGTTCCTTCGCGCGGGCAAGGGCTGGATGTGCGGCCCGGCCACGAAGGCCGTGTTGCGCACGAACGACGGCGGCGCGAACTGGCTGCTGCCGGCGGGCAACGTCCAGACGCGCAACTGGGTGACGAAGCTCTCGGTCGTCACGTCGGTGCGCGGCGCGACGCTCGCGCTCAATCCGAAGGATCACAAGACGCTCTACTGCATGATGGGCGCGACGCTTTACCGCAGCCGCGACGACGGCGAGACGTGGAGCACGGTCGGCTCGGTGCCCGGCGTCACGAAGACGAACGCGTTCGTGATCTCGCCCAAGGACACGAACCTCATGGTCGCGGCCGTCGGCACGCCCGACCGCATCGTGCGCTCGGACAACGGTGGCGTCACCTGGAACGACCAGTTCGCGAAGGAATTCGGCGAGTACGGCATCCCGCTCGAGATGCACCCGGACAAGCCCGACACGCTCTACTTCGGGCCCGACGCCGACGTGCTCTACCGCTCGATCGACTTCGGAAAGACGTGGGCGCCGTACTCGGCCACGATCTTCCGCAGCCCGTGCGACATCATCGCCGTGCCCGAGAGCGACAGCGGCGTCGTGATCGTCGGCGACGGCATCACGTCGAGCGGCATCGGCGAGATCCTGCGCTCGAACGACCAGGGCGTGAACTACGTGAAGACGTTCTCGCCCACGTCGCCGCCGTCGCAGGGCTCCGAGATCCCCGGCATGTCCATCTCGCGGCTCCGCACGTCGTCCGTGTACGCGACCGCGTGGTCGTCGGGCACGTTCAAGCGCAGCGTCAACAACGGCCTCTCGTGGAGCACGAGCTACAACATCACGTCGTCGTGGGGCACCGACGTCGCGAAGGACGATCCGGACTGCGTGATCTTCGGTACCTACAGCTTCGGCAACTGCCTGCTGTCGTTCGACGGCGGCGCGACGCACACGGCGACCGCCGCGCTCGCCGGCTCGAACTACTCGTTCTACGCGCGCGACCGCGCGCTCATGCTCGCCGAGCAGAGCGGCGGCATCCAGAAGCTCGTCGTGAGCGACGCGTTCACGGTGAACCAGGCCGGCAGCGTCGCCGTCACGGCGCCGAACGGCGGCGAGGTGTGGGACGCCGGGTCCGTGAGAAGCGTGACGTGGACCGCGACGCGCGTCCCGCTCGTGAAGATCGAGTGGCGATCCAGCGGCAGCGGCACGTGGCAGACCGTGGCACTCGTGGACGGCTACCTCGGCGCCTACGACTGGACGGTGCCGAACGTCGCGACGACCGACGCGCACCTGCGCGTGAGCGACGCGTGGGACGCCTCGCCGATCGACGAGGGCAACGCCGCGTTCACGATCCGCACGCCGGGCCTGCTCGCGGGTCCCGATCCACTCGACCTCGGCACGATCGAGATCAACACGGTCGCAAACGACACGCTGCACATCGAGAACACGGGACTCGCTCCGCTCACGATCATCGCGGTGACGAGCGACGACGCGACGTTCTGGCCCGGCCGCACGAGCCTGACGCTCGCACCCGGCGCCTCCGACACGATCGGCGTGTTCTACGGGCCGACGACCGTCGGCGCGGACACGGCGCACTTCACGATCGTCTCGAACGACCCGCTGTCGCCGAAGATCGTGCTCGTCACGGGCACGGCGCAGAACCTCGTCGGCGTGGGCGAGGGCGGCGCGCTCGCGTTCGCGCTCGGCTCGCCGCGGCCGAACCCGTTCAGCACTTCGACGACGCTGCGCTTCACGCTGCCGACGCGCGAACGCGTCGAGCTCGACGTGTACGACGTGACCGGCCACCGCGTCGCGACGCTCGCGCGCGGCGAGTACGGGCCGGGTGTGCACGACGTGTCGTTCGGCGCCGGCGCGCGCGACAGCGAGGGCCGGCTGCTCGGACAACTGTCGTCGGGCGTGTACTTCTACAGGCTCGAGGCCGGCCGATTCACGGCGACGAAGAAGGTCCTGCTGGTGCGGTAACGCTCGCCCGGCAGCGAGCAGCGATGCGAACGGCCGCTCCGCGTGGGGCGGCCGTTCGTGCGCGAGCGCGGTTCACCCGACGAGCGCCCGTCTACCGCGTCACGACTCCGCGCGTGAGCGCGTGGCGCTCGCCCTGCTCGAGGCGCAGCCAGTACACGCCCGGCGCGACGCTCGACTCGCTCAGGCGCACGAGGTGGCGGCCCGCTCCGAGGCCGTCGAGATCGCGCGAGACGACGCGGCGCCCGCCCACGTCCAGCAGCTCGAGCCGCGCTCTCTCCGCGCTCGCGAGCGTGAACGACACCCACAGCGGACCGCTCGCCGGATTCGGCAGCAGGCCTTCGAGCGCGAGCGCGAACTTGGCCGGCACGTCCACCCACGTCTCATCACTCACGCGCGAGGCGCCGTCCTCCCGATAGGCGAGCCGGTAGGCGTAGCGCGCCCCGGGCGTCACCGTCTCGTCGCGGAACCGCAGCCGGTCCGCTCCGCGAGCGCGAACTTGGCCGGCACGTCCACCCACGTCTCATCACTCACGCGCGAGGCGCCGTCCTCCCGATAGGCGAGCCGGTAGGCGTAGCGCGCCCCGGGCGTCACCGTCTCGTCGCGGAACCGCAGCCGGTCCGCTCCGTCGGCCTGCGCTGCGCCGAGCGCCGTCCACGCGCTCGTCGCCTCGCGCCGCTCGACACGGGCCTCGAGTGCGCCAGCACCCGCGCCGCTCCACACCAGCGCCACCGCGTGCGGCCCGGCGCTGGCGCTCGCGAGTGAGATCTGCACCGCCACCACGCCGCCCGGCGAAGTGGCGCTTCAGGAACACGCCGTAGCGCGAGCGGCGGATCCTGCTCCGGCCGCTCACGATCACCGCCCGCGTCGTCCGGGATCACGCGGATGTGCGTCATCTGGACGATGTCGTCGCGGATCAGTTCTCCGAGTGGATCCACCCCGGCGAGGTCGTGCCGTCGGGCGCGACGCGCTTGATCAGCCCGAGATTGCGCGGCCCGATGTACGGCCTCACGTCAGGTACATCCCGCCCGTGCCGTCGAGCGCGAACTGTGTGGCCTCGTTCGCGTTCAGCGGATCGCTCATCAGCGATATACATTCGAGTCGGCCAGAGCGAAGTATCCCCGAGGCAACACGCGCGCCGCGACCTGGCTGCCAGGCCACGTCATGACCAGTCGATACCCATTGCGGTACTCCGCCATAAGGTCAGAGTGGCGAACAACCCGTAGGCGAACGCGAGTCCGAGCGCAGCAGCACGCCGTCTTCCCAGCCCGCGGGGATCGTGCCGTCGCCGCTCACGCGGAACAGCCGGTAGTCACCGTCGCCGCCGTTGGGGAATAGCGTGGCCGACACGCCGGGCAGGTACACGCCGCCCGCGCCGTCGCCGAACATCTGGTAGCTGACGAAGTAGCCGGGGAGCAGCACGCCCG
>JBGAOA010000121.1:0-6162 GCA_044222065.1 Candidatus Eiseniibacteriota bacterium
TCGACACGCGGTCCTGTGCCTTCTCCAGCGCCGAGACCCGCCCGTCGAGCCGGCCGAGCCACACGAGACCCGTTCCGATCGCCACCACGAGGGCGACCAGGGTGCCCCACTCCACGCTTCGCGACTTCATGTGGATCCTCCGCACGCCGCGCGTCGCGCGGCGGTCACTTCACCGGGCGTTCCGGGACATAGGCCTTGTAGGTCAGGACGAGTCCGAGGAGTCCGAGTATTCCCTCGAGCACCATGAACGTCATCGCGCTCGTGCTCGCCGAGCCGCGCGGATAGGCGCCGGCCGCGAACATACGGAAGAGACCGAGCACGAGGAAGAACCAGCCGGTCAGCGTGACGAGCACCGTCCAGTCGCGGACCCAGCGCGGATGCGCGCGCACCACGGCGAGCCCGCCCACGAACATCAGCGTTCCCGACAGGTAGACGACCGGCGGAATCTGCTGGTCGTAGAGATGCGGCTGAACGAGCGGGAACTCCGACGCGACCATCGCCACGATCGTGGGCCCGACGAGTGCCGCGATGCGCCGGGAATTCGACGTGTCCATTCGAGTCCGATCCTCCCGGCCGCCGGAGGACCGGCGGCGGACGAGCGAGCGCGCGAGAACCTACCACGCGCCGGCGACGGCCGGTTCGATCGCGCGCACCGCCTGCGCCGCGATCGCGCCTCTCGGATCGACGATGGGCCGCGCCCGCTCCGCGGCCCGGGCCTTGGTCGCCCGTCCCCGCTCCCTTAGACTGCGCGCCCCATGACTGCCCTGATGCCTGGAGCCCGCGTCGGAAACTACGAGATCGTCGCGCTGCTCGGGGCCGGCGGCATGGGCGAGGTGTACCGCGCGCACGATCCCAGGCTGCGGCGCGACGTCGCGCTCAAGGTGCTGCCCGAAGCGGTCGCCGCGAATCCCGACCGGCTCGTGCGCTTCGAGCGCGAGGCGCGCCTCGCCGCCGCCCTCGCCCACCCGAACATCGTCACGATCCACTCGATCGAGGAAGCCGGCGCGATCCGCTTCCTCACGATGGAACTCGTCGAAGGCCAGGGCCTCGACCGGCTCGTCGCGCCGGGCGGCCTGCCGCTCCTGCGCGTGCTCGACCTGACGATCCCGCTCGCCGACGCGCTCGTCGCCGCGCACGACCGCGGCATCGTGCACCGCGACCTGAAGCCCTCGAACGTCATGGTGGCGCGCGACGGCCGCGTGAAGGTGCTCGACTTCGGCCTCGCGCGCTTCGATGCGCCCGGAACGCCGGCCTCGGACGCCTCGAACGCCGGAACGCAGCTGCCGACGGTCGAGGCCGGCGCGTCCGCCGCCGGGCTCGTGATCGGCACCGTGCCCTACATGTCGCCCGAACAGGTGTGCGGCGGCACGGTGGACGCGCGATCGGACCTGTTCTCGTTCGGCATCTTGCTCTACGAACTCACGACGGGCCGGCGGCCGTTCGGCGGCGGGTCGTTCGCCGAGATCAGTTCGGCGATCCTGCGCGATCCGCCGCAGGCGCTCGCCGACCTGCGCGCCGACGTGCCGCGCGATCTCGAACGCGTGATCGGCCGCTGCCTCGAGAAGGACGTGGACCGCCGCTTCCAGACCGCGCGCGATGTCCGGAACGAACTCGACCTCGTGAAGCGCGAGCTGACCTCCACCCCGCCGCCGTCCTCGCGCTCGTCCGCGTCGGCCGTGCACGCGGCCGCGCAGCAGGCGCCTTCGATCGCCGTGCTGCCGTTCGTCAACCGCAGCCGCGACGCCGAGGACGAGTACTTTTCGGACGGGCTCGCGGACGAACTCCTGAGCGTGCTCGCCCGCATCAAGGGACTGCGGGTCGCGGCGCGCACGTCGTCGAGCACGTTCAAGGGCAAGGACGTCACGATCGCCGATGTCGGGCGCGCGCTCGGCGTCGCGACCGTGCTCGAGGGCAGCGTGCGCAAGTCCGGCAACCGCGTGCGCATCTCGGTGCAGCTCGTCGGCGTCGGCGACGGCTACCCGCTCTGGTCCGAGACGTACGACCGCACGCTCGACGACATCTTCGGCGTGCAGGACGACATCGCGCAGTCGGTCGTGAAGGAGCTGCGCACGACGCTGCTCGGCGAGCAGCCCGACTCGAAGACGAGCGGCGAGGTCAGGGCCGAAGTCGCGGCCGCCGCGCGCGGACGCGGCGAGAACACCGAGGCGCACCGCCTCTACCTGCAGGGGCACTACCTGCTCGAGCGGCGCAACCGCGAGGACACCGAGAGCGCGGTGCGCTACTTCGAGCAGGCGCTCGCGCTCGAGCCCGGACACGCGCTCGCCTGGGCGCAGCTGTCGCGCGCGTACTCGATGCAGTCGGGCTACAGCTGGCGGGGCCTGCACGAGGGCTACGGGCTCGCGCGCGCCGCGGCGCAGCGCGCGATCGACCTCGAGCCCGGCATTCCCGAGGGCTACCTCGCGATGTCGGACGTGCTCCATTCGTACGACTGGGACTGGGTGGCCGCGAGGGCCGTGTTGAAGAAGGCGCTCGCGATCCAGCCCGACCACCTGCTCGGCATCCGGCGCATGGCGCAGTGCACGCACATCTGCGGGCACGTGGCCGAGGCGCTCGAGCTGCAGCGACGCGCCGTCCAACTGGACCCGCTGAGTTCGGACGGCTACTCCCAGCTCGGACAGTTGCTGCGGCTCAGCGGCCGGCACGAAGAAGCGCTCGAGGCGTTCCGAATGTCGCTCGAACTCTCGCCGCGGCGCATCGCCGGCTACTTCTGGCTCACGCTCGCGCTCGCCGAGCTGGGCCGCGACGCCGAGGCGCTCGAGGCCATCGAGCGCGAGTCCGCGAACTGGGCGCGGCTGTGCGGACTCGGAGTCGTGCACGCACGCGCCGGACGGCACGCGGAGGCGCGCGCGGCGGCGCGCGAACTCGAGCGGGTCTCGGGCGACACCTCGGCGTTCCAGATCGCCGCGGTCTACGCGTTCCTCGGCGACGCCGACGCCACGTTCGAGTGGCTCGAGCGCTGCTACGCGCAGCGCGATCCCGGCATCGTGTTCGTCGCCGCGGAGACCGAATTCCACCGCTTCAAGGACGATCCGCGGTGGCTGGCGTTCTTGCGGAAGCTCAAGCTCGCGGACTGAGGCGGGGCGAAGGGCGCGTCAACGAACGTTCGCCGAGGTCTCCGCGACGACGTTCACCAGCACCGGCATCTTCCCCTTCCACTTCGTCCACAGTGTTTCGTCGTGGATCAGCTCGCAGGTGAAGTGCGCGACGTTGGCCCTGTTCGTCGCGTCGGGCTTGAAGAGGCCGGCGACGATCGTCTCGTGCGCGACGTAGGGCGTCACGTCGCCTTCGAGCAGCGAGTCGGGTCGCACGACGACCCACTCGATCCGCGGGTGCCGCGCGCCGATGCCGCGATGCAGCACCTCGGCGGCGTTCTGGTTGTCGGCGCTCGGCGGCACGAGCGCGCGCAGCAGCGACAACACGAAGCGGTCGAGCGCGCCGCGGCGCGGCTCGGCGATTCCCGGGTGGTTCACCGACACGCTCGTCATGAGCACGAACTTCGTCGGCGCGCTCGCGGCCGACGCTTCGATCGCGCGGCACAGCCGCCACACCGCGTCGGTGACGAGCGCGCGCGGCGGTCCGAAGACGCCGGCGAACGTGATCGTGTGGCCGAGGCACGAGACGATCGCATCGCAGCCGCGCACCTGCGCGGCGAGGTCGGCGTCCGGCATCGCGAGCAGGTCGGCTTCGGCGCACGCGAAGTTCGCGTGCGAGGCGACGCCCGCGGGAAGGCGCGCGGCGGAGCGCACGACGGCGCGCACGCGCACGCCGCGCGCGAGCAGCTGTCGAACGACGCGGCCGCCGGTGCGACCGGTGGCGCCGACGACGAGAACCGTATTCGAAGGAGACATCGCTGGAGACTCCAGGGGCATGGCGCGAGCCTCGCCGCGCAGGCTGCTCCTCGCCCGCTCCGCGCGCAAGCGCGCCGCCCTCGCTCAGACGCGGCGGAAGGCCGCGTTCGCGTCCACCTGCCGGTACTCGATGAACTCGACGGGCGCGAGACACTTCGGGTAGAGGATGCCCGCGAAGTTCTTCACCGCGGCGCCGACGACGCGCGGCCGCGCGCCGTCGTCCGAGCGCCTCGCCTCACCGCTAAGCGCCGCACACTTCGCGAAGCCGCGTGCGCGCGTCCTCGCTCAGCCACGTCGCGCCGAGCTGCGCGCGCACCGCGTCGCGCAGCGGCCGCCACGCGGCGCCGTCCGCGCCGCCGAGTGCTTCGCGCACGCAGACGAGTGCCTCGGGCCGATCGAAGAACGCCTGGACGATGGCGGTGTCCTGCCACGTCGCGGCCGGCACCTCGGTGAAGAAACGCGCCCAGCTGCACGCGAAGAGTTCCGGGTCGCGCGGCCACAGCGCGCCCGGCACGACGGACCAGTAGGCGCCGAAGGGACTCTCGAGGAGATAGCGGCGCACCACCTGACGATGCCCGGCATCGGGCGACGCCGCGAGCACGCGCACGAACCCCGCGAGCGCCTCGTCATCCTCGATGCGCGTCGGCGAGCCAAGGGCGGACGCCCGGGAAGCGACCTCGCCCCACACCGCGGGCGTGCCGAGCGACTCGAGCGCGCGGAGCGCCACGCGCCAGCCCTCGGCCCGCGTGCACGCGGTTCGCGTCAACGACGCGACGAACTCGGCGTGCAGGTCCTGCGACAGGCGCCCGGCGTAGCGCACGAGATCATCGGCCGCGTTCTCGCCCCGGTCGCTCCGCGAAGGATCGCGCCGCTCGGCGAGGAACTCGCGCCACCACGCGTCGAATTCGAGCGCCGTCATGCGGAGCCCCGGCGAGTCGCGACGCGCGCGCCGGCGATGACGTGCGCCGCGGTCACGGCGCCCAGCCCGGAAGCCCGGACGCCTGGCGGATCCACTTCGTGAGCTGCGCTTCGTCGAACGGATCGTCTTCTCGAAGGTCGAGGTAGCGCACTGTCGCGTGCTTCGATGGACCCGGCGGCACCGGACGGAGTGCTGCGCCGTTGAAGAACGTCACCCTGACGTAGTGCGTGAAGCAGTGGAAGCTCAGGAACCAGCCAAGGCCCTCGATGCCGTAGAAGGGCGAGTTCCATTTGACGGCCTTGCTCGCGTGCGGAGCGACGCGCGTGACGAGCGCATCGAGACGTCGGCCGACATCGCGCTTCCAGCCCGGCATCGCGTCGAGGTACGCGCGAACCGGCGCCTCGCCGTCCCCCTTCGCGATCTGCGGATTGCCGGACATCGCGCTTCCAGCCCGGCATGGCGGCGAGGTACTCGCGAATGGGCGCCTCACCGTCGCCCTTCGCGATCTGCGGATTGCCGCCCGAGAGGAGCTTCGGCTTCGCGGTCTTTCGAGGCGAGGGCTTTGGGGCCGCGCGGCGCGGCTTCGATGCGCGCGGCTTCGCTGCGGACTTCTTCGACTTCACGGCCGACTTCTTTCGGAGCATGGAGACCTCGTTCCGTTGCGGGCGTGTCGTTCGATCAGGCGCTGCCGACGCCGACGTCCGCGCGCGAGGCTACCCGCTGGGCGCGCGTTCGGCGAGTGCGGAGCGCGCGCTGGGATGGGCGCCTCTCCGCGATTCTCCTCGCGCTATCGCTTCCACCACGGCGGCTTCTTCGGCCGCCGCTCCTTGATCATTCGGAGCACGGCACGGTTCTTCTGGTCGTTGGGTGCGGCGCGGACTGCCTGCTCCGCCACGGGAAGCGCCTCGTCGAGCTTGCCGCTTTCGAGCAGAACCGCGGCGAGATTGCCCAGGGCGTCGCCACGCTTTGGAGCCAACTCCACCGCCTTGCGCGCCGCGCGCTCGGCTTCAGCGAAGCGCTTCAGAGTCGCGAGCGCCCACGTCAGTTCGAGCCAGGCCTCGACGAAGTCCGGCCGGAGCTCCGCGAGCCGGCGAAACGCGGAAGCCGCAGCTTGCCATTCGCTCCGCATGCGCGCGGCGACGCCCAGCAGATGCAGCGAACGCGGCTCGCGGCCGCCCGTGCGCTCGACGAGGCGTTTCGCGCGCTCGTGAATCGCCTCGAGCTTGCCCCGGCCGCCGCGGCCCTGCGAGCCCTCGAAGGCTCCCGCGCGCTCGAGTTCTTCCGCGAGCGAGTTCAGTTGCTCCTCGAGTGCGTCGCCGGACAGTCCCGCGGGCGGCTCGCCCGCGCCCGTTCGGCCAACGAGGTGCCGCTCGC
>JBGAOA010000032.1:0-19527 GCA_044222065.1 Candidatus Eiseniibacteriota bacterium
CGTGGACGCGCGCGCCCTCGAGGCCGCCGTCGAGCACGATGCCGTCCGCGCCGTGCGCGATCGCGATGCCGCGCCAGCGCCGCACCTCGGGGCCGACGAGCACGCTCACGAGCCCCTTCACCGCGGGCCAGCGGCGGCGGTCGCGCGCGAACACGAGCCAGCGCCGCTCGTCCGTGGGCACCTCGGCGAGCAGCGCCGAGAGCGTCGTGCTGCAGCCGGAGGCGGTCGGGCCCGACACGAGCACGAGGCCCGAGGGCTCGCCGAGCAGCGCGCGCAGCTCGGCGACGTTCACGGGATCCATGCCGAGCGAATCGAGGCGCGGGCGGTCGCCGGGATCCCGCAGCAGACGCAGCGTCACGGACACGCCGTCGCCCGTGCGGAGCGTCGAGACGTGCAGCGGCTGGTCGCTTCCCGCGACCTCGCAGGCGACCGACGCGACGACGTGCCCGTCGCGCTCGGGCGCGGGCGGCGCGCCGAGCGCTTCGAGCCGCGCGAGCAGCGCGTCGAGCACGTCGGCGGGCTCGTGCGAACGCACGACGAGCCGGTGGCCCTCGCGGTGCGTGACGACGACGCGGCCCGCGAGCGGCACGAACTGGATCTCGTGCGCGCCGTAGCGCCGCGCCTGCGCGAGGTGGAAGTGCAGGAACGACTCGCCCGAGCGGTCCCAGACGACGTCGAAGCGTCCGCCTTCGACGGGGCCGCCCGGGGCGGTCGCGATCGCGCGGCGCTGGCCGCGCCGGCCGAACACCGCGTCGAGCGCGGTTTCGATCGCGCTGCGCGTCGCCGCCACGAACGAGGCCGGCAGGTCCGCGAGCCGCGACACCTCGGACAGCGCGTCGAGGTCCGTCGGGTCGGCGGTCGCGACCATCAGGTGGCCGTCTTCGAACACGAGCGGCACGGCCTGGATCCGGCGCAGCGCGGGCTCGGGGAGGCGCTTCACGAGCGCCGAGTCGAGCGACTCGGGGTTCACGTCCACGAACGGAACGCCGAGCTGGCGCGCGAGCGCCCAGCCGATGTCCTCCTCCGACACGAAGCCCAGCTCGACGAGCGTCTCGCCGATCCGGCGGCCCGTCTCGCGCTGCCGCGCGAGCCCGGCCTGCACGTGCTCGTCGGTGACGACGCCGGCCTCGATGAGAATGGCCGTGATCGTCCGATGGTGGGTCGCCGGCTGTTCCTGCACGTTCCCTCCGTTGGTTCGCGCACGCGCGAGAATGCGTCCCGGCGCGCCGGCACGACGGCCAGTATCGGAGCGACCCGCCCGACCTTGAGCGGCGGCGCGTGCGCGGGCCTTCGGCTAGACTGCCCCGTTCCCTCGCCGAAAAGGAGCCGTATGCCCGCGTTCGGACGCCGCCTGCTGCCCGAGTTCCCGCTCGATCCCTCGATCGTCTACCTGAACCACGGCACGGTGGGCGTGCCGCCGCGGCGCGTGCTCGCGGCGCAGCAGGCGATCCGCGACGAGATCGAGCTCCAGCCGTCGCGCTTCCTGCTGCGCGAGCTGACCGCGGTGCGCGTCGGCGTGCCCGACGGCCGCCGGCCGCGGCTGCGCGCCGCCGCCGACGAGGTCGCGCCGTTCCTCGGCGCGCGGGGCGACGACCTCGTGTTCGTGGACAACGCGACGACCGGGGCGAACGCGGTGCTGCGCTCGTTCCCGCTCGCGCCCGGCGACGAGATCGTCGCGACCGACTACGGCTACGGCGCCGTGACGAACGCGGCGCGCTTCGCCGCGCGCGAGCGCGGGGCGACGCTGCGCGTGCTCGAGATGCCGTTTCCGGTCCGCGACGCCGGCGTGATCGTCGAGGGCATCGTGAACGCGCTCGGCCCGCGCACGAAGCTCGCGGTGATCGACCACGTCACGGCCGAGACGGCGCTCGTGCTGCCGATCGCCGAGATCTCCGCGCGCTGCCGCGCGCGCGGCGTGCGCGTGCTCGCCGACGGCGCGCACGCGCCGGGCGCGATCCCGCTCGACATCCCGTCGCTCGGCGTGGACTGGTATACGGGCAACCTCCACAAGTGGATGTGGACGCCGCGCAGCAGCGCGATCCTGTGGACCGATCCCGCGCTCCAGCCGCAGCTCCATCCGACCGTGATCTCGTGGGGCCTCGACCAGGGCATGACCGCCGAGTTCGACCTGGTCGGCACGCGCGATCCGTCGCCGCACCTCGCCGCGCCGGCCGCGATCGCGCTGATGCGCGAGTACGGCGTCGAGGCGGTGCAGCGCTGGAACCACGCGCTCGCGTGGACGGCGGCGCACGCGCTCGCGGCGCGCTGGCGCACCGGATTCGAGACGCCCGAGTCGCTGATCGGCACGATGGCGACGATCACGCTGCCCGAGTCGCTCGGGTCCGCGATGGAGGACGCGGCGCGGCTCCGGGACGCGCTGCTGTTCGAGGACCGCATCGAAGCGCAGGTCGGCGCTCGCGGCGGGCGGCTGCGGCTCCGGATCTCGGCCCAGGTCTACAACGACGCCTCCGATTTCGAACGGCTGGGCGACGCCGTCGCGCGCCGCGCGGGACTCGCGTGAACGAGGGCGGCGCGAAGGCGCCAGCGATCGCGGACGCCGAGCTCCCCGCGACCGGCGCGCGCATCGCCGCGATCGTGGCGCTGCTCCTGCTCGGCGCGCATTTCCTGCGCCGCGGCGACCTGGGGTTCGTGGTCGTCTGCCTCGCGCTGTGCCTCGCCGTGCTCGTGCGGCGCCGCGGCTGGACGCGGATCGTGATCGCGGCGCTCGTGCTCGGTGCCGGCGTGTGGCTCCGGACGCTCGCGACGGGCGTCGCCGAGCGCGCGGCGATCCACGAAGGCGCATTCCGGCTCGCCGCGATCCTCGGCGCCGTCCTTCTGTTCACGCTCGGCGCGGCGTTCGCGCTGCTCTCGGCGACCCACCGGCGCGAAGGCTGGCGCTGGGTCGCGCGCACCGAATAGAGTCCGCCCGGACCGTCACCCGTTTCGCCGGAGGCCCCCGCATGCCGCGCCGCCCTTGGCTCCTCACGCTGTTCGCGTCCCTGCTGTTCGTCGCGCCCGCGCGCGCCGAGGGACCCGCGCTCGATCCGCGGCTGCACCGCGACGCGGAACGCCTCATTGGCGCCGCGCTCGCGAGCGATCACGCCTACGAACGCCTGTCCGAACTGTGCGACGGCATCGGTCATCGCCTGTCGGGCTCGGAGCCGCTCGAGCGCGCGGTGCGCTGGGCCGCCTCGGCGATGCGCGAGGACGGGCTCGACCGCGTGTGGCTCCAGGAGGCGACCGTGCCGCACTGGGTGCGCGGCGAGGAGCGCGCGGACATGGTCGAGCCGGGACCGCAGCGGCTCACGATCCTCGGCCTCGGGCGCAGCGTCGGCACGCCCGAAGGCGGGATCACCGCCGATGTCGTGTGCGTCGGCAGCTTCGCACGGCTCGATTCGCTGCCGGACGCCGCGGTGCGCGGCCGCATCGTGCTCTACGACGTGCCGTACACGAACTACGGCGAGACCGTGCGCTACCGGGGCGCGGGCGCGAACCGCGCCGCCGCGCGCGGCGCCGTCGCCGCGCTCGTGCGGTCGGTCGGCCCCGTGAGCCTGCGCACGCCGCACACCGGGGCGATGTCGGACTACAACGACTCGATCCCGAAGATCCCGGCCGCCGCAGTCACGATCGAGGACGCGACGATGATGCACCGGCTGCTCGATCGCGGCGTGCGCGTGCGCGTCCGGCTCGAGATGGCGGCCCGCACGCTGCCGGATGCCGGGTCGCACAACGTGATCGGCGAGATCCGCGGACGCGAGCGCCCGGACGAGATCGTGGCGCTCGGCGGGCACCTCGACTCGTGGGACGTCGGCCAGGGCGCGCACGACGACGGCGGCGGCTGCGTGATCTCGATGGAGGCGCTGCGGCTCATGAAGTCGCTCGGCCTGAAGCCCCGCCGCACGGTTCGCTGCGTGCTGTGGACGAACGAGGAGAACGGATTGCGCGGCGCGCGCGCCTACGCCGATTCCGCGCGCAACGCGCGCGAGACGCACGTCGCCGCGATCGAGAGCGACGGCGGCGTCGAGCGGCTCGTGGGCTTCGGCGTGCGCGTGAACCGCGCGGGCGTCGACTCGCTCGACGCGGCGCGCCAGCAGCGCGCGGTCGAGGCGCTGCGCGCGATCGCACCGCTGCTCGCGGGGCTCGGCGGCGACGCGGTGAGCGAGGACGGCGGCGGCGCCGACATCGGCCCGCTCATGCGGTTCGGCGTCCCGGGACTCGCGCACCGCACGTCGATGGAGCACTACTTCGACTGGCACCACACGCCGTCGGACATGCTCGACAAGGTGGACCCGGTCGAGCTGCGCAAGAACGCCGCCGCGATGGCGGTGATGGCGTACCTCCTCGCGGAGCTGCCCGAGCCGCTCGGCGGCGCGGCCCCCGCCGCGCGCGGGCGATAGCGCGCAGCGACGGATGCGACGCGGCCGCGACGCACTGATCGTCCTCGCGGGCTACGCGCTCGCACTCGCATGCGCGCTCGTCGCGGCGCGGGTCTACGACGCGGAGCTCACGCGGCGCGCCGTCTCGGACGGCATGGCCGCGTTCGGCACCGCGATGTTCTTCGGCGCGGTGTTCCTCGGGCTCTCGCTCGTGCCGACGGGCTACGCGCTCTGGCGACTGCGCGCCTCGGTGCGATTCTGGAACGTCGTGCTCGCCGCGGGAATCGGCGTCGCGATCACGGGTGCGGCCGGCGCGCTCGAGTGGGTCCGCGCCATGGGCGCGGCGCCGCAGGCGGGCGCGTGGCTGTTCGTCACGACGGCGGCGATCGTGCGCGTGCTCGCGGCCCCGCTCGTCGCGGCGTTCTTCGCGCTCGCGGCGTTCCTCGCGCCCGAGCTGCGCCAGCGCCGCACGTTCGCAGCGCTCGCGCTGCTCGATCTCGTGATCGGCGGGCTCGTGCTGTTCGTGCTCGTGAGCGGCCTCGCGCGCCGCTGAACGCGGCGTGCTACTCGAGGCGCTTCTTCAGGAACGCGATCGTCCGCGGCCATGCCGCCTCGGTGGCCTTGCGGTTCGCGCCGTCCCGGCCGTCCTGCTGGCGCAGGAAGCCGTGGCCGGCGCCGTCGTAGACGAACGCCTCGTAGGCGCCCTTCTTCGCGCCGAGCGCCGCCTTCGCCGCCGGGATCGTCGCGTTCACGCGCGCGTCGTCGCCGCCGTAGTGCCCCTGGACGGGCGCGCTCACGCGCAGCAGCGTCGCGCTGTCGGGCGTCGTGCCGTAGTAGACGACGCACGCGCCGGGCGCGGGAGACGTCGCGGCCTGCTCGAAGCTGCGCGCGCCGCCCCAGCAGTATCCGACCGTGCCGAAGCGCCCGTTCGAGGCCGGGAGCTTCAGCGCCCAGTCGCGCACGGCCGCGATCCGCGCGTGCGTCTCGTCGGCCGAGAGTCCGCGCACGAGCTGCACGACGCCGTCGCGGTCGGGCACGGACTCGGTGCCGCCGCCGTTCGGTCCGAGGCCCGAGATCAGGTCGGGCGCGACCGCGACGAAGCCCGCGGCCGCGAGTTCGTCCGCGACGCCGCGGATCCAGTCCGAGAGCCCGAAGATCTCGTGGATCACGATCACGACCGGCGCCTTCGTCTTGCGTTCCGGGTACATGACCCAGGTGCGGATCGGCGCCCGGCCCTCGCCGTAAGCCACGTCCACGAGTTCGCCGTGACGCGACGTCTCGTTGAGCCGGCGCTTCGCCTCGAGTTCGCCGGGGGGGAGCGTGCCCTTCGGCGCGGCGAGTGCGGGAAGCGCGATGACAGCGAGTGCGATCAGCGCGGCGAGCGAGAGCGAGCGAGTGCGCATCGGAGGCTCCTTCGGAGTGCGGAACGGGGCGCGCGGCCGCGCGAGCGTCAGTCGGCCGGCTGAAGCGTGCGGTTCAGCCGCGCGACATCGTAGCCCTGCGAGCGCAGCCGATCGAGGATGCCGTCGTAGACCTCGGGCGCGAGCGTCCGCGTCCGCGACAGGATCCACAGGTACTTGCGATTGGCGGTGCCGACGGCGGCGTACTCGTACTCGGGACCGAGGTCGAGGATCCAGTAGTCGCCGGAGAACGGCCAGAAGAACGACACCTTGAGCTTCGCGTTCGTCTCGCGGTCCACGATGCGCGCCCGGCCGCGCGCGAGGGTTTCGCGCCCGGCGAGCGAGTCGCGGAAGCAGCGGTTGAGCACGTCCACCTGGCCGTCGGGGCGGATCTCGTACGTCGCCGTCGTGCCGGTGCACCCGCGCTGGAACCAGGCGGGGAAGCTCGCGATCTCGTACCAGGTGCCGGTGTAGCGCGCGAGCTCGACGCGCGGGACGACCTGCGGATCGGAGCGGCGCTCCGCGCGCGCGGACGCGCCGGCGAGTGCGACGGAGAGTGCGAAGGCGAGGGCGAGAGCGGGGCGGGCGGTCATGGTCGTGGCCGCGCACCGTAGCGTCCGGGGCGGCGCGCGTCTAGAGGCCGGCGGGCAGCTCGACCGCGATCGCGAGTCCGCGCGGCGTGCGCGCGCTCGCGCGCGCCTCGCCGCCGTGGCGGCGCACGATCTCGCGCACGATCGCGAGTCCGAGTCCCGAGCCCTCGCGCGCCTCGGCCGCCTCGTTCCGGGGACGCGCCGCGGCGCGGTAGAAACGCTCGAACAGCCGCTCGATCTCCTCGGGCGGCGCGCCGGGTCCGTCGTCCTCGACCGTGAGCCGGAAGCCCGCCGCGCCTTCCTCCAGCGCCGCCGGCGCGAGCGACAGCGTCACCGTGCCGCCCGCGGGCACGTAGCGGAGCGCGTTCTGGAGCAGGTTCTCGATCACCTGTTCGAGCCGGTGGCCGTCGGCCGACACCCACGCGTCGCGCGCGCCCTCGCGCCACGCGAGCGTGAGCCCGGCGCGCGCGAAGCGCGGTTCGAAGCGCTGGGCGACGTTGCGGCACAGCGCGGCCCAGTCGAGCCGTTCGCGCTCGAGCGGCGAGGCGCCGGCTTCGAGGCGCGCGAGATCGAACAGGTCGCGGATCAGCCGGTCGAGACGCCGCGTCTCCTCGAGCATGTTTCCGAGGTAGCGGCCGCGCTCGTCGTCGCTCACGGGCACGTTCGGCGCGAGCAGCGTCTCGGTGTAGCCGCGGATGGACGTGAGCGGCGTGGCGAGTTCGTGCGTGATGTCGGCGAACAGCTGCCGTCGCTGCGCCTCCTCGCGCTGGAGCCGGGCGCGCGCCTCGTCGAGCCGCTCCGCCATCTCGTTGAAGCGGCCCGACAGCCGCCCGATCTCGTCGCCGCGGTCGTCCGCGATGCGCGCGGTCAGGTCGTGCGCCGCGACTTTCTGCGCGAACTCCTCGAGCGTGCGCAACCGCCGCACGAGCAGCCGCACCATGACGAGCGCCGCGACGAGCGAGGCGAGCAGCGCCGTCGGCAGCGACAGCAGCAGCGCGTTCGGCGACAGCGGCCAGGGACCGCGGTTCGGGCGCGGCAGGTAGAGCACGAGCAGCGTGCCGAGGCGCGATCCTGCGTGCTCGACGACGTGCGAGACGAGCACGCGCGGTCGCGGCGGCGTCTCGCGCCCGCGCGGATCGGCCGGGTCGCGCGGCGGCGGCTCGCGGCCGTCGAGCAGATCGACGAGCGCGCGGCCGCGCTCGGGACGATCGCTCGCGATCCAGCCGTCGGTGGAACGGAACACGACGGGCAGCCGCAGCTCGGACTCGACGCGGATGCGCTCGATCACGGCGTGCCAGCGCGCGCTGTCGGGCAGCGCGGGATCGGCGGCGATCTCGCTCGTCATGCGTCCGACCGCGATTTCGGCGCGGGCGTGGAGGTCGCGCTCTTCGAGAGGGCGCAGCACCGCGACGGCGACGAACACCTGCGCGAGCGTGCCGAACAGCGCCGCGACGAGGAACACGCCCGCGACCGTCCAGAACACGCTGCGCGGCGCGCGGCCCGGACGCACGCTCATCCCTGCTCCGCGAAGCGATAGCCCGCGCCCCACACGGTCTGGAGGTAGCGCGGCTTCGAGGGATCGGGTTCGAGCTTGTGCCGGAGCCGCGAGACGAGGCTGTCGATCGAACGATCGTCCACGACGCGGTCGCTGCCCCACACCTGCTCCATCAGCGCCTCGCGGCTGAACACGCGCCCGGGCCTGGAGGCGAGGAAGTAGAGCAGATCGAATTCGAGCGTCGTCACGGCGACCGCTTCGCCGCCGCGCTCGACGGCGCGCTTCGCCGGATCCACGCGCAGGTCCCCCGCCTGCACGAGCTGCTCGCGCAGGGCGCCCGTGGCGCGCCGCAGCAGCGCGCGCACGCGCGCGAGCAGCTCGGCGGTGCTGAACGGCTTCGTCACGTAGTCGTCGGCGCCGAGCTCGAGCCCGAGCAGCTTGTCGCTCTCGCTCGTGCGCGCGGTGAGCATCAGGATGAGCACGTCGCTCGACTGGCGGAGCCGCCGCGTCACCTGCAGTCCGTCGAGTCCGGGCAGGCCGAGGTCGAGCAGCACGAGGTCGGGCCGCCAGCGCTCGAACTCGGCGAGCGCGTGGCCGCCGTCCTCGGACACGCGGCACTCGTAGCCGCCCGCCTCGAGGTTCTTCGTCACCATCTCGGCGATGCGGCGGTCGTCCTCGACGATGAGGATGCGCTGACTCACGAACCGTCCTTTCCGCACGAGCGCTCGCGCGCCCGCGTGCGATCCACGCTACGCGGCGAATGTGGCAGAACTGTGTCAGAGCGTCACGAGAGTGCGGCAATCGGCCGCCGCGTCCGCGCCCACAATTCCCACCGCTCCGCCACAGTTCTGCCACATCCGCGGCGTAGAACTCCCCGTGAGCGAAGGGGCCCGTCGGGCTCACGGTGCTGGACGGAGCATCCGCACCCTTCGGGTTCCCTTCGCGAGAACACCGTGCGATGGGCGGCTCATTCGAGTGGCGAAGGAGCGAACGATGAAGCGGTGGATCGGAGCGGTCGCGGCGCTGGGGCCGGGCGCGGCGTGCGGACAGGCGGCGCTCGCGCTCACGGGAGCGCCGTCGTGAGCCGGCCCTCGCGGCGCCGGGTCGCTCGCGCCGCGTGGGCGGCGCTCGTCGGCCTCGCGCTGATCGCGGCGGTCGCATTCGGGCTCGTCGCGATCGCGCACGCGGCCGAGCCGCGCGCGCTCGCGCTCGAGGAGGCGCTGCGGCTCGCGCGCGCGAACGCGCCGGCCATCGTCCAGTCCGAGGGCGCGCTGCGCACGAGCCGGGCCTCGGAGCGTGCGGCCCTAGGCGCGTTCCTGCCGAGCGTGTCGCTGTCCGCGAGCACGTCGCGCCAGATGCCGGCGCGCGCGGGCACGCGTATCGAGAACGGCACGATCGTCACGCTGCCGAGCACGCCGTGGTCGTACGGCGCGAGCCTCGGCGGCTCGGTCGAGCTGTTCTCGGGCGGGCAGCGATTGTTCGCCCTGAGCGAGGCGCGCGCGGGCGTGGCCGAGGCCGAGGCGAACGACGTGTCGCGCCGGTTCGACACCGACCTCGCCGTGAAGCAGGCGTTCTTCGACGTGCTCGCCGCGCGCGAGTCCGAGGTCGCGGCACTCGCGCAGGTGAAGCAGACCGAACAACAGCTCCGCACGACGATCGCGAAGCTGCGCTCGTCGCAGGCCACGCGCAGCGACACGCTGCGCTCGAGCATCCAGCTCGCGAACGCGACGCTCGCGCTCGAACGGGCGCGCGTGTCGCTCGCGACCGCGAACGCGACGCTCGGCCGCGTCGTCGGCCTGTCCGAGCCCGTGACGGCGGCGGACGCCGCGCCCGAGCCGGGATCGCTCGCGCTCGACGACGCGGCGCTCGCCGCACTCGCCGACGAGGCGCCGTCCGTGCGCGCGGCCGAAGCCGCGTGGCGCGGCGCGAAGGCGGCGCGCGCCTCGGCGTGGGCCGAGTACCTGCCGAGCCTCGGCGCGTCGTACTCGCGCTCGGCGAGCGGCAGCGGCACGGACGCGCTGTTCACGGGCGACGACCTCGGCTACCAGGGTTCGCTGCGCCTGTCGCTGTCGCTGCCGGTCTTCGACCAGTTCGGGCGCGAGCAGCGCAACTCGCAGCGCGCGGTCGCTCTCGAGAGCGCCGCGGCGGCGCTGCGCGATGCGCGGCTCGCCGCAAGGCAGTCGCTCACGCGCGACCTCGGCGCGTGGCGCGTCGCGCAGCTCGGCGTCGAGGCGCAGACCGCCTCCGTCGCCGCGGCCGAAGAGGACCTGCGCGTGCAGCAGCAGCGCTATTCGGTGGGCGAGAGCACGCTGCTCGACGTGCTCACGTCCCAGACCCAACTGAACGACGCGCGCGCGGCGCTGATCCGCGCGCGCTACGACCAGCGCGTCGCGCGCGCGCAGCTCGAAGCCCTCGTGGGGCGCGGGCTGTGAGCGCGGGCGCTGACCGAAGGAGGCCCGACGTGGGACGGGGCTCGAGGTTCGGAAGCGGAGCGGCGCGCGCGGCGGCCGCCGGCGTCGCGATCGTCGCGGCGGCGCTCGCCGCCTCGTGCGCGAAGCGCGACGCGGCGACGCGCGCGGCGGTCTCGACCGAGGCCGTCGAGCGGCGCGACATCGCGGTGACGGTCGAGGCGACGGGCACCGTCGAGCCCGTGAACCTGGTCGAGGTGAAGTCGAAGGCGTCGGGGCAGATCACGCGCATGCCGGTCGAGATCGGCTCGGTCGTGCGAGCCGGCGACCTGCTCGCGCAGATCGATCCGCGCGACGTCCAGAACGCGTTCGACCAGTCGCAAGCGGCGCTCGTGTCGGCGGAGGCGAAGGCGCGCGTGTCGCGCGACCAGAAGAAGCGCGCGGACGAGCTGTTCGCGCAGCAGGTCATCACGGCGACCGAGCACGAGCAGGCGGAACTCGACGACGCGAGCGCGCAGGCCGCGCTCGTCGGGGCGCGCACGAACCTGGACCTCGCGAAGCAGCGGCTCGAGGACGCGACGGTGCGCGCACCGATCGCGGGCACCGTGCTCGCGAAGCCGGTCTCGGTCGGGCAGGTGATCTCGTCGGCGACGTCGTCCGTGAGCGGCGGCACGACGCTGCTGCAGATGGCGGACCTGCAGCGCATCCGCATGCGCGCGATGGTCGTCGAGACCGACATCGGCAAGGTGCACGAGGGCCAGGCCGTGACGGTCGTCGTGGACGCCTATCCGTCGCGCACGTTCGACGGCACGGTCGAGAAGATCGAGCCGCAGGCGGTCGTGAGCCAGTCGGTGACGCAGTTCCCCGTGCTCGTCTCGATCTCGAACGAGGCCGGCCTGCTGCTGCCCGGCATGAACGGCGAGGTCACGATGCGCGTGGACGAACGCGCGAACGTGCTCGCGGTGCCGATCGACGGCCTGCGGAACGCGCGCGAGATCGTGGCGCTCGCGAAGCAGCTCGGCGTGAACGCGGATTCGATCGCGAACACGCGGCGCGCGGGGGGCGGCGGGAACGCGGACGTCGCGGCGGCCGGACTTCCCGGCGCGCCGTCCGGTTCGGGCGCCGCCGCGGGGGGCGGCGCCGCGCGCGACACGGTTCGCGGCGCAAGGGCGCGCGGTGAGGCGGGACGCGACGGCGCGCGCTTCACGCCCGAGCAGCGCGCGCGCTTCCAGGCGCGCCGCGCCGCGCGCGGGGGCGCCGCGGGCGGCGGCGCGTCCGGCGGAGCGGCGAGCGGCGCGTTCGCGGGCGCGGGCGGCGGTGCGTTCGAACGCGCGCGCACGCAGGTCGCGCTCCTCAAGACCGCGTCCGGCTACGAGGCGCGACGCGTGCGCGTCGGGCTCACGAACTACGACTACGCCGAAGTGCTCGACGGGCTCGCGGAAGGCGACGAGGTCGTCATGCTCGGCACGCTCGAGATGCAGCAGGAGCGGCAGGACCTGACGAACCGCGTGCGCCAGCGCATGGGCGGCGGCATCACGGGCAGCTCGGGCGCGTCCGGCGGCGCGCGCGGCGGGAGGTAGCGATGGACCTTCGCGAGACCCTGCACGTCGCGCTCGAGGCGCTGCTCGCGAACAAGATGCGCTCGTTCCTCACGATGCTCGGCATCGTGATCGGCATCGCCGCGGTGATCGCGATGGTCGCGCTCGGGCAGGGCGCGCGGAATTCGGTCAACGCCCGCATCGCGGCGCTCGGCACGACGCTGATCAGCGTCAACCCCGGCCAGATGCGGGGCCCGGGCGGCGTCGCGGCGTCGGCCGACCGAGCGAAGCTCGTCCTCGACGACGCGGCGGCGGTCGAGGCCGGCGCGATCGCGATCACGGCGGTCGAGCCCGAGATGCAGCGCTCGATGCAGGTGCAGTACGAGAGCGCGAACACGAACACGTCGGTCATCGGGACGACGTCGAACTACCTGGACGTCCGCCGCTACGCGCTCGCGGCCGGCCGCATGTTCTCGAGCGGCGACGACGGCGCGCGCAAGCGCTACGTGGTCGTGGGCTCGCAGGTGCTCGCCGATCTCGGCCTCACGTCCCCCGACGCGCTCGTCGGCGAGGCGGTGCGCATCGGCAGCGTGCAGTTCGAGGTCGTCGGCGTGCTGAAGCCGAAGGGGCAGGGGATGGGCTTCGGCGACCCGGACGACCAGGTGCTGATCCCGATCCAGACCGCGCGCTACCGCCTGTTCGGCACGGACAACCTGCGCGCGCTGAACGTGCTCGCGCGCAGCGAAGCCGACATCTCGCTCGCGATGGCCGAGGTGAAGCGCATCCTGCGCCGCGAGCACCGGATCGCCGCGGGGCGCGAGGACGACTTCTCGATCCGCAACCAGGCCGACTTCCTCAACACGATGAACGAGACGACGCAGGTGTTCACGCTGCTGCTCGCGGGCATCGCGCTCGTGAGCCTCGTCGTCGGCGGCATCGGCATCATGAACATCATGCTCGTCTCGGTGACGGAGCGGACGCGCGAGATCGGCGTGCGCATGGCGATCGGCGCGACGCGCGCGAACATCCTGTCGCAGTTCCTGATCGAGGCGCTCGTGCTGTGCCTCGTCGGCGGGCTCATCGGCGTGACGCTCGGCACCGGCGTCGCGCTCGCGCTCAAGTTCGCGTTCCAGTGGAACACGCAGGTCGGCGCGACATCGGTGCTCATCGCGATCGGCTTCGCGTTCGCGGTCGGCATCGGGTTCGGCGTGTGGCCCGCCCGGCGCGCGGCCGCCCTCGATCCGATCGAGGCGCTGCGCTACGAGTAGCAGGGGCGCCCGGATCGCGGCTCCCGACGTGGCTGTTCAGCCCTGCTAATCGAGTCGCCGCCCGCGGCCGAAGGTCGCCGTGACGTCGCCAGAAATGACTTTCCGCGCCACGGTTCGCGATCTAACGTCGCTCCCGTGCGCACGAGCCCTCGCTCGCCGTGCGTGCGTCGGGCCGCTCGGTGGGGGCGGCGCGCCGCGCACCGCGCCGCCGCTCTCCCGAAACCACGCAGTCACGACACTTCGACCACCGCGCAACGTGGTGGCGGCTCCGCACCCTCGCGGAGGCTTCAGGGAGGCGAGCATGGTCACGCGGCTCACCGTGATGGCGATCGCGCTGTGCGCGATCGCGACGTCGGCGTTTGCCGCCGGCGAGAGCTGGCGCTACTACCGCGTCGGGAACACCGGAATCCAGGGCGACTACTGCGACGCGCTGTGGATCGGTCCCGACGGCGACCCGTGGATCGGCGGCTACGACCCGTCGTTCGAGGAAGGCGGGATCGCGAAATTCGTCCAGTCCGAGGACCGCTGGATCAACGTGTCGAACGTCGACCATCCGGTGATCGGGCACCCGCAGTTCACCGGCACGACGCGCGTCGCGGACATCGTCGCGGACGACCAGGGCACGTTGTGGATGGGCACCGGCACCGGCGCGCTCAAGTACTCGCCCGCGACCGGTCCCGCGTCGCTCGTGCGCTACACGAGCGCGAACTCGACGCTGCCGGGTGGCTGGACCACCGGAGTGGAGCGGGCTCCCGACGGCACGCTGTGGTTCTCGGCCTACGGGACGGTGTGGGGCGGCCCCGGACTCGCGCGCTACAACCCCGCGACGAACGCGTGGTCGAGCTTCGGGAACTACGGCGAGGGTTCGCTCGCCGTGCAGCCGAAGGCCACGAGCGGGTTCTACGTGTGGACGAAGAACCGGCTGAACGGCAAGGCCGCGCGCTGGGACAGCGGCACGCAGACCTGGACCGAATTCAACGCGGTGACCGACGCGCCGTGGACGCTGCCGGGCAAGGCCTGCACCGACGCGTCGGGGAACACGTGGATGTACCGGCTGACGGGCGCTTCCTACGCGCTCACGCGGCTCGACTGCCGTCGTCCCGACGGCACGTGGATCGGAGTGCCGCTGCCCACGCTGCCCGCGGTGAATCCGCCGGTGTGGGCGTTCCGCGCGTTCGGAAACCTGCAGGCGCTGCTCGTGGATGGCAACAGCGTCACGTGGCGGTTCAACGGCACATCGTGGACGAACCTCGGGCAATGGCGTTCCGGCGCCTACACCGAGGACGTGGCCGAGGACGCCGCGGGCAACGTGTGGGTGTGCGGCACCGGCGGCGCCGCGAAGCGCGTCGCATCGAGCGGCGTCTGGCAGCGGTACCGCATCACGAACACCGGCCAGTTCGACGACTTCACGCAGGACCTCGCGCTCGACGCCGCCACGAACGACGTGTACGTCGGCGCCAACGCGGGCCCGGGCGTCGGCGGCATGACGCGCTTCGACGGCGCGCGCTGGACGGGGTGGAACAACTCGACCTACGGACTCGGCCACGACTGGCCGTTCCCGAACGACAACTGCCAGACGCTGGCCTACCGGCCGTCGAACGGCCGGATCGTCGTCAATCCGTACTGGTCCTACGGCATCCACGAGTGGGACGGCGCGTCGTTCGGCGCGCTGCCGCCGCTCACCGGCGCGCAGCGGATGAGCGAGGACTCGATGGGCCGCCTGTGGGCGATCGGCGAGTACTACAGCCTGCAATACCACGACGGCACGTGGCACTCGGTCCCGATCGCGGGCTGGGGCGCCTCGGTGCGCCCCGACCCTTCGCGCGCCGGCACGGTGTGGGCCTCCACGGGCTACGAGGTCGTGCGCACGGACGGCACGTACCGCTTCGCGCGCGACGTGAGCCACTTCCCCGAACTCACGACGCAGAGCGACCAGCTCACGGGCGTCGTGGCCGAGCCGAGCGGCATCGCGTGGATCGGCTGCACCGTGATGTACGGCGCCGGCGGCACGGGCGGCGGGCTCATCCGGCTCGATCCCGCGAGCGGGCAGTACACGATGATGCGTTACGACCAGGGCTGGCCGTTCCCGGGCAAGTTCGTCGTGCCGCTCGCCGTCACGCCCGACGGCCGGCTGTGGCTGCAGTACGACACGCCGTATCCGTACACCGAGCGCGGGCTGTGCTGGTACGACGGCACGAACGTCGGCGCGTTCCCGGCGCCCGTGGACGGCGGCCCGCAGTGGGGCGGCCTGCCGCACGCGCAGATCGCCGACGTCGAGCTGCGCGTCCTGCCGCAGAGCTACGAGTTGTGGATGGCGTGCGTGAGCCGCGGCGTCGCGGTGCTGAGCGTGCCGTTCGACGGCTCGGTCGCCGTGGACGACGCGGGCGAACGCGCGGCGCTCGAACTCGCGCAGAACGTGCCGAATCCGCTCCGGGCCTCGACGCGCATCGCGTTCACGCTGCCGCGCGCCGGCCACGCGCGGCTCGGCGTGTACGACGTCGCGGGCCGCCTCGTGCGCACGCTCGCGGACCGCGAGTACGAAGCGGGACCGCACGCGCTCGAATGGGACGCGCGCGATGCGGCGAATCGTCCGGCGCCGAGCGGCGTGTACTTCTACCGGCTCGAGCGCGCGGGCGAGACGCTCGAGCGCAAGCTCGTCGTGCTGGACTAGCGAACGTCGGACGCACGACGGCCGCGCGGGTCTCCCCGTCGCGGCCGTCGCGCTTCCCGAGCGGTTCGCTCAGCGCGAGACGACGAACTTGCGCGCGCTCGATTCGTCCCCCGAATCGAGGCGCGCGAAGTAGACGCCGCCCGGAAGCCTCGTGGCGTCGAGCGCGGCCGCGTGTTCGCCCGGCCCGCGCACGCCGTCGAGCAGCGTCGCCACGGCGCGTCCGTGCACGTCGCACACGGTGAGCCGCACGTGCGCCTCGCGCGCGAGCGTGAAGCGCAGCGTCGTCGCGCCCGCGAGCGGGCTCGGCGCGACCGGAGCGAGCGCCGCCGTCGCGGCGGCCGCTTCCGGCGCGTCCGCGGTCGCGCCCGGGATCAGCCGGAACGCGATGCCGTCGTACGCGAGGCCCGCGACGATGCGCGAGCCGATCACCGCGACGGTCTGCACGTTCGGCGACGGGATGTCGTCCGTGAGCCCGCTCCACGACGCCCCCGAGTCGGCGCTCGCATAGACGCCGTTCCCGGTGGCCGCGACGAGCAGGCCGTTCGAGGCGGCGAGCTGGCGCACGTAGAGGTTTCCGAGCCCGAGGTTCGACGGCGCCCAGCTGCCGCCGTCGTCGTTCGAGCGGAACACGCCGCCGAACGCCGTGCCGGCGAAACGCCACGGGCCGAGCGCCGCGAGCGCGAAGCAGGTCGGGTTCGTGAGGCCGTTGTTGACGTCGGTCCACGTGTCGCCCGCGTCGGTGGAGCGGAACACGCCGCCGCCCGACGTGGCGGCGAACAGCGACGAGCCGGCCGAGAGGAGGCGCCAGACGTTCGGGTTCGTGAGGCCGTTGTTCACGGGCGTCCAGCTCACGCCCTGATCGGACGAGCGGTGCACGCCGCCGGACGTGGCCGCGAACACGTATCCGCCGTGCGCGACGAAGTCGAGCGTGTAGCGCACGGTGAGCCCCGTGCTCACGTCGTTCCACGTGGCGCCGTCGTTCGTCGAACGGAACGCGCCGTCGTACGTGCCGGCGAGCAGGTAGCCCGGCTGCGGCGAGAGCGCGAGCACGTTCGGGTTCGGCACCGCGCCAAGCGGCTGCCAGGTCGAGCCGCGCGTCGTGGAGACGAACACGCCGGTGCCGCTCGTGCCGGCGTAGAGGTTCGTGCCGTCCGACACGATCGTGAACGGCGACACCGCCTCGATGCCCGCGTTGACCGCGTTCCAGCTCGCGCCGTGGTCGAGCGAGCGATACACGCCGCCGCCGGTCGTGGCCGCGAACAGCAGCGCGCCCTTCGGGACGATCGAGCGCACGCGCAGGTCGACGATGCCGTTGGACGCCGGCGACCACGACGCACCGGCGTTCACGCTCACGAACAGGCCGCGGTCGAACGTGCCGGCGAAGAGCCGCGTGCCGTCGAACGCGAGTGCGGCGATCGCGCCCTGCGTGATGCCGGTCGTCGCCGGGGACCACGTCGCGCCGTTGTCGACCGAGCGGTAGACGCCGCCGCCGAACGTGCCCGCGAACACGTCGGCGCCCGCGCCGACGAGCGCTTCGACGGTGCTGCCCGGGAGCCCCGTGCCGGGCCCGCTCCAAGCGCCCGCGCCGTCGGCGAGCCGGTAGACGCCGCCGTCGATCGTGCCGGCGTAGAGATCGGTGCCGCGCAGTCCGAGCGACCACACGCCGCGATTCGTGAGCCCGGCGTTCACCGGCGACCACGACTGGCCCTGGTCGGCCGAGACGTACACGCCCGAGTCGCGGACCGCCGCGTACACGTTCGCGCCGCGCGTGACGATGCCGGCGAACTGCGAGCCCGGAATGCCGCCGCTCGACCACGACCAGTGCGCGCCGCCGTCGGTGGAACGGAACAGCCCCGCGCCCGGACAGCCGACGAGATCCACGGCGCCGATCGAGCCGAGCGCGTACGAGAACGGCGACCACACGCCTTCGTGCGCCCACGACCACGTGAGGCCGTCGTCGGTCGAGCGATAGGTGCCGCCGCCGTGCGTGCCCGCGAAGATCGTCGCGCCGTGCACGCCGAGCACTTGCACGTGGCCGCCGAAGACGCCGATCGCGGGGACCCACTGGGCGGAGGCGGGTGAGGCGAGCGCGCAAGCGAGCGCGGCCGCGGCGAAGAGCGACGGGACTCGACGCATGATCCGGAACTCCTTCGTTCGAGGGTGACGGGGAGCGGTGCAGGTCGGGGTGCGGCCTCGAGGCGGCGCGCGAGTTCCGGAGAGCGGCGAGCGTCGCGATTCGCAGACTACGCGCGCCGGAACCGCGCGGCGAGCGGAAAGTGCGCGGATCATGCCGGCGCCGCGGGGCCGGGCCCGGGACGTTGCGGAAGCGCGGGCCGCGCGGGAGCGAGCGTGCGGAGTGCGGCGTGCAGGCGCGTTTCGAGGGGCGCATCCCCCAGCGCTTCCGTCTGCTCGGCGGCTCGCCGTGCGCGTTCGAGCGGAACGCCGAGGTGACGCAGCCAGGGGATCACGCTCGCGTCGGCATCCTGCTCGCGGGCGTGCGTCCTGCGACGCTCCTCGGCCGCGCGCTCCCGCTTCGTTTGCACGAAGCGCTCGCCGAATGCCCGCTCGGCTTCGTACTGGTTGTGTGCACGGCAGCGCAGTCTGAGATTGCCGACGGTCGAAGCGCCGCCTTGCGCGATCGGCAGCACGTGATCGAGTTCGAGGCGTGTGCGTGAGTCGCAGCGCTGGCCGTTCGTGCCGACGAACGTGCAGCGTGATCCGTCGCGCGCCCACACGGCACGCTTCACTTCGGCGGGCACGTAGCGCGACTTCCCGTCGCTCGTGCGGCGGCCCGGGCGCGTCGTCGCGCCGGTGCGCCGCTTCTCGAGCTGCGCGATCAGCGCGTCGAGCGCGCGATCGAGCACCTGCGCGACGTTCTTGTCGGGGATCGCGTGGCTCAGAAGCTCCCGCGCGCGTTCGAGCTTGCGCTGCGTGTCGCCCGAGATCGTGACTTGCAGCGCGAAGCGTTCGGGGGCGAGGGGCGTCGTGCGCGAGGCCAGCGAGCGATCGACGGGCGCGGGGGTCTCGTCACGATGCGTCCGTTCAACTGGTTCCGGAACCAGTTCGTTGCCGCTATCGGCGGCGTCGAGCGGCGTCACGCACGCCGGCACGTCGGGTCGCGGGAAGTGCTCCGCGAGCAGCGTCTCGACCTCGTGCTTCGTGCGACCGGCCGCCGCCCGAAGGAGTTCGTCGGCGTTGGCCTGCGTGAGGTGCGGCGCCAGCTTCACGGCTGCCGTGAGGCTGAGCGATCCGGCCGCCAGCATCTCGAAGACTGTCGGGAACTCGCGTCCCGCCCGCGCAGCCTGGATGCGCTTGAACGCTTCGTCCTCCGAAAAGCGCAGCTCGCGCACGCAGTAGGCGCGCATGGACGCGCAGGCGAGCGGCGCGTACAGGCGGCGGGCGTCCACTTCTGCGAGATGCGCGAGCAGTTCGGCCGTCGTCAGGCGTTCGCGAGCGGCGAGCGCGCGTAGCGCGACCAGCAGGGAATCGTCGGCGAGATGGCTCAGTGAATAGCGCTTCACGACGCAACTCCGCCGGGGGCGAGTCACGGGGGCTGCGCGCTCTTCATAGCACGAGCACTTTCGGGCGCCGTGCGTGCGCGGAGCCGCGCGATCGCGGCGCGTCGAGAGATCGCGCGAACGCTCACACGCAGGAACTCGCGCACGCCGATCGTCGGCGCGCGAGCGCGACGCCACGGGACGCGCGGCGACATTCGCGCGATTCGCCCCGAGAAGTCGTCAAGCGCATTCGTCGCGAGCGAAGAGAGAAAGGCGGCCCGCCG
>JBGAOA010000032.1:19574-49651 GCA_044222065.1 Candidatus Eiseniibacteriota bacterium
CCGCCGACACCTTCGAGTCGGCGGGCCGCCCTGGAACCTCCGGCGCCTCGCGGCGCCTGCGACCGGCCAGGCTCCGTTTGAAAACCCGATTGCCGCGTTGGCTCGTTCGTTCGTCACTGCGGAGTGTCCTGCGGACACACCTCGTTCCTCACGCCCTCGCCGCCTTGCACTCGGGTTTTCAGACGGAGCCTAGACGCTCATCACTCTCGCGTACTCCGCACCGACGCGCCCCTCGCGACAGGCCTTGGACGCGAGGAACTCGGCCGCGAGCTTCGCCTGAAGCGCGAGCGCATCGGCCGCGGGAACGGCGCACGACTTCGCGATGCACTGCGCGATCGCGTCGCGTGCGGCCTGGGTGAGCGGCCCGTCCGCGGGCGGAAGCCCCGCGCCGTCCGACGGCACGCCCGCGAGAGCGCCCGCTTCGAGCGGCCGCTTCGCGAGCGTCTTCGCGCCGCTCGCGAGTCCCCACGCGAGCGCGAGCGCGTCGTTCACGGGCAGCGCCGCGTCGATCAGCCAGCCCGCCGCGTCCTTCGCCTTCACGGGCTCGCCCGCGAGCAGCATCGCCGCGAGCTTCGGCCAGCGCTCCTTCGGCGCACGCCGGAACGGCCAGTGGCACGCCTCCATTCCCGGCACGACCGGCAGCGACACCTCGGGCCATCCGAAGCGGGCGTCGTCCACG
The DNA here is from genome assembly GCA_044222065.1 of Candidatus Eiseniibacteriota bacterium. GTDB lineage: Bacteria > Eisenbacteria > RBG-16-71-46 > RBG-16-71-46 > RBG-16-71-46 > JBGAOA01. The sequence goes on from JBGAOA010000032.1 coordinate 20,254, forward strand.
GCGACGACGTAGTGGCAGTGCATCACCGCCTCGAGCATGCCGCCGAGGCAGCGCTTTCCGCCGACGAATCCGACCGACACGTCGAAGTCGTCCCAGAAGCGCCGCGCGGTCTTCGTCCAGCCGTTCGTGATCGCGAGACCCTTCTGCACGTCCTCGAGCGCGCCGAAGAAGTCGGACGTGTCGGCGCCGACCATCTGCGTGCTCAGGTGGAAGTCGCCGCTCACGATGAGCCGCCGGATGCCGGCCGCCTTCAGCCAGTCCAGCGCGCGGTTCAGCTCGCGGTCCACCTCCCAGCTGTAGCTCTCGCGCGCGATCGTCACGACGCCGACCTCGCCGTCGTGCTCGGCGTTCACGTACAGCTGCTGCCACTCGGGCGTGTCCATGCGGTCGAACGCCTCGGGGTGCCACGCCCGCTTCGCCGCCTCCGGGTGGAGCCGGTGGTACGCCGCGACCGTCTCCTTCACCTTCGCCGCTCCCGCTTCGCGCGCCATCGCGACCGCGCCCTTGCGGAATTGCGCGCACAGCTCGCCGATCGCGTTCATGTGCGTCAGGTGCGCGCGCTTCTCGTGCAGCATCAGGCTCGTCATCTGGAAGATCGGCCCGAGCACCCGGACGCGGAATTCTTCGTGTTCCTCGGGGCTCAGCGTCCAGTCCACGAGCGGGCGGAAGTGGTCGGGCGGGTACCACGGCTGGCCCGTGTCCTTGCGTTCGACGAGTTCCGGCGTCGGCGTGAACAGCTCGCCGTACGTCTTCGACAGGTGGTGCAGGCACGACCAGGTGAGGAAGTCCGCGCCCTTCGCGCCGATCGCGTCGTGCGCGCGGAACGGGTTCGGACCGACGAGCCGGCGCACGAGCTTGTCGGCCTTCCAGAACGGCAGGTTCGTCGCGCGGTGCACCTGCAGGCCCGCGTGCGTCACGCCGCAGAACAGCACGTCGAGCACGAAGGACCAGTCGTCGCTCACCGGCACCGGCACGAGGCCGAGCGCCCACAGCAGCGGCGTCACCGACGACGGACCGTGCTCGACCGTCTCCCACAGCTTGTTGATCTCGTGCGGGAACGCGGGGTGCGCGATGCCGACGCCGAGTTCCTTCGCCGGGAAGCCCGACGTGACGCTGCGGATCTCGATGCCGGGGAAGGTGTCGCGGAAGAGCTGGTAGTGCGCGCGCTTCACTTCGAGGATCTCGGGGATCGCCTCGAGCAGGAAGCGTGGCTTCAGCGTCTTCAGCTCTTCGGGCAGGTGGCGGCCGTCGTACGTGAGCCGCACGATGTTCCCCATGATGCGCGCCGCGCCGTCCTTGCCGAACGCGGCGACGAGGCCGGGCCACTGCTTGCCGATGCCGTCCGGCGCGCCCGGGAAGTCGAGCGCCACGACGCGCACGCCGAACGGCTCGAGGCGGGATCCGAGCTGCATGGTCTTGCCGGCGCCGACGATGCCGGACGCGCCCGAGATCACGAGCGATCCGCGGTCGTCCTTCGGTCCGAACACCTTCTCGACGAGCGCTTCCGCGTCGGCCGGGAGCGCGCCGCGCCTGAAGACGTCGAGCACGGTGCCGAGGCCGAGCGTTTCGAGCGTGGGCGGACGCAGCGTCGTCACCGCCGCGCCGGTCGCGGTCTTCGTCATCGCGGGCCTCCTTCCGAGACTTCGAACAGCGCCGCGATGCCGACGTCGCCGGCCGCGCAGCCGAAGATCAGGACGTAGCCGCCGCCGAGGTCCACCGCCTCCTCGAGCGCCTCGATCAGGACGCGCGTGAGCGTCGGTCCCTGCGGGTGGCCCCACACGAGCGAGCAGCCCGTCTGGTTGAGCTTCCGCCAGTCGAAGCCCGTCACCTTCGTGAACACGACGTCGTTCACGGCGAACGGGTTGTGGTTCTTCGCCACCTTCACGTCGTCCATCGTGAGGCCGACGTGCTTCAGCAGCTTCTGCACCGCGAACGCCGGCGCCTCGGGCATCAGGCTCGGCTGCGTGCGCGCTTCGGCCTTGCCGACGAGCCGGATGTCGATCTCGGGGCGGCGCGAGAGCCGCTGCGCCTTCTCGCGCGAGGTCACGAGCAGCGTCGCCATGCCGTCCGAGGCGTGCGTCTGCGTGCCGCCCGTGACGCACGTGTCGAGTTCGCGCTGCGCGCGCAGGGCGCCGATCGTGACGGGCTTCACGCCGGCGTCGGAGTCCACCGTGCCGAGCTTGCGGCCCGCGACGTTCAACAGGTCGAGCGGCACCATCACGCGCGCGAGGAAACCCGAGTCCTTCGCGCGGAAGTACTGCTCGTAGCGCACCGCCGCGCACTCGTCCACTTCGCGCCGGTCGAGGCCGTACTTGCGCGCGGTGATGCCCGCGGCCGTGATCATCGCGTTGCCCGTCGCGGGATCGAAGCCGAAGTTGTCCCACACGTCGGCGATCGCCTGCGTGCGCTGGTGCGCGCGGCGCTCGGGGAACACGCCCACGGGCGAGTCGCTCGTGCGGTCGAACGTCAGCACGCCGACCGCGTCCTTCGTGCCCGATTCGACCTCGGCCGCGCCGAGCAGCACCGCCTGCAGCCCCGTCGCGCACGCCTGCTCGACGTGGTAGCCGGGGAGGCGCTCGCCCATGCAGCTCGCGACGAGCGGCGCGGTCCAGAACTTCCAGTGCCACGGGATCGTGGAGCCGAGCACCAGGTAGTCGAGTTCGTGCTTCGGCACTTTGCGCAGGCCGAGGATGCGGCCCATCGCCTCGCCCGCGAACTGGCCGATGTTCACCTCGGCGAGCGCGCTCGTCTGCCAGGCGGGGAAGTAGCTGCTGCCCCACGTGCCGTACGGAATCCGGGCGCGCGGGAACAGTGTCGCGGTGGTCTTCATCGGGGACCTCGGTGATCGCGGAGTTCGGATGCGGGGCGCGCGCGGGGCGCGCGCGAACCGCGACAGTGGAGCAAAAAGGCGGGTTGAAGTCGAGGCCCGAAACGCCGCCGGCGCGCTACGAGAACAGGCTGCGCGCGACGAACCAGACGTTCGCCGGGCGCTCGGCGAGGCGCCGCATGTACCACGGGAACCAGTAGCTCCCGTAGGCGATCAGCACGCGCACGTTCGCGCCCTCGGCGGCGAGCGCGCGCTGGGCGGCGCGCTGGATGCCGTAGAGCATGTGGATCTCGCAGGCCGCGTCCGGCGCGCCCGCCGCCCGCGCGTGCTCGCGGACGCGCGCGACGAGCCCGAGGTCGTGCGTTCCGAACGCGAGCCGCGCCCCGGCCGCGCGCCCCGCGGGCGAGAGCATCGTGCGCGCGAGGGTGAAGTACGCCGCGTCCACGTCGCGCTTCGCGGCGTGCGCGACGGACGGCGGTTCGCGGTAGGCGCCCTTCACGAGCCGCACGCCGCAGCCCGACTCGAGCAGCGCCGGAAGGTCCGCCGGCGTGCGGTGGAGGTAGCTCTGAAGGCACACGCCGACGTTCGGGAACGCGACGCGCACGTTGCGCACCATCGACAGCGTGCGATCCACGTAGGGGGACTGCTCCATGTCCACCCACAGGTAGAACCCGCGCGCATCCGCCCGGGCCGCGATCGTGCACAGCGCCTCGAAGCACCGCTCTTCGTCCACGTCGAGCCCGAGCTGCGTGAGCTTCACCGACGGTTCGCACTCGAGACGCTCGGCGACGACGCGGTCGAGCGCGTCCAGGTAGTGGCGCGTGACGGACTCGGCCTCGTCGGTGCGCGTCACGTTCTCGCCGAGCCGTGTGAACACGCACCGCAGGCCCGCGGCCGACTGCTCGCGGGCCGCGGCGAGCATGTCGTCGAACGTCTCGCCGGGCATGAAGCGCCGCGTCGCACGCCGGACGAACGCGGCCTTCGTGGCGCGATCGCGCAGCCAGGCGCTTCCGGACATCGCGAGCAGAAGCGAACGCATCGTGCGCGGGCCCCCCGAGAACGCCGAACCGGCGCGCCCCTCGCGGAGCGCGCCGGCAGCATACGACGGACGCCGAGCCCGGTTCTACGCCGCCTTCGCCTCCGCGGCGCGCGACTCGGGCGGCACGATCACGTGGATCTTGATCGCCGTCACTTCGGGCGGGCTGTTGTCGATACGGGCGACGAGGCTGCGCGACACCGTGAAGCCGCGGGCCGCGAGCAGGATGCCGCTCGGCAGCTTCAGGTCCTCGACCAGCGTCATGCCTTCGCGCAGGGCGCCGAGCCGCAGCTCGCGCACCTCCTGCCGCTCGCTCGACTCGCCGCGCAGCCGCGTCAGCGCGTCGAGAACGTCGCCCGCGTAGCGGTTCGAGTGCGCGCGCATCGTGTCGATCGCTTCCGCGGGCGAGTCGCCGTTCGACTCGAGCGTGTCGTAGTCGAGCGCGACCCTCAGGATCTGGGCGCCCCGGTCGATCACCGGGTCCACGGCGGCGCCGGCCGCGCGCGGATCGGCCCACGTACGCTGCGCGAGCCGCGCGAGCATCGCGCGCACGGCGTCGAGCCGCGGGATGTGGGCGAGCAACTGCTCGGTGATCGCCGGTACGCGGTCGACGAGCGCGCGCTCGCTGTCCGACAGCGGCCGCGCGTACTGCGCCTTCTCGACGACCTCCATGGGCAGCGTCACGAAGCCGATCTGCGAGAGCATCGCCGCGACGTCGAGCTGCCAGCGGTCCCCGAAGCTCAGCGCGCCGGCCAGCTCGCTCGCAAGCGTCTGGATGCGTGACGCCCGGCCGAACGCGAGCGGGTTCGTGAGCGCGAGGATGTCCGTGAGCGCCTCGATGCTGCCGCGCAGCGTCTGTTCGAGCAGCACGCGTTCGGCGGTGACGAGCCGGTTCATCTCGACCGCGGCGGCGAGCGCGACCTGCAGCTGCTCGGGCGGCAGCGGCTTCGTCAGGAAGCGGAAGATCTGACCGTCGTTCACGGCCGAGATCGCCGAGGCGAGATCGGCCTGGCCCGTGAGGAGCACGCGGGTCGCGTCCGGCGCCGTCGCCCGTGCTTCCTTGAGGAACGCCGCGCCGTCCATGCCCGGCATGCGCATGTCCGAGACGACGACCGCGACCTCGGGGTGCGCGCGCAGCAGCTCGAGTCCCTGCGAGCCGCTCGTCGCGGTGAGCACCTGGTACTTGCGGCGCAGGTGGAGGGTGAGTCCCTCGAGCACGTTCGGTTCGTCGTCCACGCACAGGATCACGATTCGCTCGCTCATCACGCTGCCTCCCTGTCGGCCGAGCCGGATTGCGGCTCCTCCGGCGCGGCTTCCGCTCGTGCGAGCTCGCGCCATTCCTCGATGTGTGACGTGAGACCCATGGACTCGATGAACGCGAAGTCGAGCGGATGCTGCGGGCTCGATCCCGCGCTCGCGATGCGCAGCTCGTCGACGAGGCCCGCCGCGATGTGCACCGCCGCGAGTACGGCGCGCGGGCCTTCGGGGACGCGCGCCGGTTCGTGGTGATAGGCGACCGCCTCGACGATCGGGATCGGCAGCCCCCACGAGCCGAGCAGGTAGGCGCCCATCTCGGCGTGCGTCATGCCGAAGGCGTCGAACTCCTCGAGGTACAGCGGCCGGCCGCTCGTGCGCGAGGACTCGAACACCTTCGCGAACTTCTGCTTCATGCCGTACGCCTCGACCACGATGCCGAGGTCGTGCAGCAGGCCCGCGGCGAACGCGTCGTCGGCGAACTTCGGGTCCGAGACGATTCGGCGGGCGATGCGCGCCGTGAGCAGCGAGCGGTGCTGGAGCTCGTTCAGCGACACGGGGCACTGGGCGTCGTTCTCGAGCGTCGAGAAGACGTGCGCGGTCAGCGCGAGCGAACGGATCAGCTCGAGTCCGAGGAACGCGACGGCGCGCTCGACGGACGTCACGGGCTGCGACAGCCCGAAGTACGCCGAGTTCACGAGCTGCAGCACCTTCGCCGACATCGCCGGGTCGTTCTCGACGACCGCGGAGACGTCGGCGATGCCGCGGTCCGGGTCGGCCATCACGAGCGTCAGCTCGCGATAGAGCTTCGGCGCCGAGGGCAGGCGGTCCATGCGGCCGATCGCCTTGCGCATGCCCTCGTCGGCGAGCGCGTCGCGCAGGCGCAGCGCGCGCGTGAGCGTGATGCGCAGCGCGTCCGGGTCGGCCGGCTTGCTCATGAACTGCTGCGCCGACGTGAGGGCCTTCGTCACGGCCTCGCGCTCGGCGTGCCCGGAGAGCACGAAGCGCAGCACCTCGGGATGGCGCTCGCGCACCTGCTCGAGCAGCATCGCGCCGTCCATCCCGGGCATGCGCATGTCCGACACGATGACGTCGAACGGCTGCTGCTCGAGCGCCTTGAGCGCGGCCTCGCCGCTCGTCACGAACGTCATGTCCCACTCCTTGCGCTGGCGCCGGAGCAGGTCCTGGATGCCCTCGAGAATCTGCGGTTCGTCGTCGACGAACAGGATCTTCTGCGAATTCACGCCGCCTCCTGCAGCGCGGCCGTCCGTCCGAGGACGGGAAGCCGGAGGATGAAGGTCGTGCCCTGACCGGATTGGGTTTCGAAGCGGATGTCGCCGCCGTGCTTGTCCACGACGATGCTGCGAGCGATCGACAGCCCCTGGCCGGTGCCCTTGCCGACTTCCTTGGTGGTGAAGAACGGGTCGAAGATGCGCTCGCGGATGCCCTCGGGGATCCCGCCGCCCGTGTCCGAGATCTCGATCACGGCGAAGTCGCCGTCGAGCGACGTGCGCACGAGGATGCGGCCACGCCGCTCGGTGCCGCGCACCTGGTCCGCGATCGCGTGCGCCGCGTTCACGACGATGTTCAGTACGGCCTGGTTGATGTCGCCGGGGAAGCACCGCACCGGCGGCAGGTCCGCGAACTCGGTCACCGCGTCGGCGACGTACTTGTACTCGTTGCGCGCGATCGTGAGCGTGCTCTGGATGCCGCGGTTCAGGTCGACCGTGGTCATCTCCTTCTGGTCCGGGTGCGCGAATTCCTTCATCGAGCGCACGATCGCGGTGACGCGTCCGAGCCCCTCGAGCGAACGGTCGAGCGCTCGCGGGGCGTTCTCGACGAAATAGTCCACGTCCGCCTCCTCGCGCTCGCGGTCGAGCCGCGCCACGAGTTCCGCCGGCGCGGCGCCCGAGCGCGCCGCGTCGTGCAGTTCGCGGTAGCTCGCGAGCAGCGTCGAGAGGTCCAGCATCGCGTCGCGCAGGAAGTGGATGCTGTCGCTCACGAACTGCACCGGCGTGTTGATCTCGTGCGCCACGCCGGCCGCGAGCCGGCCCACCGACTCGAGCTTCTGCGCCTGCCGCAGCTCGGACTCGAGCTGTCGCGCCTCGGACACGTCTTGGAGCACGCCGCGCAGGTACGGGGGGATCAGCGAGTCCATGAGGTCGTCGCCCGACACGCTGCCCATCACGAGCGAGCCGTTGAGCCGTATCCAGCGCACGCGCCCGTCGGCGCCCACGACCCGGAACTCGAGCTCGCCCTCGCCCGCGCGCGCGATGCGTTCGAGGTCCTCGCCGAACTTCGCGCGACACTCGGCGTGCATCTCGACGGTCGCGAAGTCGGGCGCCGTCCAGCGCTCCTGCGGGATGTGGGTCAGCTCGGCGATCTGCGGCCCGATGTAGCTGAAGCGCCGCGCCGCCGCATCCAGCTCGAACGGCACCGTGCGCGTGGTTTCGACGAGCACGCGGTACTGCTCGCGGCTCGTCGCGAGCACGCGCGTGCGCTCGTTCACGCGCTCTTCGAAATCGGCGTTCAAGGCTTCGAGCTCGGCCTGCCGCAGCGACAGGATGCGCATCTCGATGACGTTCTCGTGGATGCCCCGGTACAGGATCGCGGCTTCGAATCCGACCCACACGGGGTGGAGCAGGGGGCGCCACCACTCGGGGTGCGCCGTGCCGTAGACGAGCGTCGGCCAGAACACGCCGGTGACGCCGTTCGCCGCGAGCGTCGTCAAGATCCCCGTCGTCAACACCCAGGGGTCGCGGTAGTAGGCCAGGAACGCGAGCGAGCCGAATACGTGGAGGTGCGACTCGAGTCGGCCGCCCGAGATGTGCACGAACAGCGCCGACCAGCTCATCTGCGCCACGGCGACCGCGTGCCGCGTGATCCGCGACGACGGGCGGAGGAAGGTGAGCAAGAGGACGGGCAGCGTGATCTCGGTGCCGAAGATCAGCGCGTACCACACCTGCAGCACGCCCGAGTGATCGGTCGAGCCCCGGACGTGCGGCGCGACGAAGAACTCGAGCAGCAGCGCGGCCACCCACTGGCCGACGAGCAGCCACGCGAACGCGCGGTCGCGCCGCCGGTACGTCGCCCGCATCTCCTCGTCGAAGAGGTCACGCGCGCGGTCGCGCACGTGCTTCGGCGCGGCACGGTAGTGCTCGCGGAACTCGCGGAACGACTTCACGCGCGTCCCTCCGCGCGCCGCGCTCGCGAGACTTCGCCATGCTTCGACACGCGCCCTCCCGTCGTTGAACCGCGCGCCCCGGCGTCCAGTCGCCGACGGCGCGCGGAGGGACGGCGGCGCGCGTGACGGGCACGCGGGGCGCCGCCGGACGCGGGGTCGTCGCCCGGGGTTTCCCGGGCAAGTTTCGTCGGGTGCGGGCTGGAATTTGAGGGCGCCGGAACGGCCGGGCCGTCGCCGGCCGCTCAGCGGGATCGAAGAGCGATCTCGCGTGAAGGATGGACCGAACCGACGGGCGGCCGCGCGGCCGCGCGCGACTCAGTTCGGCGGGGTGAAGACGAACGGCGCCTGGAACGTTGTCGAGCCTTCGGCGATCGCCGGGAACTTCCAGTCGTGGATCTGCGAGAGCGCGCACGATTCGAGGCGCGCAGAGCCGACCGTGTTGCGCACGACCGAGACCTCGGTGACGGCGCCCGAGGCGGCGACCGTGATCGCGACGACGAGCTTGCCCTTGAGCGTGGGGTCGCGCTTGAGCTCGTTGCCGTAGCAGTACTGGATGCCGGCCGCGTACTTCTGGATCACGGCGAGCAGCGAGGCGTTGCTGCGGTAGATGCCGGGCGCGGCGCCGCTCGAGCGCGGATCGCCGCCGCCTCCGCCGCCGCCGCGATCGACGTCGGACGCCTGCAGCGAGCCGATCGCGACCATCTGGCCCGCGACGCCCGAGCCCGCGAGGTCGCTGCCCGCGCCGCTCGAGGCGAGGCGGCTCTCGTAGCCCGCGAGCTGACCGTCCGAGCGGCCGCCGCCGACACTGCGGCCGCGGCGCCGCCCGACGGGCTCGCCCTGGTCGCCGGTGGCGGCGAGGGCGTTCGAGAGCGCGCCGAGGTTCTTGTCGAGCGCGCTCGTCGCGCGCGCGAGCTCCTGCGTCGCCTGCTCGGCTCGCTGGCGTCCGAGCTTCCCGGCGTCGGGATCGACTTCGGGCGCGCGCCGTCGCGCGGGCGCGACCGGCGTCGGCTCGTTCACGATGCCGTCCGGAAGCTCGCGCACGGCGAACTGCCGCACGGTCGCCTGCGAGGCCGGGGCCGGGGGCATCGGCGCCGGCATGCGCAGCACGACCTCGCGATGCGGTTCGGGCAGCACGACCTTCACGATCTGCTGCTCGGTGCGCGGCCACACGACCCACAGCAGCAGGAACACGGCGATCGCGAGGCCGGAGGCGATCATCAGGCTGCGCGAGACGCGCTGCCCGTTGCCTTCGGACTGCGCGCGTCGCTGCGCGCTCATCACGAGTGCCATGCTCGCGATCATCGGGAGTTCTCCTTCGGCACGAGGGGAGAGGCCGCGCCGGTCTCGGTGACGCGCGCCGGCAGCGGCGTCGCCTCGCCGAGCTCGCGGCTCGTCCGCAGGTAACGGCGGTGGTGGAAGTCGAGGAAGCGGCGCTGGTCGCGCGCCGTGATGAACAGCACCTGGGGCACCGGGATCTCGCCCTCGATGTGCACGTCGTCGAGCTGGCGCGGACCGGCGGCGCCACGGGCGCTCGCGTTCGTGCCGGCCGCGGCCTTCTTCGTCGCGGCGACGCGCTCGGCGCGCGCCTTCGCGGCCGGATCGGCCGCGGGCTTCGCGGCCGCGCGCGACGGCGCCGCGTCGGACGCCGGCGCCGCCCACAGGGCGATCGCGAGCAGCAGCAGGGACGGACGGAGCGGTCGGATCACGGCTGGTCTCCTCCTTCGGCGAGCGGCTTCGGCGAGATCGCGCCGAACGCTTCCGCGAGGTGGTCGGGATCGGCGTGCGAACGCTCCCAGTACTGCTCGAACCAGCGCTTCGCCGCCGCGTCGTCGAGCGTGTAGTACTTCTCGAGGATCGCGAGGTTGTAGTAGGGGCCCGGCAGCGCCGGGTTCAGTTCGATCGCGCGCAGGAAGCCGCGCCGCGCGTCCTTCGGATCGCCGGAGCGCAGCCGCGTGATGCCCCAGTTGTTCTGCGCGACGGCGCTCTTCGGGTCGTCGTCGAGCGCGTCCTCGGCGATCGCCTTCGCGTCGTCCGGATGTTCGCCGCGGAGCCGCACGTAGACGATCGCCGAGCGCGCCTCGCGCGGCGACGACTTCGGCAGGGCCGCGAGCGCGGCCTCCGCGAGGTCGGGGCGGTCGAGCGCGTCGTAGTGGAGCGCGAGCCCGGCGAGGAGCTGGACGGGCACGCCGTCGGGGTAGGCGTCGGAACGCTGGCGCGCGGCTTCGAGCAGCTGGACCGCCTCCTCGTGGCGGCCGTCGGCGAACAGCAGCCGCGACAGCAGCGACAGTGCGGGCGCGTACGTGGGCGATTGCGCGAGCGACGCACGCAGGTCGCGCTCCGCCGCGCCGCCCGCACCGCGCTCGATCTCGACCTCGGCGGCGCGGAACGGCCAGTAGGGCTCCGCGGGCTCGCTCGCGGCGCGCGCGCGCGCGGCGTCGAGCGGATCGCTCGGCGTTTCCTCGGCGGCTACCTCGTCGTGCTTCGCCTTCTTCTTCGACGGCTCGTCGGCTCGGCGCTCGGCCTTCGGCGGCTTCGGCGACCTGGCCGCCTTCGCGGGCTTCGAGGCGCCGCCGTCGGCGAGCACCCGCGCCTCGTCCTTCGTGCGCTTCGCGGCCTTCGCCTTCTTCTCCTTCTTCGGCTTCTTCGCCGCCTTCGGCTCGGCCGACGCGGTCGCGGACGGCACCGTGCGCGAGTCGTGGAGGCCGAGAAGGCTCACGGCTGCTCCTTCCTGAGTTGCGTGCGCGCGCGATCGCCGGCCGCGTCCTCGTCGAGCGCGCCGAGACCGCCGGCCGAAGTCTTCGGGGCCTTGCCGGCCACGACCGGATATTCCATCTCGGGCCGGTAGAAGAACCGGTTGCCGAGCCGCGACCACAGCGAGGTCTGCGCGCGCGCGAGCCAGTCGTCCGGAGCGTCGTCGCGCGACTTCTTGAGCGCTTCCGTCCACACCGTCTCGCCGCGGTCGTAGAACTGCTGGGCCTTGTCGCCGAGCACCTGCACGTACGCCTTGAGGTCGTCCCCGTGGAGATCGGCCGGCCGCTCGCTGCGCTCCAGCGCTTCTCCGAACGCGATGAGCGACTGCCCGATCCGGTACGCGGAGGCGTGTGCCCACTCGGGCACGCCGGTGTCCACCGACTTGCGGTAGAGCGCCATCGTCTCGTCGAGCTTCTTCTGCCGCGCCGCGATGGACTTCGCGAGCGGCAGCGTGAGCTTCACGGCGTCGTACTTCGCGAACGCCTCCTCGCCCTCGAGGAAGCGCACGCGCGCCACGATCTTCTTGGACGCCAGCTCCGGATGGGCCGCGGCGCGCCGCAGATAGTCCGCGAGGTAGCTCGCCGGCGCCGCAGCCGCGGCGGCCTTCGCGCCCTTCGCGGCCGGCTTCGGCATCACGGTCGAGATCGGGCGGTCCGCCGTGACGCGGTCGAGGTCGCGCATCGCGAAGCCTTCCAGGATCTCGATCGCGGTCGAGTCGTCCTTCGGGTACTGCTTCAGGTAGGCGAGGCGCTGCTCGTCGGCGCGCGTCGAGAGGCCCGCGGCCTGCCACAGGTCGGCGGCCTTGAGCCACGCGTCGTCGGCGTCGGCGTCCTTCGGGTAGCGGGTCGCGAAGCGCGCGTAGGCGTCGGCGCCCTGTTCCTTCTCGCCGGCCTCTTCCCAGCGGTGCGCGATCTCGAGGTGGGCGTCGCGCACGTAGTCGCTCTTCGGGAAGTCGCGGATCAGCGCTTCCATCGCGAGCACGCCGTCGCGCGTGCGGCCGGCCTTGAAGTAGGCGAGGCCCGCGCGGTACGCCGCGACGTGCGCGTGTTCGTAGTTCGGGAACCGGCGCGCGACCTGCTCGAACAGCTCGGCGTGGCGCGCGTACGCGTTCGAGTCCGCTGCGACCGAGGCCTCGGCATTCTTGTAGGCGCAGATCGGCACCGCCGTCGCGAGCCGCTTCGCGAGCGTGTCGTTGCCGGCGCGCTGCGCGACGACGAGCGCCTCTTCGTAGGCCGTGCCGGCGGCCGCGAAGTCGCCCGAGCGGAACACGGCGTCGGCGCGCAGGCCGAGCGCGAGCGGCGCGCGCTTGTCGTCCGGCCAGCGCTTCGCGAGCCGCTCCATGTCCTGCGCCGCGCGTTCCCACCAGCCGTGCGCGAAGCCGAGCTGGCCCTCGCGCCACACGATGTCCGCGCCCTGCGCGTGCGACGGGAACCGCTCGAGCAGCGCGTCGCCGGCCGCGATCACCTCGCGCGCGAGCGAGTCGCGTCCGAGCGCCTGCGCGCCCTTCGGCGTCGTTCCGCGGTACCACGCGTCGGTCACCGCCACGCGCTGCCACAGCGCCTGCACGGCGAGCGAGTCATCGCCGCTCTTCGCCGCGGCGGCGTAGTGGGCGAGCGCGCCGGGCCAGTCCTCGAGCTGCGCGCTCGCTTCGCCCGCGGACAGCTCGAGCGTCGGCGCCTCGGGACGGTTCGGGAACTTCGCGAGCAGCGTCTCGTACAGTTCGAGCGCCTGCTTCCAGTCGCTCTTCGCGCCCTTCTCGCGCGCGAGCCGGTGGTAGTCCTTCGCGACCGCGCTCCAGGCGCCGAGCGCGAACGCCTCGCCGGCCGCGCGCAGCGAGTCCGACGCCTGCGCTTCGGCCCACGCGCTGCCGGGCGCGAAGTGCGCCGCGACGTCGAGTCGCGCCTCGCGCGCGCGTTCGTCGTGGTTCGCGCGCTGGTGGGTCTCGATCAGCCGCTCGGCGGTCGTGAGCGCCTGCGCGTCGAGCGGGTAGCGGGCGAGAAAGCGGCGGTCGGCGTCGGTCGCATCCGCGTACAGGCCGTAGCGTCGGAAGTGCTGGCCGAGCGCGAGCAGCACGCGGCGCTCGTAGGGCCGCGCGCCGAGCGAGTCGAAGTACGACGCGAACGCGTCGGCGCCGCCGGCGCCCGCGAGCGAGTGGACCAGGTACGACTCCGCCTCGCCCTCGACGTCGGCGGCGATCTCGGCGCGCCGCGGCGAGTCGTACAGGTCGAGCACGGCGCGGAACGCGTCGGCGGCCTCGAGGAAGCGGTCCTGGTTGAAGCGCGCCCAGCCCTTCTTGTAGAGCGCGATCGCGGACAGCCCCGCGTCCTTGCCGGCCGCGGCGTGCGTGTAGAACGCGACGCCTTCGTCGAAGCGCTTCTCGTTGAAGCGCAGGTCGCCGAGGCGGAGCGTCGCCTCCTGCACGTACGGCGACTCCGGATGGAGCGTGACGAGATCGGTGAAGAACGCCTCGGCCTCGGGGTTCGCCTCGTCGGCGAGGATCATGCCGGCGTTGAAGCGCACGGCGTCGAGGTGCTCGAAGTCGCGGTCCTCGGCGAGGATCTTCCGGTAGAGCGCGAGCGCGTCGGCGTGCGTGAGCACCGGCAGCGGTCCGGGCTCGCGGCCCGCGGCCTGCGCGGCGAGGTAGGCTTCCATCGCCTTGCGGAACTCCTGCCGCGCGGCGACGAGTTCCAGGTCCGCGAGCCGGAAGCGCGACTCGCCGCGGGCGCCCGACTTCGGGTGCTTCGCGAGGAACGACTGGAGCGCCTCGATCGCGACTGCGCGCCAGCGCGCGGACTCGGGATCGTCGAACGCTTCGTCCGCCTGCTGCTGCGTGCGCACCGTGTCGCCGTCGGCCGGGCCGCCCGGGCGGTCGAGCTTCACGGCGAGACCGTAGGCCGAGGCGGCGAGGCCGTAGTCGAGGCCCTCGCGCTCGGCGGTGAGCCCCGCGAGCGCGCGTTCGAGCGCGGCGCGCGCCGCGCGTTCGCGCTGCCGCGCGTGCGCGACGATCAGCGTGTCCACGCGCCGTTCGAGCCCGCCGATCGCGGCGACGAGCCGCCGCTCCTCGTCGCTCGTGTGCGAGGCGGCGAGGTTCGAGTCGATGCGCACGCCGAGCGTGCGCGCCCACGCGAGCGCGCGCCGGGCGTCTTCCGCCTCGCGCGCGGCGCGGTCCACGAGGCCCGGACGCCACGCCGTGTCGTACGAGCGCGCGAGCAGCCCCGGGGCGTCGGCCGCCATGCGCGTCGCGAAGCCCACGAGGTCGCGCGCGAGCGCTTCCTCGACCGCGACGACCGAGTCGGCCGGTTCGTAGCCGAGCGGGGCCGGCACGGCGCGCACGCGGTTCGGGCCCTCGAGGTGGAAGTGCTTCATGGCCGCGAGCCACAGCAGGTGCCGCTCGCACGCGACGAGCTGCGCCGCCGTGCGCTCGAGCACGTGCCGCGTCGCCTCGTCGCGCACGTCGCGCAGGCGGCGGTCGAGGTCGTCGAGCGTGCGGCGCAGCGAGTCGAGCAGCGCGCTCTTCGCCTCGAGGTCCGCGGCCTCCTGGCGTGCGAGCCCGAGTCCGCCCGTGAGGTAGCGGGTCAGGGACGACAGCGCCTCGCGCTCGCGGGCGAGGTCCCAGCGCGCACGCTGGAGCGCGCCTTCCGCCTCGCGTTCGGCGTCGGCCGTGGCCTCGATGCGGCGGCGCTCCTCGCCGTTCGGCGCATCGACGGTCCAGGTCATCGTCGCGCCCCACGGCGCCGACGCGGGCGCGGGCAGCTCGAACGCGGGCGGCGCGGACAGGTCGGTCGAGGCGTCGGCGAGCGCGTTCGCGAACAGCGCCGCCGAGACGCCGTCGAGCGCGAGCGCGTCCGAGAGCGGATCGCCCGACTCCCACGCCTTCCAGCGCGCCTCGAAGTTCCCCGAGGCGAGCTCCCACTGCAGCGACTGGCGGTTCGCGTCCCAGTCCTGGTCGGCGCGCTCGTACAGCGCGCGGGCGTGGGCCCAGCGGCCCTCGTCGAGCGCGTGACCGGCGAGCGCGAGCCACACCTCGCGGCGCGCGCCGTAGGTCGAGTCCGAGGCCAGCACCGACTCGAGGTCGGCGGCGCCCTCGGCGCCGCGGCCGTCCTCGAGCCGCGCGAGTCCGAGCGCGTGCCGCGCGCGCGCGGCGTAGCGGCTGCCGGCGGGCACTTCGGCGAGCAGCGCCGACGGATCCTCGCCGGCGCGCGCCGCGGCCGCGAGCCGCAGCTTCGCCGCGCCGACGAGGTCGCGGCCGAGCGCCGTGGCGGTGTCGCCCGAGGCGAGCCGGCGTCCACGTGGCTGTCGTCGCGGCCCGCCGCGGCGAGCGCGCGCGCCTCGACGAACGCGACGAGCGGCGTCGCGCGGGCGGCGCCGTCGAGTTGCTCGAGGAACGCGAGCGCCGGCGTCGCCGCGCTGGACGAGCAGGTTCTGGCGACGAGCGCGTCGGCCGCGGCGTCGCCCGAGGGCGACGCGGGGCGGCGAGGCCGCTGTCGGCTGCTCCGCCCGCGCGCGCGCCGCCGAGCTCGCGAGTTCGAGCGTCAGCGCGCACACGCTGTGCCGGTCCCACGCCGCGACGGCGCGAGCGATCTTCTCCGAAAGGCTCGCGCTGGCCGGTGCGCAGGTAGTGCGCGAGCAGGAACGCCGCGCGGTCGGCCTCGCCGAACGACGGCCGCGCGCGAAGTCCACCTGCTCCAGGTGTTCGATCACGCCGCGCACGTTGCCGCGCGCGCGTGCTCGTAGGCCGCACGTCCGAGCGGCAGCACCCCACGTCCTCGCCCGGCTGCGCGCCGATGAGCGCGCGCGTCATCGGCGCGGGCGCGGGCGCGGCCGGGGCCGGCGCCGCGGCCGCGGGGCGCTTCGCGGCGTGCGCCGCGGGCGCCGTGGCGAGCAGCGCCGCGGCGAGCGCGAACGCCGCGCCCGCACTCCGGGGCCGCGGACGGAGGCGGCCGTCGTGGCTCGGGAAGGAGGTCACGCGCCGCTCAGGAGCCCGTGCTCGGAATCGTCGTGTCGTGGAGCCAGACGCTCGCGCGGATCGAGGGCGCGCCCTGCTCGGGGCTCACGCCCGAGAGGTCGAGCCGCAGCATCGTGATGCGGTCGCGCGCGGGCTCGAGCGTGACGTAGCCCGAGTCCCCGGCGGGCGACGGGCCCGCACCGAGCGCGACCTCGAGGAACTGCTCGCGCGGCTCCACGAACTCGTGGAACACCTGCACGACGCCGCCCTTCGCGAGCGACTCGCGCTGCTCCACGCCGAGCTCGATGTCGAACGAGCTGCCGTCCTCGAGCCGCACCGACAGCCGGTCGAACGCGGCGTTCGCGGGCCAGCCGCTCGCGACCACGACGAGCGCCGTGCGCTGGTGGCCCGTGAAGTCGGCCTGCAGCACGCCGAGCCGGCCGCGCTGGTCGGCGAGCAGCCGGTCCATCTGGTCGAGCTGCGATTCGAGCTTGCCGAGGTCGGTGATGCTCGCGAGCAGCTCCTGGCGGCGTCGCGCCTCCTCGGTCGACGACACGGAGTCGCGCGCGCTCGTCGCGTCGGCGAGCAGCCGCTGGTAGTCGAGGTAGCGCGGGTCGATCGGCGCCGCGCCCTCGTCCTTCGCGGCCGGCTCTTCGTGCAGCAGGTCGTAGCGCGCGCGGATGAAGTCGCGGTTGGCCTTGAGGAACGAGAGCGTCGGGTGCTTCGCGCGCTTCGGCTTCACGCGCTCGACCGTCACGGCTTCCGCCGCGTCGGGGATGTCGGCGGCGGCGAGCGTCACGGGCGCTTCGGCGCCGCGCGCCCAGCGCACGCCGGCGGCGAGCGCCGCGAGCGCGATCAGCGTGCCGAAGGCGAACACGACGGGCAGGTTGCGGTCGGGCGCGGCGGCGAGCGCGCGGGCGCGCACGGTCGGGAACGCGATCACGATCAGCCCCTCCACGTGCGGCGGACGCTGCCGTCGGAAGCGCTCACCATGACGAACAGCGACGGCGCGTGCGGCGCCGCGTAGACGAGCGTCCACGTCGCCTCGTCCGGGTGCTCGTCCTGGAACGCGCCGCGCATGAGCAGCATCGTGCGCAGCTCGCCGCCGAACTTGCGGCGGTAGTCGCGCACCGGGCCGTTCTCGGCCGCGGCGATCGCCGCGCCGCTGTCGATCCACTGCGTCGTGAGCGGCGGCGCGTCGAACTTCATCTCGAGGTTCTCGGCGACGAGGATCCGGCCGTCGCGCACCGAGTACGCGCGCGAGGCCGCGAGCGACGGCGAGTGGAACAGGTAGCCCCAGCGGGGCGCGCGGCCGTCCGCTTCCAGGCCTTCGTCGTTCTCGACGTAGATCAGGAACGCGTCCGGGGCCCAGGCCTGCGCGGCCGCGGCCGCGAGGTCGAGGCCCTCGCGCGCGGCGAACGGCTCGGGCCGCCCGGCGAACGCGGGCGCGGTCGCGAGCGCGAGCAGCGCGGCGGCGGGCAGGGCGAAGCGTCGAACGATCCTCATCGGCGCCCTCCTAGAACAGGTACGTGGTGCCGAGCGTGAACTCGACGTTGTTGTTGTCGACGCGTGCGGCGTCGGGGCCGGACTTGAAGCGGAAGTCGCGGAACTCCCAGCGCATCGCGACGCGCTTCGACAGGAACAGCTCGGTGCCCGCGCCGTAGTTGAAGCTCGGCTCCGTGTCGCCCTGCATCAGCGTCGAGCCGACGCCGACGGTGACGTAGGGGACCATCTGGCGGCCGGGCAGGAGTTCGAACGTCGCGTTCAGGTGGTAGGACAGCATCTCGAAGCGCTCCTGCTCGAGCGTGAGCCCGAACAGCGACTCGACGATCTCCGCCGGGCGCAGCACGCGCGTCCACGCGAGGCCGGCCTCGGCCTGCAGGCGGTCGAACACGTAGTAGCCGAGCCGTCCGCCGACGACGAGCGAGTTCGACTTGCGGTCGAACGCGTACGCGCCGCCGTAGCCGCTGACGACGAAGCTGCCGGTGCGCGTGTAGAGGCGCGGATTCGGCTTGAACTGCAGGTCCGAGAGGTCGTCGAACTCCTTCACGAGCGAGGCGTGGATCCAGCCCGTCTCGGTGTCCGACAGCTCGATGCCGTACCAGTCGTCGCTCTTCGCGATCACCGTGAACTCGGCGTCCTTCGGGTACACGCCCGCGATCGCGTAGCGGTCGCCCGGGCCGGAGCGCACGACGTTGCGGTTGCCGCGCACCGTCTTCACCTTGCGCAGCGCGACGTGCGGGCGCTCGTTGTACGCCGCGGCCGCGGCCTCGGTGGCCGTCAGAGCGGAGTCCGCGGGCGCGCTCGCGCCGGCCGAGTCGGCGGGCGCGGGCGCCGGAGCGTCGTCGGCCGCCGCGGGGGCCGCGAGCGCGCACGCGAGCGCCGCCGCGAGCAGCGCGCGATCGAACGGGGTCTTCGCCGAGTTCCACGACCAGCGCTTCATCGAGACGTCCCTTTCATCGCCAGGCGAAGCGCCGCGCGAGCGTCACGCGCGCGCTCCAGTCGCCGAAGCTCTCCCGGCCCTCCACGATCGAACCGCCGCTGCGGTGCGCCGTATCGAGCCCGAACACCCGTCGTTCCACTTCGACTCCCGCGGCGCTCCAGCGCGGGCCGATGCCGCGTTCGAGCGCCGTCCGCCGCCCGCGATCCACTCGTGGATCGGGGCGAACGCCACTTCGACCGTGCCGCCGCCCGTATCGATCGCGAGCCGGTCCGGGCCGTAGCCGAGCCACAGCCGGCCGCCGCTCGCGAGCGCCGACAGCGCGACGCCGCCGATCGTCAACACCCGGCCGCGCGCGACGAGTTCGAGGCTCGTGGAACGCACGTGCACGGACGCCGGCGCCCCGGGCGCGTCCACCGCCTGGGCCGTCCGCGTCGTCCACAGGCGCACGCCGCCCGCGAAGCATGTCCGGCTCCGGCCATCGCGCCGGCCCCGAACCCCGCCTTCGGAAGGGTGTCCCACCGGTAATCGGCGAGCGCGCCGTCGGCTTGAGTGGAACCGCTCGCCAGCTCGATCGCGGCCCACGGGCTCGTGGGCGCGAACACCTGCGCGTCCGCCGCGGGGGCGGAGCCGCGGCCGCGAGCAGCGCGGCCACGGGAGCCGGCGCGCCGCAGATAGCGCCGCGCAGGCGATAGGCGCGCGCTCACGGCGTGATCGCGACCTCGTAGCCGACCGGCAGCAGCTGGTAAATGTTCGAGTCGAACGGCGTCACGATCAGCGTGTCCGGCTGGTTCACGCGCTCGACCTCGTCGCCCGCGCCGAGGTAGACGACGAGGAACACGCTGCCCGTGTCCGGGACCGCGCCCCGGAACGACAGCGTGAGGTCCTGGATCAGGTGGTCCCAGCCCGTGATCGCGCGCGTCGCGCGGCCGAGCGTCACCGAGTTCTGCAGGATGTTGTCGATGTCGTTCGCCATCCGGACGCGGTCCGCGTCGGGGGCGAGGTCGACGTCGTTGTGCGTCACGTTCGGGCTCACCCGCAGGTCCGCGACCACGAACCCGGTGATGATGCGCCGGTACGTGATCGCGAGCTGCAGGTTGAAGCTGTCGGAGCCCGCGGGCACCGACGGATGGGCGCTCAGGTTCGCGCCCTTCACGTCGATGCGCGTCCACTTCTCCTCGGTCTTCGGCTCGTCGAAGCAGCCGGCGACCGTGAGCGTCACCGCCGCGAGCAGCGCGGCGAGCGCCGCGCGGCGGGTGTTGCGATGAGAAGTGCGGGTCATGGCTCCGTCGTCCTTCCGTCCGGTCACTGCACCACGACGATGCGGTTCGCGAAGCTGTCTTCGCCGGCGTCGAGGCGCGCGAAGTACACGCCCGCCTTCACGCCGCGGCCCGCGTCGTCGCGGCCGTCCCACGTCGTCTCGTTGAAGCCCGGCGCGAAGGCCGGACGCAGCGTGCGCACGACGCGGCCCTGCGCGTCGAACACGCGCAGCGCGAGCTTGCCGTGCACTTCGTTCGGCAGCACGAACGAGATCCGCGTCCACGGATTCGCGGGGTTCGGCGTGTTGCCGAGCAGCATCGGTCGCGACGGCGGGCCGGACACGACGCCGCCCGCGAAGTGGAACGTCGTGCTCGCGCTCGTCGCCGGGCCGTTCTCGTAGCTCGAGGCGGCGCGGACGCGCACGAGGAAGTCGCTCGCCGGGTCGGCGCCCGCGAGGTCGGCCGCGGTGAGCGGGACCGCGTGCGCGCCGGCGTCCAGCGTGCCGACCGTGCGGCGCGACAGCGCGCGGCCCGTCGTCGCGTCGGTCACGTCGATCGCGATCTCGGCGCGGTCGGTCAGCTCGAAGCGCAGTTCGGGCTCGGACGTGCCCGCGACCTCGAAGTGCGTCAGCTCGAGGCCGAGGTCCCACATCGCGATGCCGCTCTGGTCGGACCAGTCGGAGACGGTCAGCGCCGACGGCTGGCCGACGCGCGCGAGCGTGCCCGAGCGGTGGTCGCGCACGTTCGTGAACGGCACGTGCAGCGACTTCGGACGCGCGAGCCCGGCCGACATCTCGGCGACGGGTTCGAGCGCGGGGTTGAACTTCTTCACGAGCCCGGCGCGCGGCGCGGCGGCGTACACGTTGCCCCACGCGTCGGTGTCGAGCGACGTCACGACGTCGGCGCCGGCGACGGCCTCGCCGTCCCAGCGGAACGCGCCGCCCTCGAGGCGCAGGTGCGCGATGCGGCCGTTGTGCGCGTCGGCGACGTACACGTCGGGCGAGCTGCCCGCGCCCGAACGGCCGACGGCGACCGCCATCGGGCCCGCGAAGCGGCCGGCGCCGCTGCCGAGCTCGCCGATCGAGGCGATCTCGCGCGCGCCCGCCGCGTCGAGCGCGTACGCGACGACGCGGTTCTTGCCGGTCTCGGCCACGATCAGCACGTCGTCGCCGCCCACGAACGGCGTGCCGCCGTCCGAGTACGCGACGTCCTGCGGCGCGCCGACGTTCGGGATCGCGAACGCGGGCGAAAGCGTGATGTCGCCGTGCTCGGTCGAGGCCTGGAGCACGAGCACGCGGTCGTTGCCGGCGTCGGCCACGTACACGCGGTCGTTCTCGTCCACCGCCAGCCCGCGCGGCTGCTTGAGCGCGCCGAGGCCGCCCGCGACGTCGAACGCCTTGAGGCTCTGGCCGCGCTCGCCGTAGACGATGCGATTCCAAGCCGGGTCGGACACGATCTCGAAGTGGCGCGACTCGACGTACGGGAAGCGGTCGTACACGTCCACGTGCGAGATCGTCACGGTCGAGTACGGGTCTGCGAACAGATCGCGGTTCACGAGCTCACGGGACACGGAGCGCGTCAGCGACTGCACGCCGAGGTCGGGGGCGATCGGGGCGGAACGGAACGTTCCGCCCGAGACCGGCTGCGCCGCGGCCAGCGCAAGGGTGAGCATCATCAGGGTGTGTCGTCGCACGTGCTGCTCCTCTCGTGAGCGTCCCTGCCGACTGGGATCAAAAGTGATACGTGAGCTGCGTCGTCAGGATGTTCGCGGAGTAGTTGTTGCTGTTGAAGTACCGCTCGTACGCCGCGCGCACTCCCATGCGCCCGAGCACGGGCGTCTTCACTTCGAGCGTCGAAAAGTCCATATCGAGAGCGACTCCGAACAGGTGGCTCGACAGGTCCGACAGGCGGTAGTCGCCCGAGCGGTAACCGTCGATCCCGTTCACGTCCGTGTATTCGTCGCGATAGAAGTCCGCGGCGTTCTGCGAGTACCAGCGGTAGTCGTAGCTCGCGAACACGCCGTGCGTGATGTACTGGCTCAGCGTCGTGCCGACCTCGTTCGAGAGGACGCCCCAGTCGTCGTTGTAGAAGCGGTAGTGCAGCTTCACGCTCGACCGGTTGCCGAGGTACTGGTTGAGCTTCAGGAACGCGTCGCGCCGCTGGCGCGCGTCGGGGTGCCGCTCGGGCGCGTGCGTGCCGCCGGCGTACACGTTCCGGTAGGGGTTGTGCTGCAGGCCGTTCACCAGGTTCATCTCGACGCCGACCCGCGCCTGCAGCGTCGGCGTGACGATCCGGGTCGCGACCACGTTCCAGTGCAGCGTCGTCTTGTGGTCCTTGCCCGCGTTCGTGTCGTCGTCCTGGACCGGGTCGATCGCGTCCCAGCCGTAGCTCGCGCCGACGGACAGGTTGAGCTGGTCGTCGAGGTCGCGGTTCCAGCTCGCGCCGACGAGCTGGCCCAGATAGTCCTTCTCGCTCGACAGGTAGTACTGCGCCGACAGCCGGCCGGTGGAGTACTCGCCCTCGAGCTCGTTGCGCACCTTCGAGAAGTCCTGGAACGCGTTGCCCGAGATCGGGCGGCTCGCGGTCGTGATCGCGTCCACGGCCTCCTGCGTTCCGGGCGGCGCGTCCACGGCGGGCACGTTCACCTTTTCGTTGTTCCAGTGCAGCGTCAGCGTGCGGTTCTGCGGCAGGGCGAACGTGTAGTCGCCGATCGCCGAGCGGACCGACACGTGCTGCGAGTCGTTGAAGTACTGCATCAGTCCTTCGACGACCTGGTCGTCGAACGACGGAAAGGCCGCGGCCGGCGCGGCGCACGCCGCGCACGCCCCGATCGCGAGCGCGATCCGGTTCGGTACGCGCGTCAGTTGCACGCGCAGCCTCCGCCCGCGCCGCCGTTCCCGCCGGTCGAGCCCTCGCGCGCGTCGAGCGCCTTCACGCGCCGCGCCGCTTCCTTCTTGAACGTGTCGAACGACATGATGCGGTCGCCGAGGTGCTCGCGCTCGTACGGACGCACGGTCGCGCAGCCGCTCATCGCCACCGCCAGAGCGGCCAGCAGCGCGAGCGCGACGCCGCGCCCGAGGGCGCTCGTGAGCCGGGTCGTCATCGCATTCCTCCCTGAACGTCGTCGTCGTTGCTCGCGGCGCGCGAGTCGAGCAGGCGCCGCGCGACGGAACGGACCTGCGCGAGCGACTGCGCGTCGGCGCCGCCGCCCGACCAGGCGACCTGGCCGTCGCGGTCGAACACCACGGTGAAGGGGATCTGTCCGAGGTCGAGCTGGCGCGCGAGACCGTCGGTGCCGTCGCAGTAGACCGGCATCCGGAGGCCGCGCGAGCGCGCGAAGCGGCGCGCGTTCTCGGCGTCCGAGTCGATCGACACCGCGATCACGCGGCCGCCCTGCTTCGCGATCTCGGCGTGCAGCGCGTCGAGTTCGGGCAGCTCGCGCTGGCAGGGCCGGCACCAGCTCGCCCAGAAGTTCACGACCACGACCTCGCCGCGCGCGCTCGCGACCGAAAACGTGCGCCCGTCGAGCCCGCGCAGCGTGTGCGCGCGCACGGCGTCGCGCAGCCGCGACGCCGAGGGCGCCGAGACCGCGCGATTGCCCGCCTCGGGCGCGCCCGCGAACGCGAGCGACGCGACGAGCGCGAGCGCGAGGCCGCGCGCGACCGGGGCCGCGCCGCGGCACGGCGCGGGCCCCTGCGAATTCGAACGGAACGTGGTCACGGGTGTCGAGGTCCCGGTCACTTGTACTGGGCGCCCATCAGCACCCAGAGGTTGAACTTGCGCCGCTCCTCGGGCGTGAGCGCGTCGAGGCCGGTCGGGTGGAAGCCCTGGCCCGAGCGCGGGCCGACGGCGAGCACGTAGTCCACGAGGCGCGAGCGCCGCGGGAAGGCGGGATCGACTTCCTGCGTCGTCATCTTCATGGACTCGCCCGACAGGTTGACGTAGGCGCGCGGGAAGATGCGGTTCATGCGCACCGTGTCGGGGACGAACGTCAGGTCGAGGTTGCCCGCGGCCGCGGTCGTGTCCACGCCGACGATCGTCGGCTGGTGGCACGAGGTGCACTTGGCCTGGACGATCGGGCCGATCGTGTTCTCGAAGTTGATGTGCTGCCACTGCGCGCTCGGGACGTTCAGGTCGTGCGCCGGGAACATCGCCGCCTGCGGATTCGGGTTCGTCGGGAACGGTCCGCCCGGAACGCGGTCCTCGTGGCAGCCGGTGCAGCGGTCGAACGTCTCGCCGGGGCGCACGTAGAGGTGCGTGCGCTTCACGACGAAGCCGCGGCCCTTGTCGTCGAGCGTGGCGAAGCTGAACGGCGTGTTCGCCGGCACCTTGATGCGGAACGAACCGTCCGGATAGACCGGCGCCATGCCGATCAGCGAACGCATCTCGAACTCGTTCGCCGAGATCTCGTTGTTCATGCCGACGGTCGTCGGGATCGAGGCGATGACCGCGATGCTGTCGACCGCGTCCACGCCCTTGACCGGCACTTCCTGCCCGTCGCCCGAGCTGCGGTTGAAGATGTCCTGCGCCAGCATGAAGCCGTAGTCGAGCGTCTTGTTGAGCGTCGAGGCGATGATCGGCGGCTTCGGACGCGGCGCGAGCAGCTGCGCGTCGTACTCGTTCGAGTTCGGGTCGTTGTAGAGGAACGTCAGGTTGCCGAGCGAGAACGTCGCCGGGTCGCCGACCGTGCCGCCGCCGGCCTGGTTCAGCGTGAACGTGTAGAGCGCGTAGTCCACCTCGCCGTCCGTCGCGGCCGGCAGCGTGTACGAGGCGACGTAGCGGTTGCCGCCGATCGGATGCGGGAACTTGAACGCGCCGTAGGTCCAGGGCGCGCCGTCGTCGTTGACCTGCGCGGTGACGTTGTCGAAGTGCAGCGCCCAGCCGCCGAGCGCCGGATCCGCGGGACCCTGCTCGGGCTTCAGCACCGCGAGCGGACCGGCGTCCTCGTTGATCATGCCCGACTCGATCGCGACGATGCGGCCGTCCGGCGTCGGCATCGGGTGGAAGAAGTTGCGGTCGTGCGGGCCGAACAGGTGGAACGTGCCCGAGCCGTCCGGATTCGTGAAGAACAGCGGGAAGCGGTTCATCGTCCCGAAGTGCTCCCAGCGCGTGTACAGGATGCGCCCGTCCGGCATGAGCATCGGGTCGAAGTCGTCGCTCTGGTTGTAGCTGATGCGCTCCATGTTCGAGCCGTCCGCGTCGGACGTGTACAGGTGCTCGGCGGGCGAGTGGTTGTACTCGTCCATCTCGCCGTCGCGGTTGCTCGTGAACAGGATGCGGCCGTCGGGGAGGTACAGCGGGTCGTAGTCGTCGCCGCCGCCGGTCGTCACCTGGCGCAGCCCGGTGCCGTCCGCGTTGATCTCCCAGATGTTCCGGTTCGGGTCACCCGCGCGGCGCATCGAGAACATGATCTTCGTGCCGTCGAAGCTCACGTCGGGATCCGACAGGCTCGCGCCGGTGAAGTTCGTGATCGGCGTGACCACCCCGTCCGGAGCGATCGGCGAGAGCTTGTACAGATTGCCCGTCGCCCAGCTGCGGTTGAGCGTCTCCTCGCCATCCGTCTTCACGAACACCAGAGCGTCCGTCGTGGGCTCCTGCTGAATGAGGTCGTCGGGCGCGCTCTCGCGACAGCCCGGCAGCGCGAGCTGAGCCGCGAGCCCGGCCGCCGCGAGAATCGCAACGGTGCGCGTTGAGAGGTGCGTGAGTCGCTTCATGATGGTCTGAGTCCCTCCGGTGCGGGTCCGTCGGTCACGGCCGGACGAATCGGTAGAACGAGAGCCCGATCGTCTGCTCGACGTAGTCGTAGGCCACGACGCCGTCACGATCCCGGTCCCGTCCGAACACGGTCGCGCGCCGCACATCGGCGCGTACTGCGAGATCACTGCGGATGTAGAACTCGAGCCCGCCACCGAACGCGAGTGCGTTCTTCGTCACCGGGTCGGCGTTCAGCGACCGACCCGGGAACACCATGACCATCCCGTAGCCCGCCGCGCCGTACGGCTGCAGCCGGCCCGGGAACGGATGACGGAGCACGGCGGTGAGCGAGTGCATCACCGAGTGCACCGACTTCGCGGGGTTGTGGGCGAGCGTGCCCTCCCAGCCGAGCCACGGATTCGGGTTGTAGGCGAAGCGGAACGTGAACAGCCGCTCGTCGCCGAACGAGCCGAAGCCGGGGCTGAACGAGACGCGGTTCTGGAACGGGCGCGGGCCGCCCTCGAGCCGGTAGGGATGCGCCGCCACGTCGGGCACGAGCGGCACGAGCGCGTTCGGCCGCGCCGGACGCGCGATCGCGTGCGTCGGCAGCGACGCGTCGTCCCACGCGTCCGGATCGGCGCTGCCGCGGCGGGCGTCCGGGAGCGCGCTCGCGACGAGCGTGTCGGCGTTCGCGACGAGGCTCGAGTCGGGCGCGTCGTCGCCGCGAACGGCGGGCGCGCCGGAAACGAGCGCGAGCGCCGCGAGGGCGCAGGAGGCGAGGAGGCGGGGCGTCACTGGATCGTGCCCGCCTGGATCCACGAGCGGATCGCGACGTAGTCGGTGTCGGCCGTGGACGCGAACGGCTTGTACGCGTGCGGCGTGCCGCCGGCGACGGCGGCGAGCGGCTTCAGCAGCAGCGGGCTCGAGTCGCGATTCGTGCCCCAGACCTGCAGCGACGCCTGGTCGAAGTCGAACTGCGAGTTCTTCGCGCCGGGAGGGGAGAGCTGGAACGTGCCGCGGATGCCGCCGCCGTGGCAGTCGCCCTCGGCGTCACAACCGCGCCGGGTGAGCGCCGGTTCCACCGTGGAGGCGAACGAGGCGTAGCTCAGCACGAGCTGCGACCCGCCCGTGGGCGGAGCCGGCGGCTCGGTCGGCGAGCTGCACCCCGTGACCACCAGCGGCAGCGCCAGGGCCACGAACATCGTCGCGACCGTCTCGCGGCCGCGCAGCGATCTCCCGAACACGGTGGTCGAACCTCCTCATCGTGCGATCTGCAACCCGCGACGTCCGCGCATGCGAGGCGCCCGGGGTCTCGATCGCACCGCAACGCGCGCACGCGATCGCTAGGACTTGCGTTCCTTCGTCACCCATGGTCCTCCCCTCCTCCGGGAGGATGGGGCACTCCTCAGGCAAGAGGCTTGCCACGCGGCAATTCGGGAACGCAGCGCGCACGAATGAGGGAAAACTCCGCGCGGGCGACGCGCGTGCGCGATTCCTCGTGAAGAAGAGTGCGAGGAACCTTCTACAAATTGCCGCTCAACTCGCGCGCCCGGAGCGGGCGCATCGTGCGAGATGCGTCGTGCGAGGCCGAACGACGTTCAGCGTGACGCACCGTGCAAGACGCGAAGGGCGCTTTGTCGCGGGCGCGCGCGGCTCAGAACCAGGCGACGCGGAAGTGCTCGCGCGCCGCATCCTCGAGCACGAAACGCTCGCGCAGCGAGGATTCCACCCACACGGTGTCCACGCCGGCCGCACCGGGGGCGACGAGGATCACGTCCAGTTCCGGATGGGCCTTCGCGATGCGCCGCGCGCCGTCGAGCCCGAGTACGAACAGCCCGGTGTCCCACGCGTCGGCCTCCATCGCGCTGCGCGCGAGCACCGTCACCGCGATGAGTCCCTCGGCCGGGCGGCCGGTGCGCGGATCGAGGATGTGTCCGTACGTGCGGCCGTTCGCGGCGACGAACTGCTCGTACTTGCCCGAGGTCGCGATGCCGCCGCGATCGAGCGGCACGCGCGCGAAGTACGGCACGCGGTCGCGCGGATCGCGCACGCCGATGCGCCAGTGCGCAACGCCGGGAGGCGCGCCGAGGCCGCGCATGTTCCCGGACAGGTCCACGAGCGCGTCGGTGACGCCGGCGGCCGCGAGCTTCGAGGCCGCGCGGTCCACGGCGTAGCCCTTCGCGATGCCGCCGAGGTCGATCTTCACGCCCGCCGTGTCGAAGCGGATCGAGCGTTTCGCCCCGTTCCAGCGCAGGTGACGCCATCCGACCCGGCGGAACGCGGCGGCGACCTCGTCCTCGGCGGGCACGCGCCTCGGACCGCCGAGGAATCCCCACAGCCGCACGAGCGGCTCGACCGTGATGTCCATTGCGCCCTCGCTCGCGCGCCCGACGCGCACGGCTTCGTCGAGCACGCGCGCGACTTCGCGCTCGACGACGGTCGCGCGCGTGGCGGCGACGCGGTTGATGCGCGCGACCTCGCTCGTCTCGGTCCAGTTCGTCATGAGCGAGTCCACGTACGCGAACGAGCGGTGGGCGAGGGCCGCCGCGGGCTGCGTGCGCGCGGAGTCGTCCGTCACGATCGTGACGTTCGCGTACGTGCCCATCGTGCGAATCGGGAAGGGGACCGCGCGGCGCGCAACGGCCGACCCGGCTTCCTCCGGCGGTGCGGCGGCGACGGCGGCGGCCGCGACGGCGGCGGCGAGCGCCGCGACGGCGCGGCGGCGAAGCGTGTGATCCCTCACGTCCGACTCCCTCGTTTCGGTGCGCGCCGCTCGACCGCGGCCGGGCCCGCCCGCGCGGGCCGCGGCGCATCCTAGCACCCCGCCCGGCGGCTCCGGTCCGTCCGCAGCCCCACCTCTTATAGAGGAGCAGCCGCCGGCGAGGGCCCCGGGGACTCAGGTTCGCGGGGTGCGCGCCGAGACTCGGGGCTGACCGGTCGCGCCCCGACCTTGCCCGGGGCGTTCTTCGTCTGCCATCGGAGGGCCACGTGATCGACTCGCTCCTCAAGCGGCTGAGCGCGGTGTTGAAGAAGCCCGCCGAGACTCCCGCGCCGTCCGACCCGAACCTCACGGCGTTCGACGTCTCGGCGCTCGCCTCGGCCCGGCCCGAGCCGGAGGCGCTCCGTGCGCCTTCGCCCGAGCCGGCGCGGATCGCGCCGCCCGCGCTCGCGCAACTCGACGAGACCGCGGTCCGCACCCGCCTCAAGTCCGAGCTGCACCTGCGCTACCTGAGCCTGATCGAGCACCTGCCGCCGCCGATGCAGGTGACGGACGTGCCGGCCGTGCTCAACTCGCTGCTCGACGAGGGCGAGTCGGCGATCCGCCAGCCTCCGATCGCCGCCCAGCGCGCCCTGAGCGCGGCGCGGCGCGAGGACGTGAACCGCGACCAGCTCGTGGACCTGGTCTCGAACGACCCGGGTCTCGCGCAGGAACTGCTCAAGGCGGCGAACAGCGCGTTCTACGCGGTGCCGGACCAGCCCGTCGTGTCGCTCGATGCGGCCGTCGGCCGCGTCGGCACGCGCGGCGTCGAGAACGTCGTGCTCTCGCATCTCTTCGGCAGCACGTTCTGCAAGCCCGGCGCGGCCTACGAGACGCTCGTGCGTCAGGTGTGGAACCACATGGTGCGCTCCGCGCCGATCGCGCGGCGCCTCGCGCCTTCGTACGGGCTCGACCCCGAGTACGCGTTCTCGCTCGGACTACTGCACGACGCGGGCAAGCTCGTGCTGTTCGAGCGCATCTCGCAGTTCCGCCACGCGTGGCGGCGCGAGGTCAACGTGCCGCAGCACTTCCTGCTGTGGGCGCTGCGCAAGCTGCACGAGCCCGTCAGCGGGCTCGCGGCGCTCGAGTGGGGGCTCGGACACGAGGCGGCGTGGGCGATCGCGCACCATCATCGCGACCCTGCGCCCGCGGGCGCCGACCCGGCGAGCGAAGTGCTGTTCCTCGCCGAACGGCTCGACCTCGCGCAGATGCGGGGCACGACGCCGGATCTCGCGGCGTGGTGGAGCGAG
>JBGAOA010000033.1:0-48245 GCA_044222065.1 Candidatus Eiseniibacteriota bacterium
TGCCGAAGCCTCTCGACTGCTGCCTCCCGTAGGAGTCTGGGCCGTATCTCAGTCCCAGTGTGGCTGACCATCCTCTCAGACCAGCTACCCATCGTCGCCTTGGTGGTCTTTTACACCGCCAACTAGCTAATGGGACGCGAAGCCATCTTCAACCGGTAGCTTGCAAGCAGAGGCCACCTTTTACCTCGGATCCATGCGAATCCGTGGTCTCATGCGGTATTAGCACCCCGTTGGGAGTGTTATCCCCCTGTTGAAGGCAGGTTCTTCACGCGTTACTCACCCGTTCGCCACTCTACTCGAGGAGTTGCCCCCTCTTTCGCGTTCGACTTGCATGCCTAATCCACGCCGCCAGCGTTCGTTCTGAGCCAGGATCAAACTCTCCGTGGTAGAAAAAAACGGAGATACGCGGTCGCGAGCGCAGCTCGCTTCCGCGGATCATAAGCAAGGTTACAGATCCAACCCCGTGCAACGACTGCACGGTGCCGGGACCTCGCGCGGGCTTGCAGAACCTCGTGCGCTATTCAGTTTTCAATGAGCGCAAAAAACTCGCGCCTTCTCCGTACTTCCCGAAAAGGCGGACGGGGAAAGTAGCCTCAGTTGGAGATCACGTCAAGCGGAACTACTTGAGGTGGGTACTTTTCCCTGCGGCGACCGCAATATAGGCACGACTCGGAAGGCTGTCAACCCGCCGGCCGGACTTTCTTGTAACTTGTTGCAGTACAATGCATTGAAACAACACGAACGCCATCACGGCCGAAACCTCGCCATCTTCCGACCGACTCGAAGCACCCAAGAACTGGCCAAATCAACTGGGAAATCGATGGTTTGCACCCGATTCCCGTCCACTTCCACTGCCCCCTGAGCGACTAATCGCCGGGCCGCGCTGCGCGAGTCCGCGAACCCCGCGGCCGCAATCGCGTCGACGATCGAAGCGTTCTTCGGCTCTCCGAGCGCGCTCACGCCGAACTCGGGAAGATCGTCGGGAATCCCCTTGCGACTGAACTGCGTTTCGAACGCATTTCGCGCGGCCTCCGCCGCGCTCGCGCCGTGATACGCACTGACGAGACGAGTCGCGAGATCCTTCTTGATCGACATTGGATTCATACTCGAGTCCGCGAGCTTGCGCTCGACATCGCGGAGATCCTCGCTCGTCGCGTCGGTGCACAGCCTCCAGTACTGCATCATCACGTGATCGGGAAGGCTCATCACCTTTCCGAACATGTCCGCGGGCAGATCGTGCACGCCGATGTAGTTCTTGAGGCTCTTGCTCATGCGCTGCACACCGTCCAGTCCAGGCAGGACGGGCAGCGTGAGCGCGACTTGCGGGCGCTGGGCGTGCAGTTCCTGAAGGACGCGACCGACGAGCAAGTTGAATTTCTGCTCCGTGGCTCCCAGTTCGACGTCTGCCCGAATCGCAACCGAGTCGTATCCCTGCATGAGCGGGTAGAACAACTCGTGTACCGCGATCGGCTGCTGCGCCGCGAAGCGCTTCGCGAAGTCGTCGCGTTCGAGCAACCGCGCCACCGTGTATCCCGATCCGAGGCGCATGACGTCCATGAAGCTCCATTTCGAGAACCACTCGCCATTGCGGTGAATCTCGACGGGCAGACGAGGCGCCGCGGGTCGCTCCTCGAGGACCTTGAAGAACTGCTCCAGGTACGTTTGAGCATTCGTCTCGACTTCGGCCTCGGTGAGCTGCGGCCGCGTCTTCGATCGGCCGCTCGGATCGCCGACCATCCCCGTGTAGTCGCCCACGATCAACACGACCTGGTGTCCCAGCTCCTGGAACTCGCGCAGCTTGCGCAATCCGACCGTGTGTCCCAGGTGAATGTCCGGCGCGGTGGGATCAAAGCCCTGCTTCACCCGCAGAGGACGGCCCTCGAGCGCGCACTCTCGCAGTCTTGCGAGCAGCGCTCCCTCGGGGAGGATCTCCTCGGCGTTTCGGCTCAAGATCTCGAGCTGTTGCTCCGGCGTCATGCGCGCTCCATGGCTTCTGTGATGACGGTGAGCGGCGGATTGTATGCGCGAGCCCGGGGCCGACCAAGTCGAACGCGACGCGCCCTTGACCCTCGCTTCGAGCGCCCCCTACTCTGCCCCGCACATGGAGGACACGACGACGACACGCACCGATGCGAACACGGCCGTCCGCGCTGCTCTGCGCTTTCCGTGGAAGCTGTTTTTCGTGCTCGTCGTCATCGCGGTTTTCGGGTCCGCCGGCGCCGTGTTCGGCGTCGTTCAGTGGCTCGGACGCGACCTGCCGACCCCCGAGCAGCTCACGAGCATCCGCCCACCCACGAAGACGGTCGTCTTCGACGTGAAGGGCCGCGTTCTCCACGAGTTCTTCAAGGAGAACCGCTCGCCGGTCCCGCTCAAGCAGCTCCCCCGCAACCTCGTGAACGCCACGCTTTCGACCGAGGACCGCAATTTCTATCACCACTGGGGCGTCGACCTGTGGGGCGTCAGCCGCGCCATCCTGAGCAACGCGATGCGCATGCGCACCGCCGAGGGCGGCAGCACGATCACGCAGCAGCTCGCGCGCAACCTGTTCCTGACGCACGAGCGCACGGTCGAGCGCAAGCTCAAGGAGATCGCGCTCGCGATCGAGATCGAACGCAACTACACGAAGCAGCAGATCCTCGAGCTGTACTTCAACCAGATCTACTTCGGCGAAGGAGCGTACGGCGTCGAAGCCGCTGCGAAGACCTACTTCAGCAAGCCGGTGCAGAGCCTCACCCTCGAAGAGTGCGCGCTGCTCGCGGGCCTGCCGGCGAATCCGAGCCTCTATTCGCCCCGCCGGCGACCGAACGCCGCGGCGGCGCGCCGTGGCAAGGTGCTGCGCAACATGCTCGCGACGAAATCCATCACGCCCGCGGAATTCCAGCGCGCGATGGGCTCGCCGCTCGGGGTCACGCCGACGCGCTACAGCAACGACCGCGCGCCCTACTTCACGGAAATGGTTCGGCTCTACCTCGACGAGCGTTACGGCTCGAACGCCGTGTACGAAGGCGGGCTCAAGGTCTACACGACGCTCGACCAGGACCTGCAGCAGATTGCCGAGCGCGCCCTCGAGCACCAGCTGCAGCAGATGGAGACGGACCTCAAGCTCAAGAACACGCGCGCGAACTTCGTCACGCCCGCGGCCGACGGCGCCAAGACCGCGCCGCGCACGCCCTATCTGCAGGGCTCGCTTGTCGCGATCGACCCGCGCAACGGCCATGTGCGCGCCCTCGTCGGCGGCCGCGACTTCAACCAGAGCAATTTCAACCGCGCGACGCAGGGCCAGCGCCAGGCCGGTTCGGCGTTCAAGCCCTTCGTCTACGTCGCAGCGATCGACAACGGCTTCCGCCCGACGGACATCATCGTGGACGAGCCCGTGTCCTTCCCCGCGGGCGACGGCAAGCTCTACCAGCCGATGAACTACGACCGCACGTTCCGCGGTCCCGTCACGCTTCGCTATGCGCTGCAGCAGTCCATCAACATCCCCGCCATCAAATTGCTGCGGAAGGTCGGCACGTCGCTGGTCTCGAGCTACGCGCGGCGCATGGGCATCAAGAGCCCGATCGGCCAGAACCTCTCGATGGCGCTCGGCAGCAGCGAGGTGAACCTGCTCGAGCTCACGTCCGCGTACGGCGTGTTCGCGAACCGCGGCATCCGCAACGAGCCGCTCTACATCCTCAAGGTCGAGGACAAGAACGGCGCCGTGCTGGAGAAGAACACGGTGCGCACGACCGAAGTGCTGAGCGAAGCCACCGCCGCGGTCATGACGTCGATGCTCCAGAGCGTCATGGATCACGGCACCGGATACCCGTCGCGGGCGCAGGGCTTCACGCTGCCCGCCGCGGGCAAGACCGGCACGATGGACGACTACATGGACGCGTGGTTTGTCGGCTACATCCCGAGCCTCGTGTGCGGCGTGTGGGTCGGCTACGACCAGAAGAAGACGATCGGGCCCGGCGCGACCGGCGGACGCGCCGCTCTCCCGATCTGGACCGAGTTCATGGTCGGCGCGACCCGCGGCCGGCCGGTCGAGGACTTCCCGCCGCCGCTCGGCACGACGAATCGTCTCGTGTGCGCGGAGAGCGGCATGCTCGCGACCGATCAGTGTCCGAACGTCACGACGGAGCTGTTCAGCGAAGGCTCCGAGCCGACGGAGCCGTGCGAGCTCCATCCGGGAAAGCTGCTGCAGCCCGACGCGCAGGGGCCGCCGCCCGCCGAGACGGAGCAGCCCGCGGATCTACGCTCGCTCGACCGGCGGGACCGCACGCGCACGAGCGGGTCGCCCGTCATCCGCTAGCCGCGGCGGATCAGCCGATGCGCTCGAGGACGAGCGCGCCGGCCGCCGCGGGCCCGTCGCCGACCTCGAAGCACGCGAGCGCGCGCTGCTCGGCGCCGGAATCGGACCGCCCGAGGTGCAGCTCCGCGAGCGCCTCGCCCGCCTCGACGCGGTCGCCCACGCGGCGCAGCACGCGCATGCCGACCGCGGGATCGATCGCGTCCGACTTCACCCGGCGTCCGGCGCCGATCGCGACCATGAGTTCGCCGAGCGCGAAGCAGTCGACGCGTTCGAGCACGCCCGCGCGCACCGCCCGCACGGGCACGACGCGGGGCGCACGCGCGAGCCCCGGGGCGTCGTCTTCGAGCGCGCGCGGGTCGCCGCCCTGCGCCTCGACCATCGCGAGCATCCGCTCCCATGCGGAGCCGCTCGCGATCGCGCGCACGCACTGCGCGCGCGCCGTCGCCGCGTCGGCCGCGGCGCCCGCGAGCCGCAGCATCGTGGCCCCGAGTTCGAGCGTCAGTTCGACGACGTCGGGCGGACCGCCGCCCTTGAGCACCTCGACGGACTCTCGCACCTCGAGGGCGTTTCCGACGCACACGCCGAGCGGCTGGTCCATCGAGGTCACGAGCGCCTCGGCCGCGCTTCCCATCGCGCGCGTCGTGCGCACGAGCCGCTGGGCGAGCGATCGCGCCGCCTCCGGCGTCTTCATGAAGGCGCCGTTGCCGCACTTCACGTCGTAGGCGATGGCCTTCGCGCCCTCCGCGATCTTCTTGCTCACGATGCTCGGCACGATGAAGTACTCGCGCTCGACCGTCTGCGTGACGTCGCGCATCGCGTACAGCTTGCCGTCGGCCGGCGCGAGGTCGGGCCCCTGCCCGACCATCACGATGCCGATGCGGTCGAGCTGCGCGCGCATCGCGTCCGGCTCGAGCGTCGTGCGGAAGCCCGGAATCGCCTCGAGCTTGTCGAGCGTGCCGCCCGTGTGGCCGAGTCCGCGCCCCGACACCATCGGCACGAGCACGCCGCACGCGGCGACCATCGGTGCGAGCGGCAGCGAGATCTTGTCGCCGACGCCGCCGGTCGAGTGCTTGTCGGCCGTCGGCCGCCCGAGCGCGCTCCAGTCGAACACGCGCCCCGAGTGCAGCAGCCCGCTCGTCAGCGCGTCCGTCTCGGCGTCGTCGAGTCCGTGCAGGTAGGCGGCCATGAGCCAGGCGCCCACCTGGTCGTCGCCCACGTCGCCGCGCTCGAACGCCGCGACGAACGCACGCACGTCGTCGGGCTCGTGGCGGCCGCGGTCACGCTTGGTACGCAGGAACGCGCGGGGATCGATCACCGCGTCAGTAGCCCTTCCCCTCGGCCGCTTCGCCCCGCACGATCTTGATGCCGGCCGACGCGCCGATGCGAGTCGCGCCGGCGGCGACCATCGCCTCGGCTTCTTCCTTCGTGCGCACGCCGCCCGACGCCTTGACGCCGACGTCCGGCCCGACGGTTTCGCGCATCAGCTTCACGTCGTCCACGGTCGCACCGCCGCCCGCGAAGCCCGTCGAGGTCTTCACGAAGTCGGCGCCCGCGGCCTTCGCGAGCGTGCAGCCCATGACCTTCTCGTCGCGGGTGAGCAGCGACGTCTCGAGGATCACCTTCACGATCGTGTCGCGCCCGGCCGCCTGCACGACCGCGCGGATGTCGTGCTCGACGAGCGCGTAGTCCTTCGACTTGAGCGCGCCGATGTTGATGACCATGTCCACTTCCTGCGCGCCCTGCTCGACGGCGCGGCGCGTCTCGTACGCCTTCACGTCGGGCACGTGCGCGCCCGAAGGGAAGCCGATCACGGTGCACACCTTGACGCCCGTGCCGCGCAGCAGGTCCGCGGCGAGCGGCACCCACACGGGATTCACGCACACCGACGCGAAGCAGAACTGCGCGGCCTCGCGGCACAGCTGCTCGATCTGGTCGCGCGGCGCGTCCGGCTTGAGCAGCGTGTGGTCGATGAGCGAGCCGAGGCCGTCCGAGGCCGGGCAGTAGCCCACCGTGGTGACGACGCGCTCGGCGCCGGCCGCGTGCAGCACGCGCGTGTGCTCCGGCGATTCGGACGTGGAGACGCCGAACAGGCGGTAGCGCTCGCGCGTGTCGGAGTCGCTGTCCGCGGCGTGTCGCGTCGGCGGCGACGGCGCGGCGGCCGGGCCGCCCTTCAGCGCCGCCAGCACCTGTCGCGTGATGGCTTCGACCAGCTCGTCGCGTTCGCTCATTTCCGGTTCCTCAGGTCGCGGCGACCGAACCCGTGGGGCAGCAGGTCGCGCACGCGGCTTTCGACGACGGCGCCACCCTTGTGGCGCCAGTAGACGGCGATGTCGGGCCCGAACTCGAACAGCACCTGGCGGCACGCGCCGCACGGCGAAGCCGCGCGCGTCGGTCCGGCCGTGACGGCCACGGCGACGACTCCGCGGGCGCCCTCGCTCACGGCCTTGAAGACGGCGTTGCGCTCGGCGCACATCGACAGCCCGAACGAGGCGTTCTCGACGTTCGCGGCGACGATCACGCGTCCGTCGTCGGTGAGCAGCGCCGCGCCCACGCGAAATCGCGAGTACGGCGCGTAGGCGAGCGTGCGCGCCCGCTCCGCCCGCGCCATGAGCCGCGCCGGCGTCCAGCCGAGCGCCCGGAGCCGCGCGGCCGCGGGCGTCGTGACGCGGCGGGACGCGCGCGCCGGCTTCGAGGCGCTCACGCCACCACCTGCCGCAGGAAGCTCGCGCCGTGATCGAGCGGCCCCACGCCGAACGCCTCGGCGATCGTCGCGCCGAGGTCGGCGAACGTCTCGCGCGTGCCGACGTCGGCCCCGGCGCGCACGCGCGGCCCCGCCACGAGCAGCGGCACGTACTCGCGCGCGTGGTCGGTGCTCGGCGTCGTGGGGTCGTTGCCGTGGTCGGCGGTCACGATGCACAGCTCGTCGGAACGCAGGTGTCGCACGATCTCCTCGAGGCGCGCATCGAACTGCTCGAGCGCGCGGGCGAACCCCGCGGCGTCGTTTCGATGGCCGTAGGCCTGGTCGAAGTCCACGAGGTTGGCGAAGACTAAGCCGCGACCGGGCGCGCGCGCCAGCCCGGCGAGCAGGTCCTCGCCCTCGGAGTTGTTCTTCGTGTGGAACGCTTCGGTCACGCCGCGCCCGGCGAACAGGTCGTCCACCTTGCCCACGGTGACGACCGGGTGGCCCTTCTCGACGAGGCGGTCGAGCACCGTCGGCGCATGCGGCTCGAGCGAGAAGTCGCGACGGTTCGGCGTGCGCGTGTAGGCGCCGGGATCGCCCACGAACGGACGCGCGATGACGCGCCCGACGCCGTGCTCGCCCGTGAGCAAATCACGCGCGATCCGGCAGATCCGGTACTGCTCCTCGAGCGGCACCGTCGTCTCGTGCGCCGCGATCTGGAACACGCTGTCGGCGGACGTGTAGACGATCAGCCGTCCCGTGCGCTGGTGCTCCTCGCCGAAGCGCGCGATCACGTCCGTGCCGGAGCCCACGACGTTCGCCATCCAGCCGCGACCCGCGCGCTCCGCGAACGCGTCGAGCAGCTCGCGCGGGAAGCCGTGCGCGTACGTCGGGAACGCGCGCTCGAGCACGAGGCCCGCCATCTCCCAGTGCCCCGTCGTGCTGTCCTTGCCCTTCGAGCGCTCGGCCATGCGGCCGCGGGCGCCCTTCGGCGACTGCAGCGCGCGCACGCCCTTCAGGTCGAGCAGGCGGCCGAGCCCGAGCGACTCCATCGTCGGCAGCCGCAGCCCGCCCGCCGCCTCGACGACGTGCAGCAGCGTGTTGCTGCCCCGGTCGCCGTAGTCGGCGGCGTCCGGCAGCTCGCCGACGCCCACGCCGTCCATCACGATGAGGAAGATCCGCACGCGTCAGCCCCGCCGCGCCGCGGCCACCGCCTGCGCGCGCAGGCGGAAGTGATCGGCGGCCTGTTCGGCCCACTCGGCGCTCTCGCCGACGAGCGACGTGAGCTTCACCGGCCGTCCGCCACGCACGAAGATGCGCGTCACGCGCTTGCCGATCGTGCACATGATTTCGTAGGGCAGCGTCTCGCTCCAGCGCGCGACCTCTTCGAGCGACAGCGTCTCCCCCGTTTCTCCCGCCGCGCCGAACAGCACGACCTCGTCGCCGACCGCGGCGCCGGGCACGTCGGTGAGGTCCACCATCGTGAGGTCCATCGTGACGCGCCCGCGAATCGGCACGCGCCGCCCGCCGACGATCATCTCGCCGCGGTTCGACAGCAGCCACGAGTAGCCGTGCCCGTAGCCGACCGGCACGACGCCCATGCGCGTCCGGCGCGTCGTGACGTACGTGCGCGAATAGCTGATCGGCGTGCCTTCGGGCAGGTCGCGCACCTGCACGAGCCGGCTCTTGAACGTCATCACCGGCTGGAGCGGCAAGTCCGCGCGCCGGTGCGGCGGCTCGTGGCCATAGGCGATGAGTCCGCATCGCACCCAGTCGTAATGCGCCTCGGGCAGGTTGAGCGTGCCGGCGCTGTTCGACGCGTGGATCCGCGGCGGCTTGAGCCCGCGCGCGGCGAGCCGCGCGACGAGCGCGTCGAAGCGCGCGACCTGATCGCGGGCGAACGACAGGTCGTCGCTGTCGGCGTCGGGAAAATGCGTGTAGAGGCTCGCGAGCCTCAGCCCCGGCATCGACGCGAGCCGTTCGACGAACGCTTCCGCGTGGTCCTCGCGCACGCCGATCCGGCCCATGCCCGTGTCCACTTCGAGGTGGCAGCGGATCGGGCGGCCGCGCCGTCCGGCCCCATCGAGCGCGAGCGCGAACGCCTCGTCGCACACGGTCGGCTCGAGTTCGTGCTCGGCGGCCTCGTCGATCTCGCTCTCGAGCAGCGGCGAGAGCACGATGATCGGAAGGCGGTTGCCGGCGCGGCGCAGCTGAATGCCCTCGTGCAGCGTCGCGACGCCGAGCACCTGCGCGCCCGCGGCGGCCGCGGCCTCGGCCATCTCGACCGCGCCGTGACCGTACGCGTCCGCCTTCACGACGAGCAGCAGCCCGCGGCCCTCCCCGACCCGGCGCTGGATCGCGCGCAAGTTCGAGGTGAAGCGGTCGAGGTCCACCTCGACCCAGGTGGAGACGGGCATCGGCATCGTTCGAGGGCTCTCCGCGAGGTGCGCAGCTTCGGTCCGGACCGCGCAAGATAGCGCGCCCGGCCCGCGGCACGAAAGCCGGAGCGGTGCTAGTCTCCCTCGCCATGACGACGCCCGTGCTGTCGGACCCGAACGTCCAGATCGTGCTCGCGATCGCCGCCGGCATCGCCGTTTCGGCGGCCTGCGGCCTGCGCGCGTTCCTGCCGCTGCTCGGCGTCGGGCTCGCGGGCAAGTTCGGCTTCCTCGCGCTCGCGCCCGCGGCGCACTGGCTCGGGAACGACGTCACGCTGATCGCGCTCGCCGTCGCGACCGTCGTCGAGATCGCGGCGGACAAGATCCCGATCGTGGACCACGCGCTCGACGTGATCTCGACCGGCCTGCGTCCGGCGGCGGCCGCGATCGCGACGTTCGCGCTGCTGCAGCCGCTGCCCGATCCGTGGGACAAGATCGCGGCGCTCGTGTTCGCGGGCGGCGCGCTCGCCGTCCACGCCGCGAAGTCCAAGACGCGCCTCGGCAGCACGGCGCTCACGCTCGGTCTCGGTAATCCCGTCCTGTCGTTCCTCGAGGACGGACTCGCGTTCGCGATCTCGGCCGCCGCGATCCTGATTCCGCTGATCGCGCTCGCCGGCGTGCTCGTGCTGTTCTGGATCGCGAGCCGGCTCCTGCGGCGTCGCGACCGCCGCGCGCGCTCGAGCGCTCCCGCCCCAACGCGCTAGTACCCGCCGACCGCTACCCGGCGGAAAGCCTGCCGCACGTGCAGCTTTTGCCGGCCGACTGGCAGTCACGACCGCCTCCTCGCTCCCGGGCCACGTAACCCCCTTCGCCTCGTTCGTGCACGTTCGCAAGGAGTTGACTCGCGCAGCTCGGGCATCGCGCGATGCGGCACGCGGGTTGCCGGTGAGCTTCGGACCCTCGGCCGCACGAGGCCGCCGCGCGGGTCCAGGAGGAGGTCGTCCCGACCATGAACCCACGCAGCGTCGTTTGCCTTCTGGCGCTCGTCTCGCTGATCCCCGTCCCGGCGCACGCGCAGTTCGCGAATCCGCGCCGGCTCGCGATGGGCGGCGTTGCGATCGCGAGCGGAGGCCCCGGCAGCGAAGGCGCGAACGTCGCGTATCGCGCCGTGCCGCGCGCTCCCGCTTCCTACGGCGGCATCGGATTGCCCATCGGCGTCGTGCAGCTCCTGTCCGACCTGCCCGAATTCGACTCCGACGAGCCGGACTTCAACGCCTACGAACTCGCGAACCTGCTCTACAACCTGCCCTGGAACTACCAGCTCGGCGGCACGACGGCCCCTTCTTCGGACATCACGATCACGGTCGCGAAGGACCGGCTCGCGGTGGATCTCGGCGAGGTCGGCGACGTGTTCCCGAAGGAGAAGAGCCGCGTCGGCGCCGTGATGAGCCAGCCGCTCTTCACGATCGGCGTGAAGCGCGCCTTCGTCGGCATCGTTCCGCTCGTCCACTACGAGAACGAGCTCGACCTGAACGACGCGCTGCGCTCGGCGCTGCGTGACGGCGAGGACTTCCGGACGGGGACGCAGTACTCGATGACCGACGCCGCGACCGCACAGGCCGCGGTGGGCCTCGCGCTCGGCTGGGCGGGTCCGCTCGCCGTCGTGGGCGACGCACGCACGACGGGCGGGCACGGCCTGTACGTCGGCGCGCGCGGCAAGCTGCTCCGCGGGCTCGCCTACGGGGACGCCGACAACCTCGTGTCGTTCACGACGAGCGACACGCTGTTCGGCAGCGATCCCGTGGACGTGCGCTATCACGGGCTGCTGCGCAGCGCGGAGGCGGCGGACGGCGGCTTCGGCGCCGGACTCGACGTCGGCGCGGTGTGGGTCGCCGGGCCGCTCGAGCTCGGGCTCGGCGTCAACGACATCGGCACGCGCCTGCACTGGAAGGTGCAGGAGGAGCTGGCCGAAACCGACACGGTCGAGAACGACGTCGTCTCGACGACGCTGCGCGAGGGCGCCGACTTCACGAGCGAAGTGCCGGTGACGGTCACCGCGAACGCGGCGCTCAGGCTCGGCACGCTGCTGCTCGCCGCCGACGTGCAGCGCACGCCGAACGCGACGCTCGCCCACGCGGGCGCCGAGCTGTGGCGCGGCCGCTGGGCGCTGCGCGCGGGCGCGATGCTCGATGCCTACCAGGACCCGCAGGTCTCGGGCGGCGTCGGCGTGCGCCTCGGCCGGATCGGCCTCGATGCGGCGGTCGCGACGCACAGCCGCAACGTGCAGCGCGAACGCACGGCCGAACTCGGACTCGGACTGACCTTCTACCCGGGAGGTGAGCGATGACCCGCACGACGATCCGCCGCGCCGCCGCGGCGTTCGCGGCGCTCGCGCTCGCCGCCGCCGCGCTCGCGGGCTGCGGCGACCGCCAGCTCGTCCTGAACGTGGACGTGCTGAGTTACTTCAACGCCTCGCAAACGACGACGCGCGTGGGCCCGATCCCGGCCGGCGCACCCGTCGTCGAAGTGGCGCTCGTGAACGACGAGTCGATTTCGCTGCTCGGCGGTCTCAAGGACCAGTCCGAGGTGCGCGACCTCACGCTCACGTTGCGCACGATCTACACGGATTCGACGGGCACGGGCGGCGACACGTTGCGCGTCTACCTGAGCGACGACGCCACCGATCCGCGCTCGACGACGCCCGTGCTGACGCAGATTGCGAGCCTCACGCCCGGTTCGGTGGACACGCTCACCTCCGTGCTCGATCACGACCCGCGCGTCGCCGAGCTGTTCCGCGGCTCCGAGATGCGCGCGACCGTCACGCACACGATCCGGCCGCCCGCGAGCGGACCGGACCTGAACGCGCGGCTGCGCGTGATCGAGCTGTCGGCCGTCGTGTTCATGAAGCGGAAGCCGTAGCGCGCGGCGTTCCCTCCTCCGCAGGGCGAAGACGATGCCGGGGCGGCGGCCGAAGGGCCCGCCGCCCCGGCCGCCTCGCGCGCGCCGCCCGCACTCCGCTACCCTGCGCCGCATGATCGAACGCGAGCAGCAGGCCTTCGCCCGACTCGTCGCCGTCTGCCGCCGCCTGCGCGGCCCGGACGGCTGCCCCTGGGATCGCGAGCAGACGCTCGAGACCATGACGCCGTACATCATCGAGGAGGCCGCCGAGACCGGCGAGGCCGTCGCGAGCGGCGACGCGAAGCACACGGCCGAGGAGCTCGGCGACCTCGCCTTCCTCGCGATCTTCTGCCTCGAACTGCTCGGCGAGCGCGGCGGGCCGGGGCTCGCGGACGCGCTCGACGGCGCCGCGGAGAAACTCATCCGCCGCCATCCGCACGTCTACGGCGACGCCACGGTGAAGGACGGCGGAGCCGCCTACCGGCAGTGGCAGGAGATCAAGAAGGCCGAGAAGGGCGAACGCGCCGCGTCGCTGCTCGGCGACCAGCCGAAGGGCATGCCGGCGCTCGTCGCCGCCTACCGCACGCAGGAGAAGGCCGGCGCCGTCGGCTTCGACTGGCCGGACGTCTCGGGGCCGCTCGAGAAGGTGCGCGAGGAGACGGCCGAGATCGAGCGCGAACTCGGCGGCGACACGACGCCGGCGCTCGCGCGCGAGATCGGCGACCTGCTGTTCGCGGTCGTGAACGTCGCGCGCCACCTGAAGGTGGATCCCGAGCGCGAGCTGCGCGCCGCGAACCTGCGATTCCGCGACCGCTTCCACCACATCGAACGACGG
This sequence comes from Candidatus Eiseniibacteriota bacterium, assembly GCA_044222065.1. Lineage (GTDB taxonomy): Bacteria > Eisenbacteria > RBG-16-71-46 > RBG-16-71-46 > RBG-16-71-46 > JBGAOA01. The sequence continues at coordinate 13,083 of JBGAOA010000033.1, forward strand.
CTCGCCGAGCGCGGCCTCACGCCGTCGCAGGTCGGACTCGACGAGCTGGATTCGCTCTGGAACGAGGCGAAGCGGCTCGCGAGCGATGGCGGCGCCGCCGCCGGAAGGACGGACGCATGAACGACGCGAATCCCTCGCGGAACGCGGCGCTGTTCCTGCAGCTGCTGATGGGGCTGCAGCAGAGCGGCATGATCGCGCTCGGCAAGCTCATGAACCCGATGACGCGGCAGGTCGAGACGAACCTCGAGGCCGCGCGCGACACGATCGACCTGCTCACGGCGCTCGAGGCGCGCACGAAGAACAACCTCGAGCCCGACGAGGAGCGCGTGCTGCGCCAGGTGCTCACCGACCTGCGCATGAACTACGTGGACGTGCTCAAGAAGTCGGCGGCGGGCAGCGGAGCCGGAAGCGGCGCCTGAGCGCGCGCCGCTCCGCGACGCACGCATGATCGAGCGCGAGGATCGCGACGGCATCCGCGTCCTGCGCCTCGCCCACGGCAAGGCGAGCGCGATGGATCTCGAGCTGTGCCGCGCGGCCATCGCGGCGCTCGCCGACGCCGAGCGCGACGCGGTGCGCGCGATCGTCCTCACGGGCACGGGCGGCATCTTCTCGGCCGGCGTGGACCTCGTGCGGCTCACGAGCGAGGGCACCGCGTACGCGCGCGCCTTCATGCCGGCGCTCTCGGACGCGCTGCTCGCGCTGTTCCGCTTCCCCGCGCCGGTCGTCGCCGCCGTCAACGGCCACGCGATCGCGGGTGGCGCGATCCTCGCCCTGGCGTGCGACTTTCGCGTGCTCGCGACGGGCAACGCGCGCTTCGGTGTTCCGGAACTCAAGGTCGGCGTGCCGTTCCCGCTCGTGCCGAGCGAGATCGTGCGCCACGCGCTGCCGATGGCCGAGGCCGAGGAAGCGATGTTCCTCGGCGCGACGCGCACGCCCGACGACTGCCTCGCGCGCGGCTGGGTGAACGAGCTCGCCGAGCCTTCTCGCGTGCTCGGGCGCGCGCTCGAGGTCGCACGCGAGATGGCCGCGGTGCCGACGCGCTCGTTCCGCCTGACGAAGCTCACGACGCGCGGCCCCGTGCTCGAGCGCATCGCGCGGCTTCGCCCCGCGCACGACAACGAAGTGGACATCGCCTGGACGAGCGAGCCCGTGATGGCGGCGATCCGCGCCTACGTCGCGACGACGCTCCGCAAGTGAGCGAGGAGGCTGCGATGCCGTTCGAGCGCCCGCACGTGGATCCCGACATCCGCCGCGCGGAGACGCTGCCGGCCGCGTTCTACGCCGACCCCGCCGTGTACGCCGCGATCCGCGAGAAGGTGTTCGCGCGCTCGTGGCAGCTCGTCGCCGACCTCGACCGCGTGAAGGTGCCGGGGCAGGTGCACCCGTTCACGCTGCTCGACGGCCTGCTCACGGAGCCGCTCGTGCTCGCGCGCGACCGCGACGACCGCGTGCACTGCTATTCCAACGTCTGCACGCACCGCGGCACGCTCGTGTGCGAGGCCGACGGCGTCGAGAACTTCCTGCGCTGCCGCTACCACGGCCGTCGCTTCGCGCTCGATGGGAAGTTCCTCTCGATGCCCGAGTTCGAAGAGGCCGCGGACTTCCCGCGCGCCGAAGACGACCTGCCGCACGTGCCGTTCGGCACGCTCGGCAAGTTCGTGTTCGCCTCGCTCGACCCCGCCGCGCCGCTCGCGGCGCTCACCGGTGACTTCCTCGCGCGCTGCGGCCACCTGCCGCTCGATCGCGCGGTGCTCGAGCCGACGCGCGCGCGCGACTACCTCGTGCGCGCGAACTGGGCGCTCTACGTCGAGAACTATCTCGAGGGCTTCCACATCCCCTACGTGCACGCCGGGCTCGCCGAGGCGCTCGACTACGGCAGCTACCGCACCGAACTCTTCGACGCCTCGAACCTGCAGCTCGGCGTCGCGAGCGGCGGCGACGACGTGTGCGACGTGCCGGCCGGGCACCCGGACCACGGCACGAGCGTCGCGGCCTGGTACTGGTGGCTATTCCCGAACACGATGCTGAACGTGTATCCGTGGGGCATCAGCGTGAACGTCGTGCGGCCGCTCGGCCCCGACCTCACGAAGGTGTCGTTCCTGCCCTACGTGTGGGACTCGTCACGGCTCGAGCGCGGCGCGGGCGCCTCACTCGACCGTGTCGAGCGCGAGGACGAGGCGATCGTCGAGAGCATCCAGCGCGGCGTGCGCTCCCGCCTCTACCGCCGCGGGCGGTTCTCGCCGAAGCGCGAGACCGGCGTGCACCACTTCCAAAGGATGCTCGTCGGGGCGTTGTAGCTCAGCGCTTCGGTCCCGGGGTCTTCTTCGTTTCATCGCCGAATGCGCCGGTCTCGACTGTCGCGAGGACGTCGGCACGCAGCCGCGAGACGAGGCGTCGGGCCGCCAATCGATCGGATGACGAAAGCCGCTCCTGCCGCAGGTGCTTCGCGAGCAGGTCGAGATCCGCAGACGTGCCGTAGCTCAGCAATCGTTCGAGCGCGACCCGCAGAAGGTCGCTCTGTTCGACGATCGTCTCCGGACCCGGACTGGATTCGTCCAACCTCAGGAGTGACGTCTTGCCGAGCCCCCGAGACCCGGGGAGGAGCTTGCTCGAGCGGGCTCGAAGCCAGCTCGCGGAAGCGCTCTCGAGGTAGAACGCACAGGCGACTTCCATGCGGGATTCCAGCCAGACGGCGCGCCCGCGCCGCAGACGCCAATCGAAGTAGCAGCGCTCGATCGCCGCCTGGACGACCCTCTGCAGAGTCGCGTCAGATCTCGCCCACGGTCGCCCGCGCCACGACCCCGTCAGGCACATCGCGTACATCGACCGAAGGGCGCGGCGCCAGAGCTCCTGCTCCGCCGCACCCGAGATCCGCCAGGCGAGCTTCCACATCGTGGTCAGCGAGCGAGCAAGGGCCTTGCGCCGTCGCGCCGGTCGTTCGGGGGCCGGCGATCGAATCGCCGTTCGAAGCGACTCGGGAAGCGCGGCGCGCACCTCTGCGTAGGGCACGTCCTCGAAACCGCGCTCGCGGAACCAGCGTTCGCGCACGTGATCGAGGAGCGACTCCAACCGATCGAAGTCCCGCGCGTCGGCTTCACCGGCGCCCGTGAGAACGAGCCGAAGCGCCTCGCGCTCGTCCGCCAGGGCCTCCGGGGTCCAGCCGGAATCCACGGAGAGTCGATACAGGCGTCCGTCCTCCCGATAGATCGCCTGGCCGCCGATCGCATCGACGAACTCGAGTTGCAGCATCAGGTGCCGTCCCCTCCGAACATCACGGGGATATGCGCGGCGTGAGCGAGGTGCTTCAGCGTCAGGAGTGTGCGCAAGTCGTCGTACTGCGAAGACCTCTGCTCGCGCTCGCTCGCCCGGTCGAACGACCGCATGCGAGAACCGAGCCCCGCGGCGAGCCGCTTCGCGAGAACGATCTTCTCGATCTCGTCGATGCTCACGTCGGAATGCAGGTGGATCTCGAGGAGCGTCTGCCGGTCGCAGAGCAGGTCCTGAAGGTGGGTCGTTTCGATCGGGAGCTTCGAATTCGCATCGGCGATGAACTCGGCGTGGTGCACGACCGCGAGCCGGACGACCCGCTCGCGGCACGCGAAGCGTTCGAGCACGGCAGCCCGGGACGCGCACAGCGCGCCTTCGGCGTCGAAGATCGCCGTGATCGAGTCCCCCGCGAAGCACGTGGCGTTCATCACGTGGGCGCCCCTCCGGAGCACGATGCAGCAGGGGCCGTAGTCCGGCCCCTCGCCGCCGACGTGAAGCGCTCCGTACTTCGCGCGGCCGCGAAAGTGCAGCAGGCGTTCGAGCTGCCGGCGCGGCCCGTAGAAGCGCCCGAGGCGGCTCTTGAGCGCTCTCTCGAACAGCGGACCGCGTCGCGTTCCCGTCGATTCGGCGACGACGTCGAACACCGTCTTGAAGCGACCGCTCGTCAGGACGCTCACGCACGTCGAAAGCGTCGTGTTGATGGCGACGCTGCCCTCCCCCAGCACGTATTCGAACGACTCGAGGCGAAACGCGCACTTCGAGGCGTGGATCGCGCGGCACGCGGCTTCGTAGCGCTTGCGGAGCTTCTGCGATTGCTGACGAGCGAGCGTGGTGGCGCTCGATCGCTCTTTGCGAGGAGAGCGTCGAACGGCGGGCGGCCGCACCATGATTGGAATCCGGTCGAGGGTCGGAAACGCGGGAATTCGACGCCGGCATCATGCTCAACCCGGGACGTGCGGTCCAGCCCGAAGCGACGAAGAGGGCGCGTCCGAGTCCCCCAGCCGACTCGGAGAGTCTCCGGATCATCGCCCTCCGCGGAAAGTCCCGTTGCTCCCCCGCACGGCCCACGCGCGCGCCCGCAGCCGGATCCGGCCGTCGGCGGCGAGCGGCAGCCGTTCCGCGAGCCGTGCGCGCAACGCCTCCCGCCGATCGGGCCCGAGCGCGGCGACGTAGGCCGGCGCGGGGCCGGTGCCCGACTGGAGCGGCGACCAGTAGTCGTCGAAGTCGGCGAACTCCGTCGGCACCTCGACCGAGCCTGCCTCGACCCGCGCGAACCCGGCGCGGACGAACAGCGCCGTGAGCGGGAGCGGACGGCAGAGCGGAAAGCGCCGCCCCTCGTCGAGCGCCGCGGACGCCGGGTCCAAGTCGATCGCCGCGTCCCAGAATCGGCGCAGGAACTCCATGCCTTCGGCGTAGTCCCAGACGCACGCGGCGACGACGCCGCCCGCACGCACCCGCCCGCGCGCCGCCACGAGAGCGGCGAGCGGATCAAGGACGAAGTTGAGCACGAGCGAGGAGACGATCGCGTCGAATCCGCCCTCGCGGCGCGGCGGGTCCTCGGCGCCCGCGACCGCGAACGTGACGCGCGCGTCTCCGAGCGAAGCGCGCGCGTGCTCGACGAAGTCCGTCGCGGGATCGCACGCGACGATCGACGCGGGCGAGGCGAGGTCGCGAAGCGCGGTCGTCAGCGCCCCCGTCCCGCACCCGCACTCGAGCCAGTGCGAGGACGGCTCCGGTGCGAGCCAGCGCACGAACGCCCGCGCGAGCGGGCGGCTCCACCGGCCCATGAACGCCTCGTAGTCGCCGCCCGCCAGCCAGGGATCTGTCACGAACGTCCCTCCACCCGCCCGGCGCGCGCGGCGCTGATCCGCCGGCCGCGCCTCCTCGTCGTCGCGGCGCTCGGCCGTACCGCGGCGAGCCGTCGCGCGAGCGCGCGCAGCTCCACGCCGAGGCGCGCGGGCCGCACGATTCGGAACTCGAACGGCAGGCGCGCGAGTTCGCGCGCGAACCACGCGAGGTCGTCGGCCTGGCTAGAGAGCCGCACGCCGCCCTCGACCGATTCGAGCACGCCGATCGCCTCGAACAGCTCGCGTCGCGCCGTCTCGAGGTCGGTCGCGAGCAGCACTTCGACGGCGTGCGCGCGCGGCAGGGTCGCGACCGAGTGCGCGAGGTAGCCGCGCGCGTCGAAGTCGGCGGGGCGTTCGAAGCGTTCGGGCCGCTCGCTCACGGACTCGATGCGGTCGAGCCGGAACGAGCGCAGGCCCTTCCGAAGCAGGCAGTGTCCGACCGCGTACCAGCCGCGCCCGCGATAGACGATGCCGTAGGGATCGAAGTCGCGCTCGCTCGCGCGGCCGTCGGCCGTGCGGTAGCGGAGCCGCACGCGCCGCCGCTGCCGCGCGGCGCCGCTCAGCGCCGCGAGGCAGCCGGGATCGCTGCGGCGCTCGGGACGGCGGAGATCGAGCGTCACCGACTCGCCGATCGCGAGCACGCGCCCGCGCAGCGCGTCCGGCAGCACGCGCTCGAGCTTCGCCTGCGCGCTCTCGACCGCGGCCTCGGAGGCTTCGAGGCCGAGCCGGCCCGCGGCGAGCAGCCCGAGCGAGAGCGCCACGGCTTCCTCGGCGTTGAACATCATCGGCGGCAGCTTGAAGCCCGCGACGAGCAGGTAGGCGCCGTGACGGCCGCGCTCGGTCGTGATCGGCACGCCGAGGTCTTCGAGCCGCGTGACGTAGCGCCGGAGCGTGCGCGCGTCCACGCCGAGACGGCGCGCGAGTTCGGCGCCGCTCATGCGGCCGTGGGTCTGGAGCAGTTCGAGCAGCGCGAGCACGCGGGTCGTCGGACGGGACATGCGGGAGAAAGTACACGGCATTAGGGCGGATATCGCCCTGATTTTCGTCGAGGATGCCGGGCGTGCCGGCCGCCCGGCCGACGCCGCGCCCGTTCGGCGAGTGGAATCGGGCCGTATCTCGAGGAGGTCGCCGTGAAGGAGCGTGAGCGTGAGCGCTGAGACGACGTTCTTCGGGCCCGAGCACCTTCGGCTGCTCGGCCTCTACTTCGCGATCGTGTTCGGCGTCGTCGTGCTGCCCGGGCTCGACATGGCGTTCGTGCTCGCGAGCAGCCTCGCGGGCGGGCGTCGCGCGGGGCTCGCGGCAACGCTCGGCTGCGTCGCGGGCGCGGCGTGCCACTTCGTCGTCGGCGCGCTCGGGCTCGCGGCACTCCTCAGGACGTGGCCGGCGGCGTTCAATGCGCTGCTGCTCGCGGGCGCGCTCTACATGGCGTGGATCGGGATCTCGCTCGTGCGGAGCGGCGCGGCGCTCGGAGAGCTGCCGCGCGCCGATCGCGCCGCCGCGACCGCGTTCCGCCGCGGCGCCGCGACGAACCTGCTGAACCCGAAGGCCTACCTGTTCATGCTCGCCGTGTTCCCGCAGTTCGTCCGGCCCGCGTTCGGCGCCGTCGCGCCGCAGGCGATCGTGCTGTTCGCGATCGGCGCCGCGTGCCAGCTGGCCGTCTACGGCGCGGTCGCCGTGCTCGGCGATCGCGCGCGCGCGGCGCTCGCCCGCGACGCGGGCCGGGCGCGCTTCGCCGGGCGGATCGTCGGCGGAGCGCTCGTCGCGGCCGCGCTCTTCACCGCGTGGGAGAGCTGGCGCGGACGGTGACCGCGGCTAGATCGCGCCGAGCACCGCGCACTTGAGGTAGTGCGTCTCGGGGACCGCGAGCAGCTGCGGATGGTCCGGGCCTTCCCCGCTCCACGCGAGCACGCGGAACGGACGCTTCGCGAGCCTCGCGGCCTCGAGCAGCACCTGGCGGAACAGCCCGTCGTCGAGGTGGTGGCTGCACGAACACGTCACGAGCACGCCGTCCGCCTCGAGCAGGCTCATCGCGGCGCGGTTGATCTCGCGGTACGCGCGCGCGCCGGCCGCGAGGTGCTTGCGGCTCTTGATGAGCGCGGGCGGATCGCACACGACGAGGCCGAAGCGCTCGCCCTGCCGCTCCATCGCCCGGATCGCGTCGAACACGTCGCCGCGCTGGAAGCCGATGCGGCCCTCGAAGCCGTTGCGCTCGGCGTTGCGCGCGGCGGCGGCGAGGGCGGGCTCGCTCGAGTCGACGGCGAGCACCGAGTCGGCGCCGCCGCGAGCCGCGTGCAGCGCCCACTCGCCCTGGTAGCAGAACAGGTCCAGCACGCGCCGGCCGCGCGCGCGGCGCTCGGCTTCGCGGCGGTTCAAGCGCTGGTCGAGGAACAGCCCGGTCTTCTGCCCGTGCAGCAGGTTCGCTTCGACCGTGAAGCCTTCGACCGCGACTTCGAGCGTCTCGGGCACCTCGCCCCACCACACCTCGCGCGCGAGCGGCAGGCCTTCGAGCGTGCGCAGCGCCGAGTCCGCCGCGCGCACGACGCCCGCGGGCTCGAACACGTGCTCGATGGCCTCGCGGATCGTCTCGAGCCGCGCCTCCATGCCGAGCGTGAGCACCTGCACCGTGAGGCACTCGCCGTAGCGGTCGATCACGAGGCCCGGCAGCTGGTCGCCCTCGCCGTAGACGAGCCGCACCGCCGCCTCGCCCGGCAGCGCCTCGTCGCGAAGCGCGCGCGCGCGCTCGAGGCGCTTGACGAAGAAGCCGGCGTCCACGCGGTCGCGGCCGCGCGTGACGAGCCGCGCGGCGATCAGGCTGCGGCGATTCCACGTCGCGCGGCCGAGGAACGCGCCGCGCTCGTCCTGCACGTCCACGAGCGCCCCGTCCACGGGATCGCCCTCGATGCGCTCGATCTCGTTGCTGAACACCCACGGGTGGCCGCCGCGAATGCGGCGGTCCTGGTGGCGGCCGAGGACGATCCGACCCGAGGGCTCCGTGAGATCGTCGCGCGTCACTTCGCGCGGCTCTTCAGCATGTGGCCGATCATGCGGTACGTGAGGCGCGCGGCCAGGAAGTCGCTCGCGACCGAACCGGGGATCGGGGCGAGTTCGAGCACGTCGAAGCCGACGATGCGGCGCGACTTCGCGACCGCCGCGACGAGGTCCACGGCCTCGTACCAGTCGAGGCCGCCGGGTTCGGGCGTGCCCGTGCCGGGCAGGATCGAGGGATCGAGCGCGTCCACGTCGAACGTGATGAACACGTCGTCCGTGAGCGTGTCGAGGATCGGCTTCCAGACGCCGCCGAGCGCGCGGAACTCGCGCACGCTCCACTTGGGCCACGGGCGCGCCTCGAAGCGCTCCGCCTCTTCCTCGCTGACGGAGCGGATGCCGACGCTCGAGGCGGGCACGAGTTCGCGCACGCGGCTCATGACGCAGGCGTGGCTGTAGCGCGAGTCGAGGTACTCCTCGCGCATGTCGCCGTGCGCGTCGAACTGCAGCACCGAGAGCTTCGGGAAGCGCTTCGCCGCCGCCGCGACGCAGCCCGCCGTCAGGCTGTGCTCACCGCCGATCAGCACCGGGCGCTTGCCCTGGTCCCACACCCACCCCATCGCGCGCTCGACGCGTCCGGCCATCGCCTCGGGTCCGAGTGCGGTCGGCTCGATCTCGGGCAGCGTGTGGATGCCGGCGCGGTAGGTCGCGCCGAGTTCCTCGTCGTAGAGCTCCATGTTGCGCGACGCGTCCAGCAGCGCCTTCGGGCCCCAGCGCGTGCCGCCCTGGTAGGTCGTGCTGAAGTCGTAGGGCGCGGGAACGATCACGACGCTCGCGCGCTCGAGCGCGGAGAACTCGTCGTCGAGGCCGCCGAAGTTCACCGGCAGGCCGGTCGGCCAGTCGGGAGTCGCCATCGCCAGAACTCCTCAGAGACTCGGAAGCCCTGCCCGGCGTCGCGCCGGACAGGGCTCGAGATCGTGGATCGTCGGATCAGCCGTGACGCGCGGCGACGCGGGCGGTGCTGCGGCCGGCCGGGCGCGAGACGCGCCGGCGGTCCGCACGCACGAGCTGGGCTGGGCGGCGCCGTGGACATCCTTCGGGAATTCCGTTCCGCGATCGATCAGCGTCATCTCCACCTTCGCCATCTCGAAGGCTTCCTTGATGTACGCCGAGCCGAACTCGGAGTCGAAGGCCTTGCAGGAGAAGATGTCCACGCTGACGAAGTTCTTCTCCGGGAACGTGTGGATGCTGATGTGGCTCTCGGCGATCAGCACGAAGCCCGAAAGCCCCCAGTCTTCCGGCTTCACACCCGAGTACTTGAAAACATACGGCGGCATGATCTTCGTCATGCCGATCCGTGCCGGCAGTTCGTCCAGGATACGGTAGATCAAGTTGAGATCCTGCAGCTTCGCTTTGTCGCAACCGTACCCATCCAGCATCAGGTGTGGGCCGAAACCGACCATTGGGTCAGCCACCTCCTCTGAGCCAGCGCGATTTGCGCCTGTTCCCGTGACCGATACGCATCGGATCGAGCGAGGAGCGTTCACCGCTCCTCGTCCTCCTCGTCGCTTTCGAATTCGAAGTCGTCTTCGTCTTCGGAGTAATCGTCGTCGAAGTCGCCGTCTTCGTCTTCGTCGCCGAAGTCCTCGTCGTCGAACTCGTCGTCGTCGAGGTCCTCGTCGTCGATCAACTCGTCGTCGTCTTCGCCGAGATCTTCTTCTTCATCTTCGTAGTCGTCGTCGAGCTCTTCGTCGTCGTCCACGACCTTGAACTCTTCGTCGTCCGTCACGCCCTTCTTGCGCTTCATGCCTTCCTCGGAGATGGCCGCGGCGCTCGCGCGCTCCCGGGTTCCGGTGATGTCCTGAACGACGTCCTTGGATGCGACTCGTCGTCTCGCGACGCGCCTACTTCCAAAAAGCAAGCGGCAGTATACGGAGCGTCCCCCCCTCGTCAACCCAAAATGCCGCCGCGCGGCGTCGCTCGCCGCCGCGCCGGCCGCGCTCCGGTGCGTGCTCGCCTCCGAGCGCGCTCCGACGACGTCGCGCGCGTCGCGCTCGACGCTCCCTCGCGCGGCGTCGCGCGCCGCTCCTCGGGAGTTTCGTCGGCGCTCGCGCGCTCGCGAGCGTTGTCGGCGGAGTTTCCCGCGCGATCACCCCAATTCCGCGCGCGGCGACTCCGGCGGGCGGCGCGCGAGCGAGCGGGCGGCGGCTCCGCGCGCCGACTCGGCGCGCCGTCACGGCTGAACCTCCGCCGGCGGCTCGGCGCTCCGCCGCGGGCGAGGCGCCGACCGGGCGCCGGCGCGCGGCCGCGCCGCACCGAAGAGCGGCGGAGGCGGCCGAGGCGCCGCTCGCTCCCGCGGCGGGCAGCGAAAACGGACGCTGGCGTTCCGGAACTCCGGAAGCCCGCGTCCGCGCGCGGAACCTTAAGAAATGGCGGGGTTGACGGGACTCGAACCCGCGACCTCCTGCGTGACAGGCAGGCGTTCTAACCAACTGAACTACAACCCCGCAGTGTCGCGCGCGTGAGCGCGCAGGGCGCGAAAAAGACGGCGCAGAATAGCGACGGCCCCGGGTGAAGTCAATCGCGCCGCGCGCGCGTTCGACGCGTGCGAAATGCACGCGCGGCGCCTTCTCGCGCGCTCAGCGCGCGCGCTGGATCTCGATCTTCCGGAACTCCACGCCACCCGTCATCGCCTGCAGCAGGATCGGCCCCGGACGGCCCTCGTCGGCGTCGAGCGCGCCGCCCGTCGGCCCGTCGATGCGCGCGTTCTCGATCACCGTCCGGCCGTCGAGCACGAGCGTCACGTAGCGTCCGAGGAGCGTCGCCTGGAGCGCGTGCCACTCGCCCGCTCCCGTGACCGCGACTTCCACCGCGACCGGGATCCGCCCGTAGATCGAGCCGTGTCGGCCGTTCGGCGGCTCGTCCGCCATCCCGCGCGTCAGCTGCACCTCGTAGCGTCCGCGCAGGTACACGCCGCCGTCGCCGAGCGGCGGCAGCCGGTACTCGAGACGGAGCCGGAAGTCGCGGAACAGCTCGCGCGTGACGAGGTCGGGAGCGCCCGGGCCCGCGACGAGCGCGCCGTTCTCGGCGTGCCAGAACACGAGCCGGTGGCCGTCCCGGGCCTGCCAGTTCGCGAGGCTCTGTCCGTCGAAGAGCGCGACGGGCTTTCCCCAGCGCGGCCTGGGTCAGCCGGTAGCCCGGCGCTCGGCCGTCCATTTCGCCGGCTCGCCGGACTCCGTCGTCGTCTCGCCCGCGAAGTAGCGCCCGTTCCAGCGCGCCTTGAACTCGAGCGGCCACGGCGTGCTCTCGAACTGGGGCGGCACCGAGAACTCGAAGCGGGCGCCGTCGAACGCGTAGTGCTCCACGGGACGCGGGCTGCCGACGCGGCCGAGGAACGTGAGGCGTCGCCGGCGTCCGTGCGGCGGATCTCGAACCACGAGGGATAGGTACCGCTCGGGCTGCGCACGGTGACGTTCCAGCAGCCCGCGATGCGCTCGATCTGCGCGGCAGTGTCGTCGGCGGACTCGAGCGCGGGTAGCGCGACAACGGCAAGCACCGGGAACATGATCCCCCTCCCTGGGCGAGCCTTCGGCGCGCGCAGTCTCGCGCGGAGCGGCGCTCGGATCAAGGGCGCAGGCCGGTGGATTCGCCTCGGGAGGCGCTTCGGAGCGCGACTCGCGCCGGCGGGCGACTCGCGCCGGCGGGCGCCATCGCGGAGGGCGGGCCGCGCCGCGCCGCCCTACGGGATCAGTAGAGCGTCTCGAGCTTCGCGCCGGCGTAGTAGTGCCGGACGATCTCCTCGCCGCGCTTCCCGGCCTTCGCCATGCCAAGCGCTCCCGTCTGACAGAGCCCCGCGCCGTGGCCGTTCCCCGCGCCCGAGGCGACGACGGCGATCGCCCGGCCGCTCGCCGGGTCGCGCCGCACGCCGAGCTTGAAGAGCGTCGAGCGCAGGATGGACTCGGGGTGCTGCGGGCGCCGCAGCGTCGCGCGCAGGTCGTGCGCGTGCACGATCGCCGAGCCGCGCGTCCCGACGACGCGCAGCCGCCACACGCGTCCGCTCTTCGAGCGCTCCTCGACCCGCGCGTCCACGAGCGCGCCGAGCCCCGAGTCGGGGATCGAGCCCGCGCGTGCGGCCGAACGTCTCGACGTTGCGGACGAACTCGCCGGCCGACCAGGTCTCGGTCCAGCGGTAGTGCGGTGAGCCGGCGCAGTAGTCGGCGGCCGCGTCGCGGTCGCGATGGCTCACGAGGTAGCCGAGCGCGGCCTGCGGCCACGCCTCCCAGACCTCGGCCGTGATGCCGCCGCAGGTCGAGCAGTAGTTCGCCCGGATCGGACGGCCGTCGGCGAGCGCGATCACGCCGCGCGTACCGCTCACGCAGCGCGTCGCGAGCGGCCGCTCGCTCTCGAGCGGCCCGTAGACCTGGTCTTCGACCGTGCCGTAGAGGTCGAAGCCCTCGGCGGCGCGCCGCCCGAGGTAGAAGAGCGTGTAGCTGCGCGCGGCGATCGCCTGCGCCCGCCCGGCCTCGACGAGCGTCTCGCTCAGCGCCCCGATCTCGCCCGGCACGACGCCGAGCAGGTACGTCTCGAGCGGCAGCTCGCTCGCGAGCGTGAGCCCGCCGCCGGCCGTCGCGAACACGAGCAGCGTGCCGCGCCAGCTCTTCGCGTTCCACTGGAGCGCCGCGTCGCGCGCGTCGTCGGGCACGATCCGGAGCGTGTCGTCCGATCGCACGCGGAAGCGCTCGACGCCCCGCGGCGCGAACTCCGCCACGATCTCCTCGCCCACGCGCCGCAGCCTCAGGCCCTCGTCGGCGGCGAGCTGCGCCGGCGACAGGTCCGCGCCGCTCGCGGCCGAGAACTCGCCGCGGCGAGCGCGGTCGACGATCTCGCGCTGGCCGGTCGCGAGCCCGACGCGCAGCCGCGGCTCGTGGTCGAGCCGGAACGGCGCGGGGCGGCCGGAGCGGGCTTCGGCGCCGCCGTGGGCCGCGCGGGCGCGGCCGCGGCGCGAGAGCCGCCGTCGTGGTCGGCGCCGGCACCGGAGCGCAGGAGGCGGCGATCAGGCCGAGCGCGGCGAGCAGCGCCGCGCCGGCGCGCGAGGACGCGGGCGTCACGAGGAACCTCCGGGAGTGATCTGGCCGAGCACGACCGCGCGGCGCGCGCCGGTCGCCGCCGGGACGTTGCCCGGCAGACGATCGAGCGTGAGGTGAGCGAGGAAGGCGAACGCGAGCGCCTCCTTGGCGTCCGCCGGCACGCCGAGGTCGGCGAGGCGGCGAAGCGGGATTGGCGCGAGGCGGCGAGCGAGCGCCGACATCAGCGTCGCGTTCCGCACGCCGCCGCCGCTCGCGTACACGGCGTCCACGCCGCCGCGCGGCACGAGGTGGCGGTGGATCGCGTCGGCGGCCGAGGCGGCCGTGAGCTCGGTCGCGGTCGCGAGCAGGTCCTGGGCCGAGAGTCCGAGGCCTGTGGCGGTGCGCGCGAGAGCGTCCGCGTAGCCCGTGCCGAAGCGCTCGCGCCCGGTCGAGCGCGGCGGCGGCAGCGCGAAGAACGGATCGGCGAGCAGCTCGGCGAGGAGCGCCGGCGCCGGCGTGCCGCGCGCGGCGCGCTCCCCGCCCTCGTCGCGGCGCTCGGCGCCGCCGCTCGAACGTTCGACGAGCGCGTCGAGCACGGCGTTCCCGGGCCCGGTGTCGAACGCGACGATCGACTCGAGCGCGACGCCCTTCGGCAGGTGCGTGACGTTCGCCATGCCGCCGAGGTTCAGGAGCGCGCGCGACTCCGAGGCGGAGCGGAACAGCCACGCATCGGCGATCGGGACGAGCGGCGCGCCTTCGCCGCCGGCCGCGACGTCGCGCTGGCGGAAGTTCGAGACGACCGCGATGCCCGTGCGCTCGGCGAGGATCGCCGCCGAGCCGACCTGGAGCGTCAGCGCCTCGCCCCCGCCCGCATCGCGCGGCACGTGGCGCACGGTCTGGCCGTGCGAACCGATCGCCGCGACCGCCGACGGCGGCACGCCCGCGCCCGCGAGCAGGTCGAGCGTCGTCGCGGCGTAGAGCTCGCCGAGCGCGGCGTCGAGGCGCATCAGGCGCTCGGGCTCGACGAGCCGCGCGCCCGCGACCTCGAGCACCTCGCGGCGCACCGCGGGCTCGAGCGGCGTCTCGGTGTAGGCGACGAGTTCGTGCGTCGTCTCGAGCCCGCGGCCGCGAAAGCGCACGAGCGCGGCGTCCACGGCATCGGCCGACGTGCCGGTCATGAGTCCCACCACGAGCCGTTCGTCGCGCCGCGTCATCGCGTCCCTCCCCCGGGTTCCGTTCACTTCTCGGCTCCGGCCAGAATGCCCGACAGGATCTGGCGCTGGAAGGCGACGAACACCGCGAGCACCGGCAGCGACGCCACGGTCGAGCCCGCCATGAGCAGGCCCCAGTCCACGCTGTGCTCGCCCTGCGCGAGCAGCGCGAGCCCGACGGGCAGCGTGCGCAGCCGGTCGGAATCGATGAACACGAGCGGGAACAGGAACGAATTCCAGTTCGCGAGGAACGACTGGATGCCGACGACCGCGAGCACGGGCCGCATGAGCGGCAGCGCGACGCGGAAGAACACTTCGAACTCGGAGGCGCCGTCCACGCGCGCGGCGTCCTCGAGCTCGCCCGGGAGCTGCGAGACGTACTGGCGCACGAGGAACACGCCGAACGCGTCCACCGCGAACGGCAGCACGAGCGCCGCGTAGCTGTCGAGCAGGTGGAGCCGCGCCATGACCAGGTAGAGCGGCACCATGAGCACCTGCTTCGGAAGCATGAGCGTCGCGACGAGCCCGAGCGACCAGAAGCGCTCGCCCGGCACGGCGCGACGGCCGAGCACGTAGCCGACCATGGCGCTCGTGAGCACGTTCAGCGCGACGACGGCGGCGGCGACGAGCGCGCTGTTGAAGAGGTAGCCGCCGACCGCGGCCGAGGCGAAGAGCCGCTCGTAGTTCGCGCCGCTCCACGGTCCCGCGAGCGCGCGCGCGAACGACTCGCCGGCGCCCGGCGCGACCGAGATCGCGACCATCCACGCGAACGGCAGCAGCATGGTCGCGAGCAGCGGCGCGAGCCACAGCCACCGCAGCGCCGAGCGTCCCCACGGCGGCGGCGGGGGCCCGGGGCGCGCGTCCTCGCGCGTGTCGAGCGCCGCGCTCACGCGTTCTCCCGCGCGCCGACCGTGCGCATCTGGAGCCACGCGAGCACGAGCGTGAGCACGAACAGCAGGTAGGCGATCGCGCTCGCGTATCCGAGGTGGAAGCGGTGGAACGCCTGCTCGTAGAGGTAGTAGACGATCGTCGTCGTCTGGCCGAGCGGGCCGCCGCGCGTCATGACGAACACCTCGGCGAAGATCTGCAGGCTGCGGATCGTGTTCACGACGAGCACGAACAGCAGCGTCGGCCGAAGCAGCGGCAGCGTGATCGTGCGCAGGCAGTCCCAACCGGTCGCGCCTTCGAGCCGCGCGGCGTCGTACAGCTCGCGCGGGATGGACTCGAGCCCGGCGAGGAAGATCAGCATGTAGTAGCCGCTCGCCGACCACACGTCCATCGCCATGATCGCCGGCAGCGCCGTGTGCGGGTCGAGCAGCCACGACGGCCCCGTCACGCCCGCGAGCGCGAGCAGCCGGTTGAGCGCGCCGTTCGGCGCGTAGAGCCCCTTGAAGACGAGCGACAGCACGACGACCGACACGACGCTCGGCAGGAAGAAGCCGAGCCGGAACACGGTGCGGCCGCGGAACGCGGGCTGCACGGCGAGCGCGAGCAGCAGCGCGAACGCGGTCGTGAAGGGGATCGTGCCGACGACGAACAGCCCGGTGTTCCGGAGTGCGGACCAGAACTCGGCGTCGGCGAGAGCGGCCGCGTAGTTGTCGAGCCCGACGAAGCGCGTCGCGCCCGCGCGGATCGGCGAGTAGTCCGTGAACGAGGCGAAGAACGAGAACGCGAACGGGAACAGCCCGAACAGGCCGAAGCCCGCGAGCCACGGCGAGAACAGCGCCCACGCGCTCGCGCGTCCGTGCCTCATCGCGGTCCGCGCGCCCCCGCGCCGCGCCGCGCGGCGCGACCGCGATCCGTCACCGCTTCTCCAGCAGCGCGGTGATCTTCGCCGCGGCGTCCTTCACCGCCGCGGCCGCGCTCTTGCGGTCGTAGAGCGCCTGCTCGACCTCGTCCTCGATCGCCTTCTCCATGTCGCCCCACGCCGGGTGGTTCGGCGTGAAGCGCGCGCTCGCCATCTGCTCGAGCATCGTGCGCTGGTTCGGATCGTCGCGGTAGAACGACGCCGTGTCGGCGCCGAGCGCCGCGGGGTGCACGTCGAGCGCGGCGCGCGCGAGCGTGAGCGCGTTGTCGGGCCGCACGAGGAAGCGCGCGAGCTTCATCGCCTCCGCGCCGCGCTTCGCCGCGGCGAAGCTCACGAGCACTTCGCCGCCCGCGAACGAGGCGTGCGTGCCGCGATCGGCCGCGGGCGCGGGCACGAGCGCGACGCCGTAGTCGAGCGCGGGCGCTTCGGCCGGGATGCGGCGGAAGAGCCAGCCGCCGCTGATCTGCATGCCGAGCCGGCCCTCGAGGAACTCGCGGTCGAGCGCGTCCTGCGGCGCGAGCATGCCGGACTTGCGCAGGCCCAGGTAGAACTCGAGCGCCTGGACGTTCTCGGGCGAATCGAACACGCAGCGCGCGAGCGACGAGTCGAGCACGTCGCCGCCGTTGCCCCACGCGTAAGGCATGAACTTCTTGAACAGCCGGTACTGCTCGTTCGACTGGACGCCGTAGCCGTGCACGCCGCCGCCGAGCTTCTGGATCGCGGCCGCCGCGCGGCGCACGTCGTCCCAGGTCTCGGGCGCGCGCGTCGTATCGAGGCCGGCGCGCGCGAACAGCGCCTTGTTCCAGAACAGCGCGCGCGTGCCGAGCACCCACGGGAATCCGTACGTGCGGCCGCCGGACTCGCACAGTTCGAACCCGCGGAGTCCCCCGTGCAGTTCGGACGCCTCGCCGGTCCAGTCCGCGAGCGAGCCCGAGGCGACGAAGCGCGGCATCCAGGTCGAGCCGAGTTCGCACAGGTCCGGCACGTTCCCGGAGGCGACGGCGGCGGCGATCTTCTCCTGGCCGCTGTCCCACGTGAGCTGCTCCATGCGGATCTTCACGCCCGGATTCTCCTGCTCGAAGCGGTCGAGCAGCGGCTGGATGCGCTCGGGCGGCGAGAACTGCCAGAACACGATCTCCTCGGCGGACTTCTTCGGACCGCACGCACCGAGCGCGAGGCCGGACAGGATCGCGGCAGCGGCGAGGCGGCGCGCGAAGCGCGCCCCCGAAGAGCGGCGGATCATCGGAGGTCCTCCAGGGCGGTGCGCACGAAGCCGTGCGCACGCGCGAGTCGCCGCTCGGCGTCGTCGCGCGAGCAGCCGGCCTTGAGCATCACGATCGCGGTCTTCACGCTCTTCCCCGCGGCTTCGATCGCGCGCGCGGCCGCGTCGTAGTCCGCGCCCGTCACGGTCATGACGGTGCGCCGCGAGCGCTCGACGAGCTTCTGACTCGTCGCCATCAGGTCCACCATCATGTTCTCGTAGAGCTTGCCCGAGCGGATGAACGCCGTCGTCGTGATCATGTTGAGCACGAGCTTCTGCGCGGTGCCCGACTTCATGCGCGTCGAGCCCATCACGGCCTCGGGGCCGACGATGGGACAGATCGCGACGTCCACGGGCAGCGTGAACTCCGCGCGCGGCGTGCACGTCACGTACGCGGTGCGCGCGCCACGCGCGCGCGCGCGCGCGAGTGCCGCGACGACGAACGGCGTGCGCCGGCTCGCGGCGATGCCGATCACGGTATCGCGCGGGCCCACGTCCTTCTCGTCCATCGCGCGCTCGCCCTCGTCGGTGCGGTCCTCGGCGCCTTCGACGGCGCGCACGAGCGCCCCCATTCCGCCCGCGATCACGCCCTGCACGCGCTCGGGATCGGAGCCGAACGTCGGCGGGCACTCCGAGGCGTCGAGCACGCCGAGCCGGCCGCTCGTCCCCGCGCCGACGTAGATCAGCCGCCCGCCCTCGGCGAACGACGCGACCACGAGTTCCACCGCGCGTTCGATGTGCGGGATCTCGGCGGCGACGGCCTCCGGCACGGTGCGGTCCTCGGCGCTCAGGCGTTCGAGGACGCCGCGCGCATCGAGCGTGTCGAGATCCATCGTGCGGGGGTTCCGCTGCTCGGTGGCGAGCCGCGCGAACTCCTCGAAGCGGGCGCGATCGTCCATGTCGCTCCTGCGAGGTGAGTGCCGTCGTCCGTGGGTCGCGGCAGGATGCCACGCGCCCGCGGGGGCTTCAACACCGGCGGAGGCGAATGCGGGCCGGGCGGCGCGGAGCCCCGCGCGTCAGCGCAGCACGACGACGCGCGCCGTCGCGACGCCTCGGACCGTGGTGGCGCGCAGGAAGTGGACGCCGGAGCCGACCGTTTCTCCGAGATCGAGCGGGTGCTCCCCCGCGTGTAGCCGTTCGAAATCGCGCCGCGCGATGCGCCGTCCCGTGACGTCGAAGAGCTCGAGCCGCACGGGCCCCGGTTCGGCGAGCGCCAGCCGTGCGACGATGCGGCCGACGAGCGGCGCGGCGAGCGGGCGAAGCTCGAGCGCGGGAGCGATCGCGCGCGGCGCCACGTCCGCATTCGAAGGCGGCGCCGGCGTGAACAGCAGCGCGACGTCGTTCGAGCCGGCGTTCGCGACGGCGACGTCGGGGCGGCCATCCGAATCGAAGTCGCCGGCGACCATCGCGCACGGCCCCACGCCTTCGCCGAGGAGTCGCACGTCCGGAAATCCCGGCGCGCCGCCGACGGCGAGCCGGAGCGCATCACCGGAGCGGTCGGCGACCAGCACGTCGCTCCACGCGTCCCCGGTGAGTTCGGCGACGAGCATCGCGACGGGGCCGCCCGGAAGCAGCGGCTGCTCCAGGGCCGTCGGAACGAATGCGTCGGCGACGCCGTTCTCGAATCGCAGGCTCACGACGCGCTCTTCGATCCGATCGGTGTCCGTGCGGACGACGGCGGACACGAGGTCCTCGTCGCCGTCGCCATCGAGGTCCGCGAGCGTGACCGGGGCTGCGGTCGCGCTCGGGTAGACCGGTTGGGCTCCACAGTTCGGGCACGCGCCGTCGAACGACCCGGCGCCGTCGCCCGCGAGGAGCATCGCGCTCGCGTGCAGGAATTCGTGAGTTCCGAGCACGAGGTCCGGAACGCCGTCGTCGGACCAGTCGCCGAGCGCAAGGCTCGTGAAGGGGGGCGACGAAGCACCGACCGACGGCTCGAACGTCGTCACCGCGAACGCGCCGCCCGGGCTGCGCAACACGGTGAGCGCGAGCTGCGTGCGGCTCGCGGCCACGGCGTCGGTGCGTCCGTCGCCGTCGAGGTCGCCCGACACGAGCGCGAACGGTTCGGGGCACGAGGCGAAGTCCGAGCGCACCCCCAGCGCGCCGCCCGCGGACACGGGCACGAGCGAGACGACGCCCGCGCTGTCGCTCGCGATCACGATCGCGCGCGCGCCTCCCGCGCCGAGGTCCGCGACGGCGACCGCGGACACGCCGGGTGCGGCCTCGACGGAATCGCGCGCTTCGAATCCGCCCGCGCCGTCGCCCGCGAGCAGCAGCACGCGCCGCGCGCCGCGACAGCCGACCACGAGGTCCGCGACCCCGTCGCCGGTGAGTTCTGCGGTCGCGAGCGCGACCGGCCCGGCGGGCACGGGCACGCGCTTCGGGTCGAAGAGCCCCGTGCGATTCTCGAACACGCGGACTCTCGCGCCCCGGTTCTCGATCGCGACCAGCTCGGGACGTCCGTCGGGGACGAACTCGCACGCGGCGAGCGCTCGAATGTCGGGCCCCGCGAAGAGGCTCGGTCCGCTCGCAAAGCCGCCGAAGCCGTCGCCCCACGCGACGTGAACCTCGGCCGAGTCGAATCCGGCCGCGTCGAGACGTCCGTCCCAGTTGAAGTCGGCGAGCAGGCACGCGGGCCGCTCGAGCGGCGGCCCCGCGTGAAAGGCGCCGCCGCCCGAGCCGAGGAAGACCGAAGCACCCACGACGAGGTCGGGCAGCGGATCAGGATCGAGCCGGCCGATCGAAATTCCCCCTCCGCCGGGCGCCTCGAAGCACAAGAACGGAAACGACCCGTCGCCCGCTCCGAGGCAAGCCAGCGTCCACGCGTTCTCCCAGCCCGCCACGAGGTCCAGCCGTCCGTCGAGGTCGAGATCCGCGAGCGCGAAGTCCGACACGTCGATCAGCAGTTCGGTGACGACGGCGCTGTCCATGAGCCCGCCACCGAAGCCCGGTCGGACGACGATGTGACGGTTGTCGGCCGCCGTCACGAGGTCGGGAATTCCGTCGCCCGTCACGTCGGCGACCCGCGGGGGCACGGTACGGTTCACGCCCGGAGGCGCGGGCAGCGGCACCGCGGGGACGAGGAACCCCGAGAGGGCGCCGCGCCAGAAGCCGTCGTGCGTCACGAGGTCCGCGCGTCCGTCGCCATCGAGGTCCGCGATCGTCACGGTCGTCGCGGACGACTCGACGCTCACCCACGGCGCGCGTTCGAAGCCGTCCGCCGCTCCGCGCCACACGATCAGCGCCTGACCGTCTCCGACGACGGCGTCGGGAACCCCATCGGCGTCCACGTCGCCGATCGCGACGCATCGAGTCGCCGGGATGAGCCCCATCGGCAGCAGCGGCGCATCGGCCGAGCCGGCGAGCGGCGTCGCGAACGCCGGCGCCGACGGAACGAGCGCGAGCAGCGCGGCGGTGACGGTGGCGAGCGCATCGCGAGTCGCGAACCTCATCGGCGCCTCCGCGGTTCCGCGCCCGCGCCACTCCGGATCGCAGGACGCATCGCTTCGGCCCCGCCACTTGACCGGACGCGATCGTGCGCGAATGCTCGCCGCTCCATGCCCGAACTCCCCGAAGTCGAGACCGTCCGGCGCATGCTCGCGTCGGTCATCCCGGGCCGCACGATAGCCCGCGCCTCCGCTTCACGCCATCGCCTGCGCGGCCGCGCGCTCGGCGGCGTGGCGCGCGCGCTCGGCGGCCGCACGTTCCTCGTGCCGCGCCGCACGGGCAAGTTCCTGCTGCTCGATCTCGACGGCGGGACGACGCTGCTCTCGCACCTCGGCATGAGCGGCCGCTGGCTGTTCTGGAAGCGCGCGCGCGACGCCGACGACGCGCTCGACCACGTGCACCTGAAGCTCGAGTTCGAGGACGGCGCCGTGCTGTGGTTCCAGGACATCCGCCGCTTCGGCGTCGCACGCCTCGTTCCGACCGAGCGGCTCGATCGCGATCCGTCGCTGCGGTTGCTCGGACCCGACCCGATCGCCGAGCCACCGAGCGGCGAGTCGCTGCGCGCGCTCGCCCGCGGCGCGCGCGTGTCGGTGAAGAACTTCCTGCTCGACCAGAAGAGGATCGCCGGGGTCGGGAACATCTACGCGAGCGAAGTGCTGTTCCGCGCGCGTGTGGATCCGCGACGCCGGGCGGGCGCGCTCGCGCTCGAGGAGTGGTCCGCGATCGCCCGCGAGACGATCGCGACGCTCGGCGAGGCGATCGAGCGCATGGGCACGACCTTCAGCCTGTACCGCACGCTCTGGAACGAACCGGGCGGTTACGGCGAGCAGTTGCGCGTCTACGACCGGGCCGGGGAAGCGTGCCGGGTCTGCCGAACGCCGGTTCTGCGGATCGTTCAGGGCCAGCGCTCTACCTTCTATTGCCCGCGCTGCCAGTCCGGAATCCGTCGCACCCGGGCGCGTCCGCGGCCATCGCGCGCCCGCGCAGGCGCTTAGCCGCCGGATCTCACGCAACGCGCTCGCGCGAGCGGCCCCCGCGTCCCCACCTTTTCTATTGCCCCGCCCCGGAGCCTCCCCTAAATTCCGGGGTCGCCCGGCCGCCTACGGCTCCTCGCTCTTCCGGCGCAGGCTGGGTCTGCTCAAGCACTTACATCCCTGAGTTCATAACGGAGGTCTCGTGACTTTCGCTTCATTCGGGCTGCCCCCGGTCATCCTCAAGGGCATTCGCGCCGCGGGCTTCACCGACCCCACCGCGATCCAGTCGAAGGCGATCCCGGTGATCATGGAAGGCAACGATCTGATCGGCACCGCCCAGCGCGGCAGCGGCAAGACCGGCGCCTACGTGATCCCGATCCTCGCCCGCCTGATCGACAACACCACCACGCGCCTGCGCGCGATCATCCTCGCGCCCACTCGCGACCTCGCGCAGTACATCGAGAGCCGCGTGCGCCTCTACATGCGCTTCACCCCGATCACGGTCGGCGTCGTGTTCAGCGGCGCGCCGCTTCCGCCGCAGGAGAAGATGCTGCGCGAGAGCGCGATCGACATCCTCGTCGCGACGCCCGGCCGGCTGCTCGAGCTGCACGCGAAGGGCGCCGTGCGCTTCGAGGACGTCGAGGTCATGGTGCTCGACGAGGCCGACGAGCTCGTGACGCTCGGACTCGCGGACGAGATCCGCACGCTGCTCAAACTCCTTCCCGAGACGCGCCAGACGCTGCTGTTCGCGATGACGATGCCGCCCGAGCTGAACCGGCTCGCGAAGGAAGCGCTCATCGAGCCCGTGCGCGTGGACATGGTGCCGGCGCAGAAGGGCCAGGGCAGCCTCACGCAGACGATCTACCCGGTGCCCCGCGAGCTGAAGCTCGACCTGCTGGACGAGCTGTTCTCGCGCACCGAGCTGCGCGGCACGATGGTGCTGTGCCGCCACCGGAGCGGCGCCGAGCGCGTCGCGAAGATGCTCCAGCGCCACGGCCACTCGTTCGCGATCCTCGACGACCACGGCAGCCAGGACGCGCGCGAGGAACGCCTCGACGAGCTCAAGCGCGACCGCATCACCGTGCTGCTCGCGAGCGAGGCGGCGACGCGCGCGCTCGACCTGACGGGCGTCGCGCACGTCGTCAACGTGGACGTGCCGGCGACTCCCGAGGACTACGTGCACCGGCTCGGACGCCAGGGCCGGCAGGAGCCGGTCGGCGACGTGACGACACTCATGGCGCCGGAGGAGCAGCGCGACGTCGCCGCGATCGAGCGGCTGCTCGGGCGCGCGATCCCGCGCGTGTGGCTCCCCGACTTCGACTACGGCATGCGGCCGCGCGAGATCCACAAGCTCGTGAGCTACGGCGACGAGGCCGTGCGCCACAAGGCGCCGCGGCATTCGCCGCTGCAGCAGGCGGTCTCGAAGATCGCCGTCGTCGCGCGCCCGACCGACGGCTCGAGGGGCGGGAAGCACCTCGCGTCCGGCAAGGCCTCGGGTGCCGCGAAGAAGCCCGCGACCGCGGCGAAGCCCGCCGCGGCGAAGAAGCCGGCGGCGGCCGCGAAGCCCGCGGCGCCGAAGAAGCCCGCGCCCCCGCGCGCGGCGGCGCCGAAGAAGCCGACCGCGCCGAGGCCCGCGAAGAAGCGCTGAGCGTCCGGAACGAAACGGGCGCCGCTCCCCGAGCGGCGCCCGGCGTCGTTCGCGGCGGTCAGGCGAGCGCTTCGTCGAGGCGCTCGCACGCGAGGTCGAACGCGGCGCGCGCGCGCGCGGCGTCGGCGCACGACATCTGCAGGAAGTCGGGCCCGCCGCCGCCCTTGCCGCCGCCCGCTTCGAGCAACGGGGCGAGGATCTTCCGCAGGTCGCCCCGCCCGCCCTTTGCGCGCGCGACGAGCAGGCACGGCTCGGGCGATCCGGCCGCCGCGACCACCGCCGGGCAGCCCGCTTCGAGCGCCTGGAACGCGTAGAGGCGCACCTCGTCGCGCGGGCGCTCGGCGCTCCACGCGGCGTGCGGCACGGCCGGGTTCGTGATCGCCGCGCGCACCTCGGCCGCGATCGCGCCCGCGGCGAGTTCGGCGACGCGCTTCTTCAAGGCGTCGCGCTCTTCGGCCGCGCGCTCGAGGTGCGCGATCAGCTCGCGGTCCTTGAGCGTGCGCCGCTTCGCGCCCTCGAGCAGCGCCTCGGTGCGCCACGCGTGGTCGAGCAGCGCGCGCCGTCCGCACAGGAACTCGAAGCGCACGTTGCCGCGCACCTTCTCCCACCGCACGATCTTGATCGCCCCGACCTCGCCCGTGGAGCGCGTGTGCGTGCCGCCGCACGCCGAAACGTCCCAGTCGGGAATCTCGACGATCCGGATCCGGCCGCTCGCCTTGAGCGCCTTGCGGAGCGCGAAGCGCTTCGCGCCCTCTTCGTCGGTCCAGTGCAGGCGGATCGGCCGGTTCTCCCACACGATCCGGTTCGCCGCCTCCTCCACGCGCGCGACCGTGCGCCAGTCGGCATCCGCGAGCGCGAGCTCGATCGACGCGCGCTCCTCGCCGAGGTGGCTCGACAGCGTCGCCGCGTCCAGCTCGCGCACGAACGCGGCCGACAGCACGTGCTGGCCGGTGTGCTGCTGCATGTGGTCGAAGCGCCGCGCCCAGTCCACCTCGCCCGCGACGTCGCCCGCGGGCGGCGCCGATCCGGGCGCGAGGGCGTGCCACACGCGGCGGTCGTCGTCGGCCTGCACGTCCACGACGCCCGCGCCCGCGAGCGTGCCGCGGTCCGCCTCCTGCCCGCCGCTCTCGGGGTAGAAGTACGTCGTGTCGAGCTCGACCTCGAGGCGTGCGTCGCGCTCGCGCACGTCGGCGACGCGCGTCGCGAACCGCGTCGTGTAGGCGTCGTCGTAGTAGAGCCGGTCCGACGCCACCTCAGCGCGCCTTCCGCGCGAGCCCGAACTCGCGGAGCTTGCGCCAAAGCGTCGTGCGCGAGATGCCGAGCTGCTTCGCCGCGGCGGTCGCGTTGCCCGCGTGGCGCGCGAGCACGACCTGGATGTGCTCGCGCTCGACGTCGCCGAGCGACCACGTCGAGCGGTCGGTCGCATCGGGCACGACCGTGCGGCCGGCGGCCGCCTCTCCGGCGCCGCCCGCGGCCGCGCGCGGCAGCAGCCGCGGCGCGCGCACGGCGCTCGGCAGGTCCTGCGCCTCGAGCACGCGTCCCTCCGACACCGCGACCGCGTGCTCGATCGCGTTCTCGAGCTCGCGCACGTTGCCCGGGTAGTCGTAGCGCTCGAGCAGCGCCTCGGCCTCGGGGGTGAAGCGCAGCTTGCCGCGGCCCTCGCGCTGCGCGATGCGGTCGAGGAAGTACGACGCGAGGAGCCCGATGTCCTCCTTGCGCTCGCGCAGCGGCGGCAGCTCGATCTGCACGACGTTCAGCCGGTAGTACAGGTCCTCGCGGAAGCGGCCGTTCGCGATCTCCGCGATCAGGTCGCGGTGCGTCGCCGCGAGCACGCGCACGTTCACGAGCCGCGGCGTGTTGTCGCCGAGCCGGCGCACCTCGTTGCTCTCGAGCGTGCGCAGCAGCTTCACCTGCGCGGCGATCGGCATGTCTCCGATCTCGTCCAGGAACAGCGTGCCGCCGTCCGCCTGCTCGACGAGCCCCGAGCGTTCGCCCGCGGCCCCGGTGAAGGCGCCCTTCGCGTAGCCGAACAGCTCGCTCTCGACGAGCGACTCGGGCAGCGCCGCGACGTTCACGGGCACGAACGGCCCCGAGGCGCGGCGCGACTGGACGTGGAGCGAGCGCGCGACCAGCTCCTTCCCCGTGCCGCTCTCGCCGAGGATCAGGACCGTGCTGTCGGTCGGGGCAATCTTCGAGACGAGCCGGAAGATGCGCTGCATCCGCGGGCTCGCGCCGACGATGTCGCGCAGGAACGGGTCGGTCGCCGCCGTCCGCGCGAAGCTCTGGGTCATGGGCGGAATCCCGGGTGGCCGTGGCGGTGAAAACGCGCCGGTGACGATGCCATCGCGCTCGGAAAGCGGTCAAGACCGCCGACGGCGCGGGGTGCGATCAGGAGCGGCGTTCCGCCTCGCCCGGGCGCGACTCGACGAGCGCGAGCGGCGGGTTCGCGCGCAGCGACGGTTCGGCGTCCGCGAGCGGCGCCTCGCCTCCCACGACGACCTGCGGGCGAGCGGCGTACGCGGGCCCGACCTCGATGCCCGCGTCTTCCACTTCGACGAGCCGCAGGTAGAAGAACGTCCACGCGTACTGGATGATCGGCGTCACCGCCGTGATCGCGAGCCACACGACCGTGACCCACGTCGAGATCGGCACGTTCGAGAACGAGATCGAGAGCGCAGCGCCCGTGAACCACAGCACGAGCACGAGCGCGCCCGAGGCGACGATCATCTCGAGCCAGCGCTCGAAGCGGCCCGGCGTGACGTGGAACGAGTGGCGGAACGCGGCCGCCGCGTTGCGGTCGCCGAGCACGACGGCCTCGGTCGCGAACGACAGGCGGAAGCCGAGCCACAGTCCCGGCACGACGAAGAACAGCATCGCGAACGTCACGGCGAGGTTGCGCAGCGTCTCGGTGACGAGCAGCCAGCCCACTCGGCCGAGCCCCTGCGCGTAGCAATCGAGGATCGGCATCGGCGCGACTTCCGGCGGCGTGTTGAACACCGAGCGCGCGCGGATGCGCAGCATCGCGGTCGTGACCAGGAAGACGAGCCAGTCGCCGAGCACCGCGCAGCTCGTGATGAACACGACGCGCGCCGGATGCTCCGCCTCCTGGTACGGCGGCAGCAGCGCGGTCGCGACGATCCACGGCGCGCGCAGCAGCAGCGGCACGACGAGCGAATGGAAGGCGTCGCGGCGAATCGCGAGATCGAACGCGAGCGCGAACGCGTGGCGGACGGAAGCCGGTCGGAGGCGTTGGGACACGGGGCGTGTGCGGGTGGGCCTCGAGGGGATCACGAGGCGCGTTGACACTAGGTTCGCCGCGTCCCTAGTGTCAAGGAATGGCGCGCTCTCTCACTCATCTCGACGCCTCCGGACGCGTGCGCATGGTGGACGTCGGCGCGAAGCGCGTGACGAACCGGGTCGCGATCGCGCGCGGCCGCGTCTTCCTGCACCGCGCGACGCTGCGTCTGCTCGCCGATGGCAACGCGCCGAAGGGCGACGTGCTCACGACCGCGCACCTCGCGGGCGTGCTCGCGGCGAAGCGCACGGCCGAACTGATCCCGCTCGCCCACCCGCTCGCGCTGGACGGCGTGGACCTTGCCTTCACGCTCGACCGCGAGTCGTCCTCGGTCGGGATCGAAGCGCGCGTGCGGAATCGCGGCAAGACGGGCTGCGAGATGGAAGCGCTCACCGCGGTGAGCGTCGCGGCGCTCACGCTGTACGACATGCTCAAGGCCGTGGATCGCGGCATGGTGATCGGCGAGATCGCGCTGTGGGAGAAGCGCGGAGGGAAGCGTGGCGCCTGGCGCCGTCGAGCCTGAGTCGCTGAGCTACCGTGACGCGCGCACGCGCGTGTTCGAAGCCGTGCGCGCGCTGCCGCCCGAGACGCTGCCGCTCGCCGAATGCCGCGCACGGGCGCTGCGCCAGGCGGTCACGGCGCCGCACGCGCTGCCGCCGTTCCGCAACAGCTCGATGGACGGCTTCGCGGTGCGCAGCGCGGACCTGTCGGACGCGCTCGAGCTGCCGCGCGTGCTGCCGGTCGGCGAGGTGATCGCGGCCGGCAAGGTCGCGAGCCGCGCGCTGCGGGCCGGCGAGGCGATGCGCATCATGACGGGCGCGATGCTGCCGGACGGCGCGGACGCCGTCGTGCCGTTCGAGGAGTGCGAACGCCTGGACGGCGCCTCCGAGCGCGCGCGCTTCCGCGCGACCGTCGCGGCCGGGCAGAACGTGCGCGAGGCCGGCGCCGACGTCACGGCCGGCCAGCCGCTCTTCGAAGAAGGCCGCGAGCTGTCCGCGCACGACCTCGCGCTGCTCGCCTCGCTCGGCCTCTCGAGGCTCGTTGTCGGCCGCCGGCCGCGCGTGATCGTGATCTCGACCGGCGACGAACTCGTGGACTTGGACGCCCCGCTCCCGCCGGGCGCGATCCGCGACAGCAACCGCCTCATGCTCGCGGGCCAGATGGAGGCGGCGGGGGCGATCGTGCTGCGCTCGGCGCGCGTGCCGGACGACGTCGCGAAGGTGCGCGCCGCGATCGAGTCGGCGCTCGGCGCCGCCGACGTCGTCGCGACGATCGGCGGCGTGTCGGCCGGCGACTTCGATCCCGTGAAGCAGGCGCTCGCGGACATCGGCGACATCGAGCTGTGGCGCGTCGCGATGAAGCCCGGGCGTCCGCAGGCGTTCGGCACCCCGCACGGCCGTCTGTTCTTCGGGCTCCCGGGCAACCCCGCCTCGGTCGCGTGCACGTTCGAAGCGTTCGTGCGGCCCGCGCTGCGCGCGCTCGCGGGCCACGCGAAGACCGGGCGGCCGCGCTTCCGCGCGCGCGTGCGCGAGCGCATCGCCTCGCGCGCGGGCCGCGTGGACTTCGTGCGCGTGCGCATCGAACTCGCCGACGACGGACCGTGGGCCGTCGCGGCGGGCGAGCAGATCTCGGGGCATCTCAAGCCTCAGTCGGACGCGAACGCGCTGCTCGTCGTGCCGGCCGAGCGCGAAGCGCTGGAGCCCGGCGACGTCGCCGAGGCGTGGGTGCTGCGGTGGCCGGAGGTGGCGTGAGCCGCGATCGCGGCGCGGCGCGGCGCACGGCCGCGAACCGTGGCGCGACGCCGGCGCCGAAGCGCGCCGCGCCGGCTCCGCCCGAGCCCGCGGCGGAACTCCCCGCGCGCCACCCCGCGATGCTGCTCGCATTCGCGCTCGCGGCGCTCGGCGTGTACTTCTCGGTGACGTTCTGGATCACCGACCCCGACGTGTGGCAGCACCTCGCCGTCGGCCGCGAGATCTGGCGCTCGCACGCGGTGCCGCGGTACCACGTCTGGACGTGGCCCAACCTCGGCACGTGGGACGTCACCCCCTCGTGGCTCTTCCGCGCGCTGCTCTATCCGTTCTGGGCCGCGGGCGGCATCGCGGGGCTGTTCGCGTGGCGCTGGCTCACCTCGGCGCTCGCGTTCTTCGGCCTGTGGGCGATCGGCCGCAGGCTCGGCGCGCGCGGCCTCACGCCGCTGCTCGTGCTCGTGCTCGCCTCGCTCGCCTCGCGCGGCCGCACGCAGATGCGCCCCGAGACGCTCGCGGCGCTGTTCCTCGTCGCCGAGCTGTGGGTGCTCGAGACGCGCCGCCGCGGCGGCCGCGACCTCGCCTGGCTGCTCGTGCCGCTCGCCTGCCTGTGGATCAACGCGCACATCTCGTACTTCCTGCTGTTCGTCACACTCGCCCCGTTCGCGCTCGGCGACCTCGTCGCGCGAAGGAACGCGAAACTCGCGCTCGTCGGCGTCGTCGCGTTCGCCGCGTGCTTCTTGAACCCGTGGGGCTGGACCGCGGTGTGGCAGCCGTTCGACTTCGCGCTCCACCAGCGCTCAGAGCTCTTGTTCCGCTCGATCGGCGAGCTGATGCCGCCGACGCTCGAAGAGAACCTCTACAACGGGCTCCCGATCCTCGCGCTCGCCTGGCCGCTGCTCGCGCTGTGGCGCGGACGGCGCCACGGCTGGGACGGCATCGAGCTGAGTCTGCTCGCGATCTTCGGCGCGCTCGCGCTCTCGGGCACGCGCTTCACGGGCTACTTCGCGCTCGTCGCGGTGCCGTACCTCGGGCGCGACCTGTCCGAGTGGGTCGGCTCGCGCCGCTGGCCGCGCTGGACGCAACCGCCGCTCGCGCGCGTCGCGCTGTTCGCCGCGACGGCCGCGGCGCTGTGCACGATCGAGTGGACCGCGCCCGATCCGCGCCCGGGCGTCGGCGTGTGGATGAACTCCTACCCCGTCGGCGCGTGCGACTACGTCGCCGCGCGCGGCGTGAAAGGCCCGCTCTACAACCCGTTCTTCTTCGGCGGCTACCTGCTGTGGCGCTTCTACCCCGATCGCGACCGGCTGCCATTCATGGATATCCACCAGAGCGGCACGCTGGAGTCGCGACTCCTCTACTTCCGCGCGCTCGGCGACGACGGCGCGTGGCGCGCGATGGACGAGCGCTACCGCTTCCAGGCGGCGCTGCACGCGCGCGAGCAGGTGCCGGGCGATTTCACGCTCGACCACCTCGATGCCGACACGAACTACGCGCTCGTGTACCTCGACGACTCGGCGTGCCTGTACGTGCGCCACGACGGCCCGAACGCCGCACTCGCCGCCGACGCGTACCGCATCGTGCGCGGCGGGCGGCGCTCGCTCGGCGAGATCGCGGCGCGCGCCGCGGCCGACACGGCGTATCGCGCCGCGCTGCGGGCCGACCTCGCGCGCGAGGCCGCGGGCTCGCGCTTCAACGGGATCGCGCACAGCCTGCTCGCGAACGTCGCGCTGCTCGACGGCCGGCGCGGCGAGGCTCGCGCCCACCTCGAGGCGGCGCTCACGGCGAATCCGTTCGTGCCCCGCACGCACCAGCGGCTCGGCGACCTCGCCGTGGAGGACGGCGATGCGGCCCGCGCGCTGCGCGAGTACGCGGCCGAGCGCTACCTGCACGGCGAACCGCCGGGACTCGGCGCGGGCGTCGGCCGCGCGTACGAGCTGCGCGGCGACTGGAAGCGCGCGCGCGACGCCTATCGCGGCGAAGTGCGCCGCAACCCCGACGACGCGTACGCGATGGAGCGGCTGCGCGCGGTCGAGGCGAAGCTCGGCGAGTAGCCCGCGCGCTCAGCGCGGCGTGAGGCGGCCCGCCCCCGGCGCGGCGTCCTCGTTCAGCACCGCCGCGATCGCGCGCGCGAGGTCCGAAGGCTGGAACGGCTTCGCGAGCGCGGCGACGAACCCGGCCGCGCGGTGGTTCGCGAGAATCGGATCGTCCGAGTACCCGCTCGCGACGATCGCGCGCGCGCCCGGGTCGCGCGCGTGAATCTCGGCGATCGCTTGCCGGCCGCCCATTCCGCCCGGGATCGTGAGATCCATGAGGAGCAGGTCGAACGGCGCGCCCTCGGCCTTGCGGGCGAAGTAGCGCTCGACGGCGGCCCGGCCGTCCGAAACGCCCTCTACCGAGTAGCCCCAGCGCTCGAGCATGCGCTCGAGCACGCTGCGCACGAGCGGCTCGTCGTCGAGCACGAGGATCCGCCCGCCGCCCGCCGGCGGCTCCGCCGCGAGCGCGGGCGTCTCGGCCTCCGACGCCTCGGCCGCGGGGATGCACACGGTGAACGTCGCGCCGCGGCCGTCGGCCGAGTCGAGCGTCAGCGTGCCGCCGTGGTTGCGGCAGATCGTGTAGGCCGTCGCGAGTCCGAGCCCGCTGCCGCGGGGCTTGGTGGTGAAGTACGGGTCGAAGACGCGCGAGCGGATCGCCTCGGGCACACCGGGACCGTTGTCGGCGAACTCGATGCGCACGTAGCGGCGGTCGCCGCCCCGCGCACCGGTGACGGCATCGCCGACGAAATTGCGCGCCCGGATCTCGAGCACGCCGCCGGGCCCCGTCGCCTGCTGGGCGTTGATGATCAGGTTGCTGACGACCTGCGCGAGCTGCCCGCCGTCCACGTGCGCGGGCCACAGTCCGTCGTCGAGGTCGAACTGCACGCGCATGTGCGAGCCGGCGCCGGCGAGCGACGCCGACTCGCGCAGCAGCCGGGCGGCGTTCGCGCTGCGGCGCAGCGGCTGCCCGCCCTTCGCGAACGCGAGCAGCTGCGCCGTGAGCCGGCCCGCGCCCGCGGCCGCCTGTTCCGCGAGGCCGAGCAGCTCTTCGCGCTCGGCCGCGCCCCGCTCCTTCGCGAGCGCCACGTGGCCGACGATCGCGGTGAGCGCGTTGTTGAAGTCGTGCGCGATCCCGCCCGCGAGGACGCCGAGCGAGCGCATCTTCTCCTCGCGCTGCCGCGCTTCCTCCTGCGCGCGCAGCTCGGTCGTGTCGCGAACGCTCACGAGCCGGCAGGCGCGGCCGCCGAGCGAGACCGCGCTGCGGCGGATCTCGGCCCAGCGCGTCCGCCCCGCGGGATCGGTCCAGCAGTCGTCGAGCGCGAGCGTCTCGCCGCCGTCCGCCTCGAGCGCGCGGTCGAGCGCGCGCCGGACCCACTCCGGCTCGATGCCGCCGATCGCCGCCCGCGTCCGAGGCGTCGTCACGCCGCACAGCACGCGCGCGGGGTCGTTCAGCTCGAGAACCTCGCGCGTCGCGGTCTCGATCAAGAACGTCGGCTCGACCGAGGACTGGAACACCGCGCGGTAGCGCTGCTCCGATTCGCGCAGCGCGCGCTGCGCGCGGAGCCGCAGCGCGAACAGCACGCCGAGGAGCCCGAGGCACACGACGAGCAGCGCGGTGCCCGCGACCAGCTGACGCACGTTCCGCTGCCGCGCCTCCGCGAGCGCCGCGAGCCCGCGCTCGCGCTCGCGCGCCCGGTACTGCGCGTCGAGCTCGGCGATGCGCCGCGTCGAGGCGCTGTCCTGGAGCGCCGACTTCACTTCGTGGAAGCGCCGGAACGCGAGGAACGCGCCCGCCGTGTCGCCGATCGCGGCGCGTGCGCGCGCGAGCATCTCGAGGTGGTCGCCTTCGTCGATCGGATCGCCGATCTCGGCCGCAAGCGCGATGGCCTGCTCGAGCAGCGGAATCGCCGCGCGCGGCGCCCCGCGCGCGAGTTCGATCTGGCCCAGCCCGCCGCGCGATCGCACGATGCCCTCGCGGTCGCCGATGCGCTCGCGCAGTTCGAGCGCGCGGCGGCAGAACTCTGCCGCCCGGTCCCACTGCCCCAGCCTCTCGTAGGCGAAGCCGATGTTGCTGTAGTTCTTCGCCTCGCCGTACGAGTTGGCGGCCTCGCGGTCCATGCGGAGCGATCGTTCGAGATACGGGATCGCCTCCCGCGGCCGGTCCAGTTCGATCAGCACGAGCCCGATGTTGCCGAGCGTGTTCGCGAGGTTGCCGCGCGGGCCAACGCGTTCGTGGATCGCGAGCGCGCGCTTCAGCTCGGCGAGCGCTTCCTCGTTTCGCCCGAGGTCCCAGTACACGAGGCCGAGGTTGTTGCGCGCGCGGGCGACCGAGCGCTCGTCGCGAAGCGATTCGCTCGCGTGCAGCGCGGCGAGCGCCGCTTCGA
Organism: Candidatus Eiseniibacteriota bacterium; assembly: GCA_044222065.1. Classification (GTDB taxonomy): domain Bacteria; phylum Eisenbacteria; class RBG-16-71-46; order RBG-16-71-46; family RBG-16-71-46; genus JBGAOA01. Next base: position 46,056 of record JBGAOA010000033.1, read on the forward strand.
GCGCGCCCTCGAGGTCGCCGAGCGACTGCCGCAGCCCCATCGTCAGGGTCAGCGCGCGGACCAGGTCGTGGGATGGACCTCGCGGCGCGAGCAGTTCGCGCGCCCGGGCGGCGTGCGCCTGCGCCGCGGGAAACTGGCCCGACTTCCACTCGACGAATCCGAGCTGGGAAGCGGCGCGCGCGCGCAGCAGCGGGTCCTTCTGACCGAGCGCGAGCTGCTCGGCGCGCTGCGCATCGGCCAGCGCCGCGGGGAATTCGCCGCGCAGCTCCAACGCCCGGGCGCGCGCGACGCGCGCCGCGATCTCCTGGGCCGCCGAAGGGTGCTTCGCGAGCAGCGCGAGCGCCTCGTCCGCGTGGCGCAGCAGGGGCGCGGAATCGTCGCGCTGCAGCTCCGCCAGCTCGAGCAGCAGCGGAATGCGCGACGCTTCACGCGCCGAGGCGAGTTCCGCCCGTACGGTGGTCGTGTCGCGCGAAGGATGCGGTGGCGCTGCGGCGATCGAGGCGAGGGGGCACAGACCGAGGCAGGCGACGATCCCGAGGAGCAAAGCGGCCGGTCCCATCGCGCGAAATGTAACGGCGGCCGCCGAGCCCGGTCCACCCGGACGCCGCGTGCGCGGCCCGACGGACCCTGCCGCGGCGGACCGGAACGGGGCGGGCCCCCGCCCCCGTCGGCGCCGCCGCCCGGGCGCTGGAGCCGCTCGATCCGTCCCCACGAGCCCCGCGCCGGCGGCGTCGCCAAACCCCGGTTTGCCTCGTGAAGCGCCGCGCGGCCCGCCGGCGCTCCCTCGCGCTCAGCCCACGCGCTCCCACGTCAGCGTGCGCGTCACCGGCGTCCCGTCCACGGCGTTCGTCGCGAGTTCGATGACGAGCGTGTCGCCTCGCACGGTCATCGCGCGCGACAGCACCATGCCGACGTTCGCGGCGCTGAGCGAGCCGAGCAGCGTCTGCGTAACGACGCCGCTCGCATCGTCCACGACGTACGTGCCGATGTCGGCGTCGTACCCGCCCTGCGCCTGCGTGTTGTTCGGGGCGCCGGCGGCGCCCGCGGCGGGCGCCGTCGTGCGGTCGCGCTTCATGAACTGCGCGGCGAAGTGGCCCGCGCGGTCGTACACGAGCAGCGCAACCGGGTCCGAGCCGAGCGCCGGGTCTTCCCGGCGCTCGCCCGACGACGTGATGTCCACGCGCGAGCGCAGCCGCCACGTGCCGGGCAGGCTCGCGGACAGCGGGGCCGATGGCGTCGACGGCCCCGTCACCAGCGCTTCACCGTCGTGCGGTGCTGGATCTCGGTGCCGCGCGGAAGCGACGCGAGCCCGGAGCCTCCGCCGGGATTCGCGCGCACGTACGCCTCCGCTTCCTTTCTAGCCGCCGAGTCCACGGTCGTGATCAGCACGTCGAAGTTCCCGCCGTTCGAGCTGCGATCGCCAAAGGCCGCGGCGGCGGACCAGTCGCCCGTCACCGCGACGTCCGGCGCGTGCGCCTGCGGGAAGTACGTGCTCGACTCGTGCGAGTAGACGAACAGCCACAACGACGGCGGCGGTGTCGTCGGACGGGACGTGCCGCTCACCATGACGCGCTGGTCCACGAGCGCTCCGTTTTCGGGCGAGCGAATCGCCGCCAGCCGGAGACTGTCCGAGACGGGGTCGCTCGCTCCGGCCCGCGTCCGGGGACTCTGCGAATCGGGCGCCGGCGCGGAAGGGACGGGCGCACCCGATACACGATCCTGAGCCTTCTCCAGCGCCGCGACGCGCCCGTCGAGCCGGCCGAGCCACACGAGACCCGTTCCGATCGCCACTGCAAGGGCAATGAGAGCGCCCCATTCCACGCCACGCGATTTCATGAGCATCCTCCGTGGGCGAGCCACCGCGCGAGAAGCTACCACGCGCAGCAGCCGCGCCACTCGAACGCGCACACGGCCAGCGACGCGATACCCGAGCTCGAAGCCCTCCCTCCCGCCGCGGGCCTGTGGCCTTGGTCGCCCGTCCCCGCTCCCTTAGACTGCGCGCCCCATGACTGCCCTGATGCCCGGAGCCCGCGTCGGAAACTACGAGATCGTCGCGCTGCTCGGGGCCGGCGGCATGGGCGAGGTGTACCGCGCGCACGATCCCAGGCTGCGGCGCGACGTCGCGCTCAAGGTGCTGCCCGAAGCGGTCGCCGCGAATCCCGACCGGCTCGTGCGCTTCGAGCGCGAGGC
>JBGAOA010000122.1:0-4944 GCA_044222065.1 Candidatus Eiseniibacteriota bacterium
TGCGCGAGTCCGAAGCGCAGCTGCAGCTGGCCCGCGAACGGATTCGGCGTCGCCGGCGCGAGGAACGACACGACCGGCGTCTCCGGGGAGGCGACCGGATCGGTTCCGTTCACGCGCACCGACAGCGCGCTCGCGGCGCCCCAGTTGCCGTTCACGTCGCGCGCCCGCACCCACAGCGTGCGCGTGCCGCTAAACATCACCGCGGTGTTGAGCGCCGCGCTGACGTGCACCGTGACCGAGTCGAACGTGCTCGTCATCGCCGTGCCCGCGCCCGCGGCCGCCGGCGAGGCGCCGAGCGAGTACTCGGCGGCCGTGACCGTCGAGTTCCCGGTCAGCAGGTCGCTCGCGATCGCCTGCAGCGTCGCCGGGCTCCCGATCGTGATCGGGTTCGGCAGCGACTGGATCGAGCCCGCACGGATCACCGGGCCGAGGGCGTCCGCGCCGCTGCGCTGCAGGCTCGCGTTCGCGTTCGAGGCGTCGAGGCCCGCGAGCGACGGCACGCCGTCGTCCGTGATGCGCACGCGCACGCGCAGCGTCGTCGTGTTCGGGATGCCCGACGTGTCCCACGCGTAGGGGCTCGGGCCCGCACCGGTCGTGATCGTGGTCCACGAGTCGCCGCCGTCCGTCGAGTACTCGATCGTGCGCTGCGCGACCGACAGGCCCGACGCGACCGACTCGGTCCAACTGATGTTCACGATCGCCGTCGCGAGCACTTCGCCGCCGTTCGGCGACACGATCGTGACGAGCGGACGCGCGCGACCGAGCAGCCACGTGATCGTGCGGTCGAGGACGCCGTCGCGGATCGTGTCCGGCGTGGAAGGCGACAGGCGCATGCCCGTCCACTCGTGGAAGTAGCCGATGAAGCGCGTCGGCTGACCGCCCCAGAACGCCGTCGCCGAGCTGCCGCGCGGCGCGTTCGAGATCCAGCGCACCGTCGTCGTGTCCGCGCCCGACGCGTCGTTGTCGCGGTACGTGCCCGCGTGCGTGACGTTCGGGTCGAAGAACGCGCCGATCTCGTCGCCGGATTGGCCGCTCGCACCCCACGCCTCGTACGCGACGCCGGCCGCGTTCGGGCTCGAGATCGGATCGCCCGCGAAGCCGTCCGTGCGGTCGAAGACGGTCGGGTCCGACTTGTACTGGATGCGCAGCGAGTTCTGGATCCACGCCGCGCGCGCCGACGTGTAGCCCGGCGAGGTCGGATCGGACATGCCCCAGCCGATGTCGTGGCCGGTGAGCATCATCCGCCCGCCGCCGGCGAGCAGCGAGTCGATCGAGGTGCGCTGCGCGTCGGTCACCGCCGGGTACGAGTCGTTGCCCGGCTGCCACAGCACCGCCTTGTACGAGCGCAGGCCGCTCGACAGGTCGCCGACCGGAGCCGCCGCCGCCGTCGCGCCCATCCACACGTCGTAGTCGTAGCCGAGCGCGCCGAGCGAGTTCGTCCACGTCGCGAGGCGCGCGAAGTTGTCGTCCCCGATCACGAGCAGGACGTCGCCCTGGCCCTTCGCGGTGAAGCGGTAGTGCGCGCCGCCGAGGTCGTCGCGCGAGCTGCCGCCCGTGAGGCCGACGGACTCGACGTCGTAGTAGTACGTCTGCCCCGGCGTGAGTCCGCTGAGCAGCACCGTGTGCGAGATCGCGTAGTCGCTCGCCGCGACCGATCCGAGCTCGAGCGCCGGCGTCGTGCCGTAGTAGACGCGCGAGTTCGCGTTGCGGTCGGTCGTCCACGTGACGTTCGTGCCGAGCGTGCCCTGCGAGGTCGCGCGCACGTTCGTGATGATCGGGCTGTCGATGTTGACCGCCGCCTGCGTCGTCAGCGTGGCCGCGAACGTCGCGTCGAGGTACGACGCGGTGATGAGGTCGCCGTTCGAGACCGACAGCGCGCCGTCGGCCACCGGGAGCAGGTTCGAGAGCGCGAACGAGCCCGTGAAGACGCCGTTCGAACCCGTGAGCGTCACGGACTCCGGCGTCGTCTCGGTGCCCGAGGACACCGACACCGTGAGCGGGCCGGTCGCGTCGGTGTCCACGACTTCGAGCTGCACGGTGTCGCCCGAGCCGTACAGCGTGCGGTCCATCGCGAGCGTGCCGCCGCCCGCGGCGAGTCCGCCCGTCACGACGAGCGCGAACGGCTGCGGGCCGATCGGCACCGCCTTCGCCGCGATGCGGATCGTCCACAGGCCCGTCGCCGGCGTCGGGACGCGCACGCCCTCTTCGACGTTCAGCGAATCGCGATTGCCGCCCTGGATGGACTTGCGGCCCGTGAAGACGTTGCCCTTGAACGTCGAGAGCCCGTTCGTGACCGTGAGGTCGAGGTCGTTCACGAGCTGGCGCGTCACCGCGGGATTGCCCGGGTAGTCCGTCCAGCACAGCGACACCTTGAGCGGGATCAGGCTCGAAGCGACGCGCACCTGGTACTCGACGTAATCGCCCTGGCCGAGCCCTTCGGTGTGATCCACGAGCACGAGCCGGCGCGTGTCGCCGGCGATGTACAGCACCGTGTCGGCCGTCACGCGGCCGTAGCCGATGTTGTTGTCGGGCGCGAGGAATCCGGTCATCGAGTCGATCGCGGAGTTGACCGCCATCGCCTTGAGCAGCGCCGCCGACGGTGCGAACGCGTTCCCCGGGACCGGGGCGCCGGTCGGGTACCAGCCCTCGGTGAGGTACTGCCGCATGAGCGCGATCGCGCCGGTCGCGGCCGGGCTCGCCATCGAGGTGCCCGACAGCACCTGGTAGCCGGTCGTGCCGCTGCCGTTCGCGGACGTGACGAGGTTGCCCGGCGCGCAGAACGTCGGCTTGCGGCGTCCGTCCGCGCACGGGCCCTTGCTCGTCGAGCCGTAGATCGAGTTCTGCGACGTGCCGTTGCCCGTGCCGCCGACACCCGCGGCGTTCTTCGCCGTGGCGGGCGAGCCGACGGCGCCGACCGCGCCCGCGTTTCCGTTCGAGAACGCGATGAAGAAGTCGGGGTGCGTCCACATGAACTGGTCGACTTCCATCGAGTTCAGCGTGTACGCGCCGCTGACGTTCGAGCCCCACGAGTTCGACGCCATGCGCGCGGCGCCGCCGGCGTTGCCCGTGTAGCCCGGCTGGTACAGGTCGTTCAGGTCGTTCGGGGTCGCGATGCCGTTCGCGAGTGCCGTGCCCGACAGGTCCATGAACCACAGCTTCGCGTCCTTCGCCATGCCGTCGCGCGCCGACGCGTTCGCGGTCGGATCGTCGTTGCCGCCGATCGTGCCCGCGGTGTGCGTGCCGTGGAACGAGGCGCCGGCGTGGTCGCCGAACTCGACCTCGGGAATGTCCACGCCCTTCAGGTACGCGATGATCTTGCGGTGCGTCGGGTAGTTGCCGAACGTCGTGATCGGCACGGCCGGGTCGTTGAACTGAACGTGATCCGTGCGGATGCCGCTGTCCGTCGTCATCAGCACCTGGCCCTGGCCGCGCAGGCCCGCGGTCCACAGGCGGCGGTTGCCGTTCACGCCCGTCTGCACGACCCACTGCGCGAGGTCGTTGTCCATCGTGAACTTCTCGACCGGCTCGACCCACGCGACCGACGTGAGCGAGGCGACCGACGCGAGCGTCGCGCGGTCCAGCTCGAACGTCGCGAGGCGGTTCACGCCGTTGTTCGAGATCTGCACGCCGAGCGCGCCGAGCCCGACGAGGTCGCGCTCCGCGCGCGCGAGATCGGCGTCGGGGAACAGCAGCACGTGGAAGCGGTCGCGGCCGGGCGCGTTGCGGTCCACGCGCGGACTCACCTTGTAGGCCGGCAGGTAGTCGAGCGCGAGCGCGTCGCCGCGCGCGTTGCCGAGGCGCTCGAGCGAGCTCGCCGTCATGCGCACGAGGTACGCCTGGTCGGGCACGTACGACAGCACGGCGCCGCCGGCGGCGGCGATCGCCGCGAGCTCCGTCTCGCCGGGGGGATCGGTGAACTGGACGAGGTACGTGCCGACGGGATCGGCGCCGTCCTCGGGCACGCGGATCACCTTCGAGAGCCCGGCGGGAAGCTCGGGCGGCGCGCCCTCGGGCGACAGCTCGTAGCCCGCGGCGAGATGGATCGTCGGGCGCTTCGGAGCAGCCTCGCCGCGCGCGAGCGCCGCACGGCGCGGCGACACTTCGCCGGCGTCGAGGCGGCCGGCGCGCGTCTCGAGGAGCACCGGATTCGCGGCGACGCGGTTCGCGAACTTGCGCAGCGCCGTGAACGCGCGCGCTTCGCTCGTGCGCAGCTCTCCGTTCGCGGGATCGCGGAAGCGCACCGCCCACCACAGCGGCGTGTCGGAGTCCACGGTCAGGGCGAGGTCGGCGAGCGCGAGCGCGTTCCCCGTCACGTCCTTCGCGACGACGTCCGTGCGCCGTTCGACGTTCGCCCAGTCGGCGGGATCGAACGGACGGCGCGACACGAGCACGCGCGCTTCGCGCACGCCCTTCGGCAACTCGAACGCGAAGCGGACCGCCGACTCGACCGCGCGTTCGCCGGACGAGGGAGACAGAAGCCGTGCTTCCTGCGAACGCTGGCGCCACTCGGGCGTCGGCGCGGCGGAGGCGAGCGCCGGCAGGAGGAGCGCGAACAGGGCGGCGGCCGCGAACAGCCGGCGGCGCGGGGACACGGGGGCACCGGTGCGCATGCGGGAGGTCCTCGTCGGAGGTGGATGGAAGGGGCCGAAATGGCCCGAACATGAAAGCGCGCGCCGGTGCGCAGCGGCAAGGAAAATCAGGCCTTGCGCGTGATTTCGGGTCGTGCGCGCGGCCTCCCGTCGCTTCTTCCTTGCCGCGGGCCCCCCGGCGCGGCCAAGGTGCGCGCTCTTCCCGAGGAGGAACGCCATGAAACGCACGCTTCGCGCCGCCGGCTCCGTGCTCGCGGTGCTGCTCTCGACCGGCGCGTCCCGGGGGCCCGCGAGCGCCGCGACCGCGGCCGCGCCGGACCCGATCGCCGCCCGGACGCGCGGACTCGAGCACCAC
>JBGAOA010000122.1:4952-6032 GCA_044222065.1 Candidatus Eiseniibacteriota bacterium
CTCGAAGGTCCTGCTCGCCGTCGAGCCCGGCGGCGCCTGCCTGTGGAGCGCCGGACTCGCGGGCGGCGCCGGGACGATCACGGCCTCGCTCGACCGGGCGCAGCTCGGCGAACCGGCGTGGTGCGTGTTCGAGCGCGCGGGCGCGAGCGTGCTGCTGCGCCGGCTCCAGACCGCGCAGCGGAGCGGCGTCGCCGACGCCGAGCGCTCGCGCGTCGTCGCGGAGTCGTTCCCGTCCGCCGTGCTCGCCGCACTCCCCGTGGTCGCCGAAGCGCGCGGCCGCGTGCTCGTGGACGCGACCGCGTTCCTGACCGTCGATCCCTTCGTCGCGCGCTCGCTCGCGCGCGCCGAGGCCGGCGAATGGACGCAGCAGGCGGACCGCAGCGCGTTCCACCTCGAACGCTCGGGCGCGTTCCCGGGCAACGCCGAGTTCGAGGTCACGCTGACGTTCACGTGCGCGAAGATCCCGGCCGGCTTCGCCGACGTGCTGCCGGACGGCCGCACGATGAGCCTGCGCGTGCACCACTCGTTCGTCGCGCTCCCCGGGCCCGGCTTCCGCGCGATCGAGCGCGACCCGCGCGTCGGCTACTTCACCGATTCGTGGACCGAGCACACGCGGCCCTTCACCGAATCGATCGGGCGCGCGCTCACCGACCGCTGGCGGCTCGTGAAGCGCGACCCCGCGGCGCCGCTCTCGCCGCCCGTGACGCCGATCGTGTTCCACCTGGACCGCGGCATCCCCGAGCCCGAACGCAGCGCCGTGCGCGAGGCGACGCTGTGGTGGAACCGCGCGTTCGAGGCCGCGGGCTTCCGCGACGCGATCGAGGTGCGCGACCTGCCCGAGGGCGCGACGCTGCTCGATGCGCGCTACAGCGGCATCGCGTGGGTAAGCCGCTCGGAACGCGCGTGGTCCATCGGCCAGACGCAGACCGATCCGCGCACGGGCGAGATCCTGCACGCGGTCGTGATCCTCGACTCTCACCGGCGGCGCACGACGGCGCGGATGTGGCGCAATCTCGCGGTTCCGAAGCGCGGCGGCTGCGACGCGGCCGACGCTCCGGACCTCGCGCCGCTGTTCGCGGG
>JBGAOA010000123.1:0-6282 GCA_044222065.1 Candidatus Eiseniibacteriota bacterium
ACCGAGGTGTTGCGCTGTGCGGGGCCCGACCGCTGCCAGCCGCAGATCTCGTTGTGATGGAGCTCCGGCACCGCCGCCGAATGGGCGGGCAGCTTAGCATTTTCGTTGAACTGCTGTCGCCAGCGCACCGCGACCGCCGCGGGTGCGCCGGACGCCGACACGACGTGAAGCGTGCGGCCGGCGAGTTCGCGCGCGAGCCGCTTCGCCGGATTGGCGCTCTCGGCGGCGTCGGGCGCGAGCGCTGCGTTCGCGCGGTCGAGCGCGGCGACGGTCGCGCGCCACTCCGGCGTCGGATCCGGGATCCAGCCGAGATCGAAGAGCAGGCGCGTGAGCGGCACCCAGCCGTGGAAGAGCGCGGCGCGAGGCGGCATCCCGGAGGGCAGGTGCTGGCAGTGGACGCGCGCGTCCTCGCAGCGCTCGACGAGCGCGCCGCCCGATGCCATCGCGACGCGATGCAGACCTTCCGCCCGGGCCTCCGACTCGAGCGCGAGCACCTCCTCGGTGTTGCCCGAGTTGGACGACAGCACGACGAGCGCGCGCGGACCGACGCACGCCGGCCAGCGGTACCCGCGCACGACGAGCATCGGCTGCGGCAGCGTGTCCGCCCACAGCGCCGCCGTCAGTTCCGCGGCGATCGCCGAGCCCCCCATGCCGCCCACCGCGACGAGCTGCGGATCGCGGATCGGAAGGTGCCACGGTTCGCGCGCGAGCCGCGCGAGCGCCACTTCGACGTGACGCGGCAACGCCTCGATGAGCGCGCCCATGTTCTCGGGATCGCGCGCGCCGTAGGGCGGCTCGAGGCCGGCGCCGGCGCCTTCGGCGGCGGCACGGAGAATCGCGCGGCTCACATCGGGCTCCGCTTCGCGACGAGGAAGCTCGGCAGCAGCGACTCGAGCCGGCCGGCGAGCAGGCGCTTGACCGCGGCCGCCGACGGCTGCGCGAGCGCTTCCATCGCAACGTCGCGCGCCACGTCGTGGCGGATGCTGCGGATGGCGGCCTTCACGCGCGGCAGATCGAAGCACGCCATGGAGAGTTCGTCGACGCCGAGTCCGACGAGCAGCGCGGCGGTGCGCGGATCGCCCGCCATCTCGCCGCAGATCCCGACCCAGCGCCCGGCGGCGTGCGCTGCCTGCACCGTGTGGTGGATCGAGCGGAGCACGGCCGGCTCGAGCGGTTCGTAGAGGTGCGAGAGCCGTTCGTTGTCGCGGTCCATCGCGAGCGTGTACTGGATCAGGTCGTTCGATCCGATCGAGAAGAACGCCGCGTCGCGCGCGAGCAGGTCGGCGATCCACACGGCGCTCGGCGTCTCGATCATGAGCCCCACTTCGAGCGTACGGTCGTATTCGATGCCGGCCCGATCGAGGTCGGCCTTGACCTCGGAGCACAGCGACAGCGCGCGCTCGAGTTCGTCGCAGCTCGAGATCATCGGGAACATGATGCGTGCGTGTCCGAAGGCGCTCGCGCGATAGAGCGCGCGCAGCTGGGTGCGGAACACCTCCGGGTGGTGCAGGGCGAACCGGATCCCGCGCCAGCCGAGGAACGGATTCGTCTCGTGCGTCGCACCGAGGTAGCTCGCGACCTTGTCGCCGCCGAGGTCCATCGTGCGGAAAATCACGGGGCGCGGATGCATGCGCTCGGCGACCCGCCGGTAGGCTTCGAACTGCTCCTCCTCGCTCGGCAGCTCCATGCGTCCCAGGTAGAAGAACTCGGTGCGGAAGAGGCCGATGCCGTCGGGGCCGACCGACTGCGCCTGATCCACGTCCTCGGGCAGTTCGATGTTGGCTCCGAGCTCGACGCGGCGGCCGTCCAGCGTCTCGGCCGGCAGCGTGTCCAGCTCGCGCAGCGCGCGCGCCTCCTGCTGCAGCTGCTGGCGGCGTGCGCGATACGCGCTCTCGGCGGAGGCTTCGGGCCGCAGCTCGACGGCCCCGAGGAAGCCGTCCACCGCGCCGAGTTCACCGCTCTTCGCGTGCTGCAGGACGTCGCGCACGCTCACGACGGCGGGGATTCCGCGGCCGCGGGCGACGATCGCGCCGTGCGACGTGCGGCCGCCGACCTCGGTGACGAGCGCGAGCACGCGCTCGCGGTCGAGCAGCGCGACTTCGCTCGGACCGATGTCGTGCACGACGAGCACGCTCGGCTCGCTCATGAGCTGGCGCGCCGAGCGCGGGCCGACGCCGAGCAGGTGCCGGAGCACGCGGCGCTCGACGTCGAGCACGTCGGCGCGCCGCTCCCGCAGGTACTCGTCCTCGACCGTCTCGAGCCGCGCCGCGACCCCCGACATGTAGCTGCGGAACGCCCACGCGGCGTTCGATCCGTCCCGGATCGCACGCTCGACCGCGCCGATCAGGTCCGGATCCGACGCGATGAGCAGGTGCGCCTCGTAGATCGCGGCCTCGCGCTCCCCGAGCTCCGAGGCGATGCCGTCGCGGATCTGCCGCAGGTCGCGGGTCGAAGCGTCGAGCGCGGCGTGGAAGCGGGCGCACTCGGCCTCGATCCCGGACGTCGCGATGCGCGTGTCGCGCACCGCGAGTTCCTCGCGTTCGATGACGACCACGGGGCCGATCGCGACCCCCGGCGACGCGGCGATGCCCGTGAACTTCACGGTTCCCCTCCGAACTTGCCGTTCACGAGTTCCGTGAGGGCGGCGAGCGCCTCCGCCTCGTCGGGGCCGTCGGCCTTGACGCGGATCGTGGCCCCCTCCTCGGCGGCGAGCATCATGACGCCCATGATGCTCTTGCCGTTCACTTCGAGATCGTCGCGGACGACCGTGATGTGGGACTGGAATCGCGACGAGGTCTTCACGAACAGCGCGCACGCGCGGGCGTGCAGCCCCAGCTGATTACGGATGAGCAGCTCGGTTTCGCTCACGGACTCCTCTCGATCGACGTCAGGAACGGAACCACGACACGGCCACGCACGCGAGCCCGAGCCCGAGCGCCCATTCGGTGGGCGACGGACGCGGACGCTGTGCGGTGAAGAACCCGATCCCGAGGCCCGCGGCGAGCGTCGCCTGGGCCGCGACCGGTTGCGGCTGACCTCCCGGAGCGAGCAGCCACGCCATCACGACGCCGACGAGGCACGCGCCGGCGGCGCCGAGCAGCCGCGTTCCGCGTTCGAGCCGGCCTCGCAGCCGGTCCGACACGGCCGCCGGTCCGCCCCGGTAGCCCCAGCCGACGCCCGCGAAGCGCACGCCGAGGTGGAGCAGGTTGTAGCACGTCCACAGCACGACCGCTCCCGCGAGCGGGCTCGCGGCGCTCGCGAGCACGCCGGCGAGCGCGGCGACCGGCCGCAGTGTAAACCAGAACAGCCGATCGCCCAGCGCGGCGAGCGATGCGCCGAGGAGCTGCTTGAGCCGCGGGATCGCCGCATCGCCCGCGCCGCCCGAGCGCGCCGACTCCTCCTCGGCCGCGGCGACGGCGCCGATCGCGATCGAGGCGAGCGTCGGCTGCGTGTTGAAGTACGCGGTGTGGTCCGCGAGACGACGCGCGCGCTCGCGCGGATCGGCGACGAGACGGTCGAGCGCGGGCTTGAGCGCCCACGCGAAGCCGACGCCCTGCTGGCGCTCGTAGTTCCAGGTGGACTGGAGCCACAGCGCGCGCAGCGCGATCGCGAGGCGGTCCCGGCCGGTCAGGGCACTCACGGCGCCCCCAGGATGAGTCCGAGCCACGCGACGAGCAGGCTCGCGCCGAACAGCGCCGCGCGGGTGAGCCGGCGCTGCACGAACGCGTGCAGCAGCTGCGCGAGCCCGAGTCCGAGCCAGAGCGGCTGGGCGAGCGTCCAGGCGCGCGCGAGCCGCAGCGACTCGTGCCGGACGAACGGCGCGAGCAGGAACGCTCCCGCCGCGAGCCACAGGGCGACGTAGGCGACCGCGGCGGCGAAGGCGAACGCCGCCGCCGCGCGGTGCGCGCCGCCGAGCGCGCCGAGGTCGCCGCCGCGCAGCGCCTCCTCGGTCCAGCGCGACAGCGCCTCGTTGCGCCGCCGCTGCCACTTGAGCAGCGGCACGCCGAGCCGGCGGCGCCGAGGCCCGCGAAGACGCCCGCGAGCGCGGCGGACCGCGCACCATCTGGAACGGCGCGGCGCCCGCGATGAGCAGCGCGACCGCCGTGCCGACGACGCCGCCGACCGCGTAGTCCTCGGGCGTGCGGGCGCCGACGGGCAGCGTGCTCGCGGCGAGGACCTGCAGCACGACGCCGGTCTCGAGCGCGGTGTGCGGATCGCCCCAGATCCAGCCGAGCACGGCCGACGTCACGAGCGGCTGAGACAGCAGCGTCTGCGCGAACGGCGTCGCATCGAGCGCCGCGACGCCGCCGAGCAGGAGCGTCCAGAAGAAGCGTGGATCCACGCGTCAGCTCCCGGCGAGCGCCGGTTCGAGCTCGGCGAGCGGCACCGACCGCGCGGCCGGCACGTCCTGAACGTCGAGGCCGATGCCGCGGGCCAGCAGCGCGCGCGCCGCCGCGCGGTCGGCGTCGTCGAGGAACACCGACTCGTGCACCTTCGTGGGCCCGGGCGCGTAGTGGATGCCGCCGACGTTCCAGCGTGCGGGCGTCACGCCGGCCTCCGCGAGCGCGCGCGCCGTCGCGAGGTCACGGACGAGCAGGAACGCGCCGCCCGGCGCCGCCGACTCCTCCGCGTAGCCGGCCGCCGCTTCCGCGACGTCCACGACGCGAACGTCGTGGTCGGGCGCCGAGGAGCGCAGCAGGTCGCGCTCCCAGTCGTTCCCGGAGGCGGCCTCGTCCACGACCCAGAGACGCGCCGGCCGCAGACGTTGCCCCCACGCGATCAGGACCTGCCCGTGGATCAGCCGGTCGTCGATGCGGTGCAGGCTCCAGCTCACGCCGCCTGCCCGCGCTGGAGGCGGATCGCGTCCTGCCCTTTCTTCTGGAGGCGCTCGGCGAGTTCGACGACGCCGTACGCGTCCCGGTTGTGCAGGTAGTCGAGGATCGTCGGCAGGTTGACGCCGGTGACGATGACCACTTCCCCGCGGCCGCGCACCGCGCGCACGCCCGACGTGTGGCACGAGCCGCCCCAGAAGTCGGTCAGCACGATGCCGCCTTCCGCCCATCGCGAGACCTTCGCCTCGATCGCGTCGCCGAGAGACTCGCGCGAATGCCCCTCATTCGAGAGCGTCTCCACGTCGTCCACCGGGCCGTACACGCTTGCGGCCGCGCGCAGCAGGGCCGCGGCGAGATCCGCGTGCATGACGATCAGCGCCGGAACCCGGTTCATTCGGTGTCCTCGCGCACCCACGAGCGCGCGGCGCTCTTGCGCTTCATGAGTTCGATCAGGTGCTGGTTCAGGCGCTCGGCGGGCGAATAGCCGCCGGTGACCTTGATGAGGTAATTGAGCGCGATCACTTCGGCGATCACGGTGATGTTCTTGCCCGGCGTGATCGGCACCTCGACGAACGGGATGTGGACGCCGAGCACTTCCGTGCGCCGTTCGTCGAGCCCGACGCGCTCGTAGTCCGCGTCCTTCGACCACTCCGTGAGCCGCACCTCGACCTCGACGCGCTTCTGCAGGCGGATCGAGCGGATGCCGAAGATCGCCTGCACGTCGATGATGCCGAGGCCGCGGATCTCCATGTGGTGCCGAAGCAGCTGGTTTCCCGAGCCGATCAGCACGTCGCCGTGCCGCCGGGTCAGGGTGACGACGTCGTCCGCGACGAGCCGGTGGCCGCGCTCGACGAGGTCGAGCGCGGTCTCCGACTTGCCGATCGCGCTGCGGCCCGTGAACAGCAGGCCGCAGCCGTAGACGTCGACGAGCGACCCGTGCACGCTCACCGAGGGCGCGAACTGGTGGTCGAGGTAGCTCGTCAGCGAGTGGATGAACGGCGTCGTGCTCTGCGGCGTGCGGAGCACCGGCACGCCCACCTCGTTCGCCTTCTGCACGAGGTACGGCGGGATCTCGAGGCCCTTGCAGATCACGATGAGGGGCATCGTGAACGAGAACAGGCGGTCGAGGGCCTCGCGCACCCCCGCGGGCGACAGCGTCGCGAGGTACGTCAACTCCGTCTGGGCGAGGATCTGGATGCGCTCCGGCAGGAAGTTCTCGACGAACCCCATCAGGGCCATGCCGGGACGGTTGATGTCGCTGACGGTGATCTCGGTCCGCGACGCCAACGACTCGGTCAGCAGGTCGAGTTGCAGATCCTCACGCTGGTCTTCGTACAGCCGGGCGACCCCGAGCGTCTTCACGCGGACCCCTACTCCTCGTCGGCGAGGGCGTCCTCGGCGGCCGAGTCCGTGACGCCGTTGCCGGCCTTGTCCCCGCCCGCGCGTTGCG
>JBGAOA010000034.1:0-47950 GCA_044222065.1 Candidatus Eiseniibacteriota bacterium
AGGCCTCGGGCATCACGAAGTACAAGGCGCGGAAGAAGGAGGCGCTCAACAAGCTCGACGCCACCGAGACCGACCTCACGCGCCTCAACGACATCGTGTTCGAAATCGAGCGCGAGCTGCGCTCGCTGGCGCGTCAGGTGGGCAAGGCGCGGCGCTTCCAGCGCCTGCGCGACGAGATCCGCGACCTCGATCTGCGCCTCACCGCGGGGCAGGTGCAGTCGCTGCTCGCGCGCGAGACCGAGGCCAGGGACCAGTGGCAGGAGGAGGCGGTGCGGCGCGAGGGCGTCACCGCGAACCTCGGCCAGATCGAGGCGCGGCTGAACGACATGAAGCTGGCGCTGCTCGAGGTCGAGCGCGAGCTGTCCACCGCGCAGGGGGGCCTGCGGGACCGGGAGGAGGCGCGCACCGAGGCCGAGCACCAGGTGGTGCTGCTGCGCGAGCGCGCGGCCGGGCTCACGCGCCGCGCCGACGAGGCGGCGGCCGAGGCCGCGCGCATGCGCGAGCGCCTCGCCGAGGTGACGGCCCGCGAGCAGGAGGCCGACGCGAAGCGCGCCGAGGTCGCGCGCGAGCGCGAGACCGCGCAGTCCACCGCCGAGTCGCAGGAACGCGCGCTGCAGGCGGTCGAGTCCGAGCTGCGCGGCCGCCGCGACGTGGCGTCCGACCACAAGCAGCTCTCGCTCGACCTGTTCTCGGCCGAGGCCGAGAAGCGCGGGGCGTGCGAGCGCATCCGCGAGCGCCAGCTCGCGCTCACCGAGCGGCGGGATGCGGCGTCGCGGCGTCGCGACGAACTCGCGGCGCGGCTCTCCGAACTCGCGGCGGCGTTCGAGTCGGGCGGCGGACGCCGCGCCGGGCTCGAACTCGAACTCGACGAAGCGCGGCGCGCGCTCGCCGAGGTGGAAGCCGACATCGAGTCGCTCACGGCGGCGGCGCGCGACGCGGCCGCGAGCGTGGCGGTGCTGCGCCAGGAGTCGGCCGCGACCGAGTCCCGGCTGCACACGCTGCTCGACCTCAAGCGCAACTTCGACGGCGTCTCGGAGGGCGTGCGCGCGCTGCTGCAGGAAGGCGCGGCGCTGCCCGGCGTCGTCGGGCTCGTCTCGGACGTGATCGAAGTGCCGGCGCGCTACCTCGACGCGCTCGAAGCCTCGCTCGGCGAGGCGGCCGCGTTCGTGCTGGTCGAGCGGCGCGACGCGCTCGCGCCCGCGCTCGATCGGCTGCGCGGGCTCGAGAGCGGCCGCGCGACGCTCGTGGACCTGTCGGCGATCGACACCGGCGCGGCGCCCGCGGTTCCCGAGGCCGCCGGCGTGCTCGGCCGCGCCTCGGAACTCGTGCGCTGCGAAGCGCGCTTCCGTCCGCTCGTGGACCGGCTGCTCGGTTCGGTCGTCGTGGTCGAGACGCGCGAGGCGGCCGCGTCGCTCGCCGTGCACTCCGAGGGCGGGCTGCGCTTCGTGAGCCTCGATGGCGAAGTGTGGGAGCGCGGCCGCGTGCGCGCGGGCTCGGCGCGAAGCCTCACCGGCCTGCTGCACCGCGAGACGCAGATCCGCGAACTCACGGGCGCGCTCGCCGAACAGGCGCTCGGGATCGAGGCGGGCGCGCGCGCGCAGCAGTCGATCGAGTCGCGCCGCGAAGCGCGCCTCGCCGACCGCATCGCGGCGCAGGGCGAGGTGGACGCGCGGCGCGGGGCGCTCGAGGCGCTCGGCCGCGAACTCGAGGCGCTCGAGCGCGACCGCCAGTGGGCCGAGACCGAGTCGGGCGAGCGCGCGAACGAGATGGCGACGTTCGAGGCCGAACTCGAGACGCTCGGGCGCTCGCTGCTGCAGGCCGAGCAGGACCTCGGCGACTTCCAGCGCCAGCTCGACCAGGCCCGCGTGCAGCTCGCCGACCTGGACGGCGCCGTGCGTTCGCTCGAGTCGCGCCGCGACGAGTCGCTCGCCACGGCCCAGCAGGCGCGCGAAGCGCTGCTGCGGCTCTCGCGCGAAGAGGGCGAGTGGCAGACGGCGTGGGCGCGCGCGGAGCAGACGCGCCGCGAACTCGAGTCCGGGATCGCAGCGCGCGTCGAGGAAGAGCGCCAGTCGCGCTCCCAGGTCGGCGAGCTCGAGGCGCAGGTCGCGGGGCTCGAGTCGGGGCTCACGGGCCTGCTCGAATCCGAGAGCTCGCAGCGCGACCGCGTCGTGGAGCTGCAGAAGCGCTACCAGGCGCTCAAGGAAGAGGTGCAGGTCGCCGAGGACGAGGCGCGCCAGCGACGCTTCGAGCAGACCGAACTCGGCGAGCTGCTGCACCAGATCGAACTCGACCGCGTGCAGGCGCGCGCCGAACTCGACAAGACGTTCGAGCGGCTGCGCACCGAGTACGAGATGGATCCCGAGCGCTGGGAGCCCGCGCCGCCGCCCGAGGGCTTCGAGCCCGCGGCCGCGAAGGCGCGGCTCGACGAGTCGCGTGACCGCCTGCGCGGCATCGGCATGGTGAACCTGCTCGCGCTCGAGGAGTACGGCAAGAAGAAGGAGCGCTACGAGTTCCTCACGCAGCAGCGCGAGGACCTGCTCAAGGCGAAGGCGCAGCTCATCGAGGCGATCGAGAAGATCAACGTCACCGCGACGCAGCTCTTCACCGAGACGTTCGAAAAGGTGCAGGACCACTTCCGCGACCTGTTCAAGACGCTGTTCGAAGGGGGCGACGCGGAGCTGCGCATGATCGGCGAAGATCCGCTCGAGGCCGAGATCGAGATCGCCGCGAAGCCGCGCGGCAAGCACCTGCAGAGCATCAGCCTGATGTCGGGCGGCGAGCGGGCGCTCACGGCGATCGCGCTGCTGTTCGCGATCTACCTCGTGAAGCCGTCGCCCTTCTGCCTGCTCGACGAGGTGGACGCGCCGCTCGACGACGCGAACGTGGACCGCTTCCTGCGGATGCTCGAGCGCTTCAGTGATCGCACGCAGTTCGTGGTCATCACGCACAACAAGAAGACCATGGAAGCGGCGCGCTGCCTGTACGGCGTCACGATGCAGGAGCTCGGCGTCTCGAAGCTCGTCTCGGTGAAGTTCGACTCGATCCGCTCCGAGAACCGCGAGCTGGCCGAAGCGAACGCCTGACGGACGACGCGTCCGGCGTTCCCGCGCGCCCGTCGCGCGCGGGAACGCGACGCGAGCCGCGCATGAACCTCTGGAACCGCTTCCGCGACAGCCTGAGCCGCACGCGCACCCGCCTGACCGAATCGATCGGCGCGCTGCTCACGCGTTCGGGCCCCGTCGATGCGGCCGCGCGCGCCGACCTCGAGGACGCGCTGCTCGCCGCGGACGTCGGGCCGGCCACGACCGAGGCGCTGCTCGAGTCGGCCGAGCGGCGGCTCCGCGCCGAGCCTGAGCTCGACCTGCGCGGCGCGCTCGAGCGCGCGGCCGCTGAACTCGTCGGCCGCCGGCGCGCGGCCTTCGAACCCGCCGGTGAGACGCCGTGGGTCGCGCTCGTCATCGGCGTGAACGGCGCGGGCAAGACGACGCTCGCGGGCAAGCTCGCGGCGCGCTTCGCGCGCGATGGGCGCTCCACGCTGCTCGTCGCCGCCGACACGTTCAGGGCCGCGGCGGGGGACCAGCTCGAGGTGTGGGCGGGCCGCGCCGGAGCCGAGATCGTGCGCGCGAAGGACGGCGCCGATCCCGCGGCGGTGACGCACGACGGCCTCGCCGCCGCGCGCGCGCGCGGCACCGAGGTCGTGCTCGTGGACACGGCGGGGCGGCTGCACACGCGCCACAACCTCATGGCCGAGCTCGAGAAGGTCGCGCGCGTGTGCGGCCGCGTCGTGCCCGGGGCGCCGCACCACGTGCTGCTCGTGCTCGACGGCACGCTCGGCCAGAACGGCGTCCAGCAGGCGCGCGAGTTCGGCAAGCTGCTGCCGCTGACGAGCCTCGCGGTGAACAAGCTCGACGGCACGGCGCGCGGCGGCGCGGTGCTCGCGATCGCGCGCGAGCTCGAACTGCCGATCAGCCTCGTCGGACTCGGCGAGGGCGTGGACGACTGGGCGCCCTTCGACCCCGAGGCGTTCGCGCGCGGACTCTTCGAGTAGCGCCGGTCAGCGCCGCTTCGGCGCCGGGTGGGATGGCGCGGAGGCTGCGGCGCCCGCCGTGCGAATCGGCGTCTGGTACTTGAGCGGCGTGAGACGGGGCGCGAGCTTCTCGCCGTAGTCGATGAGGCGGGAGACGCCCGACGACCGTTCGCGCAGGTTCAAGGGCGTCCCTTCCTGCGAGCGCCCGATCTGCCACGTCTGCCGCAGGAACAGCCGCTCGATGTCCTCGCGCACGATGTGCGTGATCGGCACGCGGCTCGAGTAGTACACGGTGCGGTTCTCGCGATTCTCGGTGTACTCGGTCGAGTCGCCCAGGTCCTGCGTCGCGCCGATGCCCTGGCGATAGAGCGTGCGCTCGCACTCGTAGTGCCCCTTCGGCACGTCCGCGGTGTCGGGCAGCAGCTTCTCGGAGCTGTAGCGGACGTTCTCGCCGAGCGTCGCGCGCACGCGCAACGAGGCGCCGGGACGCTTGATCAGCTCCTCGCTCGACTCGCCGCGCTCGTTCACGCCCGCGATGGACTTGCGCATGTAGTACTGCATGCGCGCGATCGGCAGGCTGTCCTGGAACACCGCGTACGACATCAGCGTCGAGATCGCCTTCGGCGGACCGACGCGCGGCTCGGTCCAGGTCTCGACCCAGAAGCAGTCCTCGCCCCAGAAGCGCTGTTCGCCGGCGATCAGGATGGTCACGACGTAGTCATCGCTGAGTCCCGCGGTGCTGGCGGCCGTCACGTGGTAGCGCGCCCACGAACCAATGCGGAAGTCGGGCGGCTTCGAATAGTCCACGAGCCCCACGGCGTTGATGACCTGATCCGCGGCGGTGTGGGCGTCGCGCGCGAGCACGCACAGCGCGCCCCCGACGACGACGGCGAGCAGCAGGACGGCACGACGCATGCAGCGATCTCCGGGCGGATGGCGTTCTCGAGGTCGGTCGGCCACGAACGAGGTCGGGGATTATCGCCGAGGAGCGTGCGGGTGCAAAACGGGGAAGCGGCGGTGCGAAGGCCGGGGCCGGACGACCCCGAAGGCTCGGGGCCCGGCCCCGGGGCGGGTCCGCCGGCGCCCGGTGACGCCGGCGCGGCGGCCGTGAGCCGGCGTGCGCGCGGGCCGCGCGAGAAGCTGCGCGAGGTCGGCATCGCGGGGCTCGCGGACGGCGAACTGCTCGCGCTCCTCGTGGGCTCGGGGAGCGTGCGGCGCAGCGCGCACCGGATCGGGCGCTCGCTCGCTCGGCACGCGCCCTCGGAGCTCGCGCGCTGGCCGCCGTCGCGCTGGGGACTCGAGCCCGGCATCGGACCCGCGCGCGCCGCGGCGCTCGCCGCCGCGTTCGAACTCGGGCGGCGCGCTTCGGAGTCTCCGCCTCCCGGGCTCCCGATCCGCGGCCCGGACGACGTCACGCTGCACGTTCGCGACCTCGTGCGCGCCCGGCGCGAGCACTTCGTCGTGCTGCTGCTCAACGCGCGCCACGAATTGCAGCGCCGCGAGACGATCTCGATCGGCAGCCTGAACGCCTCGATCGTCCATCCGCGCGAGGTGTTCCTGCCCGCGATCCTGCACTCGGCCGCTTCGGTGATCCTCGTGCACAACCACCCGAGCGGGGACCCCGAACCGAGCGAGGAGGACCTGCAGATCACGCGCCGGCTGCACGAGGTCGGCGACCTCGTCGGCATTCGCGTGCTCGACCACGTGATCGTGGGCGAGCGCGGCACCGTGAGCTTCCGCTCGCGGCAGCTGCTCTAGGCTCCGCGCGGACCCGGAGCCGGGCGGTCCGCGAAGACCGCACCCGCGAGCTTCCTGCGCGGCCCCGCGTTCAGGCACCGCGGAGCCCCGCGTCTCGATCGGGACGTGACGGCGGTCCCTCGACTCACGGACGAATGACGATCCGGCGCGAGCGAGTGACGCCCGCCGCCCGGAGGTGGAGCCAGTAGTGCCCCGGCGCGAGTCCTTCGCGCGCGAACGACACGGCGTGCTCGCCCGCCGGATAGACGCGTCCCGAGACGAGCGACCGGACGCGTCGTCCGGCGAGATCGAGCAGTCCGAGGCTCACGCCCTGCGCGGACGGCAACGAGAAGCGGACGACCGCCTGATCGCGAACCGGCATCGGATGGACCGCGGCGAGCGCGAACCCCTCGAGCGCGGGACCCGGTTCGGTCACGCTCGCGACCACGCGCGAGTCCGCCAGCTCGACCAGGTTGTCGCGCGCGACGCCTCCGACCGAGGTGAACGAGCCGCCCGCGTAGAGTCGCCCGATCGCGGGCGCGAGGCACGACACGTCGCCGGTCGGGATCGAGGCGTCCCAGAGTTCGCTGAGCGCGTTCGAACTGTTGAGCATCGCGATCCGTCCGCGGTTCGCACCTCCGATCGCCGAGAACGCTCCGCCCGCGTAGATCGTGCCCGCGTTCGCGACGAGCACGAACACCGCGCCGTTCGGATCCGGAATCCAGCCGGTGACGGCTCCCGTGACGGGATCGAGACCCGCGAGGAACCGGCGCGAGACCCCGCCGACGGTGGCGAAGCTGCCGCCCGCCTGGATGAAGCCGCCCTCGGCGGACAGCGCCTCGACCGCAGCGCTCGCGTCCGGATTCCACCCCGTCAGCGCGCCCGTGATGGCGTCGAACGCGGCGAGGCGGTTGCGTGTCGCGGCGCCGGCGAGCGTGAACGTACCTCCCGCGTACACGACGCCGTTCGCGTGCACGAGCGCGTTCACGTTTCCGTTCGAGATCGCGGGGTTCCACGACCGCAGCCCGCCGGTCGCGAGTTCGAAGCCCGCGAGCCGCGCGCGCGTCTGGCCCGCGATCGAGCCGAACGCCCCGCCGACCCACAGCGTGGAGTCATCGTGGGCGATCACGCTCACCGTGCCATTCGGGTTCGGGCTCCAGCTCGTGACGGTTCCCGAGGCGTCGAACGCCGCGAGACGCTGGCGCGCGATTCCGCCGTTCACCGTGAGGAAGTTGCCGCCGGCGTAGACGAGCCCGTTGAGCTTGCGCAGGGACTGCACGCCGCCCGGGCAATCGGGATTCCAGTCGAGCGCGCGGCCCGTCGTGAGATCGAGCGCCGCGAGGCCGCGACGGGCGACGCCGTTGATGCTCGCGAACGAGCCGCCGACGAAGACGTTCGCTCCGTCCGGAAGGATCGCCTTGACGGCGCCGCCGGGCAGCGGATTCCAGGGCGTCGGAGCGCCGCTCACCCGATCGATCGCGGCGAGCCCCGGACGATCGGCGCCGCCCACGGTGGAGAACGCGCCGCCCGCGAGCAGCGTGCCGTTCCGGAGCGCGAGCGTCGCGGGGCCGGCGTCGATATCGGGAATCCACGGCTGCACCGCGGCGGTCGTCGTGCCGACGGCCGCGAGGAAGCGCCGGGAGTTCCCGCCGAGCAGCGTGAAGACCCCGGCGACGTAGAGGCTGCTGTCCGTCACGGCCAGGGCGTTGACGGCGTTGTTCGCGTTCGCATCCCACGGCAGCAGGGCGCCGTCGGCGAGCGAGGCCGCGGCCAGGCGATTGCGCGAGGAGCCTGAGACGCTCGTGAACGAGCCGCCGAAGAACACGGTCTCTCCGAGCAGCGCGATCGCGTTCACGCTGCCGTCGGCCGAGGGCGCGAACGCGGTGGGCAGGCCGCTTCCGAGCCCGACCCCGGCGATGAAATTCCGAGTCAGCCCGCCCATCGTCGTGAAGAAGCCGCCCACGATCAGCGTGGTGTCGGCGAGCGCCATCGCGTTCACGGTGCCGCCCGAGTTCGGGTTCCACAGCGTCACGGAGCCGGTCGTCGCCATGCAGGCGGCGAGTCGCGAGCGGGATTGTCCGCCGACCTGCGAGAACTGACCGCCGACGTAGACGACGCCGTTCGAGACGAGCAGCGAGAACACGACGTTGTTGGCCTCCGGATTCCATCCCGAAACCGTGAGGTCCGAACGAATGTGCGCGAGGTTGAGGCGCTGGTGACCGCCGACCGAGTCGAACGAGCCGCCGATGAACCAACCCCCCGATCCGTCCGAGGCGACCGCGTTCACGGTGCCGTGGACGTCGGGCGCGCCGAGCAGCCGCTGTCCCGTCGTCGCATCGAGCGGCACGCCGCCCCCGGTGCGCGGTCCGACGTGGGTGAAGAGTCCGCCGATGTACAGCGTGTCGGCGGCCCGGTCCATCGCGTCCACCCGGCCGTTGGCGACCCACAGCGCGGGGTTCACGGGCTGCGCGTGTGCGACGCGAGGGGGGATGGCGGCGAGCCCCAGCGCGATGACGATCACTCGCCCCGCGCAGACAAGTTGAAAGCGGAAATTCATGTCGAAATACCTCCGGACGAAGGGCCGCCCCAGGCGGAAGGGTGCAAGCGCCTGCGCGGACGCGGGCCGGCCTGCGGTCGAGCAGCCCGACGCCGGGCCACTCCGAAGCTGGCGTCGAAGCGGACCGTGAGCGGACATGGCGATCCGCGCTCCGGACTTCGCGCGGCGCGCCGATGCGCTAGCTTCAGCGCGCCCATGGAGCGCTTCCGGACGTTCGATCACACCGGCGACCTCGGGCTCGAGGTCCACGCGCCGGACTGGAGCCGACTCTTCGAGCTCGCGGCGATCGCCGTGCTCGCGCAGGTCGCCGAGGTCCCGCCGGGCTCCGCGATCGAGGAGCGTCACGCGCGCGTCGAACTCGAGGGAACCGACCTCGAGGACGTGTTCGTGGCCTGGCTCAACGCGGCGCTGCTCGAGTCCGAGCTCGCGGGCGCGATCTGGACGCGGGCCAGGATCGAAGCGCTGAGCGATCGCGGCGTCCGGGGCGACCTGTGGGGGCCGGCTCGCGATGCGAGGAGGCAGACGTTCCTGCGAGAGGTGAAGGCCGTGAGCCACCACGCGCTCGAAGTCGAGCGACTTCCGGACGGCGTCCGCGCACGCGTCGTTCTCGACCTCTAGCCCGTTCTCATCGCCGGCTCGGAGCGGGGCCGGGTTTGTTCCCCGCGAACCACGTTCGGCGCCTGCAATCGGGTGCAACTTCGCTTGATAAGTCCTTGACCCACGACATTGCGGCGACTATTGCTTCGGCCTGGCCGTGATCATTCCGCCGAATTCCACCCCCCGCACAGGAGACCCGCTCCGACCGTCCATCGAACGCCCACCGCAACGAGAACTTCGTCCTAGAGGACCCCCTGCACGGAATCGGTTTCGATCTTCAGGTCCGCCGTTCGTCACCGTTTCTTCCCCTTCCTCGAGGAGTTCCCCCCATGAAGGTCATCTCGCGACTGCTGCTGTTTGCGTTCGTCGCGCTGACGATCGTGGGCGCTCGCGCGCAAGCGGCATCGGCTCCGGAATACGTTCCGGGCCAGGTGATCGTGAAGTACCGCGCGACCACGAATCTCGCGCAGAGAGGCGCGCTCAAGAGCGCCTACCAGCTTCGCTCCCTGAAGAGCTTCGGCTTCATCCGCGCCGAGCAGCTCCAGGTCGAGAGCGGACGATCCGTCGAAGAGGCGATCGCCGCGCTCCAGAAGGACCCGCGCGTCGAGTACGCCGAACCGAACTACGTCTGGCGCACCGACGTCACTCCAAACGATCCGCGCTACCCCGAGCTGTACGGCATGCACAACACCGGACAGACGGGCGGCACGCCGGGCGCCGACATCTCCGCTCCGAATGCGTGGGACGTGTTCACGGGTGATCCGAACGTGATGGTCGGCGTCATCGACACCGGCATCGACTACAACCATCCGGATCTGGCCGCGAACGTGTGGACGAACCCGGGCGAGATCCCGGGCAACAGCGTGGATGACGACGGCAACGGCTACGTGGACGACGTCCACGGATACGACTTCGTGAACAACGACGGCGATCCGATGGACGACAACGGCCACGGTTCGCACTGCTCCGGCACGATCATGGGCGTCGGCAACAACGGCGTTGGCGTCGCGGGCGTGTGCTGGACCGGCAAGCTCGTCGGCATCAAGTTCCTGAGCGCGGGCGGCTCGGGCTCCACCGACGGCGCGATCGCGGGCGTCCAGTACGCGATCACGGTCGGCGTGCGGCTCACGAGCAACTCGTGGGGCGGCGGCGGCTTCTCGCAGGCGCTGCTCGACGCGATCAACGCCGCGGGCGCCGCGAACCAGCTGTTCGTCGCCGCCGCGGGCAACAGCGGCACCGACAACGACGTCTCGCCGCACTACCCGTCGAGCTACGACTCGCCGTACATCGTCGCGGTCGCGGCCACGGACCACAACGACCAACTCGCCGACTTCTCGTGCTTCGGCGCCACCTCGGTGGACCTCGCGGCCCCGGGCGTGGACATCCTCTCGTGCCAGCCGGGCGGCGGCTACCAGCTGCTGTCGGGCACCTCGATGGCGACGCCTCACGTCTCGGGCGCGGTCGCGCTCGCGATGGGACGCCTGCCGGCGCTCACGAACCTGCAGATCAAGCAGCTGATCCTGCTGCGCGCCGATCCGAAGGCGTCGCTCACGGGCCGCGTGCTCACGGGCGCGCGCCTGAACGCGTTCATGTCGATCGCGGATCCGGACAGCACGCCGCCGTCGGCGATCGCCGACCTCGGCACGTCGAACGCCGGCTCGAACACGATGCAGCTGTCGTGGACGGCGCCGGGCGACGACGGCAACGTCGGCCGCGCGTCGAGCTACGAGATCCGCTACTCGACCTCGCCGATCGACGAGTCGAACTTCGCCTCGGGCACGCTCGTCGTCGGCCCCGATCCGCTGCCCTCGGGGAGCGCGCAGAGCTTCGAAGTCGCGGGCCTGAGCTTCCTGACGACCTACTACTTCGCGATCAAGGCCCACGACGAGTTCAACAACGGCGGGCCGATCTCGAACGTGGCGACGGGCACGACGCTCGGCATCCCGGACCTCGCGGCGTCGCCGACCTCGTTCTCGTCGTCGCTGATCACGGGCGCGACGGACACGCAGGTGCTGACGCTTCAGAACACGGCCGACGGCACGCTCGACTTCACGATCCCGACGCCGGCGCTGCTCGCGTCGCAGGCCGTCCATCCGTTCGTGGACTACGACAAGTACGCCGGCGACACGCGCGTCGGACCGCCGGTGATCGACGGTTCCGGCGGGCCCGACGGCTTCGGCTATCGCTGGGTGGACAGCGACGAACCCGGCGGCCCGGCGTTCAGCTGGGTGGACATCACGGGCGTCGGCACGCAGGCGACCGTGACCGGTGACGACGCGCTCTCGGGCGCGGTGTCCATCGGTTTCGACTTCCCGTTCTACGGGAACGCCTTCAACACGGTGCGCATCGGCACGAACGGCATGCTCACGTTCACGGGCACGTCGTCGCCCTACAGCAACCAGCAGCTGCCGAACGCCGGCGCGCCGGCGAACCTGCTCGCCCCGATGTGGGACGACCTGGACTTCGGAACGACGCCGCGCGCGTACTACTACAACGACGGCACGCGCTTCATCGTGTCGTACGTGAACGCGCCGCACTATTCGAGCGGCGGTCCGTACACGTTCCAGGTGATCCTGTATCCGTCGGGCGAGATCCGCTACCAGTACCTGACGCTCGGCTCACCGACGAACAGCGCGACGGTCGGCATCCAGAACGCGAACGGCACGGCGGGCACGAACGTCGCCTTCAACACGACGTACCTGCACGACAACCTCGCGATCCGGATGTTCGCGATTCCGCAGTGGCTCACCGTGACGCCGACCTCCGGCCGCATTCCGGCGGGCGGCAGCCAGCAGGTCAGCGTGCACTTCGACGCGTCGGGCCTGCTCGGCGGCATCTACAACGGCGAGATCAACGTCCTGAGCAACGATCCGGACGAGAGCCCGACGGTGCTCGCGGCGCAGCTGCACGTGACGGGCGCGCCGGACATCGCGGTGAACCCGGCCTCGCTCGCGTTCGGCACGGTGTTCGTCGGCGCCTCGCCGACGCGAAACCTCGTCGTGTCGAATCCCGGCACGGACGTGCTGACGATCTCGAACATCGCGAGTGACGACGCCTACGTGACGGTCGCGCCGTCGTCGTTCTCGCTCAATCCCTCGGGCGCCCAGAACGTGACGGTCACGTACCACCCGACCGCGGTGGCCTCGACGAACGCCACGCTCACGATCTCGAGCGATGATCCCGACCAGCCGACGATCACGGTTCCCGTGACGGGCGAAGCGGTGCCGGCGCCGAGCTTCACGACGAGCCCCGACTCGTTCAGCGTCACGCTCGCGACGAACACCGCGACGAGCCAGACGCTGCACATCGCGAACAACGGCGGCTCGAACTTCAACTGGACCGCGACGACGCTCCTCGGAAACGAAGCGAACGTCGTGAAGGTGTTCGGCGACGCGGACAACGTCGTGCTCGACAAGGGCGCGGCGGACGTGCAGCACGGTCCGGTCGCGGCCTCCGCGGGCGGTCCGGACGCGTTCGGCTACACGTATCAGGACAGCGACGAACTCGGCGGGCCGGCGTTCGACTGGGTGGACATCTCGACCACCGGCACGTCGATCGCGCTGACCGGTGACGATGCGAACGCGGGACCGCTGCCGATCGGGTTCAACTTCCCGTTCTACGGCGCGTCCATGACGCAGTTCCGCATTTGCACGAACGGCTGGATCTCGTTCTCGAGCACGCTGACCTCGTACTCGAACGTGGCGCTCCCGAACAATGGCTCCGGTGCGCCCGAGAACATGCTCGCCGTGTACTGGGACGACTTCAACTTCGGCACGACGCCGCGGGCTTACTACCAGTACGACGGCAATCGCCTGATCGTGCAGTACCAGGCGGTGCCGCGTTACCTGGAGACGGCGCCGAACACGTTCCAGGCGATCCTCTATCCGAACGGCACGATCGTGTACCAGTACCTCTCGATGGGGGCGACGCTGCTCAACAGCGGCACGATCGGCATCCAGAACGCGACGCGTAACGACGGCTTGCAGGCCGTGTTCAACGCCGCGTACGTGCACAACAACCTCGCGATCCGCTTCCGTCCGCCGGCGCGCTTCCTCACGGTGACGCCGGAGTCGGGCACGATCCCCGCCGGCGGCTCGGCCGACCTCACCGTCGGCTTCAACGCCGCGGGCCTGTTCGGCGGCCAGTACACGGGCGCGGTGCGCATCACGGGCAACGACCCGATCCTGCCGCAGAAGGACGTTCCGGCTCGCCTGACCGTCAACGGCGTGCCCGACCTCGCGACGAACCCGCCGGCCGTCTCGTTCGGGAACGTCTACGTCGGCGCTCCGCAGGTGCGTCAGCTGATCGTCCAGAACACCGGAACGGATCTGCTTTCGGTGCAGAACATCGTCAGCGACAACGCCGCGTTCAACGTGGATCAGACGAGCTTCAACATCGCGCCGCTGTCGAGCGCGCTGGTCTACGTGACGTTCAATCCCGCGGCCGCGCAGCCGTACGCGGGCAGCCTGACGATCGCGAGCAACGATCCCGACACGCCGTCGTACGTCGTGCCGTTGAGCGGCGCGGGCGTCTACCCGCCGGAGATCACGGTGTCGCCGGCGACGCTCAAGGCCGCGCTCGCGACGACGCTCGGACCCACGGCGCTCACGAAGGACAAGCTGCTCGTCATCCAGAACACGGGCGGCGCCGACTTGAACTGGACGGTGGACGCGACGCTCGGTTCGCCGCCGGCGAAGCGTCTCGCGTCGGCCGCGAAGGCGGAAGCGCCGCGGACGCTCGCGGAACTGCCGAAGGACGATCCGGGCTCGCCGGGCGTGCCGACGCTGGAAGCCTCCGGTGGTCCCGACGCGTTCGGGTATCGCTGGGTGGACAGCGACGAGCCGGGCGGACCTGCGTTCGCGTGGCAGGAGATCTCGGGCGTCGGAACGCCGATCGCGCTCACGGGTGACGACCAGAACGTCGGTCCGTTCCCGCTGCCGTTCGCGTTCAACTTCTACGGCACCGACTACAACCAGTTCTACGTGTGCTCGAACGGCTGGGTGAGCTTCACCAGCACCGCGACCACGTACACGAACACGAACCTGCCCGACCCGAGCGCGCCGGGCGCCCTGCTCGCGGCGTTCTGGGACGACCAGGACTTCCGCACCACGGGCGACGCGTTCTATTACTACGACGGCTCGAAGTTCATCATCGAGTTCCAGGCGGTGCCGCACTACTCGTCGGGCGGGCCGTACACGTACCAGGTGCTGCTCTATCCGAACGGCAACGTCGACTACCAGTACCTGGACATGCAGAGCACGCGCCTCAACGAGGCGACGATCGGCATCCAGGACGCGAGCGGTTCGGACGGACTCGCGGTCGTCTACAACGCGAACTACGTGCACAACAACCTTCGCGTGCGCTTCAGCCGCGCACCGGAGTGGATGACCCTCGGGACCCTCGCGGGCACCACGCCCGCGGGCGGCGCCGACACGGTCGTCGTGCACTTCGACGCGACCGGCCTCGAGGACGGCGACTACTCCGGCACGGTGCACGTGGCGAGCAACGACCTCGACGAGCCGACGACCTCCGTTCCGGTCTCGCTGCACGTCGGCGTCGCCTCGGCCGTGCTCGACATCACGCCCGGCGTGCTGAACAGCCTCGGCGGCCCCAACTGGGTGCAGGGGCGCGTGACGCCTCCGAACTCGCTGGATCCGCACGGCATCGTCGCCGGCAGCCTGCTCGTGGAGGGCGCCGTCGGCGTCGCCGCGGGCGCTCCGGTCACCTACGATCCGACCTCCGCGACGTTCAGCTTCGATCGCCTCGCGCTGCTGCCGGCGCTCGGCGAGGGCAAGAACGTTCCGGTGGGCCTGATCGGCGAGGTGGACGGCGAGACGTGGTTCACGGCCTCCGACGTCATCCGCGTGCTCAAGCCGACTCTGTTCGCGTCGAGCGCGGCGCCCTACACGGGCGGCGCGAACGTGACGCTGAGCTGGCAGCCGCCCGCGGAGGCCGCGCCGACCCGCTACGAGCTGTGGTGGTCGGCGGACGGTGGCGCGACGTGGATGCTGCTGCGCAACGACCTCGTCGGCACGCAGACCGTGTGGACCGTCCCGATGACCCCGACGACCGGGGGCGTGCTCGAACTGATGGCGTTCGACGCGCAGGGCTACATGGGGTCGGCGGTGCTCGGACCGTTCGAAGTCACGGCGCCGAGCCTCTCGAGCGACGACCGGACCGTGCCGTCTCAGTTCGCGCTGCGGTTCACGAGCGCGAACCCGGCGCGCGGCTCGGCCCGGCTCGAGCTGGCGCTGCCGGTGGCGGGCGCGGTGGACGTGCGCGTGCACGACGTTCGCGGCGCGCTCGTGCGCACGATCGCGGCCGGCGAGTTCGCGGCCGGACGGCATCCGCTCACGTGGGACGGACGGGACGCCTCGGGTTCGCGCGTCGGCGCGGGGGTGTAGCCGGCGGGCCCGTGGAAACGACCGGCGGCCGCTCCCTTCTTAGGGGCGGCCGCCGTCGTTCGCGGTGGTGGGGGTCAGCGAGCGGCGTCGAGTTCGCGCCGCACACGCATCGCGATCGCGGAGTCGCCGCCGCGCAGCGCACGCTCGAGCAGCGCCTGCGCCTCGGGCTCGCGGCCGCGCTGGCGCAGCACGAGCGCGAGGTCGAGCTGCACGGCGGGATCGCGCGGCGAGCGCTCGAGCGCGCGGCTCAGGAGCCGTTCGGCCGAGGCGAGCCGGCTGCGGCGGAACTCGACGTCGGCCGCGAGCACGAGCGTCGGCACGTGGTTCGGGTGCGCGGCGAGCAGCTCCTCGACGTAGGTCGCCGCGGCATCGAGCTCGCCGCCCGCGAGGAACGCGGCGAGGAGCCGCGCGCCCGCCTCGGCGTCGCGCTCTCCGCCCTCGTAAGCGGCCAGCGCACGACGCAACTCGGATTCGAGCTCCGGCGACTGGATGCCCTGACCCGAGCGCAATCCGCCCGGATCGCGCGCCGCCGCGCGCGCGCCGCCGGGCAGTACGAGCCCTTCGGCGGAACTGCGCTCGATCGCGCGCCTCACGGCGGGGGAGTGCTCGAGCGGGAGCGAGGGTTCGGGCAGGTTCGCGAGCACGGCCCACGCCCCGAGCGCCGCCGCGCCCGTCGCGGCGAACGCCATCGGCGCCCAGGAGCGCGTGCGACGCGAGCGCTGCGACGACCTCACCGCCACGCGTCCGGCGAGGTCCACGAGTTCGCCGTCGGGCTCGAACGCCTCGGGACGCGAAAGCCACGCCGCGCGGTAGCGCACCGCATCGGCGTAGGCGGCCATACAGGTGCGGCACGTCGCGAGGTGGTCGCGCAACGGCCCGGCCTCGGCCTCCGAAAGCGCCCCCTCGGCGAGCGCAGCGAGCGCGTCGGTATTCACGTGCGTCCCGGTCATGAGCTCCTATTCCTCGCGGCGAAGACTGCGGCGCAGCCGCCTCACGATGCGGTCGATCGTCGTGTAGACCCCGCGCGCCTGGTCGAGACCGAGTTCCTCGGCGATCTGCGGCGCGGACCAGCCGCGCTCGAAGCGCATTTCGAGGACGGCCCGGTCCTTCGGCGGCAGCTCCGCGAGCGCCTCCTGCAACCGGCCCGCGGTGCGCTTCGCCTCTCGCTCCATCAGATGGTAGTCCGGGCTGAATGCTCCGGAGCGCTGCTCGTATTCGTCCCGAACGTGGTCGAGGTACTCGAGCAGTCGCCCGGACGACGCGCCGACGGACTGCGCGTAGAGGTCGTACGCGAGCCGGCGAAGCCATCGGTCGCCGAGCTGGCGCTCGATCTGGCGCAGACCCGCCATGAACCGTTCGATCGTCCAGGGATCGCCGGGGCGGTCGAGCTCGTCCACGACTTCACCCGCAGAGCGCCCTTCCACGTAGTAGAGGCGGAACAACCGCTGCTCGAGCGGGCTCAGGCGCGCGAGCACGCGAGCGCCGTGCGCCCGTCCGAAGCGGTGGCGCAGGTGGTCCATGACCGCCGATCGCGTGACCAGCGTCAGCCACGTCGAGAGGGACGCGCGGCCTTCGTAAGTACGCAGCTTGCCGCGACGGACCGCGGCCAGGACGTCGACGAACAGCGTCTGCACCTCGTCCGGATCGCGCGACCTCAGGTAGCGGCGCGCGATCGCGTGGATCAGCCCGGAGTACCGGGCGATGAAGGACTCCCAGGCGGCTTCGTCTCCGGCCACGACACGTCGAGCGAGCGCCACGTCTTCCGCGTTTCGTTCGGTATCGGAGCCGGACGAACCGGTCACCGCGCGTGCCTGCTCAGGGGCTCGGAAGCTCATGGATGTCGAGTCGCGGTCACCGGGCAAAGGAATGAGCACCGCCGGCCCACGGGGGGCCGGCGGCACCGAGGGGTCCCAGCTGTCTGATTGGACGGACGGTCCGCGCGGATTACGAGCCTTCGTCGTTCGCCCGGATGGCGAGCCGGGCGAGCTGGATTCGCTGGCGTGCCCGCCTCGCGGCAGAGTGTAATGAGGCGTGCGACGTTTCCGAAGCGCAATCCTGCTGATCCTCGCGGTGGGCATCGGCCTCCTCGCGCGGGCGCCGAGCGCCCCGATCCAGGCCTGGCACGTGCGCCGGCTCGAGCAACTCGTTCCGGAACTCGATCCCGAGGTCGCCCGCCGGGTCGTCGATCGCGATGACGCGAAGTGGCTGACCTTCGCGCGCTCGATCGGCGTTCGCGGCCTCGCCGACGCCTACCAGGCCGTGATCGTCCGGCGGAACACCTCGCCGCCGCGGGAACTCCTGGCGACGAGCACCGAACTCGGTCCGATCGCGTTTCGGATCGCCGACGCGTTCGCGCGCCTCTACGACTTCCGGGCGCCGCTCGAGGTGGAGAAGCAACTGCTCTCGTTCGACGAGTCCCGCAGGCTCGAACTGATGTCCCTCATGAGCCAGCAGTTCCATCTCATCATGGACCAGCGACTGCCGCCGCTCGAGCGGCGCCGGCGCCTCGAGCAGGTCGTCGCGGGCATGGAGGCGCTCGGCGCGTGGCGCTCGGCCCTCCACTCCGAGCACGCGCTCGCGTCCGTGGACGCCGATCTCGGCGAGCCCGAGCGCCACCGCGCGCACCTCGAGTCCATCCTCGCGCGCGCGCGCGTGCTCGGCGAGCCGTACGTCGAAGCTCAGCTGCTCGGCGAACTCGGCAGCATTCACGCCGCGGCCGGCGAGGACGACTCGGTGCGCTTGTGCTACGACGAGGCCCTCGCGATCGCGCGCCGGCACTCGTTCCTCGACCAGGCCGCGCGCATCCTGCGCTTCGACGCCGGATTCCACGCCGACCGGGGCCGGCTCGCGCTCGCGGCCGACCGGCTCACCGAAATGCTCCAGCTCTGCGACCTGCCGGAGGCGCGCTCCGCGCGCGTCCGCATGCAGATCGACTACGCGGCGTTCCTCGTTCGCACCGGGTGCTGGGACCTCGCCGCACGCGTCCTGCGGCGCCTGCCTCCGCTCTTCCGTCAGTACCCGAGCGAGCGGTCGCGCCGCGACACCGAATCCCACCGGTTCGTCGCCGACCGGTTGCTCGCGCGGCTCGAGTTCGAGGACGGCGACGCGGAGGCGGGAGATCGCCAGATGCGCGAGCTCGCAACGCGCGTTCCGAGCGGCCGCCCGCGCGCGTGGCGCTACGACCTGTTCCTCGACTGGACCGCGGGCCTCGTTTCGGTGGAGCGCTGGACGCGCGCGCTCGAGTTGTGTGAGCACGCGATCGTGTACGCCGACACCACGCACGCCCCGGGGCAGGTGTTCCGGTACCGCCGGGCGCTCGCGCTCGAGCGGCTCGGTCGCTTCGACGAGCTCGATGGCGCACTCGTGCAACTCCGCGCGGACCTCGCCCGGGACTCGCTCGCGACCGACGCGCTCGCGCGCGACGTCGAACTGCTCGAGGTCAGCGAGTGCTACCACCGCGGCCGCACGGCCGAGGCCCGGGCGCGTCTCGGCGATTGCCAGCGGCGTTTCGAGCGCCGGCTCGCGGGGCGACAGAACGGCATGCAGAACTACCTCGAGGTGGATGAGGCGCGCGCGCTTCGCGCCGCGTGGCACCGGTACGGCGGACTGGATGCGGCGGCCGGCTACCGGCTCGAGTGCCGCTGGCGTTCGCTGTCGCAGCTGCTGCGGGGCGGGGGCGACACGCGCCTTCCGCCGCTGGAGTCCGATCTCGCGGGGGGCGCGCCGCCGGTGCTCGGCGACGGGGTCCATCTCGTCTATCACGTGGAGGGCGACCGCACGCTGCGATGGACGGCGACCCGATCCGGCGTGCGGCTCGACACGCTCGCGCTGTCCTCGCGCGCGTGCCTCGAGCGCGTCAGGCACGCGCTGTCCGCACTGCAGACGGAGACGCCGCCGCCCGGCGCGCTGCTCGGGCCCGCGGCGCGCGCGGCGCTCGAGCCGCTCGCGCGCCTGCTGCTGCCCGCGCCGATCGCGCGCGAGGGCGCGAGCGGCCGGGCCGTCTTCGTCTCGGCCGACGGGCCGCTGCTCGCGCTGCCGTTCGAGGCGCTGCCCTTGCTCGCGACTCCCGGCCAGCCGCCGCTCGCGGCACTCGACGACGTCGCCTACGTGCACGGCTGGCGCGCGTCTCCGCTGCGCATCGGCGGGCGGCCGGTGATCGTCGCGAACCCCGAGATCCCGGGCGACCTTCGCCGCCGTTACGCGGCGGCGGGGCCGCTCGAGGCCGTGCCGGCCGAGGTCGCGGCGGCGAAGTCGCGCTGGCCGGAGGCGCGGGTCCTCGAGGGACGCGCGGCGACCAAGGAGAACCTGTTCGCGACCTGGCCCTCCGCGTCGGTGATCTACCTCGCGAGTCACCACGTGCGCGATCCCGACGCGCCCTTCCTCGGCTTCGTGCCGCTCGCCGTCCCCGAGGGCGGCGCCTCGAGCGACGCGCTGCTCGAGATCGCCGACGTCCACGGGCTCGACCTGTCCGCGTGCCGGCTCGTCGTGCTCGCCTCGTGCGCGAGCGGCGCGCCGTACCGGCTCGCGCGCCGGCCGGGTCCGAGCCTCGGCGAGGCGTTTCTCGACTCCGGCGCCGGGGCCGTGATCGAGAGCCTGTGGGAGGTCCGCGACGCCGAGGCCGGCGAGTTCATGCGCCGCTTCCTCGCCGCGGGTGGCGGCATTCGCGAGGACCTCTCGGCGTTGCAGTCCGCGCGACGACAGATGATGACGCGCGAACAGGGGTGCGCGCCCAGCGTGTGGGCCGCGTGGTCGGTCCACGTTCGGCTGCCGCGAACGAACTCGGAATTCGCGCGTGCGCCGCATTCCGGGGTCTTCGCCATCGCCCCGCGCACGCGCTGAGGGCGCGCGCCGGCCCGATTCCGCACTCGTCGGAACGTCCCGCCCCGCCCGTCGCGCGCGCTGTCTCCCTGCCCCGGCACCTGCTAGCGTGCCCGGGTTCCCGATGCGCCGCCCGCGTCCTTCGTCGCACGGCGTCCGACAACCGTCCCCGGGGGGATCCCATGCCGACCGTTCGCATGCGCTGGCTCGCCGCCACGCTCGCCCTGTTCACGTTCACGACCGCCGCGGGTTCGGCGGGCGGCACCGAGCGCGCCGACGTTCCCGACCGCCTGAAATGGGATCTGACGGACCTGTTCGCGAGCGACGAGGCCTGGACGCGATCACGCGATGCGCTCCGCGGGCGGCTCGGAGAGTTCGAGCCGTTCCGCGGGCACCTCGGCGATTCGCCCGACGCGCTCTTCCGCGCGCTCGGCGCGATGATGGATTTCAGCCGCGACCTGCAGCGCGTGATCACCTACGCGAGCCAGAAGAGCGACGAGGACACGCGCGTCGCGCGCACGCAGGAGATGCGGGCGAGCGCCGAGCAGATCGGCGTCGACTTCTCGGCCGCGATCTCGTGGGTGCGTCCCGAACTGATCGCGCTCGGCGCCGACAAGGTGAACGGCTTCGTCGCCGCCGACGCGCGCCTCGCGCCGTTCCGCCAGTACCTCGCCGACGTGCTGCGCTACGCGCCGCACACGCTCACGCCGGGCGAGGAGCGCATCTCGGCGATGGCCGGCCGGCTCGCTCCGGCGGGCGCGACGATCCGCGGCATCTTCAACAACGCCGAGCTGCCCTGGCCGACGGTCACGCTCTCGACCGGCGAGAAGGTCCGGCTCGACGACGCGGCGTACACGCAGCACCGCGCCTCGTCCGTGCGCGCCGATCGCAAGGCGGTGTTCGACGCGTTCTGGACCGCGCACAAGCAGTTCGAGAACACGTACGGCGCGATGCTGAACGCCGGCATCCAGGGCCACGTGTTCGACAGGGACGTGCACCACTTCGGCAGCTCGCTCGAGGCCGCGCTGTTCGCCAACAACATTCCGACGAGCGTGTACCGGCAGCTGCTCGCGGACGTGCACGCGAACCTGCCGACGCTTCACCGCTACCTGAAGCTGCGCCAGCGCATGATGGGCCTCGACCAGATCCGCTACGAGGACCTGTACGCGCCGATCGTCAGCGAGGTGGACCTGCGCTACACGCCGGAGCAGGCGATGGAACTCACGCTCGCCGCCGTGCAGCCGCTCGGCAAGGCGTACGTCGACACGCTGCGCACCGGCATGACGAGCGGGTGGATCGACTGGCTGCCGTCCACGGGGAAGCGCTCGGGCGCCTACAGCACCGGC
Organism: Candidatus Eiseniibacteriota bacterium; assembly: GCA_044222065.1. Lineage (GTDB taxonomy): Bacteria > Eisenbacteria > RBG-16-71-46 > RBG-16-71-46 > RBG-16-71-46 > JBGAOA01. The sequence goes on from JBGAOA010000034.1 coordinate 21,487, forward strand.
GCGTACGGCGTGCACCCGTACCAGCTGCAAAACTTCACGGGTCTCTACGACGAGGTCGGAACGCTCGCGCACGAGTCCGGGCACTCGATGCACACGTACCTCGCGAACCTCACGCAGCCGTACGCGACGAGCGACTACGCGACGTTCGTCGCCGAAGTGGCGAGCACGCTGAACGAGAACCTGCTGTTCCACTACATGCTCGACCGCACGAAGGACAAGCCGACGCGGCTCTACCTGCTCGGCAGCTTCCTCGACAACCTGCGCGGCACGCTGTTCCGCCAGACGATGTTCGCGGAGTACGAACTCGCGATCCACGAGGCGGTCGAGAAGGGCGAGCAGCTGAGCGGCGAGAACCTGACGAAGCGCTACCTGGACCTCGTGCGCACCTACTACGGGCACGATCAGGGCGTGTGCCCGGTGGACGAGCTGTACGGAGTGGAGTGGAGCTACATCCCGCACTTCTTCTACGACTTCTACGTCTACCAGTACGCGACGAGCATCGTGGCCTCGACCGCGATCGCGAACGGCATCCGCGACGAGGCGGCCGCGGTGGCGAAGAGCGGGAAGAAGAACGCGCCGCTGCCGAAGCGCGACGCGTACCTCAAGATGCTGTCGTCCGGTTCGAGCCAGTACCCGATCGACCTGCTGAAGGGCGCCGGCGTGGACATGACGACCTCGGCGCCGTTCAACGCGGCGATCCGCGAGATGAATCTCGTGATGGACGAGATGGAGAAGCTGCTCAAGTAGCGGTCCGGTCCGGGGCGACGCCGGGCGCGCCGCCCCCTGCCGGGCGAGCGCGTCCGGTCGAGTGCGGCGGAAACACGTCGCGCGGCGGCCCGAACCGTCAGTTCCGCTGACAGAATGGCGGCGGACTACCACGTCTCGGTGCCTCGCGCGGCGAGCCCGGCGCGCGCTCCCGCCGCTCGGCGACGAAATTCCTCTCGGCGGTTCACTTCGCCTCAACGTCGTACGCCAATCGCGGGCAGCGGGTTGAGGCGTGGTTTGGTGTGACTCGACCGCTCCGGTCGCGCCGTGCGAGCGCGCGGAGCGCTTTCGGCATCGCGCGGGCACCGCCGCTGCTACGAATGCCTCCCAACTCTGCGCGTTCGGCGCGGAGCCCGGGAGACTCCATGCGGCACCGACCCGCATCCTCGACTCGCTCGCTCCACCCAATTCCCGTCCGCGCCGTCCTCGCGGCGCTGCTTTGTTCGTGCGCGCTGAGCCTCACCCTGCGCGCCCAGGAATCGCCGTCCCCCGCCGCGTCCTCCGCCGACTCGATCGCCGCCGTCGAGAGCGTCGCGGACTCGGCCGCGCAGGATTCGACGGGCGCCGCCGAGGTCACCGAGGAAGCTCCCTCCGGTGACGCCACGACGCCTCCCGCGCAGGTCTCGAAGTCGTTCGGCCACTGGGAGACGGGCAAGAACCTGTTCGAGACCACCTGCCAGCCCTGTCACGGCCCCGTGGCCGAGGGCAACGAATCCATCGGTGCGCCGGCGCTCAACCGGCAGGAGCCCTGGTACCTGCTCGTCCAGCTCCGGAAGTTCCGCGCCGGGGTGCGGGGCGCGAAGGAGGACGACGTCGGCGGCCAGATGATGGCGCCGATGGCGATGTCGCTGCCCGACGAACAGTCGCTCCTCGACGTGGCGGTCTACGTCGCGAGCCTCGAAGGTCCTCCGCCCGCGCGCACGCTGCGCGGCGACCTCGCCGCCGGTGAGAAGACGTTCCGGACGATCTGCACGCCGTGCCACGGTCCGAACGGCATGGGCCGCCCGGAGATCCGCACGCCCGCGCTCTACGGGCAAGCGGACTGGTACATCGCGACCCAGCTCCGGAAGTTCCGCCGCGGGTTGCGCGGATACCACGACGACGACATCTCTGGCATGCAGATGCGCGGGATGGCGACGGCCCTCGCTTCCGATCGCGCGATCGTGAACGTCGCGTCCTACATCGCGAGCCTCGCGAAGTGACTCATGACGTCCGACTTCGGATTCGCGTCGGCCTCGGTGCGGTGCTCGCCGCCGTCGTGGCGCTGCCGGCGCTCGTCGCACCGGTCGCAGGGCAGTGGCCCGGCGGCTCCACGATTCCCGAGACGTTCCACGACCTCACGCATCCCGCGCGGATCTCGCCCATGTCGGGAATGATCTCGAACTACGGTCAGGCCTGCGTCTACTGCCACGCGCCGCACGGCGGCGGCGGCGAGCGACCGCTGTGGAATCGGCGGCTCCCGAACGGCCCGTATCGAATGTACGAAGGCCCGCTCGACATGCTCGCCGATCCGCAACCGACCGGAGTCTCGCGCCTCTGCCTGTCGTGCCACGACGGCACGATCGGGCTCGACGACGTGCAGGTGCGTCCGATCGCCTACAGCGGACCGGGGCCGCGGCGCGAAACGATCGAGCGCTGCGCGACCGACTGCCACAACGGCGGCGACCCCGAGGCGGGCCTCAACTGGGAGAACGTCTGGTTCCGGCCCGACGACCTGCGCAAGCAGCACCCGATCTCGCTCGTCTACGACGCCTCGCGCGACGCGGGGTTCAACCCGGCCGGCGCCGTGCTCGCCGCCGGACTGGTGCTCGAGGACGGCCGGATCCAGTGCGCGACGTGTCACGAGCCGCACAGCGAGCAGTACCGCCCGTTCCTGCGCATTCCGAACACGAACGGGAGCCTGTGCCTCGTGTGTCATCGCACGACGCCGTCGCGCTCGACCGCCCACTTCTGGTGACGACGTGAACGCTCCGATTCCCCCGCGCTTCCGTGCCGTTCCGCCGCTCGTCCTGCTCGCGCTCGGCGCCGCGCTGTCCGCGGGCGCGGCGCGTGCACCCGAGGCGCCGCTGCTCGTCTGGCCTCCGCCGCCGGACAGCGCTCGCATCCGCTGGGCGGGCGCGTTCGACCACGGCGAGGGCGCGCGCGCGGGCGTGTTCGAGTCGCTCAAGCGTTTCGTGACCGGCGCCGGGCCGCGCGCGGAAGAGCGGCTCGTGCGACCCACCGACGTGTACGCCGAGGACAGCGCCTACGTGTACGTGACCGACGCCGCGCAGGGCCGGATCCTCGTGCGCGACCGGAACCGGCGTGCGTTGCGGACGCTCGCCGTTCCGGCGGGGGCCGCTCCGGCGCGCCCGATGGGCATCGGCGGCGACGGCCGCGGGCGGATCTACGTGACGGATCCGCCGAACCGCCGCGTGGTCGTGCTCGAGCGCGACGGACGTTTCGTCCGCGCCTTCGGCGGTCGCGGCGTGCTGCTCAATCCCGTGGACGTCGCGGTGGACACCGCGGCGGGCCTCGCGTGGGTCGCGGACAGCCACCTGCACCAGGTGCTCGCGTTCGATTCGGAAGGGCGCTGCGTGCGAGCGCTCGGTCTCGCGAACGGCGATGCGAACGCGAAGCCCGTCGAACACGAGACGCCGGAGACGCCCGAGGAGCGCTCGCTCGCCGAGGTGCACCGCGCGGCGGCGGGCTCGCGCGACGTGCGCGAGAACCGTGGCGCCGGGCCGGGCGAGTTCCTGTTCCCGTGCGGCGTCGCCGTCGCCGCCGACGGGACGCTGTTCGTGAGCGACGGGCTCAACGGCCGCGTGCAGGTGTTCGCGCGCGACGGCGCCTTCCGACGCGAGTTCGGCCACCTCGGCGACGTGCCGGGCACGTTCGCGCGGCCGAAGGGCATCTCGCTCGACCGCGACGGCAACGCCTACGTCGTGGATGCCGCGTTCAACAACGTCCAGATGTTCGACCCCGAAGGACGGCTGCTGCTCGCGTTCGGCGCGTTCGGCAGCGGCCCCGGGGAGCTGTGGCTGCCGCTCGGCGTGTGGGTGGATCGCGACGACCGCATCTACGTCGCCGACCGCTACAACGGCCGGGTGCAGGAGTTCACGAGGCTCGGAGCGGGCGCTCGGCCCGTTTCCGGCGCGGATCGCGGCGCAGGAGCGCGCGAGTCCCGATGAAAGGAGGAGACATGCGTTCGCTTCACGTCATCCGAGTCGCGTGCGCGGTGGTGAGCGTGCTCGCGGCGATCGCGGTTCCGGTCTCGGCGCAGGCGCCGGGAGCCTGGCCGAACGGCACGTCGGTCGTCGAGACGCTGCACAACTTGTCGTACGCCGCGTCCTCGGATCGCTACGGTCCCGGAGCGCTCCGCAACTACGGCGAAGTGTGCGTCTACTGCCACACGCCGCACGGCGGACAGGCGAGCGCGCCGCTCTGGAATCGGAACTTCTCGACCGCGTCCTACCAGATGTACGACGCGAACCACAGCTCCACGATCAACATGACCGTGGATCCGCAGCCGACGGGCGTCTCGCTCGCGTGCCTCTCGTGTCACGACGGCACGGTCGGTCTCGACGTCATCGTCAACACTCCGAACAACTACACGGGCGGCCCGGCGGTCGGGACGCGCATGCCGTCGAACATCCTCCCGAATCTCGGCACCGACCTGCGGAACGATCATCCGGTCTCGGTGACGTACGACCCGACCGCGGATCCGTTCTTCCGCACGGCGGCGTCGGTTCAGGCGGCGGGGCTGCAGCTCTACACGGGCAAGGTGCAGTGTGGCAGCTGTCACAATCCGCACACCGCGGCGAATCGACCGTTCCTCAGGATCTCGAACGCGGGCAGCAGTCTGTGCCTCACCTGCCACATCAAGTAGCGTGCGACGCCTCGCCGCACTGATCGTCCTCGGCGCGCTGCTCGCGGGCTGCGGGAGCGTGGTCCGCGCGTTCCTCGACGTGCCCGCGCCGAAGCCGGCCGCCACGGTGCCGGCGGCGGCGCACGTCGTCGTGCGCGAGGACTCGATCGTCGCGCGGCCTCTGCTCGAGACGACGCTCGATCCGGACAGCGTGCTCGCGCTGCTGCCGCGCGACTGGATCGGGCACGCCGACTGGGTGGCCGCGCTCCAGAAGGGCCTGATCCGCCCGCGTCCGGCGATCGGCGCGCGCTTCGAGGACGGACCGGCGCCGTTCGGATTCGACTTCTACTTCGCCGGCAAGGACTCGTCGTTCGATGCGTTCTTCCCGCACTCGGTCCACTCGCAGATCATCGCCTGCAATCACTGCCACGGCCGGATCTTCCGCTACCGGAACATGCGTTTCACGATGGAGGACCTGCTCGCGGGGCGCTACTGCGGCGAGTGCCACAGCAAGGTGTCGTTCCCGGTCGTGTCCGGCTGCGATCGCTGCCATCCGCGCATCAAGCTCCCGGCCCGGCGCACCGAAGCCCGCCTGCTCGGCACGGTGCAGATGGCGCGCGTGACGGACGGCAGCGGCATGGCGCCGAACACTCCGGACGCCGATCTGCCGCCGGCGCGCTTCCCGCACTGGGTGCACCGCATCCGCTATCAGTGCCGCGTGTGCCACGTGCAGATCTTCGAGCCGCGCGCCGGCGCGAACCGCATGACGATGAAGGACATCTCCGAAGGCCGCGCGTGCGGGCGCTGTCACGACGGCACGACCGCGTTCCGCGCCGGATTCGGAAACTGCCAGCGATGCCACGTGGCGGGACCTCCGCCCGCGCCGGTGGACACGACCGGGGTGGATTCGCTGCTGCTCCGGGTGCGGGGATGACACGGCGGCGGTGCGCGGCCGCGCTCGCGATCGCCGCGGCGTGCGCGTGCGGCGGCGCCTCCGCCGAGCCGGTCGGACTGCTCCGCGTCGGCAACGGCGGCGAGGCGGGCGTTCGCTGGGAATGCGCGAACGGTCGCTCGGCCGGGCGCCCGGGCGTGAGCGAGACGAACGTGCGCGCGTGGACCGCCGCGTCGCTGGAGGGGCGTCTCGCGAGCCGCCGATGGCTGACGTACGCGTGGGTCGCGCGACCGAGCGTGGTGCGGAGCGACGGGAAACTGAACCTCGCTTCGTCCACGACCGAGGAATTCGCGCACGACCTCACGCTCGTCTCGCGGCCCGCACCGTGGATCGGGGCCCAGGCGACCGCCTCGCGCGACCGGATCGTCGCCGATCGCGGGCCCGACGCGGCGCGCGAGTCGCGCTTCCGGCGCGAGGAGGCGCGCGGCGACCTGCGCCTGCCATTTGCGAGCCTCGGTGCGATCGGGCGTCGCGAGCGATCCGACGAGCGCTGGACGTCCTCGGCGCTCGCGCCCGAACTCGAGCGCCACGTCGAGCGCTCGAGCGCCGAGACGTTCCTCGAGTCGAGCCGCATGCGGCTCTCGCACCGCAACGCGCGCGAGCGCGTGCCCGAGAACGCCACGGACGTCGAGACGCGCCAGACGAGCTTCGACCACACGCTGCCGTGGGGACACGGCAGTCAGCTGCGCACACGGCTCGAATGGGCGGACCAGTCGGGCAACCGGCTCACGTTCGTGGACCGCTCCGCGCAGGAGAACCTGCGCGTGCGTCACGCTCCGTGGCTCACGAGCGACTACGCTGCTCCGGCGCACGCACAGCCGGCTCGTCGCGGGCGAGGGCACCGATCTCTCGCACGCCTACGAGATCGCGGCGCGCACGGAGGGCTGGGCGCTCGGTCTCGGCGCGAGCTTGCGTGACGATCGCTCGCCGGGGCGCGCGGGCCGCGCGCTCTCGTACGGGCCGCGCGTCGGCATCCAGCGCGGATTCGCGAACGGCGTGCGCGTTGCCGCGGACGCCGCGCTGCGCGCCGAGCGCGAGCGCCGCACGGGCGCGGCGGACGCGCGCCTCGCGGTGCCCGACGAACCGCACGACGTCCCGGCGACGCGCCAGTTCGCACTCGACCTCGAAGGCGTGGACTCGGCGACCGTCGTCGTGCGCGACGCGCAGGGCTCGCCGCGCTTCGTCGCCGGCCCGGACTACACGATCGTGCGTTCGGGCGAGCGGACCTTCGTCGAGATCCCGCCCGGCAGCTCGATCGCCGTCGGCGACGTGCTCCGCATCGGCTACGAGGCCGTGCCCCCGGGAACGCCGCGCCGCAGCGGATCGAGCGCCGAGTTCGGCGTCGGCGCGGACTGGCGCGGCCTGTCGCTGCGCTTCGAGGACCGCCGGCGCTCCTCGCGCGACCGGCCGGTCGATCGCGGCGCCGCCGCACTCGGCTCGAGCGAGCGCGCGTGGCTCGCGTCGTGGCTCGCGACGCGCGACGCGCCCCCGTGCGCTGGGACGCCGGCGCGTCGCTGCGCGAGCGCAGGATCGAATCCCGCCGTTCGCGCACGTCCGACCTGCACGCGGGCCTCACGTGGCGCTGGTCGAACGCGCTCACCGGTTCGCTCGACGCCTCGAGCGCCGCGGCGAGCGAGGCCGCGTCCGAACTGACGTCGCGCGTCTACCGCACGAGGCTCGACTGGCTGGCGGGACCGTGCGCGCTCGGCCTCCGCGCGGAGTACTCGAACTTCCGCCGCGCGGGCTCGGCCGAGACTCGCCAGCGATCGCTCGGCGGCGACGCATCCCTGCGCTGCGGCCGGCTCGACGCGGCGCTGCGGCTCGACCTCGGCTCGCGCGACGGCGCCGACGATTCCGAGCCGTGGCATCGTTCCCGCCGGGCATCCGACCGTGCCGGTGGGTCGCTCGTCCGACGGTTCTAGTCCGCGACGATTCCGCCCTCCGGCCGTGGCAACCCTTCGCGCCTCGCGGCCGTCGAACCTCGGGGAGCCCGCCCCGCGCGAATCGCCGCGAATGCGGCTCCGCGACCGTGCCGGTGAGCGAAGGGAAGGAGGCGACGTGAGACTCGCGATGCGCGCGCTGCCGTTGGCCGCCGCGCTCCCGGCCGTGTTGTCGCTCGCAGCCGGTGCGCGCGAGCGCGCCCGTCTTCGTGATCGAGCGCGAGGGCGCGGGCTTCCGCGTGTCGCGCGACACGCTCGAGGCGAACCACGTCGCCGTGTACCGCCGCGATCCCGCGCACGGCGTCGTGGACGTCGTGCTGCCCGTCGGTCCCGGCCGCTCCGCCGCGCTGTTCCGGGCCGCGGACGCCGAGATGCTCGTGCTGCGCCTCGTAGGCGACAGCCTCACGTGGTCCGTGCGGCGCGCCGACGGTTCGATGACGCCGATGCCGGCGCGGGCGATCGCCGACCTCGGCGCCGAGGAGACGCGAGTGTCGGTGAGCGCGGGGGAGTCGCGCGCGGCGTTCGTGATCTCGGGCTGGGACGTGGTCGTGCCCGACACGATCGGTCCGGCGCGGAACATGTTCGCGGGCCAGCTGCCGGCGGAACTCCTGCGCGAGGCGGTCGTCGTCGAGACCGACACGCAGACGCTCGCGCCGGCGGTGCGCGCGTGCGGGGCCGCCGCGCTCGAGCGCGACCGCTACCTGTTCGTGAAGTGCGGCCGGGCGGACGGCGTCGAGGGCTGGTTCCTCGTGGACCTCGCGGCCTCGTCCTCGCTCGTCGCGAAGTCGTTCGTCCCCGAGTCGCAGCCGATCGAACCGATGTCGGCGATCGAGCATTCGGCGGGCGGAGTCCGGCGGCTGCCGTACAGCCCCGAAGGCGCCACGGGATCGGTGCAGGGCGTGCTCGGCGCGAGCGCGTTCCCGTCGCTCCGTTTCGGAGACGTCGTCGTCGAGCGCGCGGAACTCACGGTGCTCGACCGGCTCCCGGACGCGTTCGGCCGCCCGGTCGCGGGCATCCTCGGCATGGACGTGCTGCGCGGCTGCGAACGCATCGCGCTCGAGTTCCCGCGCTCGGGCGCGCCGCGGCTCGCGCTCGGCGCCGCGCCGTCCGGCGCGCGCCCCGCGGCGGTCACGCCGTTCGCGTGGGTCGCCTCGCACCTGCTCGTCGCGGGCGAGATCGGCGGGCGGCGCGCGCGCTGGATCCTCGACTCGGGCGCGCCGCGCACCGTCGTGGACTCGGTCGGCGCTCCGGCGTTCGAGGCGCACGCGGCAGCGCCGATCGGCGGACTCGGCGGCCGGAAGCTCGGCGCGCTGCGGGCGCGGGCCGCGTCGGCGCGCGCGGGCGCGCTCGATCTCGGCGGGCTCGAGTGCGACGTCGCGCCGCTCGACGTGTTCGCGTCGCTGCGCCAGCCGGGCCTCGCGCTCGGCCTGCTCGGGCTCGCGGATCTCGCGCGCTGCGCGCGGATCGAGGTGGATTTCCGCGCGCGCGTGATCCGCTGGTTCCGCTGAATCGGCGCGGAACGGCGACGGCCGCCCGCGGCATCGCGGGCGGCCGTGCGCGCGTCCGATCGGATGCGCGTCAGCCGAGGTGCGCCTCGACGAACCAGAGATCCTTGTCCACCTCGCGCGAGATCTCGGTCGCGAGGTCGGCGCTGTCCGCGTCACCGAGGCTCGCGAACGCGTCGATCGCCGCGCGCACGTTCGCGCCAAACGCGGCGAGCGCGAGCGACAGCCGCTCGACGTGTCCCTTCTCGGCGACGAGGTCGAGCGGGTAGGGCTCGAGCCGCGTCGCGCGCGCCGCGGCCTGCAGCGTGCCGTGCGGCTGGCCGCCGAGCGCCGCGATGCGTTCCGCGATCGAATCGCTCCATTCGCCGCCGTGCGCGTACACGTCGTCGAACAGCTTGTGGAGGGCGATGAAATTCGGACCGCGCACGGCCCAGTGCGCCTGCTTCGCCTGCATCGTGATGTCGGCGGCGTCCGCGAGCAGCTGATTCAAGTCCGCGCTGACCTGCACGCGGATCTTCTCGGCGAGATCGTTGTGGGTGTGGGGCATGGAGGACCTTTCTTTCCGGCCGCGCCGCCGCCGCCGGAGCGCGGAGTGCGAACCCCGGCGACGGTCGCGTCGTGCCCGCGCAGGGTACGCCGAAGCGCGCCCGGCGTCGCCCGGCCCCCGCCGCTCAGCGCACCCGCACGAGCCGCGCGTACGCGCGCGCTCCGCCGGCTTCGAGCGTCACGAAGTAGATCCCCGGAGCGGCGGATCTTCCCGACGCGTCGCGCCCGTCCCACGTGAAGTCGTGCGCACCGGCGTCGAACGCGCCGCGCGCGGGTTCGGCAACGCGCCGGCCCTGCGCGTCCACGATCGCGAGCCGCGCCTCGCCGGCCCGCTCGAGCGTGAAGCCGAGCCGCACCGCGCCGCGCGCGGGGTTGGGCGAGGGGCTCGCGAGCGCGAGCGATCCCGTTTTCGCGGACTCGACCGCGACCGGGTCCACGACCGGGATCAGCAGCACCGCGTGCGCGATGCCGCCCGTCGCGGCGGTCGCGGCGATCCAGCCGTCGGCGTTCACGTCGGACGTGCCGAACACGGTCCAGCCGGCGCCGGAGGCGTCGAGCCGCGCGTTCAGGTCCCAGAGTCCGTCGGCGTTCCACATCACGACGCGTTCCTCGAGCGTCGGCCACGGGAACACGCTCGTATCGATGAGCCGTGAGAACCCGAACACGGTCGCGCCCGACGGGTCCACGAGCGTCGCCACGCCCGCGTTGTGGCCGGGCCAGATCGGGAGTTCGGCCGGCACGTGCGCGGCGTCGCGCGACCAGCGCGTCGGACGGTCGAGCCCGAACGGGTACATCGTGTAGCCGACGGCGTCCCCGAGTTCGTTCATCGTGCCCGGCATGCTCTGGTCCGAGTTCGCGAGCGGCTCGAGCAGCACGGGCGTGTGGGCGGCGTCGGCTTCCCAAATCGTCGCGCGGTCGCCGGGATTGAGTCCCGTGCGGCCGAAGACGCGGCCCGTTTCCGTAATGGACTGCGCCTCGGTCCAGGCCGTGAGCGGATCGCCCGACGGATGCAGCGGGAGGATCGTCCGATCGAAGCGTCCGGGCTGGTTCGGGCGTTCGATCCAGATCGCCGCGTCCCAGTTGCCGCCGCCGCCGCTCTTCGTGAGGAAGCCGCACACGACGCCGGCGTCGTTCACGTCGAACGCGTAGATGTTCGCGTTCCCGTCCGCGCCGGACTCGATGTCGACGACCTGGCCGTTCCGCCAGAGAACCGCTCGCGGCTGAGGATCGGCGGTGTTGCTGTGGCCGGCGATCCAGCCGCTCGCGTTCATGCCGTAGGCGGAGCTCCAGTCGAAGCCCGGCAATCCGCCGAGGTCGGTGACCTGCAGCACGACTCCTTCGGCGGAGACGTCCCAGCGGGTGGCGTGGCCGCCGAACGTGGCGGGAACCTCGGAGCGTCCGAGCACGGCGCCGCCGACGCCGAAGCGGGCCGCGGTGGAGGCGGTGGCGCCGGGCGCGAAGCCCAGGTCCACGAGCCGGTAGAGGGGAGCGGACGCGGCGGGCGTGGCAGTGAGGAGCGCGAGGACGCAGGCGAGCGCGAGCGGACGCGACATGACGGGGCCTCCGAACGGTGGGGCCCGCCGAGCGAGGGACGGGCGGTTGGGGATTGCGTTCGGAGAGGTGGGGAGCTCGCCGGAAGAAATACCCGCCGGACCGTGGCGGCGCCGCGACCCTAGGGAAGCCAGACGAGGCGGCGGACGAGCGCGCGCCCTTCGAGCTCGAGCCGCGCGAAGTAGGCACCGGCCGGCAGTCGCGCGCCGCGATCGTCGCGTCCGTCCCACGTCTCGCGGTGCTCGCCCGCCTCGCGCGCCCCGGCGACGAGCGTGCGCCTCGGCCGCCCCTGCACGTCGTAGAGCGCGAGCCGAACGACGCCCGCCCGTGGCAGCGCGAACGCGAACGCGACCGGACCCGAGCGCGCGGGGTTCGGCGACGGCGCGGCGAGCGCGAACTCGCCGGGTGCGGGCTCCGCCGCGGCATCGAGCGTCCCCGCGGGCAGGAGGAACGCGAAGCGGCTCTCGTTGCCGTGCACGTCCACCGCGGTGAGCTTGTAGTACGCGGGCAGCGCGTCCGGCCCGAACCAGCCGGGGGACGATGGCGCGGCGACGAGGTGGGCGGCGTCGGGAAGGAAGCCGGGATCGTGGCCGGCGTAGAGCCGGTAGCCCGCGAGGTCCGATTCGCCGTTCGCGTTCCAGAACAGGCTCACGCCCGTGCCGGGGGCGAACACGCCCGCGAACGCGGCCGGGGCGAGCGGCGCGAGGTTGTCCACCGAATAGCCGCTGTCCGCTGCGGACGACCAGAACGACGCGTCGAACGCGACCGCGTCCACGAAGAACGCGGTCGTGGGCGCGCCGGCGGCGGTCGAATCGCCCGCGGTCACGGCCGTGAACGAGTAGCTCGGAAGTCCGGACGCCGTCACTTCGCCGGCCGGCTCCCAGAAGGTCTGCACGCCGTCCGTCGTCGTGGCGCGCAGCGTTCGAGCGCGGCGCGCTTCGGAACTCGCGGGCGTCTCGTCGCGCGCTTCGAGGAGCCGCGCCTCGCCGCGCGCGAGTCGCGCGAGCGCGAGCGCCGCCGGCACCTGCCGCCACACGCGGTAGATCGCGACCGGGAACTGCGGCTCGACGTCGAGGTAGGACGCGTTCCAGCTCACGCGCACGAATCCGCCCTGGTCGTTCTTCACGTCCTTCACGCCCGCGATCGCGGGTTCGGGATTGCCGAGCCGGCCGAAGCGTTCGACGCGCTGCGCGTAGATCTCGTTCGTGCTCACGGTGCGCGGGTCGTTCCAGGCGAGCAGCACCCCGTTCGCTCCGTCGGTCGCGAGTTCGACGCTGTTCTGGTCGCCGGCCGCGCTGCACACGACGACCGGGCCGAGCGTGCGCGTGTCGGTCCAGCCGCGTGCAGCCGAACCGTCGTAGTTGAAGCGTCCCGCGTAGACGTCCGAGCCGAATCCCGCCGGCGTGCCGGCCCAGCCCGCGATCACGCCGCCGCGGCCGTCGGGGAGCAGGCTCCCGGACGTGTTCGATCCGAAGAACGAGCCGTCGGCGACCGTGGTGGACGCGCCGGTCGAGCGCACGTGCAGCAGCTGGCCCGAGCCGTCGCCCCCGGTGATCGTCGCGAGCAGCCACGCGCCCGCGTGGTCGTCGGTCACCGCGTCGCGCAGTGAGGCGGGCTCGGGCACGAGCATCAGCCCGTTCACGGGCCAGCCCGCCGGACGCGTGCCGTCGGCGAGCAGCATGAGCCCGTACGCGGCGGGCAGCCCGCTGCGCTGATCGTCCCAGAACACGAGCGCTCCGCCCGCGCCGTTCGGCACGAGCACCGGATTCGACTGCGTCCCGGTCGCGGCGCACACGATGAAGCCGCCGGCCGACGCTCCGGCGGCGCTGAAGTACGCGAGGCGAACGTCGTCGTTGCCGGCCGAGGACGAGACGTACGCGACATCGAGCCGTCCGTCCGATCCGACGGCGGCCGACGGGTCGAACTCCTCCGCGCTCGTCGCGACGAGCGCCTTGCCGTTCGAGGGCCACCCCGAGGCGGGCGTGCCGTTCGACTGCACGCGCACGCCGTAGAGGTCCTGCCCCGACGCGCCGCTCGTCGCGATGCCCCACACGAGGTAGACGCCGCCCGCGCCATCGGGCAGGAGCTGGATCGAGCCCTCTTCGTCGGGGCGGGTGCTCACGGCGAGCCCGTTCGCGGGCCAGCCGGCGACGAGCGCACCGGAGGCGCTCACGTGCTGCAGGTAGATGTCGTAGTTCCCGGCGCGGCGGTCGCGCCACGCGACGTACACGCCGCCCGCGGCGTCGGGTGCGGCGGCGTCCGGAATCTGCAGGTCGGCGGCGTTGCAGATCAGGTTCCCGTTCGCGGTCCAGCCGGGCGCGACCGCACCTGCGGCCGAGATGCGCTGCAGGTAGACGTCGTTGCCCGTCGCGACGTTCCGGTCGTCGCGCCACGCGACGTAGAAGCCCCCCGCGAGATCGCTCGCGACGGCGTGTCCGCCCTTGGAGCCCGGCGCGAGCGCGACGGGCAGATTGACGGCGCCGTTCGAAGGCCACGCGGCGAACGCGCGCGGCGCGGCGAGGGTCGCGAGCGCGACGAGGGCGAGGGCGGGCGTGCGGGCGTGGAGCGGGCGGGTCATGGCGCCTCCTTTCCCGGACGAACGCAATCGGGCGCTCGAGCGGGACAGGGCGCGAGCGCGCCCGGCGCTCCCGCGGGCTGCGGCCACGCCGCGGCGCGCACCGCCGCGTCGCGAGCGGGGAGATTTCGTGAAACTGAATGAAACGCGGAATCCCCCGTCGCGGACCACGCACACACGGCCATCCCCACGTGTCCCGACAGGAGGAGTCCCATGTCGCAGACGCTTGCCCGCCTCACCCGCGCCGCGCTGCTCGCCCTCGTCCTCGCCGTCGCGTCCGGGGTCGCGCCGCCCGGGACGGTTCACGCCGCGCCGTCGCCCCGCACGGAGACGCCGGCGCTCGGCTCCCACGTCGTGCTGTCGTGGAACGACCTCGGCATGCACTGCATGAACAAGGACCACGCCGACTTCTCGGTGCTGCCGCCGTTCAACAATCTCTCGGCCCAGGTGATCGAGCGCGGCGATGACACGCGCCTGCCGCGGATCGTGACGGGCGGCGTCTCGCTCGAGTACTCGATCCCGGGCAACACGACCTCGGTCGGGAAGACCGATTTCTGGACCTACGCGCAGGCGATCTTCGGCGTCCAGCTGCCGCCGGACGTGGGCCTCGCGGGCAAGGGCCTCACGGGCTCGCTCGACCTCGTCGGCACGCACTACGCCGCGATCGGCATTCCCGTGACGCCGTTCACGGACGCGAACCCGACCGTCGAGAACCCCTACCAGCAGGCGCTCGTGATCGCGCGCGATCCCGTCGGCGCCGAACTCGCGCGCAGCACCCCGGTGATCCCGGTCTCGACCGAGATCAACTGCGTCAGCTCTGGATGCCACTCGAGCATCAACTCGATCCTGAACGGTCACCCGCGCGTGACCGGTTTCGATCCGAACACGCGTCCGATCCTGTGCGCGCGCTGCCACGCGAGCCCGGCGCTCGGCACGACCGGAAACGCGGAAGCGGGCTACTTCTCGTTCCGCATTCACGACCAGCACCAGTTCATCGACACGCAGATCCCGGGCATGGACGGCTGCTACAAGTGCCATCCCGGTCCGAACACGAAGTGCCTGCGCGGCGCGATGAACGACCGGCACGGACTCACGTGCCAGAACTGCCACGGCACGATGCTCAACGTGGCGCGCACGATCGAGAACGGACGAGTCCCGTGGGCGAACGAGCCGGCGTGCGGCGGCTGCCACCTGCCGCAGTTCGCGGAGCCCGCGGGGCAGCTCTACCGGAACAGCGCCGGGCACGGCGGCGTGATGTGCGAGGGATGCCACAACAGCACGCACGCCGACCTGCCGAGCCGCGAGCCGGCGGACAATGCGAACAACATCGCGCTCCAGGGCTACGCCGGCACGCTGCGCGAATGCGCCGTGTGCCACGGCACGACGCCGAGCGGTGCGGGGCCGCACGGCGTGCTCGTCGCGGACGTCGAGTCGCAGGCGCTGGGCGGTGCGATCAGGCTCGCGGTGTCGCCGAACCCGGTGCGCACGTCGTGCAGCATCGAGCTGCCGCGCGGACGCGCGGGCGAAGGCCGACTTCTCGTCTTCGACGCGACGGGCCGCACGGTGCGCGCGATGGACGTCACGTCCCGGACGGACGGCGGCCGCGTGACGTGGGACGCGCGCGATCAGCGCGGCGCGGCGGTCCCCGCCGGCACGTACTTCGTGCGCTGGCAGCAGGACGAGCGGCAGGCGGGCGCGCGCGTCGTCGTCGTGCGCTGAGCGCCGGAATCGCGCGGGCCGAGAGAGCGCCGCTCCCCCGGCCCGCGCGGCGTTTCAGGGCAGCGACAGCACGCCCGAGCGCGCGACCGCGATCGCGGCGCCGTGCGCGAGGGCGGTGACCTCGATCTGCACTTCGGCGCCCGGCGCGAGCGCGGCGGGCAGCGCGGCGCGCGGCACGACGAGCGTCGTCTCGGCGCCGGTGTCGCGCGTGAACACGATCTCGAGCGCGGGACCGACGAGCGCGAGCCGGTAGGCGTCCGCGCCCGCGGTCGGGCTCCAGCGGAACTCGACGACGTCGCCCGCGGCGCGCGGCGGCCACACGGTGGCGGCGGCCTGCGCGGGCGCCGCGCCGCGCACGGTCGCGTACTCGCGCGGACGGGCGGTCCACCACCACGACGCACCCGCGACCACGAGCACCGCGGCGGCGGCGAGCGCCGGGCGAGCGCCGGCGCCGAAGATCCACTCGGCGAGGCCGCGGCGCGAGCGGGTCGCGCGCCGCGGCGGCACCGCGGGCCCCGCGGTCCCGGCGCGCCGCGCCGAGCGCCTACCCTCGACCCGCGCGGCGAGCGCCCTCGGCGCTCGCGAGTTCGGGCGACACGGCCGAGTCGCCCGGGGCGACGAACTCGTCGTGCATCGCCCGCCACGCCTCGAAGGCGGGGGAGACGCTCGCGCACGCGCTCGGATGGTCCTCGGAGGAGCGCGAGCATACGCGCGAATTCCTCGGGAGTGAACCGGCCGTCGCGCGTCGACGCGCCTCCGTGCGGATTTCGCTCCGCGAGCGCCAGCCCAGCTTGCGGCGGGCGGTCTGGATGACGGCCCGCGCTCCCGAGGGCCCTTCGATCCTCAGCAACCGCGTGATGTCGTTCACGCTCATCCCCTCGTAGGACTTGAGCCACAGCGCCCGTCGTTCGACGGGTTCGAGATGGCGGTTCATCGCCTCCAGCACCCGCTCCAGTTCGAGCGACGTCTCCACGCGGTCGCCCGGGTCGGAACGATCCATTTCGAGGTCGTCCACTTCCGCCTCGTCCTCGCGCACGAGCGGACGCTTCCGTAGCGCGAGCAGACAGCGGTTGTGCACGATCGTGAACAGCCACGCCGAGAACCGTCCGCGCGACTCGTAGCGCGGCAGGGCCGTGTACATCTGCAGCAGCGCATCCTGCGCCGCGTCGAGCGCCGCTTCGCGCTCGCGCAGCACGCGGAACGCCCACAGGTACGCGCGCCCCCGCCAGCGGGCGACCAGCGCCGCGGCCGCCGCTCGCCCGGACTCGCCGTCCGGGTCGCGCTGGAAACCGCGCACCAGTTCGTCGTCGCTCGGCTCGGGGCCCGGTGCGTTCATCATGGAGAAGCACCTTAGCGACGATTCGTCACGGACGATACGGGGGATTCGGCGGTACGGCCGCCGCCGTCAGCGACTTGCGGCCCCCGGACCCGGGTGTCGGGGTCCCCGAGCAGGACGACCCCCATCCAGTAGTAGGGCGAGGCGAAGCGCGGCAAGGCGCGCAATTCCGCCTGCGCGGCCCGCAGCGCGGCGCCCACGGTCTCGCCCCGCGCGAGGTGCGCGTAGAGGCGCGACATCAGCTCCGTCATGGCTTCGTCGTCGGCGTCCCACTGGGTCGCGATCACGGTGCGCACGCCGGCGGCGAGCCACGCGGCCGCGAGGCCGCGCGGAGTCTGCGAACCGCGGCCCGCGGCGCCGAGCGAGCGGCAGCTCGACATCACGCACAGGCGCGCACGCCGCGCGCGCGCGATCGCGTCGGCCCGCAGGTACGCGTCGGGCCGCCGGCGTCGCCGACGAGCAGGCCCAGGCGCCAGGGGCGCGCGCGGTCCTCGAGCGCGTGCACGGCGAAATGCAGGACGTCGAACCCGCGCAGGTCGCGCGCGAGCAGCGTGCGCGCATCGAGCGGCGGGTCCACGCGCGCCGTCGCGCCCGGGAACCGCTCGGCGATCGTGCGGACCTCGCGCGCGCCGCGCCCGGCATCGCGCGGCCCTCCTCGTCGCGCGTGCGGGCGAGCGCGAGCAGTCGCCCCGCGTGCTCCGCCGAACTCGTGCGCGCGAGCGCGAGCAGCGAGGCGGTCGGCACCTCCGCGAACTCCCTCGCGACCGCGAGCGGCTGAGGAAGCCCGCGCGTGGAGAGCGCGCCGAGCGGGTAGCCCGCGAGCGGGCCGCTCGCGACGAGCACGCGCCGCGCGGCGACGAGTTCCGGCTCGGCCGCGCCGAAGAGCGCCTGGCCGAGCGCGCGCAACCGAGTCCGCGAACGCCCGTGCCCGCGCCGGGCGATGCGTAGTCGCGCAGCCGCTCGAATCGGGGCCGCAGCACGCGGTCGCCCGGCGCGAAGTAGGCGCGGATCGAGCGTGTCGTCAGCACGAACACGACGGTCGTCTCGGGGCACGGGTGCACGTCCGAACACGTCGCCCGGTTGCAGCACACGCGCGACTGGAGTTCCGCCGCGCCCGGCGCCGAGAACGCGGACGCGGGTCCGCCGGGCCGAGCGCGCGTTCCACCAGCGATCCACGAACGGAACCGCTGCAACGCGGCGAACGCCTCGCGCGCCGCGAGCCGGGACTCCCGTCCGCGCACGGGCTCGAGCAGGAACGTCGCGTAGCTGCCGCTGAAGTCCGCCGCGGCCTCGTCGAACGCCTCGCGCCACGCGGGATCGCTCGTCGCCCGTCGTCCGTGCTCCCAGCCCGTCCGCCGCCTGGCGGAACGCGATCAGCGCGCTGTCGCGCAGGCCGAGGGCCCGGTAGCAGCCGGCGCGCGTCACGAGCGCGTGCACGCCGCCGTAGCCCAGAACGCCGCTCGTGCGCTCGATCGGCCCCGAGTTCACGAGCCCCACGAGCGCCTCGCGCGCGCGGCCGAGCGCGAGCAGGCTCGAGCTCCGCTGGCGCAACAGGAAGCTTCCCCGATCGGCGACGCCCCACCGCGCGAGGCGTGCGCTCTGCGCATCAATCAGACGCACGACCTCTTCGTGTCGCCCGAGCCTCGCGAGCGTGCCCGCGAGCGTGGTCGTCACCTCCTGGGCGATCGAGACCGGGATCGAGTCGGTCAGCGCGATCGCGCGGCGGCCGAAACGTTCGCCCTCCTCGAAGCGGCCCTGCTGCCGTCGCAGCACTCCCACCTGCGAGTAGACCTGCGCCCGCAGCGGGGCCGAGCCCGTGCGCTCGGCTTCGGCGACGAGGGGCACGAGCAGCGAGTCGGCCTCGTCGAGCTGGCCGGCATTCACGAGCAGCAGCCCGCGGTTCCGGCGCAGGGCGAGCACGCGTTCCGTCAGGTTGAGGACGCCCGACAGCGACTCGGCCCGCACGTAGTAGACCTTCGCCTTCGACACGTCTCCGTAAGCGTGCTCGAGTCCGGCGAGATTGCCGAGCGTTTCGGACTGCTGCAGCAGGTCGCGGTTCCTGAGCGCCTCGGCGAGCACGTCGAAGTGCGCCCGGCGCGCGCCGTCGAGGTCGCCCGCGACCTGCAGCGTGCGCGCGAGCGAGGCCAGCACCTGGGAGCGGAGCCGCGGGGACGCGCGCTCGCCGATCCGTTCGACCGCCACCCGGCCGCAGCGCACGGCTTCTTCGAGATCACGCCGTTCCTGCGCGGCGTACGCGAGCAGCAGCCACGACGCCGCCTCGAGTTCCACGAGCCCCGCGCGCCGGGCGATCGCCTGCATCCGTCGCGCGTGCGCCCGGCCGCGCTCGAAGTCGCGCGCCGCGTTCCCCTGATACGCGAGCAGCCTCAACGCCGCGCACGCGCTCAGCGAATCGCGCGCGGCGAGCGCCTCGGCCAGCACCCGCCGCGCGATGGCCTCACCATCGCCGCCGCGCCCGCGGGCGAGACGCGCGGACACGCGCATCACGGACGTGTAGCGCTCGAGATTCGCGTCGAAGCCCGGGAGTGCGCGGACCGCCGCCGAGTCGCAGCGTGCGGAGACGAGATCGAAGCGCCCGAGCAGCGCGAGGCTGTCGAGCGTGACGCCGAACGCGAGATGGCGGCGCCAGCCGACGGCGGACGCCGCCCCGTCGCACGGGAGCAGCGCGGCGAGCACGAGGGCCGCGAGCGCGAGCGCGGCGGGGGAGCGGGACGATCGCATGTGCACCGATGCTCGCGGCCGAGGACGAGCGGCGTCAACGGCGAAGTTTCGTCGCGCACCGGCGCGCGCTCGTCGAATGGTCGTTGCGCACGCCCCGGACGCGGGCGAAGATCGCGCCGGCCCCACGCCGACGCCCGACCGCCTCCGGAGATTCCGCCATGCGCGCCGCATGCCTCGCCCTGTTCGCCCTGCTCTGCGCTTCACCCGCCCGCGCGTTCCAGGTCGCGGGGGGGCCCGCCGCGCCCGCCCCGCCCGCGCTCGAGAACTGCATTCCGGCGGCCGAGACCGCCGCGCTGCGCGCCGCGTTCCCGGCCGTGAAGCGTCCCGCGCCCGCGCGTCTGTTCGTGCCGCTCTACGCCGATCCGGTGCCGGGCGGGACGAACTCGTTCGGACGCACCGTGACGAACTACGTGGATCTCGATCCCACGGCCGGCCTGCTCGACTGGAACTGCGGCGCGACGACTTACGACGGCCACGCGGGCATCGACACCGAGATCCGCGACTTCTACGACATGGACGCGGGCGTCCCCGTGCTGTGCGCCGCGCCGGGGACGGTCGTGGGCGCGCACGACGGCGAGTTCGACCGCCGCACGGCGTGGATCAACGGCGTCGTCGCGAACCACGCGATCGTCCAGCACGGCGACGGCTCCTACGCCTACTACTGGCACATGCGCAACGGCTCGGTGCGCGTCACGGTCGGACAGCCCGTCGCGACGGGCGACACGCTCGGCATGATCGGGAGTTCCGGCTTCTCGAGCGGCCCGCACCTCCACTTCGAGACCTGGGACGGCGCGACGCGCGAACCGAACTCGGGCGCCTGCCAGTCGAATCCGTCGCTGTGGCAGTCGCCGCAGCCCTACGTGTGGACGCATCCGGTCGAGGTCTTCAACCACGGCGCCACGACGCTCGCGCTCAACTGGCCGACGCTGTGCGAGCGGCCGCCCTCGAAAACGCACGTCGTGGCGGGCTCGACGGTGTACTCGTGGATCCGCGCCCGCAATCTCGCGACCACGGACCTCGTGTCGTTCCGGTTCTGGAGCCCGCTCGGGCTCTGGGGCTCGGCGAACTTCAATCCCAGCGCCTCCTACTCGAGCAGCTGGTGGTACGTGTCCGGCACGCTGCCGACGAGCCCGACGACGTTCGGCGCGTGGCACGTGGACGTGCTCGTGAACGGCGTGCTGCGCGCGACGCAGCCCTTCACCGTGAACGCGGCCGCGAACCAGGCGCCGACGATCGCCTCGCGCACGGTGTACGTGCCGCGGGACGGCTCCGTGCTCGTGGACCTCGCGGGCGCCGATCCCGACGGCTCCGTGTTCTGGCACGACGTGTACCTCGCGCCGACCCAGGGCGCGGCGACGCTCTCGAACACGCGCCGCCACCTGCTGAGCTACGTGCCGAACCCGGGCTTCCTCGGCGAGGACTCGGTGCTCGTGCGCGCGCGCGACGACGAGAACGCCGCGGGGCCGGTCGCCGCGATCCGGTTCGTGGTGACGGACCTGCTCGACGCGACGACGGCGCCGGCGGCGGGCCTCGCGCTCGCGCCGATCGTCCCGAATCCGCTGCGCCGCGACGGACGCATCGCGTTCACGCTGCCGCGGCCCGGCGACGCGCGGCTCGAACTCCTGGACCTCGCGGGGCGCCGCCTCGCGGAATGGCGCGGCGCGGACCTCGGCGCGGGCGCGCACGAGCTGGCGCTCGGCGCGCTCGCGCCGCGCGCGCCGCTCGGCGCCGGCGTGTACTTCGTGCGTCTCACGGCGCTCGGCGAGTCGCGCGCCCGGCGCGTGTGCGTGACGAACTGATCGGGAACCTCGGCGCTTCGGCCTACGGGCGAGGCGCCGCGCGGTGCTAGGTTCCGCGCGCGTCCGCATCCACCCGGACGCGCTCGCGCCGGCACCCCCGTCGTCGCGGGTCCTGACCCCGAACTCCCAGGATGGGAGAGGTGCCCGATGAGCCGCCGCTTGCCGATCGTCGTGCTGGCTGCCGTGCTTCTCGCGACCCCCCGCTTCGCCGCGAAGAAGGCGCTGTTCGACAACTTCCACGCCGAGACCGCCGGCAACGCGCGCGACTGGCAGATCGATACCGATCAGCCCGTGCCGCTGCCCGCGCAGAGCGGCATCACCGCGGGCACGCCGGGCACGTACTGGACCGGCGCGATCTCGTCGTGGGCCGTCGCGCTCGTCCAGCGCGGCTACACGGTCGAGACGAACACCGCCGCGCTGACCTACGGCAATTCGGGGAATCCGCGCGATCTCGCGAACTACGACGTGCTGATCGTGGACGAGCCGAACACGCTGTTCAGCGCCGCCGAGGCGAGCGCGATCTTCAGCTTCGTCCAGAACGGCGGCGGGCTCGTCGCGATCTCGGACCACGCGGGATCGGACCGCAACAACGACGGCCAGGATTCGCCGAAGATCTGGAACGCGATGGACCCGTCGCACCTGCTCGGCGTGAGCTTCGCCTCGACCGGGAACGCGAACAACAGCATCAGCCAGACGTCCACGAACGTGCGCGCGGTCTCGACCGATTCGATCACGCGCGGCCCGGTCGGGAACGTCACCGGCTTCGCGTTCCACAGCGGCACGACGATGACGCTCTATCCGGCGGTGAACGCGAGCGTGCGCGGCGAGGTGTGGATGAACGGCCTCGCCGAGACGAGCACGACCGGGCTGATGTGCGCCTCGGCCGTGTACGGCAACGGCCGCGTCGTGTTCGCGGGGGACAGTTCGCCGGCCGACGACGGCACGGCGGCGCCGGGGAACTCGAACATCTTCGACGGCTGGGGCGAAGCGGGCGCGACCGACAGCACGCTGTTCCTGAACGCCACGCTGTGGGTGACGCGCCGCGACGCGGGCGACCTCACGCCTCCGACCGTCGCCGTGACGTCGCCGAACGGCGGCGAGACGTGGAAGGCGGGTTCGACGCACGCGATCACGTGGAGCGCGAGCGACAACATCGGCGTGACGGCCGTGGACCTCGCGTACTCGACCGACGGCGGCACGAGCTACCCAAACACGATCGCGACCGGGCTCGCGAACTCGGGCACGTACGCGTGGGCGGTGCCGAACGCCCCGGGGTCGGCCGTGCGCGTGCGCGCGACCGCGCGCGATGCGGCGGGCAATTCGGCGCAGGACGGAAGCAACGCGAGCTTCACGATCGACCGCTGGACGATCACCGCGTCTGCGGGCGCGAACGGTGTGATCGCTCCGAGCGGCGCGGTCGCCGTCGTCGAGGGCGCGAATCAGGCGTTCACGATCGCGCCGAACTCGGGCTTCAGCGTCGCCTCCGTGGTCGTGGACGGCGCATCGGTCGGCGCGGTGACGAGCTACACGTTCACGAACGTCGCGGCCAGACCACACGATCTCGGCGACGTTCTCGGGCGGCTCGACCGGGCCGTACCCGATGGCCTCGGGCGACTACCTCGAGAGCTTCGCGGACGTCGCGAACTGGGCGAACGGCTTCACGAGCGGCATCGGCGCGACGCGCTGGGCTCCGGTCGCGGTCGGCGGCACCGGCACGATCCCGAACGGTTCGAAGACCACGACCAGCACCGCCACGTTCGTCACCGGCACCACGGGTGGCGTGCAGAAGGGCGTGAGCCCGAACCCCGCGGGCACGATCTGCCTGCTGGCGACGGGCACGACGGACGAGCGCCGACGCCATCGACCTGCTGCTCGACTTCACCGGGGTCAACGCGGGCACGCTGGGCTTCACGTGGCAGACCGTCTTCAACTCGACGGGCGACCGCAAGGGCTCGCTGCGCGTCTACACGAGCACCAACGGCTCGACGTTCACCGAGCTGACCGGCGCGGCGGTGCTCAACTTCACGAACAACGTCGCGGGCTCGGGTACGATCGCCTCGGTCGCGCTGCCGCGTCGTTCAGCAACTCCGCCACGGCGCGCATCCGCTTCTACTACGCCAACGGCACCGGCGGCACGACCGGTTCGCGGCCCAAGGTCGCGATCGACAACGTGTCGGTGACCGGCGGCGGTGCCTACGGTCTCGCGGCACGCGCCGCGACGACGGAGGCCTCGCGCCTCGCGCCCGAGGCTCCCGCGCTCGAACTCGCGCTGGCGCGTCCGGCGCCCAACCCGAGCCCGGACCACCACGCTCGCGTTCGCTGCCGCGCGCGGGCACGGCGCGGCTCGACGTGATCGACCTCGCCGGCCGCCGCGTGTGGTCGCACGAGGGCGCGTTCGCGGCAGGCGTGCAGGGCGTGCGCTGGGACGGCAGCGCGAGTGACGGCTCGCCGGTGCGCGCCGGCGTCTACTTCGTGCGGCTCGTCACCGCGCAGGGTGAGCGCAGCGCAGGCAAAAGCGGCTGTAGTCCGCGCGTCGTCGCGTCGCACCCGCACCGGCGGGCGGCCTTCGGGCCGCCCGCCGGTCGTCGTTCGGGCGCGAGTCCGCCTCGTTCGTCGGAGCCACTCGTCGTTCGTCGTGCGAATCGCACGCGAGCGGAACCGCGGTCGGAGCCTTTCCGTAGGTCCGGACGTCGAGAGCAGGCGAGCGAAGCGTACGATCGCGCTCGCCGAAGTGGTTCGGAGCGGTCGCGAAATCCGGCCGGCGCAAGCCGGCGCCACTCGAGGCTCGCTCCAGTCGGGGACGCACCGAAGCTCGCGATCCCGCACGCGCCGTCGCGACGACGGCACGCATCGGAGTGCGAGGCACCGCGAAGCCGCCGGTTCCGTCCCGCAGCAGGGAGGGAACGGTCATGAGGATCACGCGGACTCCGTGGATCGTGGCCGCGCTCGCGGCCATCGCGGTGTCGGGCACCGCGTCGCGCGCACGTGCCGAGGACGGACAGGCCGTTGCGGCGGCGCGCATCGCGCTGCAGCGCGAGTGCGTGGCGCGCGAGGCGTATCGCGCCTACGCCCTGCGGGCCGACGAGGAGTGCGTCGCGCCGGCGGCCGTGCTCTTCCGCGCGCTGGCCGCGGCCGAGGACGTGCACGTGCGCAACCACGCCCGCGTACTCGAGGCGCTGGGTGCGACGCCCGCGTCCGAGCCCGTGCGCGTCGAGGCCGGCACTACCGCGGCGAACCTCCAGGCCGCGCTCGACGGCGAGATCTACGAGCGGCGGACCGCGTACGCAGGCTTCATCGCCTACGCGCGGCAGGAGTGCCTCTACGACGTGCTCGCGTCGTTCCGCTGGGCCCGCGATGCCGAAGCGACGCACGCGATCCGGCTCGCGCTCCTGCTCGCGCAGTTCGACGCCGGGCGCTTCGGGCCGCGCGCGTGGCCGTCGCGAGCGCCACGCCGCTCGAGGCGCACTACTACGTGTGCTCGGGCTGCGGCCGCGTGACCACCGAGCCGCCCGTGCGTCACTGCGCGTGCGGTACGCCGTCGGCGCAGTGCGCCGTCTTCACCGGCCCCGGCCTGCTCCCGCGCCGCCGCTGCTGAGCGTGAAGCCGTGAGCGAACCGCGATGCCGACGATGCGCACACCGGGCGGCGCACGACGCGCCGCCCTGGTTCGTTTCGGCGTCCGGTCCGGTCCACGTCGCGCCGCGTCCGTGACATACTGCGCGCCGCGCGCGGCGATGCCGGCCGCGCGAATGCTCCGGAGGAAGCACCCATGGCCACCGATACGCCCGCGACGCAGCACCGCATTGCGGTGTTCATCGACTTCGAGAACATCGCCCTCGGCCTGCCCGAAGGCGGAGCGCCGCTCGACGTGCGCCGCATCCTCGACCGGCTGCTCGAGAAGGGGAAGATCGTCGTCAGGGTGGCCTACGCGGACTGGAGCCGGTTCCGTTCCTACACGCAGACCCTGCACGAGCACGGCATCGAGCTGATCGAGATCCCGCGGCGCGCGAGCACCGGCAAGAACTCCGCCGACATCCGGCTCGTGGTCGACGCGATGGACCTCGCCTGGAGCAAGGAGCACATCGACACGTTCGTGGTCGTCTCGGGCGACAGCGACTTCTCGCCGCTCGTGTCCAAGCTCAAGGAGAACGACAAGCACGTGATCGGCCTCGGCATGAAGGCGTCCACGTCGCCGCTGCTCGCCAACGGCTGCGACGAGTTCATCTACTACGAGGACCTCGTCCGCGGCACGACGCCACGCCCGGCGAAGGACGCGAAGGCACCGCGCGAGAAGGACGAGGCGTTCGCGCTGGTGGTCGAGACGGTGCGCGCGCTGCAGCGCGAGGGCTTCGACGTGATCCAGGCGTCGCTCGTGAAGGACACCATGAAGCGCAAGCGCCCCGCGTTCACCGAGGCGGCGCTGGGCTTCGGCTCGTTCAGCGACCTGCTCGAGGACGCGCGCGACGCCGGCGTCATCGATCTGCGCGAGGATGAGCGCAGCGGCACGTACGTCGTGACGCTCGCCGCGGCGCCGAAGCCCGCGCGTGGGCGGCGCGGCGGTGGGCGGCGGGGCTGAGCGTCGCGCTCGGGTGTCCAGCCGAGCGCGTCAGAAGGAGGACGCCGGATGTCATCCCAGACACGAGTGACCGTTGGACCGCTTTCGCTCCTGCTCGCCCTGGCAGTCCTCACGGGGACGTCGAATCCCGCGCGCGCCGCAGGGGTTGTCCCGGCGGCCCCCGACGCCGACCAGTTGCTTCAGGTGCGCGTGCCGGCCCCATCCATGCGCGGCAATCGGCTCGGAACCCCGGATTCGTTGCCGATCGCCGTCTACCTGCCGCCTTCGTATGGCACGACAGCCCGTCGCTATCCGGTCGTCTATTTCCTGCCCGGCTTCGGCGATCGCGTGCGCGATTTCGTCTCGGGGCCGTACGGGATCTCGCTACCCGATTCGATCGACCACCGCATCGCCCGCGGGTCGGTGCAGGAACTGATCGTGGTGGTGGTGAACGGGTTCAACACGTTCGGCGGGAGCTTCTACGCGAACTCCTCCGTGACGGGTCGCTGGGAGGACTGGGTCGCACGCGACGTCGTCGGTTGGACCGATGCCCATGTGCGCACCGTCGCTCGCCGCGAGGCGCGAGGCCTCGCGGGGCACTCGATGGGTGGTTCCGGTGCGCTGCGCATCGGCATG
>JBGAOA010000124.1:0-5663 GCA_044222065.1 Candidatus Eiseniibacteriota bacterium
GCCACATCCTGACGATCGAGGACCCGATCGAGTTCGTGCACACCCCGAAGCGGTCGATCGTCACCCAGCGCGAGGTGGGCCCGCACACCGGCTCGTTCACCAACGCCCTGCGCGCCGCGCTGCGCGAGGACCCGGACGTGATCCTCGTCGGCGAGCTGCGCGACCTCGAGACGACCCAGCTCGCGATCACCGCCGCCGAGACGGGGCACCTCGTGTTCGGCACGCTGCACACGAACTCGGCGTCGAAGACGATCGACCGCGTGATCGACATCTTCCCGTCGGGCCAGCAGGCGCAGGTGCGCACGATGCTGTCCGAGAGCCTCGAGGGCGTCGTCGCACAGACGCTGCTGCCCGCGAAGGACGGCAAGGGCCGCGTCGCGGCGCTCGAAGTGCTCGTCGGCGTCCCGGCGCTGCGCAACCTGATCCGCGAGGACAAGACCGCGCAGATCCTGTCGGTGATCCAGACCGGCGCGCAGCACGGCATGATCAGCCTCGACCAGTCGCTGCGCGATCTCGTCATGCAGGGACGGCTCGCGCGCGAAGTCGCGATGAAGCGCTCGTCGAACCCGCGGCTGTTCGAATCGCCGCACCCGGCCGCGACGCCCGCGCCGGCGGCGCCCGCGGCGCGCCCCGCGGCGCCGCCCGCGCCGGCCGCGAAGCCCGGGCTGTTCGGGCGTTGACGCCGTGACGCTCGACCAGCTGCTCGTTGGCGTCCGCGAACGCAACGGCTCCGACCTCTACCTGACGGCGGACTCCGCGGCGCTCGTGCGCGTGGACGGCTCGACCGTGCCCGTCACCGACCGCGCGCTGCCGCCCGAGGAAGTAGAGGCGCTGATCCGCGCCGTCCTGTCGCCCGCGGACGCCGCCGAGTTCGACCGCACGCACGAGCTGAACACGGCGCGCGCGATCAAGGGCGTCGGACGGTTCCGGCTGAACGTGTTCCGCCAGCGCGGCCAGGTCGGGCTCGTTGCGCGCATCATTCCGATCCGCTTCCCCACGGCCGACGAGCTGGGGCTGCCCGAGGCGCTTCGCGGCCTCGTCATGCAGAAGCGCGGGCTCGTGCTCGTGACCGGCGCCACCGGCTCGGGCAAGTCCACGACGCTCGCGGCGCTGGTGGACCACCGCAACCGCAACACGCGCGGCCACATCCTGACGATCGAGGACCCGATCGAGTTCGTGCACGAGCACCAGGGCTGCGTCGTGACGCAGCGCGAGATCGGCGTGGACACGGCGTCCTTCGCGGCCGGCCTGAAGAGCGCGCTCCGGCAGGCGCCGGACGTGATCCTGATCGGCGAGATGCGCGACCTCGAGACGGTCGAGGCGGCGCTGCACTTCTCCGAGACCGGCCACCTCGTGCTCGGCACGCTGCACGCGAACAACGCGAACCAGGCGGTCGAGCGCTTCCTCGGCTTCTTCCCCGCCGAGTCGCACGAGCAGGTCTACGCGCAGCTGTCGCTGAACCTGCGCGGCATCGTGTCTCAGCGGCTCGTGCCGCGCGCCTCGGGCGCGGGCCGCGTCGCGGCGATCGAGGTCATGCTGAACACGCCGCGCATCGCGGACCTGGTCGCGAAGGGCGAGATCGCCGCGATGAAGTCGGCGATGGAGGACAACGCACTCGACGGCTCGCAGTCGTTCGACCAGGCGCTGTTCGAGCTGCACCGCCGCGGCGAGATCTCGCTCGACGAGGCGCTCCGTCAGGCGGACAGCGCGAACAACCTGCGGCTGCGGATCAAGATGGCGAACAGCGCGCCGGGAGAGGCGCGGCCGCAGTTCGCGATCAAGAAGGACGCGGCGGAAGAGGCGGCGTAGGCACTTCGGGCTGCCGCAGCGTCCACGCGGTGAGCGCGAGCGCCGGCAGGCTGAGCGCGGCGAGCCCCCACGGCACGCCGACCGCGATCGGGAGCGCGACGTAGAACCCCGCGCGCGCGAGCAGCGCCGCCCGCGCCCCCGGGATCGCGACGCGCGCGATCAGGACGATCAGCGCGAGCCCGGCCCCCGCGAGGTTGCCGAGCCCGCCCGCGATCGGTCCGCCCGCCGGGCCGATCAGCGCGTAGAACGCGCCGATGGACAGGAAGATGACGACCTTCGCCGCGCGCGGCATCGCGTGACGCGGCGTGCGGCCGCCGCGCCGGTGCGCGATCCAGTCCGCGAGCGCGAACAGCGTGATGAGCGTTCCCGACAGCGCGAAGCGCGTCGTCGCATGATCGAGCGACATCGCGCGGTCAGTCCACCAGGATGTCGTAGGTTTCCATGCGCGACGTCATCGGCGGCGCCTCGCCGCGCTCCTTCGCGGCTTTCACGTCGGCGAATCCGCGGCGATGACCCTCGAGGAACTCGGGCGACCGGGTCCACGCGTCGAACGACGCGCGGTCCTGCCAGAAGCTCACGACGAGGTAGTCGCCGCCGTCCTTCTGCGGGCGCAGCACGACCATGTGGCGGAAACCGGGCAGGCGATCGATCGCGTGCGCACGGCTCGCGAACAGCGCCTCGAAGCGCTCGCGATACGCGCTCGTGCAGGTGATGAAGTTCACGGCCACGAATTCGCCGGGGCGCGGCTTCACGAACGAGGCGTCGAGGGAAAGGGAATCGATCCGGGCGTCGGTGGTCATCGGAAGTCTCCGGGCCTCACGCGGGCGCGAGGCGGGGTGGGTGTCGGTCCTGGAATCAGCTCAGTTGCGTGAGGCAGGCGAGTCCGCACGTCGAGCACGGCGCGCCGGGCGAGCAGCTGCGGTGGTACTTCGCGAGGCGGTCGCGGAACACGCGGCCCACGGTCTCGTCCTCGGTGACGAGCCGGAGCAGGTCCACGAGCCGGTCGGTCGTCTCGGCGCTCAGGTCGTGCTCGATCAGGCAGGCTTCCTGTTCGGCGCGCGCCGCGTCGACTCCGAGGAGGTCGGCGAGGAACGCCCGCACCACGGTGAAGCGGTGGTGCACTTCGCGCGCGACGCGCTCGCCGCGCTCGGTCAGCACGAGGAAGCGATGATCGTCGAGCGAAACGAGGCCGCCGCGCTTGAGGGGCTCGAGCCCGACCGAGAGCGTGGGATGCGAGATGCCGAGTTCGCGCGCCACGTCCGTGAGGCGCGCATAGCCGGCGCGGCCCCGCACCTCCCAGATCGCCCTCAGGTAGTGCTCGTGGCTCGGGGACAGCTCCCGGATCGGCTTTCGCTTGCCTTTCAGCATGTCGGCAACTCGCTCGTAGGAGACACAACGCATCCGTAGGTGCGCCTACATACGAGTTCGCCGAGGGCGCTGTCAAGGCGCGGGGCGGCCCGGGACGCTCAGTCCGAAGCGAGCCGCACGACGCGCCGGACGCTCCGGAACCCGGGCCCGGTCGCGCGCACGAGATAGACGCCCGAAGGCGCCGGCGCCCCGCGGTCGTCACGCGCGTTCCAGGACAGCGCGTGCACGCCCGCTTCGAACGCGCCCCGCGCCACGCTCGCGACGCGCCGTCCGGCGAGGTCGAACACCTCGACCGCGACCTCCCCCGCGCTCGGCACGTCGAGCGCGAACGACACGTCGCCGCGCGCCGGATTCGGCCAGGGCCGCGAGAGCGCTCCGCCGGGCGCGGCCGCGAGCGGCTCCACGCCGAGCGTCAGCGGTGCGTCCGTCGGCGTGAGGCCGTGCAGCTCCATGAAGACACCGAGCGATTCGTTTCCGGGGTCGCGGAAGAACGCGTTCGCGCGCACGACCTCGTCGAAGGCGATGTTCGCCTGCGTGACGTGACTGAAGACCACCGTGAACTCGCTGCCGAGCGGCACGCTCGAGAGGTCGATCACCTCGGTGCGCGTCGCGAATGCCATCTGGTAGTCGCGCTGGATGCCGTCCGGATTGGAGCCCGTATAGGTCATCGGACCGTGGCTCGTCTGATTGACGATCGGAATGCCCGGCGGATTGCCGAACATGAGGAGCCCCGCGTCCTGATGGAACCGGTAGAACGTCGAGCCGGGAAAGAACGCGTAGTTGTCGACCGCGAATTCCGCGCGCGCTCCGGTCGTGAGGCAGCGCGTGTAGAGCAACGGCGCCGTCATCGTGTAGTGGTAGCTCGCGTCCGCCGAGTCCTTGCGGAAGCTCTGCGACCACTGGACGAAGCAGAAGTCCCCCGAGTGGTCCACGTAGCTGAACGGCGCGGCCATGGTCGCGGCCGAGCCGAACGTGGCGTCGTCCTTCGCGAACGACTGGGTGAAGTTCCGGAGCAGGCCCGAGGACGACGTCCACCAGGTCGCGCTCGCCTCGATCCTGCCGGACGCGTCCTTCCCGTCCTCGCGCACGTTGATGATGCCGAGCAGCGGCGGCCAGCCGCTGAAGGCGGTCGTGAGCTGGAAGTTCGGCGCATACGGCGGCGCGATCTTCGCCGTGAGGACCTGCATCTTCGGACTGCCGAGCGGCGCGGCGAGCGCGCGGGCGGCGACCGCCGACAACGCGGCGGCGAGGACGATCGGGACGATGCCGGTCGCGAGCGAGCGACGAGGGGCGATGAACACGGGTGACCTCCGCGGTGACGGGGACTGCTTCACCCGATGGCGTCACCCGGCCGCGCGAACGGACACGGCCCCCCCCGCGCGACTCCCGCGCCGTCAGCCGCGACGCCCGATTCAGCGCGCGGCGCCGGTTCCCGCTTCGACCGGCAGCTCGCGTCGCCGGCTCCAGTCCTCGAACGAACCGTCGTAGAGCGACACGTCGCAGCCGAGACTGCGCGCTGCGACGTACGCGACGCTCGCCTGGATCCCGATGTGGCAGTACGTCACGAGCCGGTCGCCGGGGCGGACCCCCGCCTTCGCGAACAACGCGCGCAGCGTCTTCGGCGCGCGGAAGCGGCCGTACTCGCGCGTGAGCCAGCTGAACGGCACGTTGCCCGCGCCCGGCAGCCGGCCCGCGCGCGGGTTGTTGTTCGAGGCGAGGCCCTGGAAGAACTCGGTCGTCCGCGCGTCCACGACGCACGGCGGCGCGTTCGAAGCGCGCGCGCCGGCGAGAGCGGCCGCATCGACGACGCGGCCCGAGGGCCGCAGCGTGACGCTGCCGCGCAGGACCGCCGCGGAGTCGCGCGCGAGCGGACGGCCCTCCGCACGCCACGCATCGATGCCGCCATCGAGCAGCGAGGCGCGATCGCCGAGCCCGAACTGGTCGAGCGTCACGAGCAGCCGCGACGTCACGCCGACGGGCCCGCCCGCGATCACGATCCGCGAGCCGTCCGAGACGCCCGCGGCTTCGAGCAGCGAGTCGAAGCGCGCGGGATCGGGCAGCTCGACGCTCAGGCTGTCGCGCGTCGTCGTGAACGACGACCAGCCGAGGAAACGCGCGCCCGGCACGTGGCCGGCGTCGAAGTCCGCGCGCTGGTTCGAGGCGTGCACCACGACGAGGCCGGCCTCGCCGAGGTGGCCCGCGAGCCACGCGGTCGAAACGAGCGTC
Organism: Candidatus Eiseniibacteriota bacterium; assembly: GCA_044222065.1. Classification (GTDB taxonomy): domain Bacteria; phylum Eisenbacteria; class RBG-16-71-46; order RBG-16-71-46; family RBG-16-71-46; genus JBGAOA01. Next base: position 5,404 of record JBGAOA010000124.1, read on the forward strand.
GGCGCGCGGCCGGCCGGAGCCGCGAACGCGGCCGGCACGGCGACGATCAGCGCGAGCAGCGAGAGGGACGGCGAAAACGAGCGCACGGTGGAGCCTCCTCGAAGTGGCGGGACGCGCGGCAGCCTACGACACGCGCCGCGGCGGCACACGCGCCGCGGCGCTTCCTTACGGGCGCCGGCCCTCAGCCGGGCGGGCGCGCCAGCTCGAGCGTCATGAACACGCTGTTCGGGTCGGAAACGTACTCGCCGAACGCACCGCAG